>CAKZON010000109.1 GCA_937136425.1 uncultured Crocinitomix sp.
CACTCGTATTCGGAGATGTGGATAGATGTGTAAACGTCTTCCTTAACAATACGCTCAGAGATAACGATAGCATCCTCAAAGTTGTATCCGTTCCAAGGCATGAATGCCACGAGAACGTTACGACCGAGAGCTAGCTCACCGTTTTCTGTGTTAGGTCCATCAGCCATACATTGGCCGATTTTCACCTTATCACCACGCATTACGATTGGCTTCTGGTTCATGCATGTTCCTGCGTTTGAACGCATGAACTTACGCAGTGGGTATACGAAGATACCTGCTGCTGGATCGCTCTTCACTGAAGTAGTGTCTGAGAGGAATGCCTCGTCGCTCACTGGGAGAACACCGTCTTTAGTAACGACGATCATTTCACCTGTGGAAGCGGCTACAACACCGTTTGACTCAGAAGTAATTACTGAACGGGAGTCTGACGCAGCCTTAGCCTCTAGACCTGTGCCCACGAGTGGAGCGTCAGATACGAGAAGTGGCACGCCCTGGCGCTGCATGTTAGATCCCATAAGCGCACGGTTAGCATCATCATGTTCTAGGAACGGGATGAGACCAGCCGCAACTGAAACCAGCTGCTTAGGAGAAACGTCCATGTAGTGAACCGTGCTCGGATCCATTTCCATAAACTCACCACGCTCACGAGCTGTGATGCGCTTGCTCAAGAACTCACCCTTCTTACTGAGTGGATTGTTAGCCTGTGCGATGAGGAATTTTTCTTCCTCATCCGCTGTTAGGTATTCGATGTTATTAGTAACGATTCCACCTTCAACTCTACGGTATGGAGTTTCAATGAAACCAAACTCGTTGATACGTGCGTATGTGCACATTGAGTTAATTAGACCAATGTTTGGACCTTCCGGAGTCTCAATAGGACAGATACGGCCATAGTGAGATGGGTGAACGTCACGCACCTCGAAGCCTGCACGGTCACGGTTAAGACCACCAGGTCCTAGCGCTGAGAGACGACGTTTGTGTGTGAGTTCTGCCAGAGGGTTAGTCTGGTCCATGAACTGTGAAAGCTGTGATCTACCGAAGAAGTCTCTTACCACTGCTGATAGAGCCTTAGGGTTGATAAGCTTCTGAGGAGTCATTCCTTCGATGTTTACATCAAACAAAGTCATTCTCTCTTTTACGAGACGCTCTGTTCTAGCAAGACCTACGCGGCACTGGTTAGCAAGAAGCTCGCCAACTGCACGCACACGACGTGATCCAAGGTGATCAATATCATCAAGAACTCCGTCACCCTTCTTACATTTGAGGATGTATTTTACAGCATGGAGGAAATCTTTTCCTACCATAGTGCGTTCGCCTGAATCTACATCGATGTCGAGCTTCTTGTTGATCTTGTAACGACCAACACGTGTGAGGTCATACTTCTTAGGATCGAAGAAGAGACGCTTAAGAAGCGCTCTTGCGTTTGCCGCTGTCGGAGGATCTCCTGGGCGAAGCTTACGATACATGTCCTTAAGAGCTGACTCTTCATCATGTGCAGGGTCTTTCTTAAGTGACTTAAGAATGATTTCATCCTGACGTGAATCGATTACTTCGATAGACTTAGTGCCAAGCTCGAGAAGCTGCTTGACCACACCGATAGTGAGTGGCTCATACTGCTTAGCGATAACTTGCTCACCATCCATGATGTCTTCGAAAGGAACGCGTGAGGAGAGTTCCTCTTCATCCATCTTCTTAGATAGCTTGAGTTTCTCAATGTCATAGAACTCTTGCACGATTGAACGTGTGTCAGGGTATCCGAGAGCACGGAGGAAAGTAGTTGCGAGGAACTTACGACGACGGCGACGGCGGTCGAGGTAAACGTAGAGAAGATCGTTTGTGTCAAACTGAGTCTCAAGCCATGATCCACGGTCAGGAATGATGCGGAATGAGAAAAGCTCCTTACCGTTAAGGTGGAATGACTTCTCAAAGCAGATACCAGGTGAACGGTGAAGCTGTGATACGATAACACGCTCAGCACCGTTTATCACGAATGTGCCGCGTCGAGTCATCATTGGGAGTTCACCCATGTAAACTCTTTCTTCTTTTGTGCCAGTCTCGTCTTTAAGCTTAAATGTAACATAGAGAGCAGCACTAAAGCTTTCGCCAGTCTGTAGTGCTTCTAGAGCCGTTGTCTTAGGCTCCTCAATGTCATATTCCTTGAAGTTGAGTTCGATGGTTTCATCGTAGCTGTTAATAGGGAAGACCTCCATAAGCACGGCTTGTAGGCCGGTTTCAATGCGTTGCTTAGCAGGCACGTCTTTTTGGAGAAAGTCCTCATAGGACTTGGATTGAACCTCAATAAGGTTTGGTGGTTCAATAACTTCCTCAATGGTTCCGAAGTAGCGTCTTTCGAGCATGGTTAGTAGTTGGTTAAGTGTATATCGGTTAGTGCCATCCTCATACCCAGCGATCTGAGTGTGATTATTGCGTTAAAATTAGATTAATAGGCCTAGATTCTGTTCGCCCCTTCGATGCCGATGTTCATCCTCTCAATCACTGGCGGACAGAGGAATATAGTGGTGGCAGAAGTGGATTGAGCAGAATTCAAACTTTTTTCATTTTTTTAGAAAAAAGTCTGAATTCTAATCAAGCTAGCTGTGTTTTAGTGCTTGTATTTTGTCTATTTTGTCGTTTTTTTTGGATTATTTTGTAGCAATTGCACGCTGCTTTTTGCTTTGTCGACATGTGCATTAGTGTCGCCTAAGACAGCTCGAAGAAAGCTTCCAATATTTCCTTTTACGCGGTTGTCAAAATTGGCAATTTTATTTTTCTCCTGATCGTAAAAAACACCGTTTTTCTTTGTGCAATCACGATAGGGAAGCCAGTTGTCACTTTCGTAAATAAAGGTTTTATCTGTTTTTTTAATGTTACAGTTCTCAGAACTTTCAATGCAGTTTTTGGCTAATTCGGGGTGTTCTGCTTTAAATAGTTTTTGGTAATGATCGAGAGTTGCAATTGCAGGTTCTGTGTATGCACGCAATGCAAAGTAGCCGTCTATTTGTATAGCATGAATGCAGACGGGGAGTTGGTCACGATCTTGACGGGACTTTTTTTGTTTGTCTCTGTGGAAATGTTCTGCTGAAGTTCCTGCTGCTATGAATGATTCTTGTCTGTTCAGGGCAAATTCATGCACATTGCGTTGTAAATGTTTTAAGAAAAGATAGCGCGTTTTTATGGGGATGTTGAGGTATTGTATGGCTTTTATTTTTAGCATAAAGCGGTTGTTTTTTTATGGAGTAAATCGGATCTCTTCTTTATCAAGAAGGATGCGTTTGTCGGGGGTTATTTTTTTTATCCTTAAAGCCATTCTTTTGGATTCTTCCAGAAGATCATAAAAATGCTTGGCTTGAGAACGTCCAACTTTAATGGATGGAAAGGGTTTGTTACCTAGACTGTCTAAAAATTGTTTGTACTGTTTAATTAGCGGTGAGAAATAGATTTGATATTGATCTTCATTTTCTCTATGCATTATTTTTTCAATTAAACATTCCACATAAGTACCAACCTCCAAATCAGAAAGCTGGACTTGATCGTCTCCTTTTTCTCGAAACTGACCATAACCCACATTTGTTTTGGCGCCTAATCCCAATTCTTTAATAACTGTCAGAAATAATTCTCGTTTTTGTGAAGCAGTGATCATAAGTTCTTCACCTTCTTCTGTCTTAATCAAACGATCGAATAAGCGAAAGTTAAATTCATAAGTAACTCTTGGTAATATTTTTAAAAATTGAACTGGATTTGGCGAGCCCAAGGGATCTTCGTGAGGCGTAATATAATCTGTTCCTAAAAATGCTTTATGATCATTGTCTGAAGAAATGGGAAGGGCTTTGTAAAAACAATCTCTCTCGTAAGGACTGGTTGTTCCTTCCCCTTCAAAGCTATTTTTTTCTAAGTTTTTAATCCAGGCTATTGGATTCTTTAATTCGTCCCAATTCTCTTTTTGTGAAGGAGTTGCGTTCGCGTTAAAAATGGTATCCAATAAATCCTTAATATATCCTTGATGATTGAACGCATTGCGCAATACACCTTTGATTGATGAACCTGGAATGGCAGGAAAGCCAGAAGCATGGTCAAAGAATAAGCCCAAACGTAATTCGTTCTGAACGATATGTTCGCCATTTATCTTTTTCGAATTATCCGAACCTATTTCATGCGGCGATCCTGAACCAATTAACAAACCGGGATAGGTGGTGAATAATTGAATGGGAACCACATTTGCTAGAGTCGCTTCGAACTTGTCTCGTGTCATTGGTATGAGTTTCAAGTCCGTTATTTTTTTTATCGCCGACTCTCCGTTAAAATGAGCATATCCTGTTCGTTGGTCGAAAGAAAGTTTCTGAAAATAGCTTTTATTGTAAAAAAGTCCTGTATTGATCATTTTTCTTCAATTTTAAAGGTTCTTACTGCCAATTTTAGGGCAACTAATGCTTGTAGAATTTCTTTGGTGACGATATTCAATTCAAAAGGATTTAAGTTGTCTGCTCCTAATTGTGTTCTGTCAGTATTTGAAATTTTGCAACGCGTAATCACATAATTGACTAAGGGAACTTCAACTGTTGGGTCGAGATTTTGGCGTTCTTTTTGAGATGAAATGAGGCTTAGAATTGCCGCCAATAATTTTTTGCTATCGGCCTCTTTTCCCGAGTCGTTTGCATAAAAAGCCAAGGTGGGTAAAACACCTGATTGTTTGATAGATGCCCCCATTGCTGGGATATACCCCTTCATGGCGCTTGGAATTTCTTTGAAGGTTTTACCTTTATCTTTTCCTTCTGTTTTTATATATTCATTCATTCGGCTTGACCGCACAGCCTCCATTGCTTGTGGTATCAATTGATTTAGGTTTGAACTTTTCATTGGCTTATTTTTTTAATGGATATATAACCTCTTCCAATACTTGAATTTGCACCTACTTGAATTGGTTTTTCGTCTAATAGCAAATCTTCAAAATCCTTCCGATAATCTCCGTCTTGCAATACAAAAAAGACAAAACGGGTTTCTCTTGGCACAACCTCTTCGTACCATAGGTTTTTACTTATACCATTTTCTAAACTATTTCGAGCAATCACAGGCAATTGTTCTGCAATTTGTTTGAATTGTTGGTCGTTAAACCAAGCAATATTATCTCCTAAAATATCATTTTGATCAAGTCCATTTGAATCCGTAATGGCTTTAAAATCTTCTAGTAAAACAGGTTGTTGCGATTTAATTTTAGGGGATTTACCTTCTTGCGCTGGATAAGTTGGGAAGTTAATAGTGGTACCAAAAAAATCTGCTTTGCGTTCAATTTCTTCCTTTAGAAAAGGGCAAGTTCCGTGATAATAAGCCACGCCATAACTGCTACGAACGGGCAATACTAATAAATCTGCAGGGAAAAATTTATAATGTCCAATCTCTGAATCAAATTTTTCTGTTGCATCTGTTTTTCTTTGGTTATCTACCCCAAAAATATAGTTCAGTTTTTTTTGATAATCCTTTTCTTCTTGCTGCTTCCAATAGTAAGAAAAATACTCCCTTAATGCTCCTTTTAAACTAGAGGCATTAACAGTTGGCATTTCCGTTATGCTATCGCGCTGAACTAAATTATCAATTACACCAAAGGTGCTGTCTCCGCTACCTGCATGCAAATCTGTTTTGCATGTCATAAGGTAGGCTACTGGTTTTAAATTATTTGCTATTTCCATTTTTTTCTATTGGTTTATAATGATTATATCCTAATGATTTGAACGCTTTTAAATCAAAAGCGGTTCGCATTTTAGCTATGTCTCCGTAAAAAACTGATCCACGTTTATAGAGTTCAAACTTTTTACTGTGTGTTATTATTTTTTTGTTTGTTTCTTGATACGTAGAACCTTTATCCGACTTTACATTTCGATCAATCCCATAATAATTTCCATTGGTTTGAACCTGAGTCTCCAAAAAACGAAAGTTGATAGAACTAGCAATTGAAAATTCCCAATTGGTTGCTGAAGTGTCCACATAAGCATCACTTGTTAAAACAAGTTTGTCATATTCTACCGAAGGTTTATAGTTTGGCTGAAGTTCTTCAAAGTTCTGTTCCGCTTTTGCTGCCGTCAAGGCAAATGTTTGCTGTTCGCCACCTAACATAACAAAAATGGGACCTGATTTTGTGGTATCGAAGTCTAAGTCAGCATCTAATTCAAGTAAAAATGCAAAATGAAGATCTTGTTTAATCCGTTTATTTGCCTTATGACGAAAAGGTTTAAATTTTTGAAATACCTGGATATAAAAAGCACCTTCTTGCGATACGCCTTTATAGTTTTTGCGAATACCCACTTGCTGACAGGGAACAAAAAAATCGTTATAAGTGACTTGTGTTTTATCTGCTTGGTCAGTCAGTAAATCGGCCAATCCCTCTTTTGCTTCGTAAGCCTGCAAATTAAAATGAGCATGCTTTTTTGACAACTGAAGCATCTCGCTTCTGAAAGTGGTTTCATCATCATTTAAGTATTCTTTATTTCGCGGAAAAAAATGTTTGTTTTCTAACTTGCAATGAATAAATAGTGGTGATAGACTTTTAATTTTTCCAAAATTAAATTCGGTATCATCTATTCTAAAGCTCTTTTCCCCAATCCATTCCGCAGCTTTGTCCTTGTTTTGGATGCGATTATTCTTAAAGACTGTTTCGTCTCCGCAAGTTTTCAATAATAAATACCTGATCATGCCTAAAACAGCCGTTTGCTGCGGAAAATAGTTGGATCGCATAAAATAATCTGTTTTTCCTTCCTTTTGATACGTTTGCTCTCCTCCAAAGAAAAATTTCTCGGCAGGCTTTAGCGTTACGAACCATTTTTTTGTTGATTTATCTGTCATTATGCCTCTTCTTTATTGTGAATAAATGCAATGAATTGTAGCGTAGCATCTAAATGCATGATGTTTTCCTCGTGGATTTCTTCTTCATTTTTTGGAATTTTTTCTGGTGTATTCTTATTTGATTCTTTTGTCGCTTTTTTGATTGGATTAAGCGGGTTTTCGGTATATATCGCTTGACAAAACTCAAGTAATTGGGTTAAAAATGGAATGAGTTCTTTTTGACCTTTATCATTCTTTTTTTGATGTACGGATTCGTTAAAATTTTGAATAAAAAAATGCTGAAAATATGCATTACGTGCCAATAGTTCTTTTTCTCTACCAATGCCAAATAGCACGCGTTTTTGTCGCATTAAAGTAAAAGCAATGTTCTTTAAAAAGACAGATGATTCAACCGAAATCTTCAGAAGGTTTTGAAATGCCTTATATGCTGTCCCAAGTCCTAATGCCTTTTGATCAGGTTTTGTTTCTTTCTTTTGATTTAGGTCAATATCTTTGTCAAATTCATATTTTGGTTTAAAAAACGTTGTTCCAAATTTATGTCCGCTATGCTTTAGCACTTCAAAAGAAATTGCATTTTTTTGAGCCGTCTTTTTGGCAATTCCAAAAAGTTGAAAGTCTGCACAATTTTGAATTTCTGCCAATGGAAATTTATAATAAGCCATAGAGATTCCAAAGGACATGCCTAATGGTTTTTCGGATTCATTTATCGCTTCTTTAAAACGATCATTGTAAAAGGTCTTGCTAAATAAATCGTCGATCTCATCAATTACATCAAAAATGGTTTTTATTTCTTCGACATTTTCACGGTTAAAATGGGTGTGGGCGAGCGGCGCAAAAAAGAGTAAATCATCTCCACCAGCAAAAACAGGATAACCGTTTAGAACTTTAGAGACTGCAATTGCAGCCATGCGTGTAAATGAAAAAATTGCTTCAGAAAACGCCGTTGTGAGTTCAGGCTTATGCTTATAAATGGCACTAATTAATTTCCCAAAATTATCACCATCTGCCTTAACAACCACCATGTATTTTTGATAATTTCTGAATTTATCACCTTGCCAAGTTCTTAAGTCTTTGTAGAATTTTTCCTGACGCTGATCGTTATTCGTGTTTTTAGGATTTTTATTCAATATTTCCCGTAAACCCTCGTAAAAAGAATCCTTTTCAAATTCGGCCGTGGCAATTTCTGGAGTACTCGGAAACTTACGTTTTTCAGGAAAGGCTTTGTTATGAAAGTGATTGTATGTGAGGCTGTTTTCAAAACCTGGTACTTTTTCAAAAAAGCGAACCAAATAATCAGCATCAGCATACAGGTTGGGAGCGTTTTGCAGTTCAGCAACATCCAATAATTGGTAAGTCTCAAACATTACATTCGTCACTTCTTTATTTACTGACTCGGTCAATTCTATTGGTTCTAAAACACGAATATTGAAATGGGCATTACAATAATTATAGACTTCTTCCACTTTTTCACTTAAGTCTTTCGCGATTAATGTGGAAAGCGTTTTAAGAACATCATCCGTTATCTTACGGATTCCGTTTATGCTACCTTTAATTACAATCCGATCTGCAAATAGCCCAACTTCATCCCATCTTTCCAAATCATCCGCCTCAAAATAAGGGAGGATAAAATCTGCTCTTTCCGCCAATCCTTGCTTCCTTATTGCTCTTATTATTTGTTTGGCAATATAGGATATCGTATAACTAGCAGCCCAGGAAGCTTTGGTGCTTCGTGCACGTTGCAAGGTGCTAACAATCGGACCAATGGTTATGGCGGTATAAGTTATTTTCTCTTGAACTGTATCTGTATTTGTCATGTATTCTGATTTTTAATTACACGTATTGAATCTTGGATTCTTTTGAGAGTTCTATACTCGGTGGTTCTTGCATAACCGTCGATCGAGGTATCACAACGTTCATTTAAAACCGGGAAATCTTTTGAGAAATAAAAACTCCAGAAGTCAGACCATAGAAATCTATCGGGCGTTTTTAGCTTGAGCCCTTCTTTAGAACCAAATTTTATTTTGAAAGTCTCCCCTAAAAATTCGGAGGGTATGGGTGTCGATTTAATATAAACCTTGTACTTTCCTTTCGAGACTTCATAAGGTTTAAAAAGCAAAGGAGATTGAAAACGGTCAATTGAATCGTGTGACTTGGTTAATTCGCTCTTGTACGGCTCACGCCAAGATTCAGTTGAACTTAATCCAAATACATCTTTAATCATAATGTGTGTTTCATCATTATCGGGATAGGTGAGAATATCTGGATTTGAATTGCGATCTATTTGCTTTTCTAATTCACTCGGGTAATAAACCTCTTTGATCGATTTTTTATCCCACTGCTTATCCAATACTTTCATGGAATAATAGAAAATGGCGGGTTTAATATAAAATACGTCTCCATTTCTTCCTTTACGATTAATACCGCTTCGTAAGCTCCGGTAAAAAAAGTCAATTCCAGTAAATACTTTGAAGTAAGTTTCCCAAGCATTAAAATCATCTGGCATTCCTCTTTCGCTAAATGGGAAATTTCGCGGAGAAATATCGAAACTCACATCATAGTAATTTTCAACAAGAGGTTGACCAATAATGGAAAAGTTTCCGAAACCTTTTGATTGCCGCGTCCCGAAATTTGTCTGTTGAAAAAAAGTTTGCAACAAGTCCAATGAAATCAAATTGATTAATTCGGTGTGAAACGAATGTATCGTTACTTTAATCGGGTCATTTGAAACACATAAATACTTTTTGTTTTCTGAATAATCAAGCCCCATATTCGCAAAAAAGGCGGGTATTTTATTGTTATTTCCTGTGCTCGTTGGTATTTCATCCCATTGGGTCGACTTTACATCAATTCTGACCTTATAATCCAGGGCTTCTTTTTCTTCATTGATGAAAAACTGCTTAGGCTTATGTTCAGCCTTTTCATCATACTGATGTGACAATTGAAGTTGCTCAATTAAAAACTTATCGAGTTTTGGTTTCAACTCACTTGCACGCAAGGTTGCTCCAAACTGCTCTGCTTGAAAGTGGATGAGTGGAGTATGCTGTTTAAGCTTAAATTCAATTTTATATTTGCTCATAAGTTATTTTTTAGGCGGTTTTGTTTTCGGAAAATATAGAGGAGGGCAATCGCTGCAATGCACCCAAGGCTGACGACGTAGACTAAGCTCATTCCAAATGAGTGCCAAGTACCTTGATTTGCCCATGAAATTGGTACCGTATTCATGCCTAGAACTCCAGCGAAAAATGTTGGCCCAAGAAACATAGCGGCCATCCAAGTGAAATTTTTAGCTTCTTTAGTTTGATTCTCGTCATTAACTGTTTTTACAAAAGCATTCAGTTCACAAATCTCCGCATCTAAACTCTTCACCTCATTTGGAATTCGCATAGTTTTTTGTAGTAGATCATACAATTCAATGCCTTGTTCTTGCGGTGTGACTTCACGGAAATAAATACGATTCACAAAAAAGATATAACGACGATAAAGCTGATTTATATCATGTGTGATTTCCTCAATTTCTTTCTTCTTTTTTTTGCCAGAACTGAGTTCGAAAACAGCTTGCGAAAGTCGTGCTGCATCATCTGAAAATTTCAAAATAGTAGCACGTTGCAATAAACAAAGCTCCACCATTTTATAATACATGCCCTGTAAATGACGCACCAAATATTCTGGAGTTTCAGAAAAATTTGAAGTAATCATTACAAAACTATAGCGCGACACACCGTAAAGTGTTCCCCATTCAACAAATCTGGAGTAGGTTTGCTCACGAATGGCTGATGTGCGCTGAAAACGGTTAGTTTGCAACACGCCCGTATCAACGTATAAGTATTTGTACCACCAATCTGAAACTTCGTAAGTATAGGATTGGTCGAGTTCCCATTTTGCTAATTGTTTAAGGTTGCCCTTTTCACGCTGGTTGTCTTTGGGTTTATCCAATTTGGTTTTGTTTAAAGAATTCATCAAATTTGAATTCCCATACCAAGAAACCACATGCATCCGATCATCCAAAATAGGAGCAATATTTATTTTGCCTATTTGATTTTTTGTCGCAAGAAAGCCAATTGGGAAAAGTCCTTTAATAAAATGTGGTAAAAGAAAAGTGGAATTTTTATAATTTTCCGGTTCTCTAAATGCAGAAAAGTCATCATATAATAAATCATCTGATATTTGTCCCGATTTGAGATTGATTCTAGCCGGTCCTAGCCATATTGCATTTGGAATTTCATTTTCTTTTGGGCGTTTAAGGGGATCAAATAATTTTGTTTTTGAAGATTGATCAGGCAAGCCTGTGTACACAGAATCGGAGGTCATGCCAAAAAACGGAAGCGAAATTCTTCTTCCAAAAAGATTGATTTTTAAAATATCTTCAGGATCTGCATGTAAATGATTTCGTAAATGAAAAGATAAAACGGCTGTTCCTGTTTTGTACACGTTCAAAATAATTGTATCAATTTCCAAACTATAAGTTGCTCTTAAATCGTCCAGCTGTTGAGCGTCCACGCCTTCTTTTTCTCTTAATAAAATTTGATAGGCTGCTTTTTTGTCTCTTAACTCATATTCATAATGATGCATGAATTTTTGTTCGGCATTGGTCTCTGTTGTCAATCTTTCATCTGAATCATAAAGCATTTTCCGGACATGATCATAGAAATAATTGTATTCGTTAAAACGATCAAATCCACTTTGAAAATTGTCATTTTCAGATTGAAATACGGGAGAACAATGAAAATCATTTTTTTTCCAATTCCCTGTTTCATTGTTTTGACCATTAAGAAGGTCATCAAAGTCTGTCAGTCGATAAGGACCTGTATCTTCATTTCTCTTCCATTTAAACGGAAATAAAAAGATGTGATAACTGTGCATTTTTTCCTCAGAGCTGCTTTCCTTTTTCGAATCAATTTTGTCTAGTCTCCTCACCCAATCATTAAATTCTGTGATGACAAATTGGCTCAAATTAGATTTGTGATCTTCGTTCTTTTTTTCTATCGCTGAATTGATTAGCGCAACAATTTTTGGAATTTCTTGGTGCAATTCATCTTTTGTCCAGTATCCTTTTGCCAAACCAAAATAACCCTGTTTTAAACTTCCGCCATAATAAACGCGACTAGATTCAATATCATTTTTGTAGACGTCGGTTAAAGCTTGAATATTTCCATAAAACGTTAGTGTATCTGCGTTAAAAATCAATAATTGATCAGCTTTGCCGTATAAGCGATCTGCGATTGTCGAAAAACGATCAGTTAGTGAGGAAACCAACGTCACACCGTCTAATTTGAGCAAACGATTATCTATTGAAATTTGTGCATTTTTTTCATCTAATTCTGTTGCTCCTTGTGCTTTACGATCAGCGAATCGAATCTCAGAAATTTCTTCATCAGTGGCTTTTAAAACCTTCATAGCGGGTATGTAGCCCTGGTCGTTTGCTGCAATTAGTTGCCGTTTTCTATTCCATTCATGTGGAAAGTCGAGTAAGGTAATGACTTGCTCTATTGCCGATTGATTTTCATGGTTTTCATTGTGATGATCAATGTCAATCGAATTGTGAGGGCGATTTTCTTTTCCGGACAATTCAATTCCAACAAAGATTTTATTGGTGTATTCAGGCAATTCAAAATAGTTGCTGTACGAGTTCCATTGGGCATTGTCCCATTTTAAACCTTGGTCATGGAAGCTGATTTTATTTGCTTCAAGAATTGATTTTATCTCAAGCATTTCAAGGTCATTACCTCCCAATAAGAATATGTAGTTTGAATTGTTCATTTTTTGGGTATATGATTTGGATTAAGTAATGAGTGGAAAATCATTTCCAAATTGTTTTCTGAGAATTTTAGTTGCGGGATTGATGTTCGAACGTTCAGCATCTGATAAAGCATTTTTTAACTCGATTAACTTTTCCTTAAAAGCTTGGTGTTGCTTACAAGTCATTTTCACGAATAAGTCATTGCCAGGCACTACGGGTAATTTGACCGAAATCGTATGTTCATTCCAATCGCAATTATTCATCCATCTAAATTGATCCAGTATTCGTTGGACTAGGGCTTTTAATGCTCGAATATCATCAGGATCAGAAGTTGAACTAAAAAAACCAAAAACAGAAGGCTGAAATAGGTTATAAACCAAAGCCGTAATTGCAATCCCTGTTGGTTTACCATTCCCACTATTCTTAAATTTCAGATCTTTCCAACGTTTTAAATAACGAATCACACGGCGCATTTGAGCAGATTCCTCTGCATTTGAAAAGCGGTTGTTTATTTTTGTTTTCAACTCTTCTGGGTTTGAAATTTCCCAAGCTCTATCGTTAGTGTTTGCTCCTGGCTTACCCTTTGAAATATAAGTTTGATTTCCCCAGATATCATTCCTGTTTCCGTACAGTGCCAGATCAACATGAAATGCAGGCAAGCCATTTTTTAAATATTGAACAGTTACACAAGGGTTTTTGTAAACTATTGTTCTGCCAGGTCTCTCAAGTGCTCCTTTTACCCACTTCTTTACGATTGTTGGATTAGGATAATCTTTGATGTCAATATTGAATAAAACCATTACATCAATATCGTAGTCTCCATCAATCGGTTTGATGCCTGTCGCCATTGAATAACTCCCTTGATTTCGCACATCAAAAGTAATTTTTGCTGTTCCTTCGGCTTTTGATTTTTGATCGAAATAAGTTCTCAGTTCTTTAGTTAGCATATCGCGTTTCTCTCTTAAAATTGAGTTTTCCGCATTTTCATAAAGTTTAATGGCTTCATGAAATTGAATAAATTCTTTTTGTAAATAATTCATAGTTGTTTTTTAATCTTTTGGGTAAAATCTGCTGAGTTCTTCAAATACACGCTCGCTATCTTTAGATTTGATGCCTTCAATGAGGTTTTCGATTTTAAAATTTGATGCACTAGCTTGGCGTATCACTTGGTTTTTATAGAAAATCGCCATCTCTAAATAATTTTCCTGTCGCTCATCCAAATGAAAGTAGAACCGTCCGTTTTTTTCAAACGATCGTAAACCTGCCAATTCGATATAGGGTTTTTCTTCTAAAATTTTTAAAATGTCATCTGTCGTGTTTTCCGCTTGTTGAATTCGGATATATTGCCAATGCCAAATAAGAAACCGGTTCAAATGCCTGACTTGAATATGTTCGAGTTGGGCCTGTTCTTCCAATTGTCCCCAAGCAGTTTCAAGGATCATTTTTATTGCTTCTAAAAAGAAGGTATTCTTCTCGGTTATATTACCATAGAAGTACTTGTTATATCCATATTCATTGAGCAGTGCATAGACATCAGCCTGATAGTCTGCAATTTCTAGCACTTTCGGAAAACTCTCAATATTTTCAGCCTTTCCATTCCCCAGGTCATGCTCCACATCATGAAGCACTTCGTGAAAAAAGAAAAGGCGTAATGCTTTGGTAATTTCTTCATCCGTCTCTAACCTTTTCGATAGGCTCGATAAGAAATAATCATCAATATGCCATTTACGCATAAATCGTTTAACACCATTCTCAATAGTCTCAGTCTGCTTACGGCACGAATCTTCTTGAAGCTTTGTTTGATAGATTGGTGGTAATTCTGACCAAAGTGGTTCGTTCATTATTCCTTTATCTTTAAAATAAATAACATCTTTCGGCCATTGTCTATCGTTCGCTTCTTGTTCATTTTGCATACAAAATTCACGGATATTACTCCTCAATTCGGTATCGGCAAGTCTTCTTAATTCATTGGCACGTGTGCGATCTACAGATTTGATAACTGCTGTATGATCCAATTTTTGTTTTACCAATATTGCTTTCTGATATTTTGGATTACTTGTATTTTTATATTGATAGGTTTGAACAAAAGGGTGCACATTTGGTGAAATCTTTGTTCCAATTAAGAAGGCAGGACCACATGGAATTGCTGCAAATAGATGAATGACATCAATATCGCTCTCGTTTTCTGCTAATTGATCTAGCGTCCGTTGCACTAGCTGACCAACTTCTGTCATTTTATCGCGTGTTACAATGGCATCTTCATTTGGTTTTTTAAATGCGATATCAATTTCTGCAGCATTCGGGAGTACCTCATCCGTCGTGTGCGACATAACCTGATGCGCTAGACTTAAACGAATGAGGACATCATTTAACCCTTTTTGATCTGTGGCTGGAAGTTTTGGTGGGAGAATAGTGCTATCACCCGCGACCTCTTCCAATTCAATTTCTTGATACCATACTTTTTCTTTATGATGCCATTGAAATACCTCTATGGTATTAAAATTGAAAAACAAATGACCAAAATCTATCCCTAAGGGAACAGGTACTAAACCAAAATAAGCAATTACATGATCCTTGTTTTTTTCAATTAGTGGAAGGATTTCTCTTCTAAATTGCTGTTTATGTTCATAAGCGAATTGTAGAAAATTAATCTCCTGCCCGTCCGCCAATCCAAAAGATTTTGAATATTTAACGCGCACTGTTTTTCGTTGAAGCGCTCTCCATTTTTCAGGTAGCGCATTGATACAATCCTGTTCATTGATCGCCGTAAACCCCTGATGAAGGATGATTATAATTCCGTTTGGTATGTTTTCCATAATTGCCATTTTAAATTCTGTTTTGATCCAATAAATCCCAAATCAATTTTCCATAATTGCTTAGTCGACAAGTGCCCCATGCCATAGTTTCATCAAGTAAGGTTTTTGTCTTTTCAAATTGTAGTAAACCACCCTGCGAATAGGCATAGAGTAATTGGTAGGTTGCATAGTCAATGTCTAAATCAGCAGATTTTTTATTAAGAATTTCAGGATTGACATGGACAACGGTTTCCTTTTCTTTGAATAATGGTTCTTTACAGAGTAATCGTAACTTGCCATCTTCCAATAAGGCATTTGACTTTCTAATTGGACTATTTTGAGTTACCGTAGATTTAAAAACAGGTCTTTGCTGAAAAGGGGATAAAAGTTGCTCGGCTTGTCGGTACAAGCTGGCAGCTGTTATTTCACCACGAATATCTGCCGCCGCACCGTTTAAACCATTTTCAATAATGGAGGTAAACAGCCCTCTTTGATCATTTGTCTCTACTGAAAGATCGTCTCTTGTTGTAGCAGCAAGTAAAGTAACCCCTTGCCTGAGTATTGAATGATCACTTTTGATGTCGGCCACGTTAAACATTTCCCCTGCAAAACAGCAATCAAAAATGAGCGTAATTTCTGGAGTTTTACACCTGTTGATTTGCTCACTAATCCAGCTCATTTCAATCCCCACATCTTGAGAATAGGCATCAATACCGCATAAATAGCCTACACCATTAAATTTAATGCCGTGCCCCGCAAAATAGATGACAAAATGATCACATTTTCGGCTGAAATATTTGCTGAGTTGCTCTTTAATCGTCGCATTAGTGATATTGCGTTCTAAGCATATATCAAAGTTGGGCGAATCATCTGCATTTTTCTTAAGCAATTGTGCTATGGCATTGGCATCATTTACCGCACCTCTTAATTTAGAAGTGAATTTATAATTATCGTTCCCGATTATAAGTGCTTTTTTTTCCATATTATCACCTGTTAATTCTCTTTTGTCTTACAATTATAATGTATTGTAACACGTTAAAAAAGACGTTGTAACAGATGTGTGGATATCGGTTTTTTAGTGTTTTTTTTTTGTGGTATTCCTTAAAAAAAATCGCGCCTCACTCTGGTTGCAGAAGAAAACATAACTAAAAAAAATACAGCTCAAATTTTTGAACTGTATCTGTCATTAGTGATAATTAGTAATTTATTCGAGCTCTTTTTGAAATCCATTTTCAACAGCAAATCGAACAAGTCCCATGGCACTTTTTGAATTAGTTTTTGCCATTAAGTTTTTCTTCCAGGTTTCAATCGTACTGATAGATTTATGCATTTTATCGGCTATTTCCTTTGCTGTTAAATCCAGGGTCAACCAACCCAATAATTCAGCCTCATGCTCTCGGATAGATTTTAAAATTTGCTCTTTCTTTTGTCTTATTTTGGCATCATCATTTGGAATAAGTCCTCTTGCTGCAATTTGGGCAACATCATCCGGAATATACTCTTTTCCATCTCGAATTTCCTGTAAGGCCTTTACCACATATTGTGCCCCCTTATTTTTAAGGATATAACCGCGTGCTCCTTTTCGCAGCATATCTTGAATGTGTTTTAAATCATCTCGCATGGTTAGCACCAATACCTTTAAATTAGGATAATCTTCGTTGACACGATCAAGTACTTCTATTCCGTCCATTATAGGCATACTGATATCCAAAATGAGAATATCGACCTCCAATTCTTTCAATCGATTTAGCGTTTTTTTGCCATCCTCGGCAAAACCAACCAATTCAAATTCGTCAGATTGCGCATTTATTTGACTCACTAAGGCGTCAATTACAATTTTATGATCATCTGCTATAAATAAGCGTGTCTTAGTTTTCATTATCCATTGGTATTATGATTGAAATATAGGTGCCATTATCTTTTGCCGTTTCAATTTCAAGCGATCCTCCAATTTCCTTAATTCTTATTTTTGCATTGTGTAAACCAACTCCTCTATTATCTATATCCACCAGTTCGAATCCTTTTCCATTATCAATTAGCTCAATATTGATGCTATCATTATGGTAGAATAGTTGTAGGCTTGCTTTATTCGCTTGGGCGTGCTGAATAATATTATCAATTAATAAGGTGACAATTGCGTGAAGATGTTTTTTAATGTCGAACGGTAATTTTCGCGGTATCCCAATTAAGCCAAAGTCAATTTTTAAACCACCACTTGAGGTAATGGATTCGCAGTGTTTTTCCAAAGCGTTCGGTAAACTTTTAGAGGCAAAATCCTGGTGAATCAAATCATGAGAAATCAACCGCATATCCTTACAAGATTGATCAACTAAACCTATAACCTGTTTAAAAGCACTTTCATTTTTCTTACGTTTTAAACCTTCAAGTGTCATTTGAATTACGGCTAATTTACTTCCGAGTTCATCATGCAAATCACGTCCTATTTTCTCTCTTATTTCTTGCTCCAGTTTCAAGCTTTCATTAAAAAATGTTAAGTTGGCTTCGTATGTTTTTTCCTTAATAAGCGCTTCATATTTTGCTTCTTGTAGCCTTTTTTCATGTTCTACTTTTAACCGCTTCCGTTTGGCAAAAAATAATAAGGCAAGTAAAACTAAACTCAACCCTAAAAACCAAATGAGCATTTGATTTCTGGCGTTCTTGTTGTTTATGCTTTCCTGTTCTGCAAGACTTCGCCTCAACTTCTCTTTCGTTAATTCTTTTTCATTTCGTTCATAATCCAACATGGCAAAAATATCCTGTAAGTGGTTGATACTTTTAAATAGGCTGTCTTGAATTTCCATTGCCTTGGTCAGGTAGACTAAACTCTCTTCATGTGCGTTGGTTCTGCCAAAATAAGCTGATTTCAAACGGTAAAAATCGAAACGTATTTTTAGTGGTTTTGTATGAATATCAAATGTATCTAATTCTGAAATGAATTTTTCTGCTTTTAGCAATTCGTCAAATTCAATTGCTAAAAGACCTAATTGAATCGCGCTTTCTATTCGACCGTGTAATTTATCTGTTTGTACCGCATTTGTGTATGCCATCTGGTAGTATGCCTGAGATTTAAAACGATCTGTCTTGTAAATCAACGCCAAGTCCATGTAAATATTGAAAAGATTTCCCAAAAAACCGTGGCTCAAGCTTTTTTCCTCAGCTTTTAATAATAAAGATTCTGCTTTCCGATTCTCACCTTGTAATGAAAGAATAGCCGCCTGATTGATCCATGTATCAATGCGTCCGTTTATGTTTTGTAAATCCGCATAAAGCATTTCTGCACGTTCAAAATAATTTAATGCCAACAAGTAATTACCCAAATACAGATTTATCGCTCCTTTGTTTTGAATTGATTTTGCCAATGATAGAGAATCTCCAATTGCCTCTGCCAATAAATAGGCCTTATCAGCATAAGTCAAGGCTTCTTCCGACCTTCCAATATGATAAAGGGTAAGGGCATAACCATCATACAATTTTAGTTTTAACTGTGGCAATTCATCAGCCTTGAGTTTAGTTATTCCAGCCGAAAAATAAATGGCTGCCGAATCATACTTTTCCTGTTGTTTGAACAATAAACCGATTTGGTTATAAACGCTAATTATATCCTCCAAATTATCTAATTCCTTTCTGATTTCTAAACTTTCCAGGTAATAATTGTATGCCAATTCATATTTTTCTTTACGCTTATAATAATTTCCAATATCTGAAAGACTGAAAGCCTCTAATTTCTTTTGGTTGGTTTCTTTTGAAAGGCGCAAAGCATCCTGTGCATATTGCAAAGACGAATCAGGATAACTATCTTTTAATTTCCATGCCAAATCGGATGCCTTTTGCGCTCGTTCAATTTTTAGATTCATATCTTCAAATTGATCTCCCCCCAGGTTTGAATTTTCTCCATGCGCCATTTGAGTGGTTAGACAAAGAAACACAATCAGCACTCTGAAAAAAAAATAACATAGGTAATTCGACATTGAAAAGGTTTTGGGTTTCCTATAAAATTAAGTAATATCTCTAAACTAACTAAAAATTAGGGACTTAATAACTAGTGAAAGCCCCTAAATTTTAGAGTTATTTTGTAAAGAATTTGCTTGGACGAGATTCTTGCTGCGCCTCTTCAATTCGGATCGGGTTAAAAACAAGCTGGCCCTCTGGTGTAATAAGCGTTAACGCAATCTCCTCTGTAACTGCATTTGGATCTATTTGCCCTAAGCTTATCTTAATTTCAACCGTATTGGCGGGTATTGTATTTTCGTCAACAATTATCGCATAAGCGGTTGTGCTGTTTTGGCTCATATTACTACTCAGTTGGTAATTATGAGGGTTGCTGCTTTGCCCATCAATTTCAATGTATAAGTTGTAAGTACGCGCAGATCCTTCTCCGGATTTTGTAAGGTTAATTACACGTGATAAACTTGTAGTAGGATTGTTTTGTGACATATTTAACTGTTTAAATGGTTTATACTATCACAAAGGTAAGTGCGTTATTGGATGTAATCTAGTCCCAATTTTGGTATGATTTGATCTGAAAACATTGTGGAATTCCCTTATTTATATAAAACTGAGATTGTTTATTCAATTAATCCTAACTGTCTGCTGATATCTTGTTTAAACTTTGACATTGGTCTTTTATGGATGTCTTTTGGGTCGGTATAGCTCCCGATAATTAGTCGATTAAATTGGATCGAATTTTTATTACCATATAGTTTAGAAAAGGATTTCTTCAAAACCTCCTTGTAACTTTTATTATAGATTAGTGATTTTTGAATTATTTCAGCGGCCAAATCCTTTTGCGTGTCATAAACACCTTGAATATCGAATGCCGCTTTAAAATTAGTTGCTTCTTTCCCCTCAAATGTAATCTTCAAATCTCGGTCGATAGGGTTTACACGATAATTTGCTAATGATGCTTTATCAATTTTAAATGCGAAATCAGATTTTTCAAGTTTTGCTGAATCACCTGAATATAATTCAAAGTTAATCGGGTTTTCACCTTTTTTTAAATTGCATGAACCACAAGAAGGGTATAAATTGAAAAACGAAATACTGAAGCAAGGATACTCCGCTTTTCCCAAAAAATGATCTAGCTGAAATTTTGCTGATTTTTTGTCTTCGTCTGCATGTTGTTCTACACTAACGGCCAATTGAGCATTGCAATATACACAGGTTTTGATTTTTAAATCCGCATAGAAGTAGGGGTAAAATGCATCTCTCTGCTTATTTCCCGTTCGCAAAAGCGAATATCCCATTTTAAAAATTAAAGCATCCTTGAATCGTACGAATTTATTTGCTTTATCTTTTCTATAGGATTCAGGTATTATTCTATCAAATTGTTTTTTAAATTGTTGAATTTCAGTTGTGTTCGCCTTAACCAAAAAGGGTAAACTACATTTTAGTAATTGCAAATAAACAATTTCTCGTTTCGAAAGTTTTCTTGATTTTTCGCCTGTACCAACATCAGGTTTATTTAACCAATCATTTAGCTTACTGCTCACTATTGCAATATGCGTTTCTATGATGGATTGATGTATATCAATTACTGCAAGCAAGCGTTTATTGTGGATGGCTATCATCTTATTCTCCTTTTAATTTCTGCTTTTTCAATTCAGTTAACTGCTTTATTTGTAGATCAATATCTGAAACGTTTTTAAACACTTTTTCATTGTATAAATCTTGCAAATCATGTTTTAAATAGGGCTCTCCAATGTTAGCGATTAAATCTTTTGCTATTTCATCCGTCCAATCAAAATGATAAATTTCATCTGTCAAGTATAGAATTAAGTCTTCTATTTTAGAACGGGCATATTCCCCCATAAAAGCTTCCTCCATAAAAAACTTATTCGCCAATAGATCATGAATATTTGCTGCAAAAGTTAGGTTATCATCTTTAGGTGATTGTGTACCTTTTTTCACTTTCAAAATATTTTGCGAAGGAATGTCGGATAAAATAAAAGGCGAATGTGTAACAAAAATCAAGTTTAACCCAATGATATTTTCCAATGGTGATCGCGCGATATATTCCAACAACCCTTTAATGTATTTACGTTGCATATCTGGGTGAAAATAGAGTTCTACTTCATCAAAAATCAAATTGACGTAACTGTAACTTGGTCTATTTTCAACTAATCCAACAGAATTAATATTATTAATGTGATATGCAATTGTATTTAATGAAAAAATATATTGCTTTTCACCTGAACTCATATCATCTAAAAGTTCACCACTTTCAAAAATTAAATCGCACGTGAGTATTGCAGGAGGTAATAATGTGATATTTTTGGCAAGAGGAATTATTGAGGATTTACCTTTGTCCTCAAAGGCTAATTTGACAAAATGATTTAGATTCTCTGATGTTTCGTAAATACTCAAAATTGCTTCGGTGTCTTCAAACTCAAATTGGTTGTATCTCAAATAATTAAGTGCCTGCCATAGTTTATAAGTTATATGGCTTTCATCTTTCGCTAATTGTTTCAAGTAGGTAGATAAATTGTCGAACATCACCCCCTTTTCACCTTGTATTAAAAACATACCATATTCGTCCTTATAAGTTTCGGCAATGCTAATTAATTTGAAAATGATATATTCTTTTGTTTCTTCCACATATTTTTTTGCGCTAATTTTTATGTTGTAAATATGTGCGATAACATCCCAACTTTCAGTTTTAAACAATAATGGATTCTCAATGCGTTTATTATAGTGCTTTTGGTAGTTTTCAAGTTTTTTTTCATTGAATTGAACTCGAATGATATTGGGCCTTTTATCTTCAACTAATAGAGGAATAGTTCTGGTTTCTTCACTGTCACCTATTTCATCATCTTTAATATTCAAACGATCCCAATCTAAAACAAATGCTAATAAGCGAGACTTGGTTAAGGATTCCTCTACATTAACATCAATATTTCCTTTCGTTCGTTTGGGGTTCAAAACAATAGGTGTTTGATAACTGTCATTTTTATGAAACAAAGGCTTGATCCAATCCCCAACGGTATTTGAATTTAACCCATAAAGGGAATAATTAACGACCACAGAATAAAAGAACTGTGATAAATCAAAATCCTTAATTCTATTCTCAGAATCTAAGGTGAAAATTGATGTTTCATCAGCGAAGTCATAATGATGTAGAGTGTTCTTGTCCCCAAGTGATAATTTATAAAGGGTGTCTGTAAAGAAATAAAGGTCAACAAATACTTCTTCATTTTTAAGATTAATCTCTTTATTCTTGAGGACGGATAGCCGATTAATAACAAGAAATAACAATTCCGTAAGCGTACTTTTACCAGAGCCATTTTGACCTACTATGGCTGAAATAGATATAGGTTGATTATTGTCTTTGACAAATTCATCAATTTTGTAAATCTTATTGATTAGATTCTCTTTATACAAAATTTCACTTCCATCTTCTTCTAAAAACTGATAGTTATGATAAAAATGAAAAAGCTCCTCTTTTACATTTTTTCCGTGTTTTTGATTTTTTTTTGTAGACTTTAATGCAAGTATTCTAAATGGATGGGGTAACTTATCAGAGCTAAGTTCTTGAGTAATCGGAGTTGCCGTTTCACGATATTCGATCTCCGCTTCTTTCCTTGTTTGATCAAAATCTACTGATCGTTGGATCGATTTTTTACGTGATGAATTTCCGTAGATTTCCCCTGCCTTTTTGACAATGTCAGGAATCTTTTCTGGTTCTAATTCTTTGCAGACTTGAATATAATCAGAGTATGCACGGAAAGTGCTGTTAATATTGAACTCATTTTTAATGTATTGGCGAGAGTTTTTATCCAGCGGAACGTATTTTTCTGGTTTGATCCAAAATAAAAATATGGTGAGTGAAGCAAGGTCTATACCGTACCAATTTTGATATTGATGAAAATGAAGCTCATTTAATCCAAAATTTTCGGCTTTCATTATATCTCGAAAAAAACTCCATATTTCTATTTGATAGTCTAAAAGTCGCGTATTAATAACTCGTGACATCATTACAGTTGGGCACCCTTCGAAGAAATTTGGTCGATCATTAATACTTTTTGTATTGTCGAGAAGGTTAAGTATCGTCTTAATCCTCTTAAGTCTCCTTTCGTCGTTCGACGCAGAATGATTAAATAAGGCTAAAACCTGTATCGGATCTAACGTATTATTTTCGTACTTTTTTATCCCTTTTGCAAACCATGGATTATCTCGCTGAAATAGGTCTTGATTCAATTTGTGGAAGAGAGCTTCGGGTAAATCTTTAATTTCATTAGTTTTCAGAATTTCTTCAGAGAAATCGAAAAGTAGTTGAGCAATTTCGGTCGTTGCATCCGACCAATATTCTATTTTATTAGACATAAGTTTTGGGTAATATTCTAAAAGTGAAAGTTAATTATTATTGAATTAGCATTCAATGTACTTAAAAAACTTTGTTTATTCCAAATCCCGAAACTCTCCAATCCGCTCCAAACAAACCAACTCCGTCAACTCCAAAAAACTCTCAACCTCACGCTTCCAAAAATCAATCTTAGCCTGAGTAACAGGAAACTCCTCCTCATTACGATACCTACCGCCAATATAAGCAAAGTTCAACTGATCAAACAACGCCTTCTCCTCCTCATTATCATACAAAAAAGCAGTTTTAAGCCGTGCATCAAACTTTAATGTTCGGTCACGTAAAATCTGCAAATTATGTTCATGCGGATTATAATGGCTAAACACCATTTCTATTGCTGTATAACACATTTCAACAGCCTGTTGTAATTCAAAAGAAGCTTTTCGGAAATAAATAGAATCTGTTCCAGTATTCAACGTTTGTAAAGAACCTTCATAAAACAATTTGCCCATGTCAAACCACTCTTTAAAATCCAGTTCCGCAATCTCACGTCTTCGCGTAGCAGAAAGTTCTTTAAAAGCCGCGAAATCATACCGTCCCGAATTAAACAACTCAATTCCTTCACGTTTAATATCCGTATAGAAATATTGATGCTCTTCTAACGCATGGTTAACTGTAGTAATCTTCTCCACAACTAACTGAACAGGAATTTCCATATCCCGAAACGCATTGCGTAATTTAGAAATCACTTGCTTTCTGCACTCTTTGTCTTCGGTAACAACCAAAATATCAAAATCACTTTTAAATATGAGTGGACGTAAGGCGAATTAGACTTTTTACTTGCTGTTAATACCAATGTAATAAAACATAAGTACATTTGTGTTTTAGCAATAGATTTATTAACTCATTCATATTAATGAAATTGTCCTATCTACTCAGTATATTTCTAATAATCAATTTGAACGTTGTTTTCGGACAATTTGGATTTCAACAAATTGTCAGCACACCTACTGAATATTCTAGTAATATAAAAAGTGCGGATTTTGATGCAGACGGTGATATGGATGTGGTTCAATCTTCAAGAGATGGTAGTATGTTATCATGGTTTGAAAATGATGGAACAGGTTATTTTCTTGTCAGGCACACTATTAGTTTGGAAGGAAACGGTTTTGTTGGATTGGATATAGCAGATATTGATAGCGACGGAGATTCGGATGTTATTTCTTCAATACCTTATGAAGATAAGATTTTGTGGTATGTCAATGATGGTTTTGGGAATTTTGAAGAAGAGATTGTAATCACCTTGGATGCTGAAGTTTCAAATGACTTGCATTGTGATGATTTAGATGGAGATGGAGATATTGATGTCATATTTTATGTTAGAGGATATGATGATATAGATGAAATTGCTTGGAGTGAGAATGATGGTACAGGAAATTTTGAGGATAAAGTTATCATATCCACAGATGTTGATAGCCCATCATCTGTTTACTCAGGAGATCTCGACAGTGACGGGGATATAGATATTGTATCAGCATCATTTACTGATGATAAAGTTGCATGGTATGAAAATGACGGGACAGGTGTTTTTGGGCCGTCGATTGAGATATCTGATGATGTTAATGGAGCAAGTGGTGCTCGTTGCGCTGATATGGATGATGATGGAGACTTAGATGTAATCTCACTATCAAATTATGGGGAACTAGCATGGTTTGAAAACGACGGCATAGGTGGCTTTGGGCCGCAAGTAATTATATCAGAAGATATTTTGAATGCAAGATATTTACACATAGCGGATTTGGATGATGATGGTTATAATGATGTTTTGACCTCCTCTACAGCTTCGGATGAAATTCTATGGTTTAAGAATGATGGGATAGGTGGTTTTTCGTTGCAACCACTAATAGGTTTGGTAGAGGGGGCTTGGGGACTCAGTTCCTCAGATTTAGATGGGGATGGGGACTTAGAGGTGTTGTCTTCGTCACGAGTTGTTGATGAAATCGCATGGTTCCATAATGAAGGCGCTGGGGTTTTTGGTGATGAAATTCTCATTAACCCTATTGCTGATGGTGTAGAATCTGTAAGTGCTACTGATTTGGATGGAGATGGTGACATAGATGTTTTGTCAGCTTCATATTATGACGATAAAATAGCTTGGTATAAAAACCTTGGAGATGAACTTTTTAGTGCGCAAATAATAATTAGCAATGATGTCGATCAGCCAAAAAAAGTATTTACGGCTGATTTAGATAATGATGGTGATGAAGATGTAATATCAGTGTCGAAAGCTGATAATAAAATTGCTTGGTATGAAAATGATGGTGAAGGTAATTTTGGTGATCAAATAATTATTTCAGATGTGGCACTTTTAGCATTAGATGCTTTTGCTGCAGACATTGATGCAGACGGTGATCTGGATATTTTATCTGCAACAGTTGGAGATGATAAAGTTTCATGGTACGAAAATGATGGCTCTGGTATATTTGGGCCGCCTAATGTAATTACGGAAACTCCTTTAGAAGTAAGAAGTGTTTATGCGGAGGATTTAGACGGGGATGGTGATGTAGATGTATTATCATCATCTTATACAGAGGATAAAGTAGAATGGTATGAGAATGATGGAGCAGGTGTTTTTGGGCCAGCTATTATTATAACAACTATGGCTGATGAAGGCACGCAAGTAATCGCTGTTGATATTGATAATGACGGGGATAATGATGCGGTGTCATGTTCAAGAGGTGATGATAAAATTGCATGGTATCAAAATGATGGCGAGGGTAATTTTGGACCTCAATTAATAATATCACTAGAGTTAGATTATCCTATTAGCATTAGTTCAGCAGATATTGATGGTGATGGGGATATTGACATTATTGCAACGGGCAGTGGTCAGGTTGCTTGGTTTGAAAATGAAGGAGCTGGAGAATTTAGTGCTAAATTAGTTCTTCCTGCAGAATCAGACTACCCCTCCTCCATATTTCCTATCGATATAGACCAGGACGGAGATGATGATGTGTTATCTTCAGATTTCAATAATGATGAAATTATTTGGAATGAAAATTATTTTATTTCAGGAACTCAAATAAAAGGAACGTTCTTTTATGACGCGAATGAAAATGGTGTCTATGATTCCTTAGAAATTGGCATCCCATCAAATGCTGTTTTAAGTTCACCGGAAAGCGATTATACTTATACCTATGAAGACGGTAATTATTTCATGAACTTTGCACCAGATTTTGGAACCTATTTAATTTCACCTGGGGAAATACCTTATTGGGCATTAATTACTGATTCATTAAACTACACAGTGGCAGTAGATGACGATTTTGTTGTGATGGATAGTTTGGATTTTGGATTTTTCCCTGATACTATGATTACAGAAATTGCTACAACAATTACAGGAGCATTTCCACGGTGTAATCAAATAATTAATTACTGGCTAAATTATCAAAATACAGGTACTAATTTAACGAGTGGTATTATAAAATTGACATTAGATGATGATGTCGAATATACCTCTGCCAGTATTAGTCCTGATTCCATAATTGATCAAAATATTTATTGGCACTATGATAGTCTAATGTTTTTTAGTGATGAACAAATAGTAGCACAGGTTCAAATGCCATCATTTGAATTAATGGGAGAAACATTAAGTTCAAGTTTTGATATTTTAGAAACAGATGATTTAGGCGATACGATATACTCCAATACAGACACTTTACATCAAATATTGGCATGTGCCTATGATCCAAATGATAAAGTTGTGACGCCAGCAGGAATGGATAGTCTTGGTTATATTCCCCCGAGTATTGAAACTTTAGATTATACAATTCGTTTTCAAAATACGGGAACAGATACCGCCTTTACAATCGTAATAAAAGATGAGCTCGATTCTAATTTAAATTGGTTCTCCTTAATTCCAATAGCTTCATCTCATGACATGCATGTTGAAGTTGAAGATAATGGTGAAGTCATTTTCACCTTTGATAACATTATGCTTCCTGATAGTAATGTTAACGAATTAGCAAGTCATGGATTCGTTAGATATAAAATTGATATTAATGATGATGTCGCTCTAGGAACAGAGATTAACAATACAGCCAATATCTATTTTGATTTGAATCCAGCCATAGTTACAAATACGACTATAAACACCGTAGATTGCATTGATACAGCTATAATAACGCTAGGTGATGAAGCTGATAATTTTTTGTGCATTAATTCAGGTCCCGTTGATATTATTTCGGACAAACTAGGTGGCGAATTTTATGGAACAGGTGTTGTTGTTGACGAATTTGACCCTGTCTTGGCTGGAATTGGATCTCATTTGATATTTTATGATAGAGATACTGATAACGGATGTTTTTATTCTAATTCAATAGAAGTTGAAGTTGGTGAGTTGCCAGATGTAAGCATAATTCCACTTGAAACGGATACTATTTGCAATATTGGTTTGGATATACCTCTATTTGGGTCCCCTGGCGGTGGCGTGTTTATTGGCTCTGGTGTTGTCGACGGATATTTCGTTCCAGATCTCGCAGATTTAGGGCTTAATACAGTCTACTATTACTTTGAGGATGAATATGACTGTGGTTCAACAGATTCCACCACTATTTATCTTACGGACTGTCTTGGAATTGATGAGGTAAACAACAATAGCATAGTTGTTTACCCAAACCCTTTTAGTCTTTCTACAACTCTATATTTTGACAATAATTTTCAATCGCCTTACACCATTATAATCAACAATTCACTTGGAATAGAAGTTCTCAGAATTGAAAATATCTTTAATGATCGTGTTGAAATAATGAAAGAAGATTTAGGGACTGGTATTTTCATTTTATCTGTTATTGATTCTAACTCAGAAATATTGTTGACAAAGAAATTAATAGTTAATTAGATTAAGCTGTTTAAAACACAAAGGAATCGCTAACCTATTCTTAAAGACTTTAGGTAATCTAAAAAACGAATTACTTATTGTAATTGATCAATTATCCGTTCTAGTGACCTTCCCTTTCCTTCGCTGAAGTTTTACAAAAACAAGCAAGGTCAACGTCCATCTCCGCTCCCCAAGCAAAAAGACTGCAATCTCAATGTATTGAGATTGCAGTCTTTTTTCGTTTTCAATTTTACAGAAACTAGTTCCTGACATTGTAAAACAAAAAAAGCCCAGCACTATGTGCTGGACTTCTTTTGTGACCTCGCCAGGATTACAGATCCTTCGTCGTTCCGTACTGAAATAGCAACGCTCAAATCTCTGCGCGATTTGTTGCCTTTCTTGTTTTATTTCACTCAATTGAACAAGTTCATTTCGTGCTATAAAACAAGAAAGCCCGACACTAAAAGTGTCGAGCTTTGCTCTTATTCGTGACCTCGCCAGGATTCAAACCTGGAACCTCTTGAGCCGTAATCAAGTACTCTATTCAGTTGAGCTACGAAGCCATTATCGTGGTGCAAAATTAAACTATTTTTTTTAATTGCACCAAATAAATTCTAAATCTTATGCGATTTTTTTTCTAATGAATTTTTGCATCAATTCCGCGCTCACTTAAAGCACGGCGCATTGGCAACAAAGAATCCATTCCTCCTTCTTTCACCGCACACTTTCCATTATAATGAATAATCCACGTACATTGCTCTGCCTGAATCACTTCGTGCTTGCATACTTTTACCAATGAATCTATCACATGGTCAAATGTGTTCACATCATCATTATAAATCACTAGGTTTTTTCCACTGTCTAATTTTGAATTGACCTCTACCTTTTCTTCTAATTCAACTTCTGTACTCATGTTAATCAATTTATTCTCCTAATATTTCTTTTGCTTTTTCAACCGAAATTTCGTCGTATTTATGATACGCTAAAATTACTGCTCTGTCAAATCCTTTTTCTAATAATCGTTTTCTCGCTTCTTCCGCCTCTTTATAACTTGCTATGCTGCTTGTTGCAAAAATGGTTTCATCATTAATCGTTTCTTCTTTATTGATGTTCTCATCTTCCTCATGCAAAAGTAGTAAGTTCGTGAAATCTGTCGGCACTTTATCTTCAAACTCTCCTAATTTCACCTTAAAATATACGGCTTCTTTTTTATAAATGAAAGTATTTGCACTTACTCCTTCTATTCCGTCATAAGGATGAAGTGTCTCTATTTCATCTTCTGTTCTTATTTTTTCACCTTCTTCAAAAGGAATAACATCATATTTATAGTAGGTTACAATATCCATATCCTCAATTCCTAAATCTGCAAACTCGCTCAAACGATCGATCATATCTTCATAAGAATCTAACTTATTTGAGATTAAGCATGTTTTCCCATCCTCATCTACTTCTGTTTCAAATATTCCATCTCCCTGCAATAATAATGTTGCATACTCTCCAGGAATAGCATCTTCATATTTCCCTACCAAAATGCGATAATACAACCCTTCTTTATAAAACTCTTCTTTAACTGGAGTGTCAACTGAATCTGTATTACCAGTTCCTTGATTATCTACATTTGAATTTTCACTACTTCCCACTAATGCACTAGCACCATCACGTACCAATATTTGTAAGGCCTCCTCTGGCGTTATGCGCTCTCCATTAAAATATGCAGTAACAAAGGCATCTGTAATTCCGATTCCTACCACTTCATCTTTTCGCACAACTGCTGCTTCCTCCGAAGTGAATACACCTGTAGAATATCTTACAAAGCCGTTATCTGTACGCTGACTATTTAACGGTTGGATATTAAACAATGCGCTATTTGGCACTGGTTTAGAATAAACTCCAATCTGCACAGTATAAAACAATCCTTTAATAATCTCAACTTGGTTTGCCTCTGCTGCGTTTGGTACAGAAGTATAGTAATCAACTAAATCCTGCTCTTCTGGCGTAGTAGGTGTAGTATTTATCGCATCACTCTGATCTGTATAATCATTGTTATTCGTATTATCTACTGTATTGTTATTGTTGGTTGTATTATCTGTTGTGTTGCTATTATCAGTTGTATTCGTATTGTCAACTGTATTATTGTTAGTTGTATTTGTGTTATCGTTTGTGTTCGAATTATCTGTATTATTAGTGTTATCAGTAGTATTTGTATTGTTTGTTGTATTCGAATTATCAATCGTAATATTATCATTCTGATCCTGAGTATCTGTTCCTTCACAGGCAATTAATCCTTGTTCAATTAACTTCGCTCTCTCAATTGTAATTCTTTCACCATTGCAATATGCAACCACAAAAGCATCACCATAACCAATTCCATTAACTTTCCCTTTCGCTTCATTTGCAGGATCAAAAGTGGTGAAGTATCCAACCATATATCGCGTAATTCCATTATTCAATTGCTCACCAGAGATTGGTGCAAATTCTTTAAAGTGATCTTGCGGTAAAGGGTTTCTAAAAGCTCCAACCTGAACTTTATACACCAATCCAGAAGGTTGTTTACTATTTACTGGAATTGGAGCATCCTCAGAGTAAACAGGTACATCAGTTGTTCTAAAAATATCAGCACCAATATTATCTGGAATATCAAAATCAGCATTTGCAACAGCTACCGGTTCTACAGGTTCAACACCTCTTTGTTCTAGCGCCATTATATTCTCCTGCTCGTCAATAGATTGATTATTTAAAATAGCTTTAGCATTATTATAATTCGCTAAGGCCTCATCTCTTAAGCGCTTTTGTTCTTGTAATAATGAATCAATTTTTGCCTCATCTTCACTAAACGCTGGATCTTCATCTACCACATCTTGAGGATCTTTTTTAGTGGCGTCAACTCCTTTTCTGAATCTTCTTACTCTCGTATTTTTTACTTCCTCAATTTCTGCATCAATGGCTGCTGCATCAGCTAATTTGGCATCTCCTGCGTTTTTCTCTTTATAATAATCTTCATATAAATCAGACGTTACAACTTCTTCAGTAGTTTCTGCATCTATATCTACCTCAACCTCTGCAATTTGGTTTTCCAATACTTCCTCTTCTTGTGCTTTAATATCCTCTGCAATAGATTCAACATCATTTGCTTCTGCATTGAATAAATCGGCTTTCACTTCTGCCGCTTCAGCTAATGCTAAAACACCATTCTGATCTTTTTTCTTAACCGTTGCACTACTATCTCTCAATTCATTAGCACGATCATAATATTCATTTGCTTTTTCTCTTAGCGCTGCTGCTTCGTCAAATTTGGCAGTTGATTTTCTTTCGCTTACATTTTCAGGAACATCCGTAATTACCACATCCTCTTCAGTATTCATGTTTAGTACACGCCCTGCTCTAAAAATACGTTTTGATTCTTCAATCAAGTCTTTTGCCTCCGTCTCTAATTGATAAGCTTGCTTTAGTTTATCATTTGCTACCAATGCATCTTTTTCTTTCTCGGCTTCTAAACGCAATGCTTTTGCTTGATCCAATTTTTGATCCGCAACGATTAAATTTTGCTCGGCTTTATTTAAATCTGCCTCATATCCGTTAAGGTTTTCTGATGATGGAGAATCTGCCAATTCTCTATCTTGCTGCAAGTCATTTAAAAATGCCGTAGCTTCAGCATTATTCGCCTCTTCTAAACCTTCAATAACTTCATTTTCTAACTTGGCCTTAGTTTGTGTAACCTTGTCAATACTTTTCTGAATTTTTGCTTGTTGTTTATCAGAATCAGCAGCATTTAGTTGCTCATTCAAATCATCTAACTCCGTATTAAGGTCTTTTATTTCATTCAATTCTTTGTCAAATTCTGCCACAGCATTTTGCGCATCAATAGCGTTAAAATCCTCAGGTTTCACATCTGCAACATCTGCAGCATCACCAACCAACGCATTAATTTGCTCTTGGTTTCGAGCTACTTCATTACGTTTGGATTCTTTTAGCTCCTCTAACTTATCGATCTCTTGATTGTAAGTAAATCCGTTAGTAGGATCCTCTTCCCACTCTTCTTGCACATCATAAATTTTATTTTCAATGGCATTTAACAATTCTTTATTTAAAGCATTTTTTTGTACTAATTTCTCCTGCTCAGTCTCATCACTCTCCTCTATTTCTGCCATGCGTTTTTCAAAACCTGGAATTAATGAACCAATTGTAATGGTTGGACGATCTAACTCATTTCCTCCTAATTGCGCAATTTGATCTTTATTAATGTTGATCGCGTTTTGTGTAGAACGTTTAATATCATTCAGTTTTGCAATATCTTTATCAATAACATCTGCATTTTCAGGATTCGTCTCTTTTTCATTATTTAATTCTTCAATCTTTGCTTCTGATAGATCAATCAATTTTTGATGTAGCTGATTCTCCTGCTCCATTTTCTCAACATCCGTTCCGCTACCGTTTTTAATATCCGTTAGTTGCGACTCATAGTCCTTCATTAAATTTCCAACACTTATAGTTGGACGACTTAAATCATTCTCTCCTATTTCTGCTATTTGATCTTTATTGTTATCAATTGCATCTTGCGTCGAGTTCTTAATTTCATTGAGTTTTGCAATGTCTTTATCAATTGCGTCAGTATCTTCAGGGCTTTCTTCTTTTTCCGTATTCAGTTCCTCAATCTTCTCTTCTGATAGATCAATCAATTTTTGGTGAAGCTCATTTTCCTCCTCCATTTTCTCTACATCAGTTCCGCCACCATTTTTAATACTTGCCAGTTGCGACTCATAATCCGACATTAAATTTCCAATACTAATTGTTGGTCTAGATACCACCTCATCAGGATCAGCATTAGCAATGGCGGTTTTATTTATCTCAATTTTATCTTGTTTCTCTTGTTTAATTGCTTTGAGTTGATCAATCTCGTTATTTATCGTTTCTGATAAATCTGGATTCTCTCCTCGCTCAGTTTCTAATTGATCTATTTTATAATCAACAGCAGCAAGTAGCATGTTGTGCAAATTATTTTCTTCCGTTAACTTGTCTTTTGTTGTTTTGTTTGAACTTGCAATATCTGCTAAATCTTGTTCGTAATCTGGCATTAAGCTACCTACAGATATTCCTGGACGATTCAGTGCTACCTCTGCATTTTCAATATTTGTACGACTAACTTCAATCTTATCTTGTGCAGCATCCTTTAAGCTCTCAAGCGTTTCTTTTCTTTCGTTTAATGCTTCAGCATCATCCGGATTTTCAGTAATTAAATTTTCAACTATTTCTAATTCATCATCCAACAATTGGATTAGCTCTTCATTTAATATTATACGTTCATTCTCCTTTTCAACCTCATTTCTTTTCGATTGATCAATTTCTTCTAGGCGGTCATTATAATCCACCATTACATCTCCTTCAGAAGGGGTTGTATTAATTTCTGCTATATCTGTTGGAGCAAGTAATGGTTCATCTTTACTACTTTTCACTTTCTTGCGTAACTCTTCTAAATCATCTCGTTCATTAAAATAAGCAACGTTATCAGCGTCCTGACTAATCAATGCTTCAAGATCATCTATGCGTTTATCAATTTTATCTAGTGTTGTTTCGTTTAATGCTTCAATGGCTTTATTGCGCTCCTGAGGATCTACAATTTTATTAATTCGGTCAATTTCACGTTGATATTCGGGATAAGCTTTATGCACCAATTCGCGCTCTGCGTAAACTGGGCTAACAGGTTTATTTTTATCTAACCAATCATTGTTTTTAGCAATTGTTTTATTGTAGTCACGATCAATGTCTCTCAGCGCATCTTGTCGTTTTTTCAGATTTTCTTGATGACTAATACAACAATAATAAAAATAATACATGCACCAATAGCCTATATCAAATGTCTGATCATAAATCATAACAAAGCAACATTCGGACCCGGCAGTCAGTCTGGTTTATTGTTGGGTTTTGTTGATGACATTCGGTGAAAAATTGTTTAATCCAACTTTGACTGAATTGACAAACATTTAAAGCTCATCAAGTAGCTGCTGTGTCACAAAATATACATCAGAAATTGCACAGCATTATGATTATTCACATCTCAGAGATAAAAGAGAGAAAAATAACGTAAACAAGTTTACAAAATCAATCAACGGCAGAAAAATCTGTTGCCAACATGCGCCCATTGACAAACTA
>CAKZON010000110.1 GCA_937136425.1 uncultured Crocinitomix sp.
TCTCCCTTTTAAGGAGAGGGTCCTGGGTTCGAGCCCCAGCCAGATCACCAAGCAAAACGAAGCCTTGACAGTAATGTCGAGGCTTTTTTTGTAACCAGAACTTTCATTCAACAATAACATCCTCTATTCTATTAAATCAATTAGTTATTCTAAATCGATCATCTAGTCGGCTCTTTCCTCTCGCAAAATAAAGCTTAGCTAAGCTTAAATGACTTATATACCTTCTAAATGCATTTTGCTGATAAGTTTTAACACCTAAAAATATTAGGCTTTCTATTGGATTCATAAAATGAATATGGTTATTAATGGCTACCATTTAAATCATCTATTAAAACAAATGAAATTGATATATTTGGTTTAACGTCAAGTTTGAGACAATGATGAGAGCTGAAGACATTAGAAGCAACTATAGGAGCATTGAAGGGCTTGATAATTTCTTGTTCAATTTAAACCCTGTAATAGAATGTTTAGAACTTAATGATATACAAATTAGTGTGTATATAAGTAACAACTCTTCAGACCTATATATTCGCATTTGGGAAGGTTTTAACTCAAGTCAAACCTACTTCTTAGATTTAGTGCATTGTGCTAAGTTTAGCTTTGCAATTAAAAACTTAAAAAACATCAAAACATGGAAAGAAAAAAATTTATTCAATCACTTTTAGGAGCTTCTGCATTTGCAGCATTTCCATATTCCTCATATGCAAAAGATGATAGTTCTATTGTTCAGATGATTCAAAATGCATCAAGACCCACTACTGGAAACTTATTTGGATTTAAAGTAGATGGAATTGAAAAAGTAAGAGTCGGCATAATTGGCCTAGGAAACAGAGGAACGACCCTTTTAGAGATGTTTAAATGGTTAGTAGAAAATGAAGATGCTGAAATTGTTGCTTTAAGTGATTTGGAAACGAATAAAGTGACAAAAGCAGCCGAAAACCTTAGCAAATGGCAAAAATTAAAACCAAAAACATATGCAGGAGGCAAAGATGAATGGAAAAAATTAGCACAACAAGACAATATTGATTTATTACTCATTACAACTCCATGGGAGTTGCATACTCCTATGTCAATTTATGGCATGAATCACGGCAAACATGTAGCCTCTGAAGTTCCAATAGCATACACCTTAACAGATTGTTGGAATTTAATTGAAACTGCAGAGCGGACTAAAAAGCATTGCATTATGCTTGAAAATTGTTGCTATAATGAAGAAGAACTCTTTGTTCTTAATATGATTGAGAATGGTGTATTTGGAGACCTAACACATTCTGAAGGCGCTTATCTGCATGACTTAAGAGCTCATATGCTTAGTACCGATTATTACCAAGATCAATGGAGATTGAAACACCATATTGAAAGAGATGGTAATTTTTATACGACCCACGGTTTAGGCCCTATAAGCTTTTATATGAACATTGGAAGAGGTGATACTTATTCGCATTTGACCTCAATGAGTTCAAGAGAATTAAACCTTAGCAGAACTGCTAAAAAAATGAATTCAAACTACACAGAATTTAAATGTGGAGATATGAATTCAACAATGATCAAGACAGAACTTGGCAAAACAATTTTACTCCAATTTGATGTGCACACTGGCAGGCCTTATTCAAGGATTAATAAAGTTGTAGGTACAAAAGCTGTCCATGATGGTTATCCAAGTAGGCTATATATTGATAAGGATGAATTGAGTTATTGGGGGCATAAATGGCTCAACGAAGACGAATATCAATCTTATAAAACCAAATATCAACACCCTTTAATTGGAAAACTTAAATCCATTAGTGAAAATTTCAAGCAAGGGCATGGAGGAATGGATTTTGTTATGATTTACCGACTTATTAAATGCTTAAATCTAGGACTTCCTTTAGACATAAACGTTTATGACAGTGTTATGTGGAGTGCTATTACTCCTTTGTCTGAATTATCTGTGGCTAGCAAAAGCCTATCCATTCCTTTCCCTGATTTCACTGGAGGGAATTGGCAAAACAAAGAAAAGCTAGAAATAATGAGAGAACTTAGTACTTTGGATAACAAAAAATAAACAGCTTTAAGGTAGCTACTTATAGCTTCGTTCCTTCAATCGTTTTGACTGTAATTTGTGGATCTCCCGTATAATTAATATATGTTGAATCTTGATAAACAAAATCTGTTAGAGTAATCTCCCCCTCTATTGTATTTGTTCCATGATTTCCTGCTGGTATTTGCCTAAAAATTTTACCATCTTCACAATTCACCTCTGTTTGTAAAAAATAATTATACTCGGTATTTGGTTGATAAGTAATATTGAGTGTTCCATCATTAAACTTATCAATTTGACCTATGTATTCAGTTGAGGAATCTCCATTCACAATGAACTTCCAACTGCCAGTGTATTGGTGTAAGTCACATACACTTTTTTCAAACACCTCTTCCTTGCTGCAGCTTGCTACATTCAGAATCAATAATACCATGGTAATTGTGCCAATGAAAACTTTCATAAATCTATAGTTTAATTATTAAGACGAAGTAAGACAAATCATCTTACAACGGTTTTCAATAAACCCAATGAAATTAGTTTCTACTCGACTTTGAAACAATTTAACCTTCCATCAAAATTAGATAATAACGTCTATACTTCATGCGAAAGTCTTATATTCAACATGTCAGCATAAAGTATAGTTGAAAACGCTTAATAGACAATAAGAACAGAACACAATGAACTATCAAGAAGCACAAGAAAAACTCACTAATAATGATTTTCTTTTTCACTACTCTTATCATCCGGGTTTTGTTCCTAAACTATGTACTCAAACACTTTTTATAAGTCAAGAATTAAACTTTGATTTAATATTAAACTTTCATGAGAAAGATTTAAATGAATTCGCTCAAATTCAAAAAAACAAATCGAAAGAAGAAGTAGAAGACTACATCAAAAACAATCGAAGAGAACTTTATTTAAGTAGTAAAATTCCAAAGCCTATAAGAAATAAATTATCTGAACTATTGAAAAATTCTTTCGAGTTAAAAGAGACGTATATAGACAATTCTAAAAATGAATACAGTCCTGAAGGTGTCTCACATAAATCATCAATTCTTAATCACGAACAGGGTTCTTATTCGATTGATTTAGGATATAGTTTTAATAAAGAGCTTATGAATAACGCATCTGAAGAGAATTTTATGGATTTAATTAACTTAGTGGAACACTGGTTGAAAAACATTTCTGATGATTTAATGAAATATTACATTGAAGAATAACAACTCATAACTGTTTCGTACCTTACAGCAACAAAAAAAATACTCAAACGTTAGCTCCAATTCAACATGAAAAAATATTTGACAATATTATTCTTTTTTTTATCGCTTGTAAATTTTGCACAAAGTGATTCTAGTTTTGTTTCAACTATCAAACAGCTACCAATTCATGAAATGAGGTTAATGACTCCAGACAGCAATTTCACAACAGTTAACAATGATAGCATCATTATTGGAGAAATTGTTGAAATATGTAAAAGTCAATACAATATCGCCGGGCAGACTGTTGGCGTCATCAAATTGCTGACGAATAATTCAAATGTAAATTTTCAAGTTTTATTTTTTGATAATCATCTAATTACAGATTTAGAAATTGGTGCAAATGTTAATTTTGAAATACAACCGTATAGCCCCAATAATGACGATTTAAATAAAACTATGGGCGTTTGCTGTGTCGCTATTAATGGATACAATTTGGGAATATTAAAAAAAGTAAACATCAAGGGCTATTAAAAAAGAGAATGCTTCGTTGTGCCTTTGGAATTCTGAAATTTCATAAAACTTTCCAGCGGTTGTATTAGGTTAATGTGGTTTATAAAAGGTCTTTTTTATCGGATCAACCAAGCATAAAAATAAACAGGGTTGATATATTTGGTTTAACAATGAGTTAGTTAGGTATAAAATGAGTATTATCGAAAAATTAGCTTCATCCCTTAATCGAAAAGATGAAGTAATCAATCAGGAGCTGGCAAAAGAAATTGTGCTTACAAAAAACAAGAAAGCTGTTAAAGAATTGATTGAAAATTTATCCAATAAAAAAGCCATTCAAAATGACTGTATAAAAGTGCTTTATGAAGTTGGAGAGCAGGAATCTAAACTCATTGCTGATTATGTCAATGAATTTGTAGAACAACTAAACAGTAAAAACAATAGACTGCAATGGGGAGCAATGATTGCCCTTGGCACAATCACGAACGAACGTCCAAAAGAGATTTATGCCCAACTACCAACAATAATTAACGCTGCAGACAAAGGTTCGGTTATAACTAAAGATCATGCTGTAAATATTTTAATAAAACTATGTGCTGTTGAAGACTACACTGACAGTGCTTTTACTTTACTAATAGAACAGCTATTAAAAAGCCCTACAAACCAACTCCCAATGTATGCGGAAAGAACAGTGCCAGTAGTCAATGAAAAAAACAAAGCCGTTTTTGTAAAAACCCTTATCTCTAGACTTGACGAAATTGAAAAAGAAACGAAAAGAAAACGAATTGAAAAAGTGATAAATAAAATAACAAATTGACTATAGCTAAAAATGATCCATAGAGTAAAATTTTCAATCGATATTAAAGCTGAAAAATCAGACATTTGGAAAGCTTTGTGGAACGATAATTCTTATCGTGAATGGGCTGGCGTATTCTTTGCAGGTTCTTATATGGTTTCTGATAATTGGCAAGAAAAAAGCAAAGTTCTATTTCTTGGGCCTGATGAAAGTGGAATTTATAGCCTTATTGAAACACACGTTCCTAATAAAATCATCAGTTTTAAACATATTGGTAATGTAGTAAATGGAGAAGAGCAACCTATTGATGATGAAACAAAAAAATGGTCGGGATGCACAGAAACATACACGCTTACTGAAGGAAAAAGTAGTGTCCAACTTACAGTTGAAATAGATATTTTGGATGAACATCTTGATTTTATGAATAAAACATTTCCGAAAGCATTAGAAAAGATAAAGGAAAACTGTGGCTCGCAATAGATATAATTCATTACTTGAAAGCACTCTACCTAGTTCACTATCTTTTATTAACTTTAACCTAAACACCACAAAAAATTCGGTAGAGTTGGAATTTAATTTAGAATATACTGTTAACGTAGACAAGGATACAAATATGTTTCAAAGGAAGCATTTTGAACAATTAGAGTCTCAATTGAGAAAAGATAAGGATGGCAATCATTTGGAAATAGTTGACTTCAAAAATTCAAAACTTAAAAACCTTGATTTAAGTGGCTTAGATTTATCTAATTTTGACTTTAGTAAGTCATATCTGAAGGACATTGATTTTTCAAACTGCATATTAAATAAATGTAATTTCGAAAAGGCTACAATTCATTCTTGTAATTTTTCTGAAGTATATATGAAACCAGGATCTTTATTTCATATAAAAGCAAAAAACTGTAATTTCTCAAATGCAACACTAAGCGGATACTTAAAATGGATGGAAGTTGAAAATTGTAATTTTAACAATACCACCTTTGGTGGACTTCTAACAGGAGTAGACTTTAGTTCTTGCAAAATGGTTAATTATAAAACAGACGGGCATACTGAATTGAGTGGACTAATCCTTCCAAAGTAGATTAGTTTAAACTGTTACCCCACCCTGTAATCTATTAGCACATTATCGGTAATATTTTGGACTATTAATTACATTTATTTACGCTCTTAATTTGATTCTCGATTATATTAGAGGCATCCTTACTTAAAACAAGATATGGCAAAACAGCTAAAAACGTACTTTAATTGGAGTTCAGGAAAAGATTGTGCACTCGCTTTTTATCATTTAAAACAGGACCATAATTTCAATATTGATTTATTGCTAACTTCTGTTAACAGCCATCATGACCGTGTTTCAATGCACGGCTTGCGCCGAGAATTACTAGAACGCCAAACAAAAGCAATTGGCCTTCCTGTTTCTACGATTGAACTGCCTGAGGAACCAACCATGGAAGACTATAATCAAATCATGGGAAAGGTTGTTGATGAACTAAAATCAAATAAATATACCGACTGTGGATTTGGAGACATCTTTTTAGAAGATTTACGCCAGTATCGTGAAACGCAATTGAGTGCTCATGGAATAAAATGCCACTTTCCGCTATGGAAAAAAGATACGAAAGCGGTGATTAAAGAATTTATAGATTTAGGATTTAAGGCAGTTGTTATTTGCATAAAATCTGATTTGCTAGACGAATCTTTTGTTGGTAGAGAAATTGATGAAGCTTTTGTTAATGACCTTCCGGATAATGTAGATCCATGCGGGGAGAATGGAGAGTTTCATACCTTTTGTTATGATGGTCCAATTTTTAACGAGGCTGTTAATTTCACTGTTGGAGAAAAGGTTTTCCGAGCCTACAATAATCCGCAAAAAGACGAACAACATTCGAATGAAGACAAAATAGGATTTTGGTTTTGTGACCTTGTTCCAGCCTAGTTCTTTACTTCAATTAATATTAGATACTCCTCCCCCTTTAAATCGACAATTGAATAAAGCCGTTTAGCCTGCACAAATGGCTGCTTATGTAATTTAGTGTTCTAATTCAACACTATTTTCATAACTTCATTGTTCAAACCAATTTGACATGAACCAAAAAAAATTGCAACTATTATTGAGCACAGCGTTCCTTTTTTGCGTCACATTAGCAAGTGCCCAATCTACTTTTCGTGTAAAGGGTACTGTTTCATCAGAAAAAGAAGCCATTCCATTTGCAACTGTATTAATTAAATCAAGTAAAGATTCTTCAGTTATAAAATTTGGAGCAACAGACACATTGGGCGCTTTCAACATTTCAGGAGTTCCAAATGGGACTTATTTTGCAAGAATTTCATCTATTGGGTTTGAAAACTTTAGTTCACCCCAATTTACAATTAGCGGGGAATCAAAAGATCTTGGAGCAGTTGAAATGAAACCTGATGCAGATTTAGAAGCCGTGCAAGTTTTGCAACTTCGACCAATTATTGAAGTACATCCTGACAAGACTGTTTTTAACGTAGACAATACACTTAACGCCACCGGATCAAACGGATATGATTTATTACGCAAAGCACCAGGTGTTATAATTGACAATAATAACAACATAATTGTTGAAGGTAAATCTGGCGTACAAGTTTACGTTGATAATAAGCCGTCCATTTTAGCGGGAGATGATCTTCTTAATTATTTAAGAACCTTGCAAGCAGCAGATATTGACAAAATTGAAATTATCACTCAACCTTCTTCTAAATTTGACGCGGCAGGGAACGCTGGAATAATTAATATCATATTAAAACGAGACAAGAATTTAGGAACTAATGGAACCATTACTGCGGGTTATGCCTACGGTCGTAATCACCATGCAAACACCTCCATTTCCTTAAATCACAGAAATAAAAAAACAAATGTATACGCCTCTTACAGCAATAACTTTGGCAAAAACTGGAGCTTTTTTAATATGGACCGTTGGCAATACGGATACCTCTATAATTCTGAAACAACCAATAACAACTACACAGGAGCACATAATGGAAAAGTTGGTGCAGATTGGTTTGTAAATGATAAGCACACTGTTGGGGTATTGGTTACGGGTAATTTTTTCGATTCAAAAGGTGAAGGCAGTACAAACACTTTTATTATTCCGCTTGAAACCAACATACCAGCACAACAATTAGTTGCTGAAAACACGGGATATGGTACAAATTATCAAGCAGCTGCCAATGTAAATTATCGATTTGCAGATACGTTGGGTCATGAACTAACAATGGATGCTGATTATGCCATCTATAATCGAGATGCTTATAATTATCAACCCAATTTATACCTAGACGGTACAACTCAAGACACTTTATTTGAGAATAATTATCGCATGCATACACCAACAGCCATTTCTATTTACTCAGCAAAAATTGATTACAGTCAAAATTTATGGAACGGAAAAGTAAGTACTGGTATAAAATCATCATTTGTAACAACAGATAATAACTTTAATTTTTATGATGTTACGGACGGAGTTGATGTTTTAAACACAGATAGAACCAACCAATTTATTTATTCTGAAAACATTAATGCAGCCTACGTTAATTACGCCAAAAATTTGAGTCAAAAATGGAAATTGCAATTGGGATTAAGAGCAGAACACACAAAATCTAATGGTGAGTTAATTAGCACGCAACAAAGTGACGAGGATGAAGTAAAAAGAGAATATTTGAACGTGTTTCCTAGTGGGGGATTGACTTATACGCCAAGCTATAAGCATATGTGGTCGTTAACTTTTAGTAAAAGAATTCAACGTCCAAACTATCAATCACTCAACCCTTTTGTCAACCAATCAACCGAATTGTCGTTTATGAAAGGAAACCCTTTCTTGCAACCTCAATATGGATACAATGCAAGAGTGGCGCACACTTTTAAATACCGCTTTACAACCTCTGCAAGTTATAGTTATGTTCAAGATTATTTTGCACAAGTAACTGATACATTAGGAACAGACAAAGCATTTTTAACCTCATTAAATGTAGCGGATCAAAGTACTATTAACATTGGCGTTAGTTTACCATTTCAAATAAAAAAATGGTGGAGTGTTTATCTTTCGGTTAACGCATCTTCCACTTCTTATTTGGCTAATGATCCTAAATTCAATCCTATTACTCAGGAGACAGTGAGCTTATATGCGCAAAACTCTTTCTTACTTCCAAAAGGATTTAAATTGGAACTATCAGGATGGTTTAGCTCCCCTTCTATTTGGGGTGGAACTTATTTAACAAAAAGCTTAGGTTCCTTTAACGCTGCAATTGAAAAGAAGTTTTTTAACGATAAACTATCCGTTCGTCTAGCTGGATCAGATATATTCTATACTTCTTTTTGGCAAGCCAATGCTACCTTCGGAGATGTTTCATTTGACGGTTCCGGCGGTTATGAAAGCCAACGAATTTCACTTAACCTTAGCTATAACTTTGGTAATAAAGATGTGAAAAAATCGCGTGATCGTAAGACAGGCTTAGAAGATGAGAACAAGCGTACTGGCGGTGGCGGTGGAGACGGAGGACGTTAATCAACCGCCCATTCTGTCTACATTTTTCATTAAAAACCTCTTTCTAATTTGAGATAAAAAAATCAATTTTAAAGCTAATTATTTGCACATTCGAAATAGTATTTAGATATTTGTCTAAATATATAATTAATGAAGAACCTCTTCAAGGCGCTCAACGATCAAACGCGGCGTGAAATATTAGAATTGCTAAAGGAAAAAGAAATGACTGCGGGTGAAATTGCAGAAAAATTTAACATTTCAAAGCCTAGTATTTCACATCACCTTGATCTTTTAAAAAGAGCAGATCTCGTGTCTAGCGTAAAAAAGGGGCAATTCGTCACCTACTCTATTAATACTACCATTTTAGAAGATTTGGTATCGTGGGTATTGACTTTAAAACAAGATAAAGATGAAAACTAGTTTAAAAAGCGAAATCATGTGTATCGGCCTTGTGCTGTTACCTCTTATTTATTTAGCAATTGTTTGGACAGAACTTCCTGACATTGTACCTATGCATTGGAATGTTGCTGGAGAAGTTGATGGTTGGGGTTCTAAATCAACCTTACTTTTAATGCCATTTCTGCTGCCCTTTTTAGTGTATGCTATTTTTCTTTTAATTCAAAAATTTGGTCCATCTGAAAAATTAGATAAGATGGGGAAAAAGTTTGCAGCATTAAAATTCATCCTTGTCTTATTCATGTCTGTATTAGCAGTATTTATTATTTACTCTGCTAGTCATGGCGAAGTTGCGCGACCAACATTTATCTTTGTTTTACTCGGATTATTATTTGCTGCTTTAGGCAATTTCTTCAAAACCATTCAGCCCAATTACTTTTTAGGAATTCGAACCCCATGGACTTTAAAACATCCAGCAGTTTGGAAATCAACTCATGAATTGGGAGGCAAATTGTGGTTTGTAGGTGGACTAATTATAGCACTTACGGCACTCGTTTCAACCTCATTAGTTGCAATAATCAGTATGATTTCTGTAATCGCGATTATTACGATTGTGCCCATTGTTCACTCCTACCTTGCCGCTAAAAAATTAAAAGCAACCAACTCTTAATATACTCTAATGAAAATAAAACTTGTCTTTCTATTATCCACATTTGGTCTTTGGGCAAATAGCCAAACTTATCCGAATATTGAAATAAAAGCTGCCGCATTTGCGGAGGCACTTGTAACAGAAGATTTTGAAGCAGCCGTGGATTATTTTACACCAAAGGTTTTGGCTCAAGTTGATGCTAATAAATTAAAAGAAATTTGGAATCAAGTTCAAGGACAAACAGGTGTTTACCAAAGCAAAGAAGCAGTTAATGTTGTTGAAGAAAATGCAACAGTCGTTTCTTATCAGGCGTTAACATTTGCGAACACCATTCTTGATTTAAAACTAGCATTTGATGCAAGCGAAAGTGTTGCTGGAATGTTATTTGTGCCGCACAAAATCATAGAACTAGATTTACAAGAAACAGAACTATTTGCAGAAGAAGAGATTTCTGTAGAAACAGGTAAAGACATTAAACTAAGAGGCATATTAACCCTACCTAAAAACAAAAGTAAAGTTCCTGCAATAGTTCTTGTGCACGGCTCAGGACCAAACGATATGGACGAAACTTATGGCCCTAACAAGTTGTTTAAAGACTTAGCACACTCCTTAGCAAAAAAGGGAATTGCAGTTATTCGTTACACCAAACGAACTAAAGCATACAGTGGCCCACCGCAATTAGATCTTAACGCACTTACTTTATATGAAGAGACAATCGAAGATGCGATCTCGGCAGTTGATTTAGCAAAAAAAGATAAGCGAATTGACAAGAAAAACATTTTTGTTTTAGGGCATAGTTTAGGAGGCATGGCAGCTCCACGAATAGGTGCTTTGGCAAAAAACACAAAAGGAATTATAATAATGGCAGGAAATGCAAGACCTTTAGAGCAATTAGTTCTTGAACAATACAATTACCTCATTAATGAAGATAGCGTCATTACGGCAGAAGAAGAAAGCCTAATTGTTAATTATGAAGGACAATTAAAAGAACTCGATAACCTCAAAAAAAATGGTAAAACAGACGGGATTCTTCCACTAGGGCTCCCGACAAATTATTGGCAATATTTAGTTGAATATAATCAGGTGAAAACTGCACTTGAATTAGATAAACCAATTTTAATCATTCAAGGAAAAAGAGATTATCAAGTAACAATAAAAGATTATCAGGTTTGGGAAAACGCAATTGGATCAAAAAAAAATGTCCAATTTAAACTTTATGAATTTTTAAACCACCAAATGAGAGAAGGAACAGGACCTAGTTATCCTGCAGAATATAACATTAAAAGTAAGCTCCCCACCTATTTAGTAAGTGACATTGCAGCATGGGTATTTGCTCAAAAATGATTATTTTGTATCCAATACTAAAACCACATTAATGACAGAAACTGAAAGATTATTTGAAGTGTTTGGCGAATTGCTTTACGCTATTGCAATGGCAGATGGAGTAATTCAGAAAGAAGAACTTTCCGCACTAGAAGAAATAGTCGAAAATCATCCCTGGTCAGCCCCAATTAAATGGTCGTTTGAATATGAAAAATCTAAAGCAAATGACTTGGATGAAGTCTATAATAAAGTAATCAGTTTTTGCCATCATCATGGACCATCTTCGCACTATGCCGATTTTATAAGTGCAATGGAAAAAATTGCCGCTGCAGCCAATGGAATTGAAAGCAGTGAATCTGATATGATTCAGTCATTTTCAACCGATTTAATTGCGCGATTCCAACGTGATTTAGACAAAGGAAACAGATAGATAATTCTTTAAAACAGAATTTACTGATAATAAGTAGTTCCTAATTCAAGCAACTAAATGCAAAAATTAGCGTAATACTGTTAGTGGTCTATCAATTTTTTTATAAATTAGTCATTGAAATGAGAAAAATTACACAAATTACAGCAATAACAGTAATCATGGCGTTCGGTTTTTTTAGCTGCGCAAAGCCTGGTTGTACTGACGAAAATTCTACGAATTATAACGCAGAAGCAAACGAAGACGACGGAACTTGCACTTACCGAGGCGATATTACATTCTGGTGTTTACCAGATGTTTCAACGGCTTTAAAAGATGCTGGACACACTATGCTTCGATTTGAATTGGAAGGAGAAATTGTAGATTCAATAGCAACAGAAGTATTCTTTTCACCAAGTGGCGAATGTAGCACTCCAGGAGTAAAAACAATTCCTATGGAGGATTTACCATATGAATACAGATATTTCAAATACCGCGTAAGAGGAAATGGATTTGAAACATTATATGAAGATTTTATCAAATTAGATGCCAATACATGTTTAGCTGTTAAGCTTGACTAGTTAGAAAAGCAATCAAAAAATATTAAATGCGCTTGATTTTAAATTGGGCGCATTTTTTTGTGCGATTAAGTGTAATACTCACATTAAAATGCCTTATATTTGGCGCGCAGAAATGCACTTGACTTGCCCAGGTGCTGAAACTGGTAGACAGGCCATCTTGAGGGGGTGGTGTCCTATGGGCGTGCGGGTTCGAATCCCGCTCTGGGCACAGAAAGAAACCTGATTCCGTTTTTACGGAATTAGGTTTCTTAGTTTTACAAAGAATCGAAACGGAGTTTCAGTGAATGGTGGCTTTAGAAAAAATAGTAAAAAGTGAGTTAGAAGAGAATAGAAATGCGAGGAATTACTGCATAAAATAGACCTGATAAAGTTATTTTGATTAAACAGTGTTTTCACCCAAAACTTCTTCACCACTTTCAAAATAACTAGGCTCCTTAAGAATCGAATCTAAATTATCCATTGCAAAATCTAGCTGATCATCTGCTAATTCTGTTTTTCTCAGTACACGATATGCGTTCATAATGACCTTTAAAGGTTCATTCTTAAGATATCTGTCAAAAATATCTGGAGCAAAATGAGACGAGTGCTGCATCACTAAGTTAATACACTCCACGGGATAATTATATGAACATTTATGGAGGAATTGGTAAAATTGATAGCCTCTATATCGTCCAACATTCGTTTTTATATAAGCCTGAATGAAATGTTCTAATTCCTTAAATTGTTTTGAATCAAAATGATGGAATGAATTGGCATATACTCGAATTATATCTTCTTGATCAGATTGCAAAAACTTTGACAATACTGTTAACGCTTTTTCAACTTGAACGTTCTCATCAATAAATTTATAAGCCATATTAAGACAATCCACGACCTGTTCCGCTCCTTGCTCACAATACTCATTTAGTAACGGTTCAGCCAACTGTTCCCCATGACAATATGCCTTAACCAAAAATTGTCCAAATCCATTTATTCGGGTTTCATTCGTAATTATCATATTAAAAAATGGGGTAATTTCGTTTATATCACTTGTCTTCATGTGTTGAAGAATTCGGATCGAATATTCCAATGAATCGTTGGAGAGCTCACTTGTAAAATTGAGAAAAATTTTGATTACTCTTTCTTTATCATACCTCAATAAAAATTTAAGATTTGCTAAAACAAGTCCTTTTTCAACATCATTAAGACCTAGTGCCTTTTCAATTGTCGAAAAAATTAATTCCACATTCTCGTCTGAGTATGCAAAATTCATCAGGTACTCTAATGCATATCCACGAACCTTACGCTTTTCCTTTTCGTCCTCTGTTTTTTCCAAAGCAATAGTCACTAAAAAATCTATAATTCGTTTATCCTGTACTTTTTGGATTGCAAACTCCTTAGTGTACCAAATAAGCTGTGAAACGGTTGAAGGTGTTAGGTCGTTTTTATTGTAAAACTCAAGAAACAAATCTATCAACTTGGGCGTTTCATACTTTCCATTTATTAAACCTTTAATCGCACTAAGTTTATATATATTCGTTACTTCCGATTCATTAATTATTTCAGGAATTAAGGGAAGATATTTCTCATGATCAAGTGAAATAGCTGTTTCAAATTTATCTGAATGGGAATGTTCTCGGGCTATGTCACTCCATTCATCATAATTAGGATGTGTAGAGCTAAAACGCTTAATGGTCCTTTTCCAGTCAACTAAATTCATTGTGTCATAAGATCGATCTGGAAGTGGTTTTTCGCCGCTGGAAAGAATTGAAGATTTCTTGGGTACTTGAAGCAAACTAATGATACCATACAAGCGTCTAAATTCATGATAAGAAGTTCTTAACTCATGAATACTTTCCCTTTCATCAGTAGGAATAGATGACAATAGTTTATACCTTAATCTGTGATAATTTTTAAATAATTGAAGTTTTCCTTCATCATTAACGTACAGTCTTCTCGCCTCTAGTAAGTAAAACTTCCCTATAATATCAGAGATTATTTTCTTTTGCTTTATATCAAATAGCCCAAATGACTTATTGAGTAGAACATACGCAAGATAAGGAAAATACTTTCCTCTAATACATAAATCCAAGAGCAATTGTTTATTTGACAAAACACAAAAGGATTCTTGAATAAAATTAGTTGGGCTTTCGGAAATCACGAAAAGTCCAATTAAGAATAACGAGGAATTATTTGATTTCAGATAATATTCAACCTCTCCAAGAACAAACTCAAAATCTTCCTGTTTAGATAGGTGAACCATAAGGTTTTCGTACTGCTGAAAATGAACAGGTGCGTTTCTACCCTCTGTTGATGGAATAAAAGACTCAAAAGTAGGATCAACTTTTAGTATTCGCAGACTGGGGTAATCAAGTAGCTTTTCACCAGAAAGTTTAACGATAATTTTCTTTATCAAATGATAAGTCTTTTGAGGATGATGCTCCCGCAGCAACGAATAAATATCAGGAAACATTGATTCTGCTACAAGGTATTCTTTACGATCCGAAATCTTTTTTTTTAAATTAGTCAGGTTAGCGGAAAGAAGCAAGTGGATTGCTCCATCAGGATCATTCAGTATAGAACCTTTAATCAACTTATGCTCATAATAAGAATCCATTTCATTAAACTTACCATCTAGCAAGTAGTCTCTCAATTTAAAATGAAGAGGATGAGTAAAAGTCTCACACCTTTTCATTACATCCAAGCATACTTTATGAAATTGAACTAGCCGTCTATTCGCCCATAAAAATTCTACTATTTCATGAGAGAAGTCTTTCTCAAATCTTCTTAAAAACAGACTTATACTCCAAATTCTTTCTTCATTATTTTCTTGCCAAAAAGATTCTATAATTTTTTCTTGAAAAAAGAATTGTAGCCAATTCGAACTATAATGAAGTCTAAATAGCAAATCAATTGATGCCAACTCACATTCGAATATTTTTTGTAGCATTTTTTTCTCGCCAACTGTTGGATCATTCCGAAATACTAATTGTTGCAGAATCATTAGCTCTATATGAAACCTAACATCAGGACTAAAAAGGATTTTGTCCAGATCTATTAGATACTTTTTTGCGCTAGTTGTTCTTTTATAGTCTACTATTTGCTTGATTTTAGAACGAACCAACAATCCTTGGTGATTCTGCACTATTTCATTCAGCAAATCCTTTTCAGTATTGATGAAATTACGAGCAAACGCATAATCGAAAAAGGATTGATGAAAAAATTCTATTTTAGAGTAAGAAGACTTGACAATCCCCGTTGATTCTAGATAATTTAATTCGTTATAGAAGGAATCCTCAAAAGGAGATTTTGAAACAACTATTTCTTGAGAATCACTCATTTTATCGGCTATTCCAAAAATTGCTTTATCAACATTTTTCAAATCAATGCCATCCAATTTCCCTTTCTTAGTGATAGACACTTTTTCCGTCCAAAACTTTGCATATAAATCTTGTAAACTTGTTAATTTCTTTAAATCTAAATCTTTAGAATAAATTGATAGAAATATATCTAAATGTAGAGGTGTTGACAACAATTTTTTAAGACTCTTTTTCAGGATAAATGTCGCTGAAAGCTGTGACTCTAATACCTGCTTGATTTCATTCTCATCCAATGGCAAAAGATTAAAAATCTTCTTTTTGGAATAATAGGTCAAAAGCGGATCATTAAGTAGATCATATTCCCGACATGAAAGTACAATACGAACATTTTTATGTTCCTCTAATTCCTCGATAATTGTTGCGTATGTTTTTAGTGCGCTTTGATCAGCCGAAAGGGTTTGAGATAAGGCATCAAGCTGATCTATAATTACAACTACAAGGTCGGAATCCCCCTTAACACTCAACGTAAAATCAGCGAAGGAATCATCAATCGATAATTCTTGCTTAAAATCGACAATAGATTTGTAATTAAAGTAGTCTGCCTTTAACGAATAACTTGGAATGAGTTCAGCCCTCAATTGATTCTGAAGCTGAGACATAGCAACGGTCTTCCCCATTCCAGCATTAGCACTCAAAACCGCAAGATTATTTCCGTTTTTTTCTAAAGGTGATTTTATCCAAGTTATTATTTTATCAACTTCTTTTCTCTTGATGACGGATGCCTTATTAATTCCAAAATGTTTTTTGGAATGATCAAGACGGGACGAAATACGATTAGCCTTTACTTTATAAAACTTGTTTTTCTCTTTTGCTTTCTGAATTAAAGAAGACCTTAAATCTGCCTGAAAATAACGGTTTATCACCTCTTCTGACAATCTAATAACTGGATCAATTTCGTGCGGCTTAACTACTTGAAAAGAAAGGTTATCTAAAATGCTTTCTATCCTCACTTGATTAAGAGAAAAATCCATTCCATTGAAAGCTAAAAAGGCGTTTTTATGCTTTTCAAAAACTTTTTTTATGTCTAAGTTGAATTCTTGTTTCCGCCAAACGTTTTTGAAATCATGAACTAGTGGAAATGTATTTTTTGAAAACCCTTTTGCAGAAACAAAATAATAGGTAAAAGTATTGATATTGTCAATATGTGAACTTGATAGTTTATTATTGTCTTGGTTTTTCAGATGAAACATGATAAACTTAACCAACTCACTAAAAATCTCCGCGTTAGTGATATTCTTATTTAGTTTTTTGCATTGAACTGCACCAGTTATGCTGCCCTCCTTCAAAAGCATAATATCTCTTCCTTCATCAGCCCCTTCAGGAAGCAAATCTGTTTTATCGTGATCTAGGAATTTCCCACTCTGTATTTCTAGTTTGAAATACCATTCTACAACCTCTTCAAATTCCCGATCTGTTAGATGGTCAAATGATAAAGAACTATTTCCGTAAACTTCCATTCAATACTAAACTACACCCATTTAAAATGTTCACGAACTTCCGAACTTAACTCATTCATTGGACGGCTCCATGAATTTTGAAAACTTTCAACTTTCTTACCCCATTTACTTTCGATTATTGCTAATTCTTTAACATCAATTCTTTCCCCAATAACGGCAATTTTCTCAATATCAAAACTGGCATCAATAAGTTTCAAATACTCGATTCCCTTTGGCCTTTTGTATAAGGTGTGAAGCCTCAGAGTTAAAAGAATGTTTCCATTTGGTGAAGCACTTAATTCAATTATAACATCTTTCGGAAATTTCCAATCCTCCTGTGATGATCGAATCCAAATGGAGAACTCTTCAATTTTGTCGTTGTTGAATTTAATTTTTACATTTTGCTTTTTGCGAGCAACCCCTGTCAAACTTCTTACAAGAGATGATTTACCACATGCGCCATGTCCAATTATTACATAGATTTTCTTTTTCATAATATCATTAATTTGTTCGGGTTTACTTCTTATAAAGGTAGCGAATACGTGTGTCTTTTTTTGAAATTTTCGATATTAGTTTTCAACACTATTATTCAAAAAATCACCGTATAAATACTGTTGTTTTTTGAAAAAAAATTACTGTCATTTGTATTAATTGACCTAAAAAACAAGCTGACCATTTCACAAACAAAAGCAAAACTTATGATTACAAATGATTCTTTGGATAATTATCTATTTATCCGTCATCAGTTATTTAGAATTGGAATTTCCAAAGAGGCTCATAACATTCCGCAATTACATGCTTGGAATAAAACTACAATTGAAGATGATTTTGGAAAAAATACTTGGCAAAATATAAGACAGATTAAAAATCCTATGGATATGGAATCCGACTTGAAAGATCTTTACATCAAATATTTAGAGCGCAAAGTTTATAAGTGGGATCAGTTGATTTAGTTTGACTTATTCTAGATTATTTCATAAAATCAAACTCAAAAAGTATCTATGTCAATCTCGGAAAAGATTATCGTTAGTTTGACCGAAAATGTTTTTAGAAAATTATATCAAAAATTTGATAAATCAATCTACCTCCCAAAACTACAAGCGAAAAAACATTTAGAAATACAATTTAGACAACTTCTACAATGGAGTTCAAAAATTGAACTTTTCGAACTAAGTCAAGGTTTGAATCTACTAGATTTCACCCTTGATTTAACATTAACAAACAGTCCTAAAAAATTAGCAAAATTCAAGAAAAAATCAATCGTAAATGCAGATTCTCTCGCATATTTAAACAATCATATTTTAGTTTTAGGTGACCCCGGTAGCGGAAAAACAACTACGTTAAAGAGAGTTGTAAAAAAAATGTTCGAGGACATATCTTCAAATGGTAAATATATTAAGACACCAATTTTATTTAAATTGAGGGAAACCCGATTAAACGAACCATTGGTGGTTATGCTCGCTAAATACCTTGGGGTTAAGTACCACAAAGACGAGAAAAATAGGGAATATTATATTGGAGATAAACCAATGGAATTTGCAATTATAGACTTGCTTGATTCCATTAATTCTTACATTTTATTTGATGGATTGGATGAAATTGACACTCAACAGCAAATTAAATTAATGAATGAGATTTCCGAGATTTCATTTAAATTAAATTCTTCCAAAATTTTGATAACGTCTAGGACTGGAAACTACAATTCCCTGCTCGAAGGATTTTCAGTATTTGAATTAGAACCATTAACCCCGAACCAAATTGAACAAATCATACTTAAATGGTTAAATGGCTCACATGAATCTTTTCTCTTCTTAAAAGAATTAAAAAGTAAGCCTTATTCCGACACCATTGACCGACCTTTATCACTAATAAACATATTGATTATATATCTAAATAAAAATTATTTACCAGATCAACCATCAGCAATTTATGAAATTTTAATTGATTTATACATTGAAAAGTGGGATGATAGAAGGAGGATAACAAGAAAATCGAAATATGCAGAATTTTTACCAAAACAAAAGCTCAAATTTCTGGCAGAACTGTCCTTTCACCTACTTTATAAAATGGGTAAGTCCCATATTACATTTTCACATAAAGATTTATTAATTGCCTATGAAGCTATTCATGAAAAATATCGTCTTCCTAAAGATCAGGCGAGAATTGTAATTAAAGAAATCCAATCCCATAACGGTATCATCATTGAAAATTTTGATAACAACTATCAATTTTCTCATTTAACATATCAAGAATACCTCGCAGCATGGTATATAACAAGAAATCCATTGATTCATGACACACACTCCTACCTCTGTAAAAGACCCTCACCGGTCGCAGTAGCAATAACTATTTCGGGTACTCCTAACAATTGGTTTAATGCTCTTTTTTTAGGCGAAAGAGCAACAAGATTATTAGTTCCGGAAAATGAAGCACAAATTAATGAATTTTTAAAACGGATATTGGTTGAGAAGCCTTACTTTTCTATGGACATTATTACGGGATTTGCATTTATAAACATTGCATTTTGTTACTGCGAAAATGAGCGAATAATTTCGATTTTAACTTCTCTAATAAAAGACCCAATGATAAAAAAAACAATGAAACGAAGCCTCGTCGATTACTACGTATTAAATTCTTCCAACAACCCTAAATTGAACGAATTAACATTGAAAGGTTTTGTTAAAATCTCAAATTTTTATACTGTGCCTAAAACAGGTAAACTACCAATTTTTTTCACTAATGAAATCTTAAAAGTAGACTAGACATCTATTTTACCAAAGCCAACTCACGAATAAAAATCAAGTATAAATACTCTTTTTTAAAATCTGTTTTTTGAGTTCATTTATGATTTAAAGTTTTGAAGCTATGAAAATTCTCTTTTTACCTTTTATAATAATTCTGTCTATACAATCAATCTGCCAAACATCTGGAATTAAATTGTCAAACAAATCACCTGAAATTAACTCTGGTTCTGTTCAAACTAACATATCTCGAGATGGTAAGACAAAACCTGTATATCAAACCCCTGAAATAATACTGTACAATTATAACGCCAGTAAAATAAGCGTGATTAGTAATAATCTGATCACAATAAAAAATGATCTATATCAAAATTCTAAAGACCCAGCCCCAGCAAACCAATACAATGAAACTAAAGTGGCTACGAAACTACAAGAAATTGAAACGCTGCAAAAAGAAATTGTAGTCTTAGAAAAAAAACAAGATTCATTATTTCATATTTACACAAAAGACTACCTTCAATATAAAAGAGTTAATATCTTTAATTTTGGCATAAACAGATCAGAAGCATTCTTTGACTATATCTATGGTGATAATGGTGGACGTTTCAATGTTTTAAATAACACTGGAATTTCATTTGGAAATAATTCAGGTGCATTATACTCGGAATTAGTAAGTGGTAATATGGGGGTTTTAAGAATTAGTTTTGGTACAATGATTGCAAAAAGTATGTCTGAGGATAGCACTTTAGAAACCCAAAGCGAGGCTTTTCAGCGACTTACACTATCTGGAGGAAATACAGTTTTAAATATCGAGTATCCATTAGCTTACATCCATTCTAGAAATTATCAATACAACTTGTTGTCAAGAATAATAATAAAAGGGGCAGCTGACTTTCCTCCTTTTGGAACTAATACTGATGAATTTTCGGGTAACGCATCTATTGGATTGGATATTTATGCAGATGCATCATTAAAAAATGACGAAATGCGATTTTTTACAAATTTTAATATTCGACAAATCACAGGAACTGAGAGATTTCAAGAAAACTTAGGGTTAAATAATAGAAGTCTATATTTTGGTCAGCTTACACTAGGTTTGGTTATTTCTAATAATATAAAGTTATCCTGTATATTAGGGACTTTCAGTTCGCAAGATGCTCTAAAAAACAATAATGTTATTATAGGAGGGCAGATTTTGCATTAAATTCAACTAGGTCATTGATCTAAAACCTCCCCTAACCTCTCCAAATCCGCAACCAATTCCGCCAAATCAAAATCAACAAAATCGTCTTGATTATCAACTTCGGGGTTCGATAACGCTCCCGCTCTGGGCACAGAAAAAATCCAGCTAATCTTTGATTAGTTGGATTTTTTGGTTTAAAGATGAAATGAAACTCAATTTCAATAAAGCAATTAAATTCATTCGTTGCATTTTTACAGTCAAATCCAAACCTACCCCTTTCTTGGTATTTTTTTAATCTACCCCTTTTTAGGTAATACCAAAGCAAACAATATCTGCACCTTTGACCTGTGAGTTCACTTAATTAAAAAGAAATACACTTTCATAATTCGGCCGAAGAATGAAAACAATAAATCAGAACGTATGTTGAGGCAAAATCGACCTGGGATATTAATCCTAATCAAATTTAAATAATCGATTTATTGCTCCACAAATTTTTCGATTTAACAGAATGACACTGGATTTTCAGTGATAGCGGGCGTGAAACACATGCTTTATAATCACCTAATTTAAAAAGAACAAAATGAAACAGAATAATACAACTTTATCGACAGATGCTATAAAAGCCAAATTAAAAGCGCTTAAAATTCCAGGTGGAGGAAAAAAAGTGGATACCTCTTCAAGATTAAATACCAAAAAAGATACTGAGGATGATGGATATGTCGTTGCTGGCTCACTTACCTCATTTGTGGCTGGATTATCTGATCAAAACAAGGATGATGTGATTAATTCCACACTTTTGGCTCAGTTAGCAGCTGATACCGAATACAATAAAGAAACAGAAACATTAGAATGGTATGGCAGCTACAATGGGTGGCTTCAAACATTGGGTTGGAATATGCCAAGTTTTATTTTTGAAGAAGTTGGTTTTGAAGGAAGCATGTTTATAATGGATTCTGAAATTGTTCGAATTATCGCCAGTATAGATCAGGCGGCCGCTGATATTACTGAAAAGGTGATTGAATCATTGGAAAACGACGAGGAGGGCTTAGAATTGTTTTCTAGTTCAAGCATGCCTCAAGAGCAGGCTTCATTTCAAATATGCCCTTGTGAAGAGGTTGATGGTGTTGTTGTAATGGTATCTAGTGCATTTGTACTTAAGGTCACTACAAATACGACTAAATTTCTGTGGTGGGAGTGGACAACTACTGATAGTACATTAAAGCAACAAGCTGTAAAAACGGAGCTTTCATCAGCAGTTTATGATATTGTAAGAGATGCTGTTATAGAAGCGCTTGGAGACAACGCGACAAGCAAAGTACAAGCCTTAGATCTATAAAACAAGTCACTAAGATGGAGATTCGATTATTGAATCTCCATTTTTAACACGCATTCAAATTTCTTAAATTAAAGTACATGAAATAATATGGTTCACTTAGTCGAACTATTTTAAAAATTAACCCTAAATTGTACATCAATCTTAACACCTAACTTTATGAAAACTACTAGAAATTCTATTAACCCTTATGTCCGGTTAATTAATGAAAACAACACCTATTATTTAGAGGTTATGATACCCGTGACAGAAACCAGTTATCCACCTACTGTAACTGAGAATAGACCATTATTACCTAATGAAATACAAGCATTAATTAATGAAGGTTATCCAGACAATATTAATTACACTTTTGAAATCGTAAATGAAGCTCCTTATAGCGGAACAAAATATGTACATATCAAAAAGCCGTTAATACCAGTTATTGATCCGTCAACTGGTGTTGTTCAATCTGAAGCAATATTGGTTAAGATTTCTGCACCAGCGTTACAAGAAGGTTTATTAGGACCAGAAGTTACAGGTAGAACTATCATTCAATTCGAGGATGCATTGTGGTATACTCAACATTAGACTCCTCCTTCTATTTTCATTTTTTCTTATTCAATTAAATACCGTTTTAGCCCATTCCGAAATTACGGACAGCTTAACACTTTTAATTGAAAATTCAAGTTCAAATGAACAAAAAGGAACCTGGTTAAACTCATTAACCTGGGCATATTATGAGCAAGAGAATGATTCGTCATACATTTATGCTCAGGAAGCAATAACCTTTGCAAAAGATCATCAGTTAGAAGAACAATTGATTTTAGGTTACTTGCAACTAGCGGAAATATATAGAAGCGATAAGGAATTCGATTTAGCTGAAAAACAGCTTCAAAATACGGATCAGTTTATTGAGAGAGGGAGATACACTCAACTTGAGGTTTTAAAGGAATTGTACAAAGGTAATCTGGCTTACAGCAAAAAGGATTTTACCCTTGCAGATAGCATATATCAAAATGGACTTCACCTTAGTTTAAAAAATAATAAAGAACTAAATCCACAATTTTATTTAAACCTATCCAAAACAGCTCAACGATTTGGAGAGTTTGAAGGTGCCGAAAAATTTTTACGCTTAGCTGTCAAGTCAGCAAAAACCCTATTCGATTTTAAGCACGAATTGGCTGCTTATAATAGTTTGGGCGTGTTGTTTTGCAGGTTACAACGTTTTGACGACGCTAAATTATATTTGGAAAAAAGCCTTTCCCTTGCCAATCAGCAAAATGATATTCGTGGTAAAAGCCGAGCTTACTTGAATCTCGGAAACATGTATTATTTTAAATCGTATCCCACCACTGCAATTGAATATTATATAAAAGGTGCTGAACTAAAGAAAACGCTTGGAGATGAGGCAGGAATAGCCAAGATCAATAATAATATAGGCGCCATTTACAAGGATCAAGATCGTTTTGAAGAGAGTCTAAAGTATTTTCAAAAAAGCACCAATTATTATAAAGAAGCGAATGATTCAATACAATTGGCAGAATCTTGGATCAATATGGCAACCGTTAAAATATTGCAGGGCAAACCCGAAGAAGGGTTAGGATTAATCAAACAAAGCATTGAGATACTCGAAATAAGTGATGCAGATGATGTATTAATGATGGCAAACATAAATTTGGGATTCGCTTATTCTGAAATGGGATTGCAAGACAAGGCCATTGACATTCTAACCATTGCCATGAATTCTGCCGAAAATTATAATGATTACTATTCAATCGTTACCATTAATAATTTATTTGGTGCTTGCTATTTTCACCAAGGCAATTACATCACTGCTTTACCTTATTATGAAAAGAGCTTGGAAATGGCTCAGGAGATTGGACTAGTTACGGAACAAAAAAAAGCCCTATTTGGCTTATATGAAGCCGAGCAAAAACTTGGCCATTTTGAGCGTTCACTATCTTTATTTGAACATTATGTTGCTTTAAATGATACACTGACAAATATAAATGCTACGAACAGAATTAGCGAGTTGCAAGAAAAATACAACAACAGCCAAAATGAACATGAGATTAGTAATTTGAATGTAGAAAATCGTGCAATTAAAGCAGAAAACAGTTTAAAAAGCAATCAACTTTACTATTCTTTTCTTGTTTTAATACTCGGGTTTATGGTTCTTCTATTGGTGATTATCTTCTTTTACCAGCGAAGTAAACGGCAGAAAAAGGAATTGAAATTTGAAAAAGAAAATCATTCTCGACGAATAAATTCTCTTTTGGATCAGCACGAGATTGGCATGTTAGAAACTGAAGTAATTACCCAACAGGAAGAACGAAAAAAATTGGCCAAGGATATTCATGATAACTTAGGTAGTTATCTTACAGTGCTTCGTTTTCAGCATGAGCTCACTTCAACAGAGAGTTCGGAAATTGCTTTAAAAAATCACCATAAAAAAACAGCAGCTTTGATTGAAAAAGCCTGCATTGAACTCCGATCAATTTCCCACCAATTGGCAGTAGGAGAAGGAGTAGAATTCAACCTAATCCCCTCAATTAAACAACTAATATCGAGCATTGAAAGCACAAGTCAATTTTCGGTAGAATTCAATACCTTTATTGATCAAGCTTCGCTCACAAAAATTGCAGAACGAAATTTATACAAAATTATTCAAGAATTATTCTCGAATGTTTTGAAGCACGCCGAAGCATCAGAAGTAACACTGCAAATAAATCAGTCAAATGAAGAGGTCATGGTTCTTATGGAGGATAACGGACGTGGCTTTAATCTGACCGAGCCTTCATCTGAAGGAATAGGCCTCAAAAATATACAGCAACGTGTCAAACAATTAAACGGAAGAGTGGAATTTAATTCTCAGAAAGATCATGGGGTTTCTGTGGTCATTGTTGTGCCAATTGAACAAAGCGTATGAACACTATTAATATAGTTATTGTAGACGATCATCAAATAATAATTGATGGATTAAAAGCCCTATTGGCAGATCAAGATCTATTCAAGGTTATTGGTAGTTGTCATAATGGTCAAGAGCTAATCAATCATTTCCTAGATCCAGAACCTGATCTAATTCTAATTGATATTTCCATGCCCATATTGGATGGCATTGAAACCGCTCGACAGGTTAAACGTTCACACCCATCCATTAAAGTACTTGTCATGACCACACATGCAGATAAACCAAAAATTAAAGAAATGCTTAAAATTGGGGTAGATGGATATATTTTAAAAGACTCAGGAAAGGCAGAATTTATCGAAGCGATTACTACAGTTACTAATGGCGATCGTTATTTCGATAAACGGGTGATTGATGAAATTTTGAAAATGCATGGCCCTAAAGACAAAAAAACGCGAACAGAAACGGCCTTAACTAAGCGAGAAAAAGAAATTGTTCGCCTAATAGCAGAGGGGCACAGCACAGGAGAAATGAGTATAAAATTATACTTAAGTGAATTAACAATTGACACTCACCGAAAAAACATTTATACGAAATTGGGAATTAATAAAGTAGCCCACTTAGTTAGATATGCCATAGATGAAGGATTGGTTTAAAGACGAAATGAAACTCAGTTTCAGTGAGTGACTAAACTAAAAAAATCCAAAATGAGCGCAGCGAAATGGATTTTTTGCTTTGAACGAGTTTATCTTAGTTATCAATTTCGACATGAAGTTGTTAAGCGTGAAAAGAGAATTAAAACCTCTTCGAAACATAGACAATTTTGTCTACTTTTATGAGGTATTAACTTCAACCCATAACAAAATAACATTATTCCATGCTCATTATGAATTCGCCCTTCGTATTTTTATTATCTCTTTTCTTTCTGTCCCTAACAACTTATTCTCAACCCGTTCATCTTGAATGGGCGAATTCATCTGGATCAACTGGACTTGAACAAAGCAACGGAATAACAGGGGATGAGAATGGTAACATCTACACAGTAGGTGTGTTCAATTCTTCTGTCGACTTTGATCCTGGGCCTGGTGTTTTTGATCTAACCAGTGAAGGAGCATATGATGTCTTCATTCAAAAATTAGATCAAGATGGAAATTTTTTGTGGGCAAAAGCAATTGGATCAACTGATACGGAGTATGGCAAGTCAATCAGTGTAGATACTGCAGGCAATGTTTATGTTTGTGGTTATTTTAAAAACACCGTAAATTTTAACCCGGACGGTTTATTCGAACTAACTAGCAATGGAATTTGGGATAGTTTTGTTTTGAAATTAGATGCTGACGGAAATTTCATTTGGGCGAAATCCTTTGGTGGTACAGATTCTGATGTAGGCTTATTCATTCAATGCGATCAATTAGACAATATTTATATTTCTGGAAATTTTCGTGAAACGGTAGATTTTGACCCAGAAATAGGTGAACATTGGGAGATTTCAAATGGTGAATCAGATGCCTATATTCTCAAATTAACAGCTGCAGGAAGTTTTGTATGGGTATATCATTTTGGCAACAGTACCTCAGTATCTGCAGCAAGTATAGATGTGAGTGCTGACTTCAACATATCAGTGGTTGGAGTTTTCCAAGATACTCTAGACTTCGATCCTGGTCCAGAAATTAATAATAGAATTTCCAATGGGGGCCGAGATCCTTATCTTTTGCAAATAAATACTGAAGGGGAATTTGTTTTTGTTCAATCAATTGGAGGAGAATTAGATGATTATGCAAATTCCGTTTCTACAGATACTGAAGGTAACCTATGTATTGTCGGTAACTTTCAAGGAAATGCTGATTTTGATCCAGGAATAGGGACTGATATAATGACATCAAACGGCAGTATAGATGCTTTTGTTCAAAAATATACCCCATTAGGTACCCCTCTTTGGGTAAACACATTTGGTGGTATATTTATAGATGATTGTAGTCGGGTATTGACGGATGATTCAGGTAATATTTATTACGGAGGTCTTTACTCGGATGCTGTGGACTTTGACGCAAGTATGGCTGAATTAACACTATCTTCTGTTGGTGGTGGAGATGCTTATTTTTGTAAATTAAATGCTTCCGGAAATCTGCTCTGGGCAAAATCCTTTGGCGGCGAAAACAGTGATGTTATGACCAACATGTACATATCACCAGTAAACGAATTATTTCTGACTGGCACTTTTGCAGATATTTCTGATATGAATCCTGCTTTAGCAATTGAAAATCTGACTTCTGTAGGATCAACAGATTGTTTTAGGTCAAAATTTGTGCCTTGTGACAGCCATACAGAGTCCATCCTATCAGCATCAGTATGTGATGGAATCTGGTCTCCAAGTGGTATGTACTATTGGGACAGTACAGCTGTTTATTATGATACAATATCAAATTTCATTGGTTGTGACAGTCTTATTACAGCAATTGTTACAGTAAATAAAACGTATTCCACACTTGACATAGAGGCCTGTGAAAATTATACATCACCAAGTGACCTCTATCTCTGGGACTCAACAGGAATGTATCAGGACACCATTCTTAACATGGCTTTGTGTGATAGTATAATAACAATTAACTTAACGATTCATAGTATCTATAGTGATGATACAACCACCATAACGTCATGTGAAGATTCATTTTACTGGGAAGTTGCGGATACCAGTTATTCAGAAAGTGGATTTTATCCAGTAACCTATTCCTCTATTCATGGCTGTGACTCTTCGGTAGTATTAGATTTAACAATCAATTTTATCGATACAACTTTATCGATTTTAGGAGATAATTTTACAGCGAATGAAAGCTCTCCGGACATCACATATCAATGGGTAACTTGCCCTGATATGGAAATTGTTCCTGGAGCCACTGATCAATTATTCATAGCTACAACCCCCGGAGATTATGCTGTTATTTTATCTGATGGAACTTGTACTATAACCAGCTCCTGTTTTACATTTCTCTCAATTGACAATGCCAAACTTGATAATGTATTATCAATATATCCCAACCCCAATAATGGCGTATTTTACATCTCCCCGATATTTGAAGATGCGCATATAAGAATATACTCAAATGACGGTAATTTGATTGCTAATTCGATTCCTTTGAGCTCTGGTAAAGGTCAATTTGACCTCACTCACTTAGCCAAAGGATTCTATATTATTGAAATAATCACAGAAAATGATTCGTATTTTGATTCACTAATCATAAAGTAAATACGACTCTCCCCAATCTTATCCCCCATAACGAAAACATACCAGAATTGCTTTAGAATAAGACTTTTTCATATATTTATAGCTTAACACCAAAAATGACAAATAATGAATAAGTTAATCTTCATATTTTCAATAATTTTAATTTCAACTGTTAGCTGTAAAAAAAAGGGCTGTACTACAGAAAATGCAGCTAATTACAATGTCGAAGCTAAAGAAGACGACGGTTCATGTGTTTATGAAGCTAAAACATCTTTTTGGTTTACTGAAGGAGTTTCAGTATTTCTTGTAGATGCCTACAACGTAACAGAGTTGACAGTATATATTGATTATGTTTCAGCAGGTACAATGGATCCTGCAGAATGGAAAATAGGACCTGATTGCGACGGTGAAAACTTTACGATCATTAATGACTTAGGCGTATCTTCGGGTGATAACTTTTCTTATTCTGTACGTGATAATTTTGGTACGGAACAGTTTAAAGGCACATATTCATTGGTTGGGAATGATTGTCAAAGCATTCAGTTAAAGTGGTAAACTATTACTGATCTGTGGGTATCAACGTGATATTCAAATCCAACTGATAAAGCTCCATAAAAGGTATTAACGTAACCACTCTCTTCAGGGACTCTCCCCAACAAAAAGAAAAACCTGATTCCGCACTACTGAAATCAGGTTTCTCAATTAAATAGGAACAAACCCCATCCTATTTATTTTACAATCAATTTTTCTATTTGTTTTTTATTTCCTTGAGTGACTTCTACAAAATATACGCCCGATTCAAATTCATCCAATGAAACAACACTTCCAAGTCCTTGCAAAGTGGCCTGGTACACCAACCTCATTTGCAAATCATAAATTACAACTTGGCTTGTAGCGTTTTCTGCCAACGAAATATTTAAGGTTGATTCTGCTGGATTTGGATAAAGTAAAAATAAGTCTGCACCAGTTGTTGCCATAGTTTCTTCAATACTTGAAGCTTCACGACCAAATCTTATGCATCTGATATTTTTAAGTTTATGCACATAAAAATCGAACGGTGATCCTAATGTATTAAATATTAATGGCGTTCCACTTGGTCTAAAATCAATGGTTCCTTTAAAACCGCCTGTCATATAGATATCAGAACAATCATTTACCGCAATTCCAGCTCCTTTATCAGAATATGAACCTCCATATGTCCTTGTAAAGTGCATGTTTCCAAAGCGGTTTGATTTCCATAAAAAGATATCAGCCAATCCATTTGAAGTGCGGTTATGTGTATCTACCGTTGGATCAAAATCTACCGTCCCAGAATATTCTCCGTAAACAAATACTTCCCCATCTGTTGACACTGCCATATCATTCCCCATAATGTTCAGTGATCCATCCAAATCTTTCCCCCATATTGCATTACCACTATTATTTAATTTGGCAATAAACGTATTAAGGTAGAAAAGTCCAGTTGTTTTAATATTAGTTCCGGCACTTGGATCTAAATCTATTTCTCCATCAAACCATCCCATAACAAATACATTGTTTGCTCCATCTAATTTAATTGATTGCCCTACTCCAACTTGCGTCCCTTCTAACATTGAGCTCCAAAGAAGGTTTGAACTTGCGTTTAATTTAATGACAAAACAATCTCCAAAAGAATCGGCTATTTCATTATGCACACCTGCACCTGGATCAACATCCACCGTACCTTGAATTGATCCCGTATAGTATTCATTCAAACCATCATCAATTGCTACAGAAGCAATTAAATCTGAACCTGAACCTCCAATTTGTACTGCTTTCATAAAGTTTCCGCTAGTACTTAAAAGAACGCCAAAACCATCAGAAGATCCATTGCTATAACGCATATGCGTAAATACGGGGTGCGGGTTTAGGTCAATACTATTCAAAAATGAGCCTACTACATGAACATTCTTATTAATGTCAACTGTAATATCTTTTACTGTTGGTGCTGCTGCTGCACAAGACAATTGTTTAGCCCATTGAAAAGTACCAGAAGTATTATACTTTACCACAAAAATATCTGCAAAGGTGCCTGCATTCAAATTAGTTACACCTCCAGAAGGATCAAAATCAACTAATCCAGAAAATTTTCCTGTCACATAGATATTATTTTCAGAATCAATATCAATAGCAACTCCCTGATCATCCGAACTTCCTCCAAAAGTGCGACACCAAAGTAAATTCCCTAAAGGGTCATATTTTGTGATAAAAACATCTGAAGCTCCATTGCTAGAATGTGTATCAACTCCTGCTCCAGGATCAAAGTCCATACTTAAATTAAAGAAACCGGTTACATAACTGTTGTTATCTTCATCTACAACAATTGAATGACCAACTTCATCTGCGACATATCCCGTTGTGTGTACCCAAGCATGCGCATAGCCTTGTGCAAAACTGGAAATGGAAAGTCCGAAACTAACAAGACTCAATAATAAAATTTTAATCTTCTTCATATATATAAATTTTAGTGAGTCACAAAGAAGCTGATTTGCACTTTCTCGATCTTCATCAGAATTGATGAAACTAGCATTACCCTCCTCATCAAAAATGATGACAAAAGGACGTAAACCACTGATAAACAAAACAAAAAAACCTTAACACAATAAAGTTTTAAGGTTTAAAAAAATGGTAAATAATCAATCGAATTAGCTAAACATATGTGTAGATTGCATAGCTCCTAAAAAGAATGCGACCAAACCTAACATCACAGCCATCCAAGCAATTTTCACTTTTTTAATGGCTGGAAAAATTCCCATTAGTACTGCTAAAATTCCGGAAAACAAAGCAATACTTCCAAGAACAAATTTCTGGTTATGATATTCATGGTAAATAATTTTTTCGAATTCTCCCAGTTCAAAAACATTTCCAAATCCTTCAGCAGTTGGCACAATTTCCATTTGGCAATAAATTCCAACAATGGCTCCGATTAAAGCAATAATAAGTGCAAATATTCCAAGTATTTTCATAGTAGATATAATTAATTTTATAGCTACAAATATGTGCTTAGCAGCATAAACAAGCCTCATCATTTATGATGATTTCAGCTGAAAAGCAAAGATGCTTTAAATTTCGTATTGAGAAATAAAATGAATGGCTTCGGCTCTATTCCGCACATCAATTTTAACATAAGCTTTTCTAAGATGCGTCCTGACTGTTGCCACTGAAAGAAATAATTTTTCTGCAATCTCACTATCTTTTAAACCTTGTTTAACCAATTCTAACACTTCAACTTCTCTAGTGGTGAGCCGAGTTAGGTTTTTAGGGTAAGCAGTTTTATTCTGTTGAGGGTTTTCTTTTAGTTTTTCTATTTCCTTTTCTTTTGACTTTAAAGAATCCTTTAATCCTTTCATGTTTTTGGAAAGTGCTTTTTCGTTTTCAGTTAGCGCTTCTGTCAATCTTTTCTTTTTTAGGAATCTAAAAATGAGTAATGTGATTATTATCACCGCAATTCCTAACCCGATAAAAGTCAGTATTAATTTGAATGTAATTTGCCCTTTTTCGCCTTCTAAGGTTTCAACGGATAGGTTTTGCTTGGCAAGCGTTTCTTCCAATTGACTTAATTGATGCTCAGACTCAATTTCCATCATTTTCTTTTGCTTTTCCAACTCATCCAACGAATCTCTCAAGGCAACCTCACTATTTTTGTAATAAAGAGAAGAGTCAAGTATTCCCATTTGTTCATAAGCCGAGGACAAATTACTGTAAACAGATTCTAGATAAGCAGTTTGACCATTTTCCAACATAAACAACCTGGCTTGATTATATTTACCAATAGCAGCCCCATAATCTCCTTTCTTTTCATAAATGGTTCCAACATTGGATAAAATATTTCCCTTATGCGCGATAATTCCATGTGTTTCTATTATTTCCAGCGCCTCATGATACAACTCCAATGCCGTTGACCATTTCCCTAATTCATCATAACAATTTGCCAAAGAATTTTTAACAATTATCAAAGTCTTAAACTCCTCTTTTTCTGTAAAATGTGCTTCAACCTCTAAAAATATGGAGATCGCCTTTTCTGTTTCTCCGTTATGAAAAAACACATTTCCTAAATTCAGCTTACAATCATATCTAAACTTATCAAACTCTTCTGCATCTGATAGATTTAATCCTTCTTTTAAATAGAACTCGGCTTTTTCATAATCTTCAATTTGGAGATACAAAGCGCCAATATTATTGTATAAATTACCTTGATTAACAGTATCTCCAACTGCTTTAAATATCTCCAGTGCTTTTAAATAATTTTCAATAGCCAAATCACGATTTAGTTTCTGATTATTCATTAAACCAATATTCGTATAGGTATTTGCTTTTAGATGTTGTGATTCATAATATGGCAATGCTTTTTCAAAATTTGCAATTGCCGAATCACAATTGGCCTGAAAATAAAACACGATTCCAATCTTATTATAGCTAATTGCAATCTCCTCATTTGGTTTACCTATTAAAAAAGCATATCTAAGTGCCCTTTGGTGGCTTCGCATTGCTGCGTCAAAAGCATTTTCACGTTGATAGTTTAAACCCAATAAATTGTATAGAATAGATAATCGTTCTGAATTTGATTCATTACTTATTGTATTGATTAGATATTCATTTGGCTGTTCCAACAAAGACATTTTCAACTTAATACTATCTCTATAATTGCTCTGCCCAACTGCATTAATCGTGCAAATCATTAGAAATAGTAAAAGAGATAATCTTCTTATTCTTTGGGGCAAAATCTTCATTCCTTAAAAATATATAAACACCTTAATTTTTTAACACAATAACCTTTAAACGGATGGGAGTTTTATTGAAATGTAGCTAAATTAATACAATCTCTTTTTTATTGATAAAAAAACCTGATTCGTTGAAAACCTCTTTAAGTTTATTTACAATTAGCAACCACTACTCCATACTTTAGGTACATTTGCGCCGAATTATGAAAAAATTATTTTCAATCGGTTTGTTATTGATATTCATGCTAATGTATATCAAACCCTACTTTCCGTACATTGACTATTTTTTTCATAAAGAATACATTGTCCAAAACCTTTGTGAAAATAAGGACAAACCAGAACTCAAATGTCATGGTCAATGTCATTTAGAAAAAGAGATTAAAAAAACCGTTAAAGAAGAAAGAGAAGCTCCTATTCTTCCCTCTCCTGAAAATAAAAAAGAGAATAAGCAATTGAACTTATTTGCAGCAACTGAACACAAATTACTCTGTTCACTCCCTTCTAAAAAGCAAGGTTTCCTTTATGAAGAAATGACGTCTTCGTTTACGCAGCGATTCATTGTCCCTCCCCCAAAATTCACCTGCTAATATCAAGCAGGAATTTGTGAGCGAGTATTTTACTTGTTTGCAACTATTGATGTCCCTATTTTCCTGTATTTGATTGTTTTTTTGGGGGTAATCATGAATAAACCAATCCAATTCTTACTTGGATATGGACTTAAATAGAGTACACAATGAAAAAATCATTAATATTATTAATGGGGTTGTTTTTTACAATCCTGATATCTTCCAATGCAGTTGGGCAAGAGTCAAAAACTATTCAAATTTTAGATCAATCAACAAATACTCCAATTCCTGGCGTAAAATTAATTTCGAAAAATAAAACTTCGCAGGGCCTTACAAACCTTGATGGCGCTATTACTTTAACGGGCTTGCAATTAAAAGATTCTATAGTTATTAGTAGCACTGGATATGAACCGTTAACTATTGCAGTAAAAGACTTAACAGCTACCATTCATTTGCAACAATCCTCAATTTATCTAAATCAATTAGTTGTAACAGGAACACGAGATGCCATGAAACGTGAAGATTTACCAATGGCAATTACAACAATTGGTGCAGAACTAATTGACAATACTAAAGCTACAAGTACAGATCAGCTTTTAAATAAAACACCTGGTGTTTACATGGTTGATTTGGGTAATGAACAACACTCAATGGCCATTCGGCAACCGCTTTCCTATAAATCATTATTTCTTTATTTAGAAGACGGGCTACCAATTAGAACTACCGGGGTATTTAACCATAATGCTTTATTAGAAATGAATATGGCATCTTTTCAGAAAATAGAGATTATTAGAGGTCCTTCTTCTTCATTATACGGTAGTGAAGCTATTGGCGGAGCTGTAAATTTTATCACTTTAGATCCTTCTGTTTCTTTAAAAGCAAAAGCCGCGCTAAATATTGACAATTTAGGACTAAAAAGGGCCGATATTCTTTTTACTGACACTTATGGAAAAGTGGGTATTGTATTTTCAAGCAACTATGCGTTCCGCACCAATGGATATCGTGAACATAGTGACTATGAAAAACTAGCAACATCTTTGAAGGTAAATTATAAAATTAACGAAAAAGCATTTTGGAGTAATAGTATGACTTATGTGGACTACCGAGCTGATATGACTGGAAGTTTAGATAGTAATGATTTTGTTGCGTCACAATTTAACTCTGTACAACGCTTTACCGATCGTGAAGTTAATTCACTAAGAGTAAAATCGAGCTTAAATTACTTTTGGAATAAGAAGAGTAAAACATCTTTCAATGCATTTTTTAGGGACAATTCAATAAAACAAAACCCATCATACAGAATTAAAGATGATTATTCTCCTTGGGGAAATCCTGACGGAGACAAAAATCTTGCACATTCTGAAAAAAATGACAACTCATTTAACAGCTACGGTTTAATCTTGCATCACCATCAAAAAATGGATTGGTTAAACTCAAGCATTACTGGTGGATTGAGTTTGGATTATAGCCCAAGCAGCTATCATGCGAACTATATTTCTGTTTATAAATCAGACGAAAAGATTTATGAGTCATACACTAACACCGATTCTGTATTAACCAATTATAGCACTAAATTATTAAATGCTGCTGGGTACGCTCAATATGAAATTAGTCCTATTAAACGTCTGAAAATAACGGCTGCAATTCGTTTTGATTACTTCAACTATAATTACGATAATGATTTAGATTCTTTAGCTTTTTCAGGAGCTCCAGATGAAATTAATATGTTTAATTCTATTACACCAAAGGTTGGATTCAATTATAAATTGAAAAACGGTAATGGGATTTATGGTAATTATAGCCAAGGATTTGTTCCTCCGCAAGTAGGAGAACTTTATAGAGGAGTTTCAGTCCCAACATTAGAGCCTTCTGTTTTCACAAACATTGAACTAGGGTCTTGGATTAGCTTCTGGAAGAAAAAAGCATCATTAGATATTGCCATCTACCGCCTTGAAGGGTTAAACGAAATCATTTCTGTGCAGCAATTAAGTGGAGAGTATGTGAATGAAAATGCAGGTAAAACAATCCACCAAGGAATTGAATATGGTTTAAATGTTAGCCCTATTAACGGTTTAATAATTCGTTTAAGTGGAACCAATGCTGACCATCAATTTTCTGATTATATCGAAAAAGGTGAAGATTTTTCAGGAATGAAAATGCCACGTGCCTCAAATTGGATTGCAAATGGTGAGATTACATATAAACCAAAGTTTTTGAAAGGCTTTAGAATTGGAGCAGAATGGCAACATATGAGCCCTTATTATTTAGATCAAGCCAATACGGTAAGTTATGATGGGTTTGACATTTTACACCTTCGTTTAGGTTATAAATTTAAGCAATTTGAAACATGGTGCAACATCATGAACATAACAGATGAAACATATGCAACAAACGCATCTAAGTCAGCTTGGGGACAATCATATTCTCCTGGAAACCCGAGAACGTTCAGTGTAGGAATAGCCTATACGTTTAACCAACAATAATAGTTCATTTATTTATGCGGTCCATTTCCTATGGATCGCACTTTTTCTAATTAAAATGAAAGCAAAATTATATAAGATTCATAGAGTGTTGAGTCTCGTTATTTTCGTTCCAGTTATTTTATGGTCATTAAGCGGCATTTTACATCCCATAATGGCTAATTGGTTCAGAGTTTCTCCTGCACAAAAAACAGGAATAACAGAAACACACTTAGCAGACAGTTCTCGTATTGCAATACAAGACTTATGCTTACAAAACAACATTAATCAGGCTGAAAATATTGGGTTAACTTATTTAGATCAAGAAGAGGTCTATCAAATTAAGCAAAATGGAATAATCTCTTATTACGCTACACATTCTGGAAATGAAATTGAAAATGGAGATGAGCTATTTGCCATTAAATTGGCAAGGCATTATAGTGGTGATAACGAAGCTCCAATTTCTAGCATTGAAAAAATAAAAACATATACTGATGAATACAAAATAATTAATCGGCATTTACCAGTTTACAAGGTATCTCTTGACAGAAGTGATGGTTTAGAAGTTTATGTTCATACGGAATCTGGCGGATTAGGAACTATAAGCAACAATTCTCGCAATGTGTTTTTGTGGTGTTTTTCCATGTTTCATAATTGGAATTTCTTAGGATCAAATCAAACATTTAAATCAACAATTATTTTACTCTTTTCCATTTTAGTTTTTTTTAATGGAATTTTAGGATTGGTGATTTATTGGAAGAATAGAAAAGCCTTTAGACTGCAGAAAAAAAGTAACGATAAATTAAAACCCAGAAAAAGACACCGAAAGTTTAGTCTATATGCCTCCATATTTTTACTCGCATTTTCTTTTAGCGGAGGCTATCATACCATCCAAAAATTTGATTATGTTTTATTAAACAACCTTGCTCCCCAAACAAGTTATAATATTAATGAATACAACTTTTCAATTGATGAAATTATAAATGATTGCGGCCCTATTGCTAAATTATCTCTTGCCGAACTTAACAATGATCCTTATTTAAGAGTAAAAGACACAAGTGCTACAAATCAGTTTGCCTACTATAACCTCAACTCTAAAATGTGGTTAGAAAATGGAGATGAAAAATATGCCATTGAAAGAACCTTAGAACTTTCTGGGTTTAATGAAGATGATGTAAAATCGACTGAATTCATTACACACTACACGAAAGCATATGGTTTTATAAATAAACGTCTTCCTGTTTATGCTGTAAATCTAAATTCAGACGATAATTTGACGTATTATATTGAAACATCTACTGGAATTCCAGGCGCCGTGCAATCTGATGGCGGCAAATTAGAAGTACTTAGTTTTCTATTCCTACATAAATACCATTTCCTAGATTTTATGGGAAAAGGCTGGCGCGATTTAATCAGTTCAATAGCGTCGTTTAGTCTTGTCATTATTTCATTAACCGGATTTATTATTTGGCTAAGAGCAAACAGACGGAAAAAGATTAAATAGGCTAAGGAAAATGAAAGCCGCTAAACAATTTAGTTTGGCGGCTATTTATTTGGCATTTAATAAAAACATTAGCCTCACAATTAATAACGTAATGGTATTTGAACAATCTTATGCTGCAGTGCTAACACCACTAATCCTGCAACATTTTTGCAGTTCAGTTTCGAAAGTAAATTATTGCGGTGCCCATCCACAGTTCGTGGACTAATAAAAAGTTTTTCAGCAATTTCAGGAGCCGTATATTGCTCGCAAATTAGTTGTAAAATTTCTTTTTCTCGTGCAGTTAAATCAAACTCAAAATTTGCTTTGGCCTTTGTTTTAGAAATTATATTTTCACGAATCATTCCTAAAACATCATTATTATAGTAAAATCCCTTTTCATAAACGGCCTTAATTGTTTCTGCAACCTCTGTAGGTTGCGAATTTTTAGGTAAATATGCTACAGCTGATAATTCAATCATATTGATGACAAAAGCGCGGCTGAAATGTGTAGAAAGTACAATGATTTTAATTTCATTAAACTCCTTTTGAACAACCTTTGCTACTTCAATACCATTCATTTCTGGCATTTTAAGGTCTAACAACAAAATATCAGGCAGCTCATTTGCAGCCCTTAGTTGCTCAATTAAATGAACACCGTGTTCAGCTTCAATCTCTACGTTAAATTCTTGGTAGGCGTTTAAAATCAACTTCATTCCTTTTCGAAATAAGGCCTCATCATCTGCTATTGCAATTTTAATTATTTTCATTTTGGGATTTTTTTGTGATCAGCTTATACGGTCCATTCAATCTTCATTTCGAACCCGTTGCCTTGACTTGACTCATATTCATACTGCGCATTAATCATATTTAATCTACTTTCCATATTCTTCATTCCTAGCCCTTTTTTATTGGTTAATGATTCTACTTCAAAACCTTCACCATTATCTTTATAAGATAATTTGCATCCAATATTTTGTTTCCAAAATTGAATTTGAATTTTTGTAGCCTTACCATGTCGTATTGAATTATTTACCAACTCTTGCAGCACACGATAAATGTTAAGCTCGGTCAATTTGTCGATATCTTGATCTTCATCAGTCTCAAGGTTAAAATCAATTTCAACACTATTGGTTTGATTAAAGTTATGTTGTAGCTCTATAATTGCCTCTACCAATCCAAACTCCTCAAGCGTTGGCGGAAGCAATTCATGCGATATTCGCCGAGTAGAATCAATTGTATGGTTAATAATTGTTGCAATTTCGGTTGTTATTTCTTTTACGTCTTCATTTTCTTTTACTTGCTCTTCTAACCTAAAAGTATTGAGCAAAATAATATTGAGCTTTGATCCAATTTCGTCATGTAAATCTTTGGCAATCCTTTTTCGCTCGGCTTCTTGTGTTAAAATTGTACTATGCAAAAGGTTTTGTTGATGCTCAAAAGCCAATTTTTGCTTATCCATTTGCTCTTTCAATATTTTTTTTTGCGAATAGTTGGCAAAAATGATAAATGCAAGCGCAAAGGCCAACATGATTAAACTCCCTATTGTCATCATATTGACTATGTTGTTTTCTTGTAATACAACCTCCATAATGCGTATAAAATCAAAAGATGAAATATGATATTTAGCAATGAATTGAAAATCCAAAACAGAATATTTGAGTTTTCACTTTCAAAAGAAATCCCGTTAAACATAAAGATAAATAAACTACCTGAATAATAAGTAATTACAGCTGAATTCACAAGTCTAAGACTTTTAGAGGTTGAAGGAGATAGTGTTGGGTCCTCAACTAGGTTATAAAAATAAACCACCGCGTATCCTATTATTGAAATTTGAACAAATGTTTTAGCAATGGTATTAAAATCAAAAATCGATTGTAGAAAAATTGAATTCAAAACAATGAGTACTGAACCTCCAATAACGAAATACCAATAAATGCTTTGAAAAGCACTAGGCTTAAGAATTATGCTTTTATAAAAATAGGAGAACAATATAAATTCAGCTAATACATAAATGTGTAAAAGGGGTAGATTATTCATTCCCATTTTAATAAAAACAAGTGCCAGTATCTCAATTGTAAAATTCATTAATAAAAAAATGAACAGCCGCTTAAATGGGCCATCCATTTTTTTGAAATTCACGATACAAAATAAAACATTGATACACACGCATAGCAAGGCCGCATTTGCAGCATATAAGTTAAGTGTATTCAACATACTATTTTCCATAGTTTGTTTTATCTATTATTAGATGTAATTAAGATTTAAAAATTTGTTCCTATCCAACTTGGGCAAGAATTTGGACAAGGGCGCGTAAAGTCAAAAAATTGCCATTCCTCTACCCCATTTTCATCTTGACCTTCAAGGGCAAAAATCATTTCCGTACTATCATTAGACATTAACCCCATCATTATCCATATTTCGCTATTATCTTGGGCTTGTGCAGTTGCGATAATGTTTTTTAATTCACAGATAGTAGTACCAACGCCATAAATTAAATTTTTGTCTTTATTCGGATACAGATGTGGCGCCTTTACGTCTAGCACCTTCTTTACTCCATTAATATAGTTATGATAATCGGTTATATATTGCATAGCATCTGCAGAGTCGATTTCATAAGATTCTCCTCCACGATTTCCAATAGAAAAACATGAATCTTCAAAATACTCTAACTCAGTATTTCGTTCGCCTCCATTGAAAGAGGATTGATTAACAGTAATGGAAGTAGCGAGTATAAATATCGCTCCAAAAATCATGATTAATTTAAGTTTGTTAATTTTCATAATAGTAGTGTTTAGGTTTTTTATGTTTTCATAAATTAAACTAATAAAAACGGAGTTTCCTTCCTTTCAGAATCAAAACAGGTAGAATTACCTAGACATTCGAGTTGATTTACAGTTAGAATATTGCAAGACCTTTAATTAGCTGCTGTTGAATTCAATTACTTCCTTCCCATTTCTATTAATAAGAGCATTCATCCTCTAATAATCAATCAAATCAAATTCCTTTTTTAACCTCAAAATGCTTCATAGGCATTTCAACCCGATTTAGTCAATTGGGCTTAATTGCTCTTTTAATTGGATAGGTTTCAGCGGATATTTGTACCAGAATCAATCATAAATAATTCGATTTAAGTAGCTACTAATAATTTTTGATTCTACAGGCGGAACCCAAAAAGCCATATGAGTAGGGAAAAAATTTAACTTTTATATTATGAGTAAGACAATTCCAATTTTAACAGTAGTAGATGCCACACAATTGGCAAACACAGGTAGTGCAAGCGGTACAGTATGGATGTTTGACAACCAAGGATACACTGGAGAGCAAGAAGCAACAAATGAATTAATCACAAATTGTACTGATGGTGATATCCTTCAATGGACAATTGTAGCTATTCAATCAGATGTTGATATTTCAATTAATCGCTTTAACGGTACTGCTATTAATGACTCAATCATTGATCCTACACTTATTAACGGTATTAACGAACCATATTGGACATCTAGAGTAGAACTTGCTGCAAATTCAGCAGGTAAATACCAATATGCATTTGATATTGTTATCAATGACACAAGTTACCCGTTCGATCCGTTCTTACAAATCGCTGATTCGTAATTGATCGATCAAACAATTAAAGTATAATTAAACTCTGTTGCAAGCTTCATGCTCGTAACAGAGTTTTCTATTTTGAAACTAAGCCTATATTTTTCGAACAGTCTTTGCATAAGCCTCCCCCGTAGTATCAATAATTGCAATAATTTCTTCATTTTCCCGAACCAGTTTTTCAATTAATTTCAAATTACTTGATTCAACCATCAGTTCGCCATTACCATGCGATACAATCTTTGTTTGCGGAGAATGTTCTGGAGCGTCTGAATTTCGTTTACGTTTATATAGCAGGTAAAAAAAGATGGCTATTGATACCCCAATTAACCCCACCATTGTGAAAAACGAATAAATCATCACGATTTGAATATCATCTTGAAAGGCGAAAAATGAAACCAAAAAGCTAATTACAGCAGCTAAAATGGCCAATGAATAATAATGATGTATTCCGTTTCTTTTAAAAGCGTGGTCTGTACAACGATTACAAATAGGCACTTTAATTCCTTTACCAACCAAATATCGCTTATCCTTAAAAGGGTCAATATGCTTATATTCTGATGTTTTTGCATTACAGCAAATGCAAAACTTTCCAAAATCAACATTAGGTATTCCTTTAGAACTAGCTTTAAAAATAGCTACCGAAGAAAAATTTTCTGATCTAAAAATCACCCGAAATTTCTGTCCTGGTTCAAGAGAAGGAATAACATGTTGCATACTTTTAATTTGACTTGAATACAATTTGGAAACAACTACTTAAGACATCTTAACAAACGAAACATTCGTTTATACAATACCATTGTACTTTACACCTATCATTGCGCAATCATCTGTTTGCTCAGTGTCACCCTTCCATTCATAAAAACGATCACTAACTCTTTTTTGCTGAATATCCATGGGAAGATCCTTTATATCTAGCAACAATGCTGTGAATCTTTTACGTAAGAATTTTTTGTTCTTTTCTCCACCAAATTGGTCAATATACCCATCAGTCGTAATATAAATTTGATCACCTTCTTCTAAATCAATTGCAAAATGAACAAAAGGCATCATTTTTTCACTATATCCAATATGTTGCTTATCCCCGCGATATTCTAACACCTCATCTCCTCTAACAATAAAGCATGAAAGATTTGCACCAGCAAAATGAAGTTCTTTAGATTCTTTGCTTATCACACAGAATGCCGCATCCATACCGTCCAAAATATAGTTAGACGGGTTTGACCGAAACAATCGAATTAATTTTTCACGGACAAAGTTAAGCGCCTCTGCTGGTGAATTAACATTTTTTCGTGTTAATGATTCTGTTAAAAGGCCACTACAAAGTAAACTTAGTAATCCTCCTGGCACGCCATGTCCAGTGCAATCCCCTACAACAAAGACTGGTAATGTATCTCCTTCATTTGTTTTTATGTTTTCTATGACATAAAAATCTCCACTTAAAACATCTTTTGGTTTATAAAACACAAATGATTCAGGTACGACTTCTTTAATCTCATTAGGAGTAGGTAGTGTAGATTCTTGAATATTTTTGGCGTAGTTAATACTTTGATTAATCTCAATATTTTGATTGTAGATTATATCATAAGCACCTTTAACATCAGTTATGTCTCTACAAACACCAGAGATGCTAACAACCTCACCGTCATCATTTAAAATAGGAAACCATTTCTCACTCACCCACTTAAACTCACCATCAGAAACACGACGACGATATTCAATTTCGCCACTCAATCCATTACGAACAGTCTTATCAAGAGCATTCATTTTTTCATGATCGTCTTTGTGAATAAAGTTCTCCGCAAATTGTTTACCATTAATAAAGAAATCTGGAACTGCACCAAGTACTAACTCACTGTTGGGACTTATATAATCATAACGTTCATTTACAATATCATAAAGAAAAAAGACATCATTAATTGAGCTGCTAATTAGTCTGAAATTTTCTTCACTTTGTTTTAGGGCATTTTCAACTTTTGTTTGCTCTGTTACATTTCTAAAAAATGTTTGCAACGATTTTACCTGACCATTTTCATATTTAACACTAATGCTTCCTTTTAAGATAACAACTTCACCTCCGTTTGTTAGCATTTTTAATACATGTTCAGTGTCATCATCATTAGATCCAAATTTGAGTATTTCATCTAATAAATTGGCACAATACTCTTGACTATCTTCATGAATTAAATCAAATAAATTTAATTTCTCGGCCTGGTCACAATTATAGCCTAGTGCTTTTAGCCAAGCATCATTAACATATAATATTTGTCCGGTAGCATCAATACTCTGGATCAAATCTTTAGAATTATCAAAAAGCTCTCGATACTTCGATTCACTATTTGCCAAATCTAGCTGTACTTTTTTGATATCATCCAAATTTCTAATGACCCCAAAATAACCTATAATCTCTTGAGAATTGGTTGGACTAAAGGTTGTTTTAACATTCTGTCCTACCCATATTTCTTCTCCGTTTGCCTTAAGTAATTTTAACTCTAAATAAGATTCATCAGATCTTATTTTAAACTGCGCATTATAAAATTCTTCTACAAAATCTAGCGAATCAGGATGAATCAACTGCTGGAAAGTCATTCCAATAATATCTTCATTTTTATATCCTAAAACATTTTTTGCAGAAGTATTAACATAGGTGATTTCACCGTGAACATTAGTAGTGTAAATAATATCCGTCGCATTATCCACAATATGTTGAAACTGCTCTTCTTGTCGTTTTTGAATTGAGATATCGCGAGAAATACCAATAGCTCCTATTGGGTTACCATCTTCATCAAAAACTACGTTGGCAGAAAGATGTGCAATAAAACGACTTCCGTTTTTACGTTGATTTACAATTTCTCCTTTAAAATTATTCTTCTCCTCAATTTCAGACTTTACAGTTGCCCATCCAAGTTGCGTTGCATACAGTTTGTTGACAGGCATTCCTATGGCTTCTTCAATTGAATATCCAAACATTTCAGCAGCCACTTTGTTATATTGCGTTATAATTCCATCATTATCACTTGTTATAACACAATCCACCATGCTTTCAATAAACAAAGCGTTTAGGCGATTTAACTTTTTTGTTTTCTTATTCGATCTAAAAGCTATAAAACCAGCGACTATTAGTAACAAGCCTAATATACAAGCTGCAACCAATAAAATGTGAACATAACTCCAATACTCACCTATCTCTACAGAAAGGTCATGAAGTTTCTCTCTTTTTGCATTTTTTTCTGCAACACTAGTCGTGTATAATTCTTGTAAATCATTTTGAAATGGCTCAAAATCCATTAGTACTCCTGAGGTTTCAAAATAAAGCTCTAGTGCTGCTGTCTCTTGTTGCAGTTTTTCAAGTTCTGGATTTTCTTCTAATTCAAAATTAGTAGACACAACCTTATCAATGGCCAACTTAAAAGATTCTTCCGTGTCATCTTCTGACCGATCAAGACAGTCCATTAAATCAACCTCGAGCTGAGAAATTATAGTAACTTGATTAATCTGATGTTCTAAAACACCTCGTTTTTCATTGACAGTTGTCACCATCCAAATGCTAGAGAAAATAAAGAACAACGACAATGCACTTAAAATAGTGAATAGCAAAAATCCTTTATAATTTTCTTTAATGTTCATTTAGCGGCAACCTACAACAAATATAATACTTTGCTTTTACTTTATTTAAATCAAATAAGAGGATAATCCAAAAGTGATTTAAATTAGCAAATTCAGTAAAAAAATAATGTCCTAGGCACCAAACTGTTTCAAATGATGATCAAGGTGTTTATAAAACATATTATTCCATTCTTGCTTAGATAGCGCACCAAAAGAGTGAGATTCTTTTCCATCAAAATGTGCGGCGCCCAATTCATGCGTTCTATGTAAATAGTTTACGAGGCGCTCTTTTTCAACATTAAAATCTCGCTCATCAACAATTAAAAATTGTGGAGCTGTACGACTGTTTTTTTTATAAGGCTTTTCTCCTACAACAATGTTTTTGACAACAAGTTTTAATAAAAACCTTTTGAAACCTTTAACAGGTGGCTGATCATTGTCATATATTCCATCATATGTGACAGAACAATGAGCGAGCATTTGTCCGACATCCATTTTTCCCCATTTCGGTTGTGTTTCATGGGTTAGAGATTCTATTCGCTCTAGTATTTCCTTGTAAACAGTCTCTTCAAAAATATTTTTCATAGTTATTCTTTTCCATTAAAAATTCAAAGATACATTGTGGGAATGACAACCCATTGTCAACAATAAAAAGAACGACAATCAAATTAATGATTGTCGTTCAAATTTTATAAAATAATGTTAAGCTTATAGCTTCACTATTTTTTTCAATACTTCATTGTTTCCATCTGTAAATTTCAAGATATAAATTCCCTTTTCAAAAGTTTCCATATCTACCTGTTCACGATAAAATTCGCCACCAATTTGTGCAGAAGAATAAACAGTTTGTCCTAAAGCATTGATTAATACCAATTGTCCATTTAGGTTCGTTCCTGAAATTTCAACCGTGAAATGATCTGTAAATGGATTAGGTGCAACATTCATTGAAGCTGCATCTAAATCATTAATAGAAGCTGTAGTTCCAAAAGCTTGATCATAATCCTGAACAATAACTCCGTACTCATTATAAACTGGAGCGCGTCTTCCTCTTAATTTAGGACAGAAAACCTCTAAATTTGAACCTGTAGGCATGACAGTTGCATTTGGCATTGGATTAGTAATGGGCGTTACATTATCCCCTAGTACAATAAGGTTTGAGCTTATTGTAGGATTATCAAACATTAATGGTTCAAAACATGGTGCATCATTCATGAGAATTGTTGTTACAATATCAATTCCAAAATCAGCACCAATCTCACGTGGACCAACAAAAACATATCCTGCACCATCTGCACGTAACGTCATAATTTCTTGGTTAAACACATACGGGTGCTCTCCACTAAATGTAGATAATATTCCTCCGCCATGAGAGTGAAAATTTGGAGATGTAGCAGGCCAAAAATATCCAGCTACCATACTTCCACTACTTCTCTCAAATTGCACAATCCAAGGACAAGCATTCAAAATACTTCCTGAACCGTCGTCATATGTTCTAAAATAACCTGATGCTACAAGTGTATTAGGATCCCAATTGCAAATTTCTAGATCAAATCCAGCCGCATTATACGATCCATATGTTGGATCTAATTCTAAATAATATTCTGTTAAAATTGATGGGGATCCTGTTACATCTTGAATTATTGTAATTTGTGGATTATGAATAACACTATTGTTTGACATTAAAAACAGCTCATCAGTTCCTGCGTCGTAATCAACTGAGACACCACAATGCTCTGAATTCGTTGCTTCAAATGACAAATTGTTAGTTAGGTTTAAGCTGTTATCAACCGTTACGGCTAATACTCCTTGTTGGCCAACTGGATATCCAGCAGACATGCTTACACTTCCAGTCAAAAAATATCCTGTAGGAATCTCTACAATATCATTGATAGAAGAATGCTCCATGTCAATATCTGAAAATTGCATATGTCCCATATAATTTAAACTAGGATCAAACTCTACAACAATTGCTTCATTACCAACTAACGGAAATGATAATGGCTCAGAATAGAATCCACCAACAATATAAGTACCATTTGCCTGTGAAAAAATTACATTAGTTCCTGCGCTGGCATGCCAATGCTGTAATTTACTATCTGCTACAAATCCTCCACTAGGGTCTAATTTAAGCATGTATAATTCTGGCCAATTCACTCCGACAGGAGAAATATATCCAGTAACAATGATTTCGTCTCCCGGATCAACTAAAACGTCTAGTGCTCTGTCGTCATCAGACTCATCAATCACAACTTCCCAAACCAGATTCCCCATTGGGTCTAATTTAAAAACGTGAATATCTGTTCGACCAGCTGGGTCAAAAATTGTTCCAGCACATACATATTCTCCACTCACAGTGGTTTCTATTGAATAATGATTAAAGTCCATACCAGGCTGGTATATGGTTGATTGAAAGCTCTGTCCATAAGAGACGGCTGTTAGCCCCACCATAGCAAGGGCTGATAAAAATAAGTTTTGGATTTTCATATTATTATGAATTACTTTATTGCGCCTACTCTATTAGCTTTTCGGCTTCCGCTGTTTGGTTAACCAATGTATAAACTATTGACTACCAAAACATCAGACTTAAAACCGAGTGTAATATTTTTAATTCAAAATTGAAGATGAAAGCCTTTAAACTGGTTCAATTTTGTGTTGGAATTAACAGTATTAATTAAAATACTTTAATATTTATCAATCTGTTAAATGAAAATAAATTTGCTGAGAAAATAAGCCCAATTAAAAACTTAGGTATTTGTACGATCAATTCAAATAATTGCAATTTCCAGCGTAAATTAATTCTACGAACTGGATGAAAATAAAGAAAAGTTAGCCTTTCTGAAATACTACGAAATCCACTTCACATCTTTGAAATCTGGCTTTCTTTTTTCTAAGAAAGCATTGCGTCCTTCCTTAGCTTCATCAGTCATATAAGCCAAACGAGTGGCCTCACCTGCAAATACTTGCTGTCCAACCATACCATCATCAGTTAGGTTCATGGCAAATTTGAGCATTTTAATTGATGTTGGTGATTTCGCCAAAATTTCTTGCGCCCATTCGTACGCAGTATCTTCTAGCTCTGCATGCGGAATTACAGCATTAACCATTCCCATTTCATAAGCATCTTGAGCCGAATAATTACGTCCTAGAAAAAAGATTTCACGCGCCTTTTTTTGCCCTACCATTTTTGCTAAATAAGCAGAACCATAACCTCCGTCAAAACTAGTTACGTCGGCATCTGTTTGTTTAAAAATAGCGTGCTCTTTACTTGCTAAAGTCATATCACATACAACATGTAAACTATGTCCTCCTCCAACAGCCCAACCAGGAACAACAGCAATAACAACTTTAGGCATAAAACGAATTAAACGTTGCACCTCTAGTATGTTAAGGCGGTGTGCACCATCTTGTCCAACATAACCTTGATGACCTCTTGTTTTTTGATCTCCTCCACTACAAAATGAATATACACCATCTTTTGTTGAAGGTCCTTCTGCAGATAATAATACAACACCTATGCTACTATCCTCCTGCGCATCATAAAACGCTTTGTAAAGTTCACTCGTGGTTTTTGGACGAAATGCATTTCTTACATTCGGGCGGTTAAACGCGATTCGAGCAACTCCATTTGCCTTTTTATATGTAATATCTTCAAATTCAATTGCTCTTTTCCAATCCACTTGTGCCATAGTCTATTTTTTTCGTAAAAATACAAAAGCCGATTTCTTTTACCACATTTTATTCCCGAATAATCTTAAGCATCTTTCCATTTATCAAAATAATAGTAAAAACGATCGCAGCCATAAAGTTCATCATGGTGCTTTGGATACTTTTCCTTAAACTGTTCTTGAAATTTACGCCGAACATATTCTCCTGTTTCAAAAGTTGCTTTTAATTGAATGCATTTATATTGTAGTCGGAAACAAAAGGCTGAAAACTCACGATTCTTTGATGTTTCCTCGGCCAGCTTATAGTATTTTTTTGCTCGATCTCCAGTTATATAATCTTTGTTTTGTCCACTATTCGTATGGTTCCATCTCCTGTCAGAATATTTACCTCCTTCATTAGATGACCATTCATATTCGGTATAATACCATGAATTGCCATTATATGTCATGTTATAATAGGCATTACCTATTAACATATAATTGTAAGCTCTATTTTTTGGATTGGTTTTCACTTCCTTTTTTAATCGAATTAACTCTCGAACAAAATCTGGTTTGGTGTAGCTAATTGAACGGTCTTCACTAAATGCTGATGTCGCAAATCTTGTTTCAAACGGGTTTGCATTCAATTCTTGTTTGTAGTAATAATGGTAGTCATGATTTGTTATTTCCCAAACGCTATCAGGTATAGTTTCATAAATCTCCAATGCCTTTTCAAGATTATCTTCTCGCAAATAGGTAGTCGCCCATAAGTCAGTATAGCGCCATTTTAAATCTTCTAAATCATTATACAAATAAGCTTCAAGTTCTGTTTTATTTGGGTTATTCCAACCTTCAAAAAACTCATCCATATCTTTAGAAAAAGCATTTTCATTCAATAAATCAAAGCCTTGGTATTCTCTATCCCCCCAATTATGATAATGTTCATGCGTTCCTCCATCAACTTGAGACTCAAACAATGCGGCCAATACCATGTTTCCATCATCTAAATATTTCCTTGAAATATTTAACATTATCTGCCCAAAAAACCGATCATAATCATAAAGATCTCTTTTATAGTTTTTAACCTCATTTATTTGCGTTAATAGTTTATTCTGGAATTTTTCATCCCACTTGCTTTCAAACTTTACTAGGCTTAAAATTTCTATCGTTTTTAATTGACCTTCAATTGTTTTACTTCCTTTAAACTTTTTAGCAATGGCCACATATTTCATAGTCTCTTCTTGGTCATCTAACATATACCCCATATAAGCCAATGAAGTGTTCCATAAAGCTTTATTCGGAATTTCATTGTCACGCAAAATCTGCTTAGTCTCTTGCATTACGCGCTTCAAATACTTTTTATCTGCTTCAAAATTCTTTTCGTCAAAAAACTTAAAATCTTCATAATAACCACTCCCGTCATAGGGGTCTATCGACTTTCCAAACCCTGTGTATCGATCAGTATAATACCAATCTTCCATTTTGTTGATTTCACGCACAAGCAAAATATCAATCATTTCAGAATTAGGGTTAATAGCTGCAATCTCTTTGATTTGATCTATCGCTCTTGCTGGATTTTTAAATGCGTAAATACTTAATACTGCCGCCTTTTCATCATCAGACTGGCACTTTGCTAATATTTTATTGAGAACCTCTTTACTTGTTGGATAACGTCTGTAAATAAAATGATTTTTAGATCTGGAGCTTTCAAACACTTTTGCTAACAAACGCCATCTTTCATAGCCATCATCAATCATATTTGCATAATGAAAAAGACTCCAAGTTGCTATTACGCTTGTTGAATTTAAAGGTGCTATTAACTCTTCATATAATTGAACTCCACGTTTATGCTCTTTAAGGTAGTAAGCTAAAACTAAGGCCTGATACCCGTACCTTAGTTTTAAAATTTCTTGCTTAGCTGCCCTACTTCGCTCAATCGCAACCTCTAAAGCCAGTTTAGAATTTTCAATATCCATCTCTTTTTTATCCCAATAATCTTCTTTTAACAAATACTCTACTTTTTTAGCAAAGTGGATGTATTCTTTAGTTTCTGGATTTTTTCCTGATTTAAAATGCTTGTATAATTTATTAGAAGAAAGAAGTGGGTAAGGTTTTTCATAAGGCACGCCATAAATTAGTTGATCAATTTCGATCCTCGGAATTTTTTTGTCAAAAAAAGCATACCATTCTGTTATATTCTCATCAGTTCCTAACAATTCTCCATTTGTATATCCGCTCAAATAATGAGAACTATAAAAAACATAAGACATCTCAGTTCCTTCACCTATATTTTGAGAAAACAAACTAAATCGAATGTCACTACCCATTGGATAATAACTGCAGGCTTTTGAATATTGTGCGGCGCTACTAAAAAGCAGCAAAAACACGATCAATTTTATCACTTTCATTGACAAGGTTTGGTTTTAAATCGTAAAACAATAAGTTTGTGTGGTTTTGATTTTTTTCATGCGACAACAATTCGGCAGCATAAATCAATTCAGATTCTTCGCAATTTTCATAGCGTATTTCATCCCCATAGCGAAGAAAAACATTTTGAATTAATGTATCTTTTTTCACCATATAGTATTGATTTTCTTTTAAGGTAAATAAACTGGAGTCCGCCAGCATAGCCTCACTAATATTGGGCATAATTTGTTGAAATTCACCGTAGCGATATAGTAAGCTCCATGAAAAATTTGGCAAGGCAAAATCGAGCGGAAGAGGATATTCCCCAAAACCAAGATACTGTTCCCCAATCTCATTGTTCAAAATTGAATTTGTTTCAGAATAACTCAATATCTCCCCCATGTTGTAATACATTAAAGCCCCCTTATCAACAGGTGGAACCCCTGTTAAATCAGGATATTTATATTGATATAAACGAATTGTACAAGACAATTCTGTTTCACCCATTAATGATTTTAATTCAGTCAAAAAATAAAAATAACGATCTGCAATACTTGCCATCCAATCGCAATCCACTTGAATCTCCGAAAATTTGTCTTGAGGATTAAGTTGAACTAGTTGCTCGTAGATATTTGTTGCCAACTTCTTAATAGCAACTGAATCTAATGCCTTAAAAACATCTGTAACAATATAAACCACTGGCACAATTTCTTGTTGAGGAGCAGTTACAAAATTAACTTTAGCAACAGGTATTGCTTCCATATTGGCATTAAGAGTAACATCAAAAAACTTCGTATAAATCGTAGAAATTTCTTCCTTAACTAAAAAAGCCTCTTCGTCCGCATTCAGATTAAAATCAGTCTCCCAATGGTAAACGCTTTTTTTCACTGATTCTACCTCACAAGAAGTCATTAAAACGGCCAAAAAAACGAAACTAAAAAAACTTATATATTGCCAGAATTTCATCTTAATATAAAGCTAAACATTATTTTTCGCCTCAATTGATTATCAAGCAATTCATCATCAAAATTTATTATCCGTTCATAGCTGCCAATTTTCCGTTAATCATTTCAAATCGCCATCATTTAAACGGTAAAAGCTTGAATTGACACTTTATGGATGTTTTTAACCGTTCATCAAACCAATCTCACGCTCAAAAAACAAGGCACAATTCTTGCGTTTAATTAACAAATTATTAAGAGTTCTAAACTTTTATTTTTACTAAATTCGTAACCAATCGAATGACTGTAAAATATACTTACAAACGATTTCGTTTATACAGTTACAAACTGTTAGCGAGAAATTACACAACAAATACCAATAGATGAAAAAATTCATTTTAATAGCAATGGTTTTTACTGCGTTTAGCGCAAGTAGCCAATATGATAAAGACGAAACTACCATTAAATTTGAAGAAGTTTTTGGATATCTTGAATCTCATTACGTAGATGAGTTCAATGGGTCAGAAATTACAGATGCAGCAATTGTAGCTATGTTAAAAGAACTAGATCCGCACACTTATTTAATTCCAAAAAAAGACGTTACACAAACCAACGATCGTATTAATGGAAGCTTTGTAGGTGTAGGGATTCAATTTAGAATTATAGAAGATACACTAACTGTTATTAATACTATTGAAGGCGGACCAAGTGAAAAAGTTGGTATACAAGCCGGGGATAAAATTGTAGTTGTTGATGAAGAAAACATTGCCGGAATTGGCTTAAAAACAGGAGGTGTTAGAGAAAGACTTTTAGGTGAAAAAAATTCACTTGTTGTTTTAGGAATTAAACGAAGAGGCGAAAATGAGCTATTAGATTTTGATGTTAGACGAGATAAAATTCCACTTTATAGTGTTGCCAGTTCATATATGGCTACAGACAAAACGGGATACATTAAAGTAACCAGCTTTGCACGAACCACTCCAGGTGAACTAGTAAAAGCGTTGAATGAATTAAAAGAGCAAGGCATGAAAAACTTGATCTTAGATTTACAAGGAAACGGCGGAGGTTTACTAAATGTAGCCAAGTTTATGGCAGATGAATTTTTATCTGATGACAAACTAATTGTTTATTCAGAAGGACGTTCCCAACCAAGGTCAGACTTAATTGCTAATGATGTTGACAGAAGAGGAAGACCATATCATGATAAGAGAAAAGGTTCTTTTGAAAAAGGGAAACTTGTTGTATTAATTGATGAGAACTCGGCATCTGCTTCTGAAATTGTATCAGGTGCACTTCAAGATTGGGATCGTGCTATGATTATTGGGAGAAGAAGTTTCGGTAAAGGACTCGTTCAAAGACCATTCAAACTATCGGATGGCTCTGAAATAAGAATCACAATTGCAAGATACTTCACTCCATCTGGACGCTTTATTCAAAAACCATATGAAGAAGGGGTGGATGCTTATAGAGATGATTATATGAACCGTTATAACAATGGTGAGTTTATGCACAGAGATAGTATCAAATTACCTGATTCTTTGAAGTTTCAAACACTTAAACTTAAACGAGATGTATTTGGTGGCGGAGGTATTATGCCTGATGTTTTTGTACCATTAGATACTTCCGAATTATCACCTATGTATCGTAAAATAAGTCGTAAAGGATTAATTAATACTTTCACTTTTACATATGTAGACAAAAACAGAACAAGCTTAAAAAATGATTACCCAACGTTTGAAGATTTTAAAAAGAAATTTGAAATAAATGATGCCGTAATCTCTGAATTTTGGGAATTAACTAAGAAAGAAGAAATTGATTTTAGCGAGGAAGACTACACAACTTCTAAAAAACTGATTCACACACTATTAAAAGCTAGAATTGCAGCAAACTTGTTTGATTCATCAAAATTTTATCCAATTTATAATGAAATGGAAAATGAGATTTTCATGAAAGGTTTAGAGCTAATTGAAGGTAAAACCATTCAAAAATTAGGTTTAGATTATTAATTTTGCAATTAAAATTTTAATACAATGAAAAAGTTTATAGGTGCCGTATTTTTGTTTACCCTTGTTTCATGTGGTGGCAATGACGAATCAAAAACAAATGATGGAATCAGTTCTTTGGTTGCAGATGAAAGTTTAATCGGTACAACACCTGAAGGTGCTGATCAATTTGAAGAAAATGCAAATACTCCAGTAAGTGCAGGATCTACAACGGTTGAATACATGGAAGAGTCTCATGATTTTGGTAATGTACGCTACCCTAGTGACAATTTGTACACATTTAAATTCAAAAACACAGGTAACGAACCTTTACTAATTGAAAGTGCTACTGCATCATGCGGTTGTACTGTTCCTAACAAACCTGAAGAAGCAATTCTTCCTGGTGAAATTGGAGAGCTTGATGTAATTTTTAGACCCAAAGAAGGACAACAAGGACAGGTTGTTAAAAAACGTGTTACTGTTATTGCAAACACTGAACCTAAACAAACATATTTAGAAATTACGGCAAACGTTCTTTCTCCTATTCTTGACTAGAACTAGGCACTAATACCTTATTAAAAAGGCACAATTAACATGGTTAATTGTGCCTTTTTTTATTGCTTTTGAATTAACAATAATTGAACATTATTGTTAATGATTGTGAACACTCAGTCTAAACTATTTCCATTTTTCTCAATAGAAACGAGGCATTCATGTTTTTACAAATTCCATCTTTGAATCGATAATCGAAATAAAGTTCATCATTGACAATCTCCGCATCAAAATAGTGGTTTTCTATTTGTGGAAGTGATTTAGATAACTCGCAAAGCGCAAGATCATGTGTCGCTATGATTCCTGTTGAATTTGTTCCTACTAATTTCTCAACAAATTTTTGAGATCCTTCTTGTTTATCCTTACTGTTCGTCCCTTTTAAGATTTCATCTAAAATGATAAAATACTCATCTCGCTTTATTTCATCTATAATAAACTTTAATCGCTTTAATTCAGAAAAGAAATAAGATTCATCATTCACTAATGAATCGGACGTACGCATACTAGAAATTAACTTAATGGGAGTATACTCAAATGACTCTGCACAAATAGGCAAACCTACATTTGACATTACTAGATTTAATGCAACTGTTCTTAAGAAAGTACTTTTACCAGCCATATTTGCTCCGGTAATAATGAAAAAGTCTTCACGCTTAATACTAAAATCATTGGTTACTCTTTGTTCATCTTTCAATAAAGGATGACCCAATCCTTGCGATACAACAACAACATTTTTATCAGTTGCAATAGACGGATATATATGACTTGGATTATTAAACCCATAATTTCCGAGTGAGTTATAGGCATCAAAGTTGGCTATTGTTTCAAACCACTTATGTGTAACCAATTGATACTTATTAATCCACAATTCAATTCTGTAAGCATATCTCAAATCCCAAAGAAAAAATCCATTTGCCATTATTGCAAAAAGGAAATTATTTCGTTGATCTAAACTATTTAACTCTTTAGAAAGCGCTTTAAAAATTGCTGAGGCTTTTTTGCCTTCAGTTTTAATCATTGCTTGCTGTTCTTGCAATAACTCTGATTCAAATGTTTGCGTTTCTATTTCAGATAATAGCTTCGCATATTGTGCAAACGTATTCGTCATTTGGCTTGCAGAAGCGTATAGTTCGTTGATTTTCTTCAGATAAAAACCTGTAATTCCTACCCCTACAAAAAACCATACGTACAAGTAGTTTATAGAAATTAGACCTAAACCAAACACTACCATTAAAGCAATTGAAATAATAGTAACTATTAATGGCAAAAATTTAAACAGGTTAGGAATAACAGTTTTATAATGCGTTAACCAATCTAAAATTGTAGTGTTTTCAATTTTACTGTCTACCAAACTTGCAATAGTTTGAAAATTTTGACGCCAAACAGGTAGTTTACTCAATTCCTTAACAGCGTCTTGCTTTGTTTCTACATCATCAATACTATTACCATTTAAAATAGTTGCTAGTCTTCTTCTTCCCTGAGTTGAACTTGTTCTGTTTATGAATTGAAAAATAGAACCTAATCCAAACAAATCAATATCCTGATTATAGTAATGCTCCTCTCCTACAAAATCCGCCCCAGTATCCAAACCGTCCAAATCACGATTTAACACTCGCACCTCTAGTTCATTTAATTCCAACAATTTCTCAATTCTTCGTTTCTCAATTCGAACAATAGAGTTTTTTGCAACCACAAAAAAGAATGCAGCAAATCCTGCTACACCAGTTACAACAGCAATATTGACATGGTCTCGTAGTAAAAAAACAGCAAGAATGGTTAGTAAAAAAATAGCGAGGCGCGTTAACCCAAAAAAGAACAATTTCTTTTTGATGGCACTCAACTGAGATTTGTAAGTTGTAATTTGACTTTGATAAAAATCGATTGGCGATTTACTCATAATTATAATTCCTGTTATGTTGGGCTCTGCTTGCGAATAATCTTCCAAAACAATGCGGGAGAAAATCGCTTTATATGCACCGCCCATATTTCTTTATTGCCAATTAGTATCGACTTTTTTCGTTTCGTTACGGCTTTTAGTAATTTTTTTACACAAACATCAACTGGCATTCCTGTTTCTTGATTATGATCCATTACTCCATGCGCCTTTCCTTCTGAATTTAAAGCCGATTTAGAAATTTCAGTATTGATTTTTCCAGGATAAGCCAATGTAACATTAATGTTGTTTTTAGCTTCTTCAAGCAACACGCTTTCGTAAAACCCTTGCAAGGCATGTTTGGACGCCGAATAAGCCGAGCGTAAATAAAAGCCAAACTTTCCTGCAATACTTGATATAACAACAATATGTCCCGACTGTTGCTTTTGCATATAAGGAAGCACGGCTTTTGTCAAAGCAATGTTTCCAAAATAGTTAATTTCCATTATTCGACGATCAATTTCAATATCTGTTGAGGATGCCTCTCCTCTTTGACTTAACCCACCGTTATTATATAAATAATCAATCCTTCCGTACGTATCAATAATGGTTTTAGTTTTGGCAGCAAAAGTGGTTTGATCTTCCAAATCTAAACTCAATACCAACGATTTTTCCGGATACTTTAATCGTTTCTGAACCGCTTTTAGTTTTTCTTCGTTTCGTGCTGACAAAACTACTGTTCCTCCATCAGCATTCACTTGAATGGCTATTTCTTCACCAATTCCTGATGATGCTCCTACCACCCACGTAATTCGATTTTCAAACGTTTGACTCATATATGCAACGAAAGTAATGAATTCAATAGAGAAGAAAAACTCATAAGAAATATATTGTTTGAAAATTGTTTCATTACACCATCATCATCATAAAAACACCTTCAATTAACGGCACACTAAAACAGCATTACTCAAATTAATTTAAACAGAATACTTGATACGGATGACTCGACACTAGTCAAGATTTTATGTAAATTTGTGATGTGAGACAATTAACCATAGCTATTGACGGATACTCTTCGTGCGGCAAAAGTACTTTAGCCAAAGAAATTGCCCAAAAACTCAATTATATATATGCTGATAGCGGCGCCATGTATCGTGCAGTTACGTTACATATGCTAAATAAAGGCATTTTAAAGGATGGAGCTTTTATTACTGCACAAGCCGTGCAAGAATTAAAAGATATTAATATCCGTTTTGAATTTGACGCTAAGATTAACCGATCGGAAACTTATTTAAACGGTATCAATGTTGAAAAAGATATCCGTAATTCTCGAATAACAAAGCATGTAAGTATTATTAGTGCTGTAAAAGAAGTACGCGAAAAGTTAGTTGAAATTCAGCAAGAAATGGGAATTGAAGGAGGTGTAGTTATGGATGGAAGAGATATTGGAACTGTTGTTTTTCCGCATGCCGAAGTAAAATTATTCATGACAGCATCTAATCAAATTAGAGCAGAACGCCGTTACAAAGAATTAAAAGAAAAGGGAGAGAACATCAGTTTAGAGCAAGTTGCTACTGATTTAAAAAAGCGCGATCATTATGATATGAATCGAGAAATAAGCCCATTACGTAAGGCAGAAGACGCTATAGAAATTGACAATAGCGAATTGGATCGTGCGCGTCAATTAGAACTTGCTCTTTCTATAATCGACAAGAAAAAGGTGCAACTTGAAGAGAAGGTATAATTCCATTACAATCCTATAGCTCAGAATAGAACATTTCACCAATAAAAAGCTTCCATTATTTCATGGGGTAAGTCGAAAGTTTTTTTAATTTTGCGCGTTCAATAAATTTAAAATAAAGAAATGGCTGCGAATAAAGTTCTTGAATTATTAGGTAGTGAAGGCGAAGCCCTACTTAATCACGAATGTAAAACAATCTCTAAAAACCTATTGCACTTGCCTGGCGCTGATTTTGTTGACCGTTCTTTTGGTCCTACAAATAGAAACCCGCAAGTATTAAGAAGCTTAGAAGCATTGTACAATCACGGTAGATTAGCTGGAACAGGATATGTATCTATTCTTCCTGTTGATCAAGGAATTGAGCACTCTGCAGGAGCGTCTTTTGCACCAAATCCACTTTATTTTGATCCTGAAAACATTGTGAAGTTAGCTATTGAAGGTGGATGTAACGGTGTTGCTTCTACTTTTGGAGTATTAGCTGCTTGTTCTAGAAAATATGCGCACAAAATTCCTTTCATTGTTAAATTAAATCACAATGAGTTTTTGTCTTACCCAAATACATTTAATCAAATTGAATTTGGTTCTGTTGAAGAGGCATGGAATTTAGGAGCAACTGCAGTTGGAGCAACTATTTATTTTGGTTCTGAAGGATCAGAAAGACAAATTGTTGAAATTGCACAAGCATTTGAAAGAGCACATGAATTAGGGATGGCTACTATACTTTGGTGCTATTTAAGAAATTCTGATTTCAAAAAAGATGGTGTAGATTATCACACCGCTACAGATATTTCTTCGCAAGCAACTCATTTAGGAGTTACTATTCAAGCGGATATTATTAAACAAAAATTACCAGAACTAAACGGTGGTTACCCTGCTATTAACTTTGGTAAAACACACAATAAAGTGTATTCTGACTTAACAACGGACAACCCGATTGATTTATGCAGATACATGGTTGCTAACTGTTATATGGGACGTAATGGTCTTATTAACTCGGGAGGTTCTTCTTTAGGTAATGAAGCTTCTGATTTAGCATCAGCAATTAAACCAGCTGTTATTAACAAGAGAGCTGCAGGTCACGGTTTAATTTCGGGAAGAAAAGCATTCCAAAAAGATATGCCTGTAGGAATTGAATTATTGAATGCAATTCAAGATGTTTATCTTGATGATTCAATTACAATTGCCTAACTTTAACTTTCACACACACATTGGCCTAACTAAATTTATTCACTATTATGGGATGGTTTACTAGAAAAAAGGAAGGTATTTCTACCTCCACAGCAGATAAAAAAGAAACTCCAGAAGGTTTATGGTATAAATGTCCGAAATGTAAGGCAGTTATCACTACTGAAGATCATAAGGAGAACGTATATACTTGCAACAACTGCAATCACCACGAGCGCGCAAGTGCTGGCGATTATTTTGAGATATTATTTGATAGTAAAAAAGGAACTGAGTTTGCCAGAGGAATTACTTCTGGTGATCCACTCAAATTCGAAGACACTAAAAAATATGTTGACAGAGTAAAATCAATGCAAGAGAAAACAGGATTGAAAGATGCAATTCGTGTAGCTCATGGAAAAATTGATGGTAAACCATTAGTGGTTGCAGCTATGGATTTTAAATTCATTGGAGGATCAATGGGATCTGTTGTTGGTGAAAAAATTTCTCGAGCAATTGACAAGGCCATTGATTTAAATGCACCATTTATGATTATTTCAAAATCAGGTGGAGCACGAATGATGGAAGCAGGTCTTTCATTAATGCAAATGGCTAAAACTTCTGCCAAGTTAAATCAATTATCTGCGGCAAAACTACCTTACATCTCTTTATTGACTGATCCAACAACAGGAGGAGTTACAGCTTCTTTTGCAATGCTTGGTGACATCAATATGGCTGAACCTAATGCCTTAATTGGTTTTGCAGGTCCACGTATTGTAAAAGAAACTACAGGAAGAGATCTACCTGAAGGCTTTCAACGATCAGAGTTTTTATTAGAGCACGGATTTTTAGATTTAATTGTTGATCGTAAAGATTTAAAAACACAATTAACTCAAGTATTACGTATGCTTAAAGTTGAAAAAGCAGAAGCTTAAAAAAGATTCTACAAATTATTAAATAAAAAAACACAGAGATAGGAAATTAGTACTATCTTTGCGCCCGATATACATAATATTCATTTAAAACAATTTTGGCATGTATTTATCAGCAGAAAAGAAAGAAGAAATATTTAAGAAGCACGGTTCAAGTGAAAAAGACACTGGAAGTGCAGAAGGACAAATTGCATTGTTCACTTACAGAATTGCTCACTTAACTGGGCACCTAAAAAATAACCGTAAAGATTTTGGAACACAAAGATCACTACAGTTATTAGTTGGTAAACGTAGAAGTTTATTGGACTACTTGAAAAAGACAGACATTGAGCGCTACAGAGCTATTGTTAAAGAACTAAAATTAAGAAGATAATACAGTTCTTTAAATAAAGAAATAAAGGGGCAATTGAAATTTAGGTTTCGATTGCCCTTTTTGTTTATTGGATTCGGTATTTAAATGCCTACTCTAATAATTAAAAATTGAAACATAAAGACCAAAGGTCTATTTATAAAGATTCGGCGGACTAAAGATTATATTAAATAAACAGCGAAACGGAATCCCGAAAAACGGGACAAGAAGAAGCACCGTTTCACAAAACAAACAAATATGAATGTAACAACAAAAACAATTGATGTTGGTAACGGAAGAGAAATTTCTGTCGAAACAGGAAAACTTGCCAAACAAGCTGACGGATCAGTTGTTGTAAAATGTGGAGGAACAATGATTCTTTCCACTGTAGTGTCAAACCATGACGCTAAACCAGGAGTGGATTTTTTACCACTTACAGTAGACTACAGAGAAAAATTCTCCGCAGGAGGTAAAATCCCTGGCGGTTATTTAAAGCGTGAAGCAAGACCTTCTGATGATGAAATTCTTGTAATGCGTTTAGTAGATAGAGCGTTAAGACCTCTATTCCCTAGCGATTATCACGCAGATACGCAATTAATGATGCAGTTGATTTCATTTGATGGAGTTAATATGCCTGATTCATTAGCTGGTTTTGCAGCATCAGCTGCAATTGCTGTTTCTGACCTTCCTTTTGGAGGACCTATGTCAGAAGTAAGAGTTGGTCGTATTGATGGAAACTGGATAATTAACCCAACTTTTGAAGAATTTGCTCAATCAGACGTAGATGTAATCATTGCTGGAACAGCTGAGAACATTGTAATGGTTGAAGGTGAAATGCATGAAATTTCAGAAGCTGAGCTTGTTGAAATTATCAAAGTTGCACACGACGCCATTAAAAAGCAATGTGCTTTTCAATTAGAATTGGCTGCTGCAGCTGGTGTTTCTGCTGAGAAGCGTGAGTATTCTCACGAAACTCATGATGAGGATATCAAAGCTAAAATTCACGCAGCTACTTATGACAAATGTATGGCTGTTGCTCGTCAAGGCTTAGCAGACAAGTCTAAAAGAGCTGAATTATTCAGAGAAATCTATCAAGAATATGTTGATGGATTAGATGAAGAAACATTAGAAGCAGAAGCTCCATTTATTTCGGTTTACTTTAATAAAACCAAAAAAGAAGCAGTTAGACGTGTAATGTTAGACGAAAGAATTCGTTTAGATGGTAGAGACATGGATGAAATCAGACCAATTTGGTCAGAAGTTGATTACTTGCCTTCAGCACACGGTTCTGCAGTGTTCACACGTGGTGAAACACAATCATTAACATCTCTTACCTTAGGTGGTAAATTAGATGAGCAAATGATTGACACTATGGCGGACAAGCGTTTCGAAAAATTCTTACTTCACTATAACTTCCCTCCATTTTCAACTGGTGAGGCTAGACCTATTAGAGGAGTTTCTCGTAGAGAGATTGGACACGGTAACTTGGCTTTAAGAGCATTAAAAAACATGTTGCCAGATGATAATCCATATACAATTCGTTTAGTATCTGATATTCTTGAATCAAATGGTTCGTCTTCAATGGCAACAGTTTGTGCAGGAACATTAGCACTAATGGACGGTGGTATTCAAATGAAGAAACCAGTTTCAGGAATTGCAATGGGATTGATTACTGATACTGACGGAAAATACTGTGTATTATCTGATATTTTAGGAGATGAAGATCACTTAGGAGATATGGATTTTAAAGTAACAGGAACAGCTGACGGAATCACTGCATGTCAAATGGATATTAAAGTGGACGGTTTACCATATGAGGTATTAACTGAAGCTTTAGAACAAGCAAGAGCTGGTAGATTACACATTTTAGGAGAAATCTTAAAAACGTTGGATAAACCAAATACTGAATTGAAACCAAATGCACCAAGAATTGAAGGATTAATCGTACCAAACGATTGTATCGGAGCAATTATCGGGCCTGGTGGAAAAATTATTCAAGAAATGCAAAAAGAAACGAATACTACTATTACTATTGACGAGAATGAAAATGGTGAAGGAAGTGTTCAAATCGTTGCTAACAATGCAGAAGACATGGATGCTGCATTAAAACGCATCAAACTAATCGCTTTCCCTCCAACTGTTGAAGTTGGTGCTGAATATGAAGGAAAAGTAAAATCTATCCAAGCTTACGGGTGTTTCGTTGAGATTCTTCCTGGAACTGATGGGTTGATTCACATTTCTGAATTAGAGCACAAGAGAGTTGAAAAAGTTGAAGACGTATGTAAAGAAGGAGATGTATTGAAATTTAAAGTGATTGGACAAGATCCAAAAACGAAAAAATTCAAATTATCACGTAAAGTTTTATTACCTAAGCCGGAAGCAAAGCCAGCTGAGTAATACAATCAATACAACATATATTAGAAGAGGCGTTTCAAATGAAACGCCTCTTTTTTGTTTTAAGAAAATGTTACCGCAACCAACGTAGTTGAACTGTCTCTCGTTAATAATAGAGAATGAAACTATGAACATTTTTCTCAATCATATTAAAATACTATTCTCTCTTATCATTCTGCTCTATTCCTCCAATGCACAAAGTCAAATAAAGGATAACTTGTATTACAACATTCAACCTTATGTTGGCTTTGGAGTAATGGACATCAACATGAAAATTGGAACGCCTTTTAAACGTGGAGATGCTCAATTAGTTGGTCTTCCAATATCTCTTGGCATTAAGGTTGAATCTCGCATTGACGCCAAACTTGCATTAAAAATTGACCTGAATTATGTTCACAAAGGAGTGAAATACACTGACAATCGCCCAACAGCAAACCATAGCCATGAATATGAAAAACAACATGTCCGTACATTTACCAAAATCAGAGCTATGATTGGTCTCAATATTTATTGGTTAAAAAAGAAAAAAAACACCAACTATTTTTCAATTAACTGTGGCTATAAATTCATTAAACGTCAATACAATGTTGACAACGTGTCTGCACAATTGTTTTACGGCTCCCCTTTTTTATCGAATTTTTATCAATACAAAACACATCATGCCGCAATAAGGCTTGCTCTTGGAAAGGACATATTACTCACACCTAGGTTATCGTTAAACGGTGAGATAGGAATTGGAGGAGCTCCATTGCATTTTGGATTAAAATATCAATTCTAAAAATCCTACTGACACACCTTTGTCAATGCCCCCCATTAACTTCGTTTCAAATAAAAAAACAGATTTATGGAAACAAGAAAATTAGAAGAACTAAAAATTGTAGGAATTGAAGTACGCACCCAAAATGCACCTGGTAAAGCCGAACAAGATATTCCAGCACTATGGGGCAGATTCATGGCCGAAAATATTTCCGCCCAACTCCCAAACAAAATCTCTGAAGACATTTACTGTGTGTATTGCGAATATGAAGGTGATCATTTAGCGCCTTACACCACGGTTATTGGTTATTCAGTGCCTAAAGATGTAGAACTGCCTACCAACTTTAAAACAATTACAATTCCTGCAAGTAATTACAGTATTGTAAAAGCAGAAGGAGACTTAACCGCAACAGCCGTTTTTGACGCTTGGACAACAATTTGGAAAAATGATCTAAATAGAACCTATATGGCCGATTTTGAGGTGTATGGTAAAGAAGCAACCAATCCTAAAGACGGAAAAATTGATATTTTTGTTGGAATAAATTAGCATTTAATACTGCTAAAAACCCAACATCAAAAACATGAGTAAACTAGACGAATTCTACCTTGATCAAAAAGAACCTTTAGGAAGTTGCTTAATTGCATTAAGAGACCTCATCAAAGCTTATAATGATCAAATAACTGAACGGTGGTATTATCGTTTACCATGTTTTTTTTACAAGGATAAAATATTTTGCTATGTATGGATTGACAAAAAAACACAAAATCCATACATAGCTTTTTATCCTGGCACAAAACTCAAACACCCGTTACTAGAACAAGGCAACCGCACCCAATCAAAAGTCTTGCACATTCAAGCTGATGAAGACCTTCCTTTAGAAACGATCTACAATATTATTAGCGAGAGTTTAACTGTATATCACAATTTTGTTTAAAAAACAACAACAATTCCCATTCACCCCTATTTAAAAGATTTAGGCATCAAATTTGTATTTTAGTTTCAAAATTTGAATCTTTATACGAACCATGCTACATTATTTCAACCTCATTTAAACAGTAATGTTGCTCTAAATCCAACACTATGAAAAAACATTACATTTTGTATATAGCATTTATTGCTACCCTAATTACTTCTTGCACCCAACGCGTTTACCTCACTGTTAATGAACCTCCAGCTGTCCATTTAGATAAAATGTACAATCGTGGTGGTGTGGTTAACAGAAGCTTTTCTGAAGGTGGCTCAAAAATCTTAGAGACCGTTGACAACGGGCTTTCTTTAGAAGGAGATTTAGATATTAAAGGTTCAAATGCTGCAGTACAAGGCGTTTTTGATCAACTTACCACCAATCAGCGCATTGAATTTGTTACAATCATGGACAGTTTAACTGTTAAAAATGGTGGAATTGATGTATTTCCAGCACCACTCCCTTGGTTTAAAGTTGAACAACTTTGCTTAGCAAACGAGGTTGGTTTTCTAGTAACATTAGAGGTTTATGACACCGATACGAAAGTTTCTTATGCCACAGGTAGTACTACAAAAAACACTCCATTGGGCGCAGTTACCGTACCAACACATAGAGCAACAGTTACTACAATTATAAAAACGGGTTGGCGAATTTATGACCCTGTTAACAAAACAATTTTAGATGAGTTTTGGTTGACGGATCGTGTCAGTTCTACAGGTAGCGGAATTAACCCCGTAGCAGCACTGTCTACCATTCTAAATCGTGGACAAGCTGTTCAACAGTTAAGTAATGAAATTGGGCGTTTTTATGCACGTAGAATCGAACCACAAAGCTTTAGAGTATGGCGTAATTATTTTAACAAAGGCAGTCAAAATTTAAAAATTGCAAAAAGAAGATCAGAAGTAGGCGATTGGGATGGCGCTGCAGAAATGTGGGAAAAAGATTTAAACCACCCAAAACGTAAAGTGGCAGGCCGTGCTCATTATAATATGGCTATTTATAAAGAAATTCAAGGAGACGTTTATGGCGCACTTGAAATGGCACAAAAAGCCTATTCAGACTATAATATCAAAGAAGCACAAAACTATTCAAGAATATTGCGTGATCGTATTGCAAGGCGTGAGCGAGAACAAGCATTGAGCGGAGATTAAAAAAACGATTCGTTTAGTTTGTAAAGAGGGCGGTAATTTTCGAATTATTGCTCTTTTTTCTTTTTTGAGTGTTCCCTAAAAAGGGTCGGGCTATTCGCTAAAGTCATGGTAAACCATGAGCTATCACTACTATCCCTAACACCAGTTCTAAACTATTTTTTTGTGCTATAGGCTAATCACGTAAAATATAAAATCTCCTCTCTTAACATTTTTTAAAGGTAAAAAGTGAAATTTTTTCACGCTTGCACGTTCTACTAAAAAAGGCGCAGTTCATTTACTGTGCTCCGTACGTATAAATAAATTAAAATTAGAGGACATGAAGCAGACATTTTTAAAAATTACAGCAGCAACATTCATAGGCGTAATTGCAGGCGCATTTACAGTTTTATCATTCACCAATCAACAAACAGAAGTAATTACAGCAAACAATAGCCCCCAAACTATAGAAACACCGGCAGTCGTTTCACCTGTTGCTCTTACAAACAATCCGGCAGATACTGAATGTAAAGCATATGCAGACCTAACACCTGCATCTGAAAAAGGAGTTGAAACAGTTGTTCATATAACAACAGAGTTTATTCGAGAAGAAATTACATATGATCCATTTTTACAACTTTTTTATGGAGAAGACGCCTATAAAACAAGAAAAAGACATGGAATGGCATCAGGATCAGGCGTAGTTGTTTCGCCGGAAGGTTATATTGTTACCAACAACCATGTTGTGCAAGATGCACACAAAATTACAATTACTTTAAATGGTAATAAATATAATGGCGAATTGGTTGGTACTGATCCTTCTACAGATTTAGCAGTTATTAAAATCAATAAATCAAATCTTGATTATTTAGAATTTGCAGATTCGGATGACTTACGATTGGGCGAATGGGTATTAGCAATTGGAAATCCGTTAAACCTCCAAACTACAATTACGGCAGGTATTGTAAGTGCTAAAAATAGAAACATTGATTTATTAGCGGGAAACTATAATCCAGAAGAAAACGTTTTTCCAGTTGAGTCTTTTATTCAAACTGATGCCGCCGTTAATTCAGGAAATAGCGGAGGCGCTTTAGTAAACCAACAAGGGCAATTGGTTGGTATTAATACAGCCATAGCATCTGGTAATGGATTTTACACCGGTTACTCTTTTGCCATCCCATCTAATATTGTCAAAAAAGTTACTTATGACCTTATTCAACATGGCGAAGTAAAACGCGTACAATTGGGCGTTAATATTATGCAAAACAATAGCGAAGTATCTAAAAGTAATCATTTAGCAACTGAAAAAGGAGTCGTAATTACTGCTATTGTAAGTGGTGGAAATGCGTCAAACGCTGATATAAAAACTAAAGATGTTATTTTATCTGTAGGCAATAAATCAATCGAGTCAATTAACGAATTACAAGCCGAGTTAGCCGTTCACCAACCGGGTGATAGAATTAGTTTAGGAATAATGCGAGGTCAAGAATTAAAAAATGTAAGTATTCTACTTCAATAGCGACTAGACAAAAGTAATACACTTTTCATAGGGTGGTTAGTTTAAAGTTAAAGGTCGAATCTTAATTGATTCGGCCTTTTTTTTATCACATTTCTAACATGCCTTCAGCCAATCACCAACTAAGTAACAACCTCCTCTTAATCGATAATTTGAGGAATTTTTATCAAACATGGTATCATTTATTCATATTTAAACAAACCCCAAAACAATCAAGGTAAAATAGTATCAATATTTGAATATATAGTACTATTTCATATCTGAGCGTATACCTAATTTTGAGTCCCTAAAAAAACTAATCAAGGAACTATGAAAAAAATTGCATTATCATTATGCTTAATGGCGGTGACGACCATTTTTGCACAAGAACACATTAATTGTGGTGAAGGACAACATTTAGAAAGCTTTTATGAAGACTATCCTGAGGCACTAATCGAACAAGAATACTTAAATGAATTAGCACAGAATTATAACTCGTCAAACAGGTCTGACAGAGATATTGTTACCATACCAATTGTTTTTCATGTTAATGATCCATCTGACCCTGAAAAAGTAACACTCGCTCAAGTACTTTCTGCAATTGATATTTTAAATGAAGATTATAATGCACTTAATCCTGACTTTTCATATGTCAGAAGTGAATTTGAAGATCTTAGGTCTGACATTGGTGTAGAGTTTTGTCTTGCATCAATTGATCCTGAAGGCAATCCAACAACCGGAATTACTTATCACGTTAATTCATATAATGGTAGAGAACCTGATGGTTATGGATCTTCAGTAAAAGGAGTAGAAGTTTGGCCAACGCATGAATACTTAAACATTTGGATTGTTAATGAAACAGAAGATGATGGATCATTATACAACTCTGGTTGGGCATTTTTACCTTCTGATTATTGGGATGATGCAAATTTAGATGGAATTGTTTATAATCATAGGTATTTGGGTTATGGTGAAGGATCTTCAGAAGTATCTGGAACTGATTCTTGGCAAGCTCATATGGCCCGCGTTTTAACGCATGAGGTTGCCCACTACTTTAACTTAAGACATACTTTTTATAACTACTGCAGCTCTCCTGGAGACTTTTGTGATGATACTCCTTATGTTTTTTATCACGGAAGTAATAACTGCGAACAATTGGGAGAAAAATGTGATGGTGTCGCCTTAGTAAATGATGAAAATTATATGGACTATACCCCTTGTCCTCGCATGTTCACGTTAGATCAAAAAGATAGAATGCTAGCAGCACTATCTTCTGAAGTAGCTCGTAGAAATAACTTATGGACAATAGGAAATTTAGAGGCTACAGGATGTTATGTAAATGATGTAAGTATCGAGGAAAATGCATCTGTTGAAGCAATTATAACTGCCAACCCTCAACCAATTATAAACAGGGTAGAAATCAACTATAGTAATTTTGCTGAAGGAAAATACACCATGAATATTTATAATGCATTGGGAGGGAAATCACTTTTAAAACAAGAGCATTTATTAAACAAAAACGGAAAAATTGAACTTGATTTAAGCGAACTAAATGCCGGAATCTATTTTCTGTCTTTTGAAAACGAAGAGGGAGAAAACCATGTTCTTAAACTCATTAAGAATTAATCTTAAAAATATCTCATTGCAAAAGGCTACCTCCTTCAGGAGTGTAGCCTTTTTTTTTCGACTATTTTACAATAGCTTTTAAAGTGTAAGACATCTCTCTATTTACTCTTATAAAATAAGTCCCAGTTGTTTGAATGTAATTGTTTAAAACAATTTTTCCAGCACTAATATCATCTGCCGATATGGTTGCAATTTTGGCTCCAATGGTAGAGTAAATTTCAACCTCCGTATTTTCAACCTCAGTTAACTGGACAATAGTTTGGTTGTCCGAATAGTAAACCCAATCATTTAATTCAGCTGATGCTTTATCAATATCTGTAAAATTGCTTGCATAATAAACAGCATCATAAGCATTCACTCTGCCATACCCCATCTCTTCTGACCACATTCCAAACTCTTCAGCCGAATCATAATCATAACCGCCAACTTTTTGCGCCGTAACGGCCAAAATAGCTCTAGCATCATAGGCTGTTAAATCAGGATCAACAGATAAAATTAAAGCCATAACTCCTGCAGCATTTGGGCACGCAGCTGATGTACCATTAAACATGCTATAATTATTATCCATAAAATCATTATAACCTAACTCAGCAGTCATATCGGTTGCCAATACTTTTACACCTGGCGCCGTAACATCTAAATTATCACCATGGTTACTTCCCCACCACCCTTCAGGCGAACAATCGGACGGCGTTTTCAACTCGTCGCACATGGTTGAAGCACCAACAGAAATTGTAAGCGGATGCGAGGCTGGCCAAATTGAAAATGAATCACCTTCATTTCCTGATGAAAATAGCATTGGCGTTCCTTTTCCTTCTCTACCGTTGGTAATATTTTCTGCAATCACCATATTTCCCATAACAGTGTCAATACCTAATAACGGAATGTCGCTATCTCTCACTCCCCATGAATTGCTTAAAATATCAGCCTTTGCCGTATTTACTGCCCAAATTACTCCATCTGTACCTGCCGAGGAAGAGGTAAAAGGAATAACATCTCCGCCAAATTCAACATAATAAAATATTTTAACAGGAATCACTTTACAAGAATATGCTACACCTGCTATTCCTTCGGCATTATCTCCTAACGCTCCTATAATTCCAGCGGTACATGTGCCGTGACCGTCGCTTGAAAATTCAGTATTTGGATATCCATTACTTCCTCCCCCTGTCGCATCAAATCCAGGTAATAAATTCCCTACTAAATCAATATGATTTGTATCTGTTCCTGAATCAAGCACGGCTATTTTAATTGATGGATCACCTGTTGAAATATCCCATGCAGGAACAACAGCCATGTCGGCTCCAGCAGTTCCATCAAAATGCAAGGCCGAACCATCATTCTCTAAAGCCCATTGGTTTTCAAAATAAGAATCATCAGTTGTTGCCAAAACGGTATGCAAAGTATTTACTGACACAAATTCGAACTTTCCTGTTTCCAGCATTTCAATTTGATGTTTTCTTATATTACCATTCTCTTTTGTATAAGTTGACACAAAAACATCTTCTAAATAATAATGCTTTTCTCTTTGCCAAAAAGGAAAATTATAAAACGAATTTATTCTTCTTCGAATACCTGCTTTCTGATTAAAATATTCTTCTCCATATAAATACTCACCTTCTTTCAACTTATAATAAAGCTGTGGCAAGTCACCTCCTACTCCTCCATCAATTGTTTTGTAAAGAATTGAAGTAAATGTTACATTATCATTTTTTTCAATCTCTCTTTGAATTGCTTCATACTCTTCAATTGAAAACTCATCAGAACCTTCAGCCAAGGTTACACCAAACCCTTTTAACATATGTCCTTGCTTTAAGGGAAGCAAACCACTACAATCACTAAGCACCTCTGCCTGATTAGAAAAATCAGCCGTTTCATTAAATTGAATAATCAGACCAACTGGTTTTTTCTGGCTAAATGAATGAATTGAAATAAACAATAATAAACAGAGAATGAGTCGCATAAGTATGTTTTGTATTCATTAAAGATAAGGAATTATAAGACATAAAAAAATCCCGCCCTGGAAGACCAAAGCGGGATTTTAATTAATTTATATATTTTATTTGTTCACGGTCACTCTTTTAGTAATTATACCTCCAGATGAGTTAATTCGGACAAAATAAACTCCGTTAGAAGCGGCTGATAAATCAATTGCTTCAATCACATTACTTACTGTTTTGTCTAAAATTATTCTTCCTTCTGCATCAATTACAGTCAATTGATAGTTTTGATCCATTGCATCAACGCTAACAAAGATAGTTCCAGTTGTTGGATTCGGATAGATAGAAATTTCCATCATTCCATTTTCACCAATAGAAACACCTTCTTCTGCCACATTAATACAATCTGAAGTATCAACACAACCATCAGCATTTGTAATAATTACAGCATACTCTGTATCACCACAATACTCAGGCACACAAAACTCTTGATCAGTTTCACCATCAATATGCTCATAATCAGGACAAGTTACCCATTGGTACATAGCATCATCTTCATTTGAAATTAAGTATGATCCATCAATAGTCACAGTATCATCAATTGGGTCTGGTTCTAATACTTCAAAGGTCTCTGTAATTGAACAACCTAGAGCATCTGTCACGGTAACAGTATATGTTCCTGCAGTCAATCCATAAATATCAGAATCAGTTTCACCTGTAGACCATAAGTAAGTGTAAGGAGCAACGCCACCTTCCATTACAATGCTAATAGAACCATTATCTCCACCATTACATGAAACATGGTTAATATGCAATTTATCAATCTCCATGTCACTGTCAGTTCCCTCAACCTCAACGCTATCTGTCGTTGTACAACCAAATGCATCAGTAACTGTTACACTGTAGATACCTGGAGCCAAGTCTGAAATTACCGCAAGTGTAGCGCCATTTGACCACATAAATGTATAAGGAGCAACACCGCCAGAAGCCGTAGCAGAAATTGAACCATCATCTGCTCCACATGAAGCGTCAGTTACGTCTAACACTACTTCAAGATCAGGATAAACAACTACCGTAATTGTAGCCGTATCAATTGGACAAGGAGATTCACCTACGATATACGTAAAGTCATAAGCTCCTGGAGACAATAAAGATAAATCCAAATTGCCAGTTAACTCGTCAAAAGCACCTGAAGCACCATCTTCAGTAATTATACCACCCTCTTCAGCATCATCAGCTAATAAGTCATACACATTAACGATAGATTCGTCACTTCCACAATAAGCAGTTGTTGTATTTGCTCCAGCATTTGCAGGTGCAGCAAAATCAATTTCAACTAACGCATAATCGAAACAACCATTTACAGTATCTGCAATCATTAAATAAACAGAATCGCCTTCTACCATAAAATCACTTGGCCATTGCGGGTCAACTTGTGTTGCACTGTCTGGAATTTCAGAGAAGAAATATGTAACCGTACCTGGCACACCATTCAAATCTGTATATTCTAAAGTTGTTAAATCAAATGCACCACAAACAACACTTGAATCTGAAATTTCAATCAATGGACCATCTAAATATTCAATTACAATTGTTTTCACAATTGGTGATTCTAAACATCCATCAGTTGGCGTTCCTGTCACTGTATAAGTTGTCGTTTCACTTGGCGTAGCCTCTGTTTCAGTTCCAATAGTTTCAGATAAACCATCAGCCGGAGACCAAACCCAATCAAAATCATCTACATTAGGACCTTGAACAGACAAGAATACTGGATTACCACCGCAAGTAGCTGCAGTATCAACAGATACATTACATTCACTTGCCGCACTTCCGCCAGTTACTCCAACAGCATCAAATTCTATATAGTATAATCCTTCAAAAGCTTCTTCAACAGCATCATCACTCAATACAACTGCATATGTGAAGTTTAATGAGTCTCCTGCCACAATATCTCCTTTATAAGCTAAAGCAATTGCTTGATCTGCTGTAACGGTTGAACCTAAAGTTCCTGTTAATCCACCAGTACCATTCCAAATATCAGATGCATCTCTGTTTGAGAATCCTCCATGTGCCACTCTAAAAGCATCACCTAAAGCACCAAAACCAACATAAGATGTTCCAGGACCTGCGTCAGCTGGTCGTGCTTGAGTTGCAGATACTAGTGATTTTTGACATGCAGAATCCGATTGAGCAACAATTGTATTGGTAGTTGGATATCCTCCGCCTATTGATACATTATTATCAGGATCTACATTTCTATAATAATAAACGTCTGTCAAATCTGCTCCAGATTCGTTTACCATTGTAATTTCAGTCGTATAAAAAAGGTTAGAAGCTAATAAGTGGTACTTTACATTAATTCTCACTCCTCCAGCAGTTCCTTCCCACTCAACGTTTATACAGTCATCTAACTCTTCATAACTTACTAGGCCTCCAACTATTTCATTTAAAGGACCTCCTGTAGCATTATTTCCATAATTAACGCCGGCAATCTCCATTCCGAATCCATTTTCTGGTGTTCCCGGAGAGAAAAAGTCGCCATCATAGGTTGCCCATGCATCCAACTGAGGGTTGGCAACAAAACCAAAATAAACTGGAGAAGTAATGATTAGATTTGAACGATTGTGTGAACCTGGTAGCTCTGCAGCTCCCTCATGTCCACCGGCTCCGTTGACTCCAATTTCCAAATTATCACCTACTAAATAGGCGTCTGAACCAACTAATTGGCCATATACGAGTGTACCCGACATAAGGAAAACCAAACATGTCAGCACTCGACTAAAAGTGTATATTAATTTCATAAATTAAATATTAAATTTTTGGGTTAAGAAAAAAAATCAGACTTGACTAGTATAGCCCGCAAACTGAAAGCAAATATTCGCTCCACCATTCACGATCCATAGGAGCACTGGTTCGGTCTAAATGTAAATGTGCAATTACAGTATTTGCCTCAAAGTTGACAGTGTATGTAATTAAGTTATTGCATTTTGTACCGAAGACTTTTTTTGCTTCTACCTCATCAGAAAAACCAAATGCAGAAATATCTGCTTGATAATATTCTTGAATAGGTAAATCTTCATCAATTGTTAGGCAATAACTATTGCTTAATTCTGCATTACCAATTTCAGCAGCCTCTTGAGCCGTTGCTGACACTGAAATACAAAAAATAGAAAGAAATAAGAACTGAATTCTTTTAATCATAAGTTTTGGATTTAAATGGTTAATAAGTAGCAAGTTACTCATTTTTATTTAATTAAATGCGCCTTGCATAAAAAAAACGTTACAAATATTATTAGGGTTGCCTCTCCACAAGAATTTGACTTTAAAGCACTTGAGTAAGACAAACCCTTAACGCAGGTAATAACACAATGATTATCAGATAAAAAAAGCCCCATTCTTATGGGTAAGAATGGGGCTTAAAAATTATTCTAATCGGCGCTATTTACTCACCGTAATTTTCTTTGTTAAAACAGAATTATCTGCCGCAACTTGAATAAAGTAAATACCATTTTCAACGGCACTTAAATCTACCTGCTCATTCATTTTAATTGTTGACATTTGATAAACAACGCTACCTTTTATATCGAACACTGTAATAATTGCTTGACCATTCAAAGCATTCATTTTTAAATTAACTAACCCTTGAGATGGATTAGGATAAAGTACAACTGAAAATTTATTGAATTCATCAATGCTTTCGAAATCAAATGTAAAGCAATCTGTTGTATCAGAACATCCTCCATCAATAGCTACAATAACAGCATAATCTCCAGCTGTTTCAGGAACAAATGTTTGATCAGTAGCTCCATCAATTACTGTATAGTCTGGACAGTTTACCCATTGGTAAGTTGCATCATCTTGGTTAGAAGTTAAATCTGCACCAGTTTCTGTCACAGTTAAATCAATTGTTGTTTCAACACCAATTGTGTATTCTACGTCAACACTACATCCTTCAGCATCTGTAACCGTAAGTACATAAGTACCTTCAGAAAGTTCTGTCAATTCTTCTTCTCCATCATAAGGAGGTGTTCCTCCAGAATAAGTGAATGTTGCAGTACCATCAGCAGCACCAGGGCAAGATTCATCCATAACCTCAACAGTTGCAGTTATCGGATCAGGTTCTGTTAATTCAAATGTTGCAGTTGCTTGACATCCATTATCATCTGTTACTACCACTTCATAAGTACCAGCACCTATAATTAAAAGGTCCTCCATGTCGTCAAAATCACCTGTTCCATCATTATCCCAATCAAATAAATAATCAGGTGTTCCACCTTCAACAGTAATTCCTATTTGACCATCTTCAAAACCAAAGCAAGATGGCTCTACTATTGCATCCTCTAAAATAGAGATTACCTCGGAAGCATCAATCGTTACTACAACCATGCAAGAATCAGAATTACCATAAATATCTGTAGCATATAACCACACATCATTATCACCTTCATTCTCACAAGTGAATGTATCCATAGAAATTAACAATTCTGCAATTCCGCAACCATCTTCTGTACCTGCATCCAAATCAGTAGCATCAATTACTACTTCACCTGTTTCATCTAATACAAATGTTACACCTGCTACACATGACATAACCGGAGCAAGCGTATCTAAAACTACAACTGTAGTCATACACACATCAGCATCTCCAATATCACCACTTGCTGTAAATTCAACAAGAATTCCAGTTGTTGGAGCCGTAGTATAAGTACCAACAGGAACAGGAATTGGAGCAGTAGCGTTGCTTGTTTCTCCATCTAATTCATTAGGACCACTAAATGTCCAATGAGAAATATCAAAGACATCACCATCTAATCCAGTATCTGTAATTCTATAAGCCCATCCATCTAGATATTCCCAATCTTCTCCTGATCCATCAGTATCAATATCTCCAAAAATATCGATTACCTCATCTTCATAAAACAATTCAATTGCATCATCTCCATTAATTGATGCATCACCATCTGTATAAGAAGGATCAAACCCAAACCATTCAGCAAATTGAATCTTTTCACTTGACACATATAAATAAGTTCCTGCTCCAACAGCAACTGCCGGAAAAGTAAATTCTTGTCCATCAGTTCCGCCACCATTATTTGCAAACCCAACACCATAGGCACTCATATCTGCAATATCATTGATTACATAAACCTCAACACCTTTTGGTGTTCCGCCTGGACGAGTACAATCAAACACACCTGAAATAATCATACTTGGTACAGCTTCAATCTCTGCAATATCATCACATGTAAATTCAGTAGGTGATACTGATAAAGTTAATTCACCATCACAAGGCACAGCAGAACCAGCATCTAAATCTTCAGCAGTAATAGTTGCCTCCCCAGCATCATCAAGATATACTGTTAATGAATGACAACGAGCAACAGCAGGACCATCAGCACAAGTATAAGTAACTTCTAAAACAGGAGCTGTTCCTTCATCTTTACTACCAAAACGCCTAGCATTACATGTTGCTAATTCATCTCCTATAAGTATCCATCCGTGATTTGACGCAGGATAATCTAACCAGTTTTGCACGTTTGTTACCATTCCAGCTGAAGACCAACTATAATCAGTTAATGCTTCGCCTATTGCTGTAGTTGCAGATGGTGTATCGAAAAAATCTCCGCCCATATCATCCCAAGCAACTGTTTCAAACATTGCATCTGCCCAAGTTGCATCTGGAGCAACTGCAACAGCACCTTCTCCACCACCTGATGACGTTCCTTCTCCCCACTCAGTAGCAACTCTATACAAACTATAATCTTGCGTTCCAGCATCCGGACTCACATTATCCATATTTAAGGTTAATGTTACATCCGTAATTGTTGCTCCGAATGGAACCATTGCTGCAATATCAAACTCTAAAAGAGCTCTTCTACTATTGTCATCACAATTTTGTCCAGCATACAGTTTCCCTTCACCGTTTGAATTCTCACTTTCTGAATAGATTGAGTTGTCTTTTTCTGGACTTAAATCAACAGTTGTTTGTGCATGAGCAACCGAACCTGCGATTAACATTGCTGCACACCAAAATATTTTTTTCATTCTTAAATAAGTATTTGTTACAATAAATTTTAAGCAAAAACTTCACTTATAAAACTCACTGCAAATTATATTGCAAAAGTAAGTAATTTAAATCGCTGAAGCTCAAAAATTAGTATTAACAAAACCTTATTTTATGAACAATTTAGGTCTATATGATCTTACAGGGACAATGTGTTAAACTACTCATATCTAAGACTTAAATCCAACTGCAACAGTTGCATTGGTATAAATATCAATTAAAATAAAGGCTCCATTTGAAGGGTTGTCAATATAACGATCCATGTATAAAGGACTTGCTGATTTTAAGACTACCTCACTAATCGAATTTACTTGTGTACGCATAGGATTCGGAACAAATTCAAGTGCATCAAAATCTAGCTGATTAGTGACAGAATCTACTTTAATTTGTGTCGTAAATGCTCCTTGCTTAAATAAGTATTTTTGAGCTGGATTTAGTTCGCTTTTATTCAACCAACAAATTTTAGAATTAATCATTTTTTGCCCTATTAATTCGCCATTAACTTCTGTTAATAAGTCACCTCTGGAAATATCAATATCAGCTGCTAGTTCGATTGCAACTGCGTCTCCCTTTTCTGCCTTTAACAATTGATCTTTATAGCGGTGAATGGCTTTAATGGTTGTGGTTTGTCCAGTAGACTGAACTTTAATTTGATCACCAACTGCAACAGAGCCACTTAAAACTTTTCCTGCATATGCTCTATAATCATGAAATCCATCTTGCTGCGGCCGAATAACATATTGAACGTCAAACCTGAAATCCTGATTTTGCTCTGTGAAACTCTTTATACTTTCTAAATGTTCAATTACAGTTTTTCCTTTATACCATGGTGTATTTTCAGACAAACGTGCCACATTATCTCCTAACTTAGCTGAAATTGGGAAATAAGATAAATTGCGATTATTCAGATCAAACTTATCTTGCAACACTTCAATTTCCTTTAAAATTTGCAGATAATTCTCTTCTTGGAAATCAACCAAATCCATTTTATTAATGACAAAGATTATTTCTTTGATTTGCATTAATGAAGCAATAAATAAGTGACGCTTAGTTTGCTCTACTATTCCTTTACGCGCATCTATTAAAATAATAAAGACTTGTGCATTTGAAGCACCTGTAATCATATTTCTTGTATACTCAACATGCCCTGGTGTATCTGCAATAATATACTTGCGCTTTTTCGTAGCAAAGTAAATGTGTGCCACGTCTATTGTGATTCCTTGATCTCGCTCTGCAGTTAAACCGTCAGTAATTAAGGACAAATCAATTTCTCCATTTCCTCTTTTAGCAGAAACCTTTTTAATATTTTCTATTTTATCTTTTGGAATGGACTGTGTATCAAACAAAAGTCTTCCGATAAAGGTACTCTTACCGTCATCAACGCTTCCAGCAGTAGATAATCTAATAATGTTCATATTTTATAGCTTAATAGATGTATAGTTTGTTAAAAATATCCTTCTTCTTTTCGTTCTTCCATTGCAGCTTCAGAGCGCATATCGTCTATTCGGGCTCCACGTTCAGAAATTTCTGCCGACTCTATTTCTGCAATTACAGAATCAAGATCATTAGCCATAGAATCTACAGCTGCAGTACAAGTCATATCACCAACTGTTCTGAACCTTACTACTTTTTCAATCACTTCCTCTTCTTCATTACGAAAGACAAATGGCGATTCTGACCAGATCAATCCATCTCTCATAAAAACATTTCTTTTATGAGAAAAATAAACGGAGGGCAGTTCTATCTTTTCTCGGCGGATGTAATTCCAAACATCTAATTCTGTCCAGTTCGAAATTGGGAATACACGTACATTTTCACCTTTATTAATTCGTCCGTTGTACATATCAAAAAGTTCAGGGCGTTGATTTCTCGCGTTCCATTGCCCAAAATCATCACGGACAGAAAACACACGTTCTTTTGCCCGCGCTTTTTCTTCGTCACGGCGCGCGCCTCCAATACATGCATCAAAGCCATGTTCTTCAATCCCGTCTAGTAAAGTAACCGTTTGTAGTTTGTTACGGCTCGCATATTTCCCTTGATCTTCCACCAAATTTTTCTCACGAATGGAATCCTCCACATAGCGTACAATTAAATCCAAGTCTAAGTCTTTAACCAATTGATCTCTAAATTGAATTGTTTCAGGAAAATTATGTCCTGTATCAACGTGCATTAATTTAAAGGGGACCTTTGCAGGGTAAAATGCTTTAATTGCAAGGTGCACCAATGTAATGGAATCTTTTCCTCCAGAAAAAAGTAAAACGGGATTATCAAATTGAGCAGCGACTTCGCGCATAATATGTATCGACTCGTTTTCTAGTTCGTCTAAATAGTTCATTTCTTTCGTTTTAATTGTGTAAGCCACATTCTTTCTTAGTGTTTTCCCACCACCAGCGTCCAGCTCGCTCATCTTCTCCCTCAATAATTGCTCTGGTACATGAACTACATCCAATACTTGGATATCCTTTCGCATGTAATGGATTTATAGGAATGTTATTCGTATTTATAAATTGATTCAGTTTTTCAGAACTCCAGTTTAAAAGTGGATGAATTTTTATGATTTGGTTTGCCTCATCCCATTCTACCATCTCCATTTTACTTCTATTAGTAGATTGCTCACTTCGCAATCCTGTAATCCAAATATCGAACCCTTTAAGAGATCTTTTCAACGGCTCAATTTTTCGAATGGAACAACATTCTTTTCTATTTTCTACCGAATCGTAAAAAGAGTAAGGACCTTTCTTAGTCATTAAATTTTCTACATCTTTTGTTTGAGGAGAACTAACCTGAATGTTTAGATTGTATTTTTTTATTGTACGATCAAATGTGGCATAAGTCTCTTCAAATAACCTTCCTGTATCCAGCGTAAAAATTGAAATAGGCAGGTCATTTTTTGCGATTAAATGAGTAATAGCTTGATCCTCTTTTCCAAAAGATGTCGAAAAGGTAACCTTTGGTGAAAACTCCAAACTTTTTTTAAGTGCAATCAAAGACTGATCCCCACTGTATGATTCAATTTGATTTTTTAACGTGTCCATTTAAATGTATTTGTTCCATAACCTTTCATGAAAATAATAGAGAATTAATTTTGAGAACACCTCAATAGAACCAATGGATGCTGCTATGCCAATTTCACCTGTCAATAGATAGGCTATTACAATTGTATCAATTGTTCCAACAATTCGCCAACTAATGGTTTTAAGTAAAGATTTTGTAGCAGAATCACCACGCCGAACTCCCCTTTTGTGCACAAGAAAATCAAATATCATTTTCAAAATTTTGCACAAATATACATAATCTATTGATCTAATAGATTTATAAAGAAATTTTTTTTATTCTTCCGCCGCAATCATATCATGAAGCGTTTTATTCTCTAAAATTTTAAGCGTTTCATCTCTTACCTCTACCATCATTTTATTTAAACCGCATGCCACTTCACTCGTGCACTCATCACAAGGCTCGTAATAATTTAGACTGGCGCAAGGCAATAATGCAATTGGTCCATTAAACATTCTAATAACATCTGCTAATAAAACGTCCTCGGCTTCTTTCAATAAATAATATCCCCCGCCTTTCCCCATCTTACTATTTAAAACACCAGCTTTACGAAGGTCAAGTAAAATACTCTCTAAAAACTTTTTAGGTACAGACGTGCTTTTAGCCACTTCACTAATCAAAATAGGTTTACGATCTTTTTGCTTACCTAAAAAGGTTAAAGCATGAAAAGCATATTTTGTTTTTTTCGAAAGCATTATATAGTTGGTCTTAGTTCGATTGGTATGGGCGTAAATTTACGCTAGTTTGTCCGTTATCCAAAAAGTTCTTTGAGGATTTAGTACGTACAACATTCACAAAACTTACAATATCGTGTATTCCTAAATTAGCAAATAATGGGAATCCCCCCAAATTACACAACGCATAACTTTTAACTAAATCCGATTTAAATCTTCATCAATTTCATTTTTAAAAATAAAAAAAAGGGTAAGAACTATTATAAATAAAGAGATACAAGACCTATTCGTAACGCAAGAGTAAACGAAATAATTAAAAATATTTAGAATTAAATTTCCGTATAAATACGTACAACAATATAGGATGTTCTACCATTTCCAAAACGTTCTTGTGAGCTATTCAATTAAAATTATAAAGCGAATGACATTGTTTATTTAAATATGAAGTAATACAAATAAAAATCAATTTTCCATTGAATTTATGGCTTTTTTTTTGTATATTATAAAATTGTGCGGTGAAACGTACATAATACAGTGCCCAACCTTAATACATACACACACGTTTATAATAATAGACAGACCTTCAACGACAACAACATGAGACAACTAAAAATTACAAAACAGGTTACAAACAGAGAAACAGCATCACTCGACAAATATTTACAAGAAATTGGACGAGTAGATCTTATTACGGCAGAAGAAGAAGCTGAATTAGCTCAAAAAATTCGTGCTGGAGATAAAGTTGCTTTGGAAAGGTTAACCACAGCTAATTTACGTTTCGTTGTCTCAGTATCTAAGCAATATCAAAACCAAGGTTTGTCTTTACCTGACTTAATTAATGAAGGAAATTTAGGGTTGATCAAAGCCGCACAACGCTTTGACGAAACTCGAGGATTCAAATTCATCTCCTACGCGGTTTGGTGGATTCGTCAGTCTATTTTACAAGCTTTAGCTGAACAAGCTCGAATTGTGCGGTTACCGTTGAATAAAATTGGAATTATAAACAAGGTGAATAAAGCATTTTCTTCGCTTGAGCAGCAATTGGGTCGTGCACCTACAATTGATGAATTGGCAGATGCCCTTGAATTTACAAGAACAGATATTCGTAATTCGTTAGAAAATAATGGTCGCCACGTTTCTATGGATGCACCATTAAAAGAAGGTGATGAAAGTAGTTCTAGCATGTATGACGTACTTAAGAACTCTGAGAACAATAATCCAGAAAAGGATTTGATTTTAGAATCGCTTCAGGGCGAAATTGAGCGCTCATTAAGTACTTTAAAACACAGAGAGGCTGATGTCATTCGTTTATACTTTGGATTAGATGGTCACCCACCAATGACTCTGGCTGAAATTGGCTTAAGGTTTGATTTAACACGTGAACGTGTTCGTCAAATTAAAGAAAAAGGCATTCGTAAGTTAAAGAATACTTCTAGAAGTAAAATGCTTCGAGCTTACTTAGGCTAGCAGAAAAGCTTTATGGTTTAAGCTGTAAATTGTTCAGCTTATAGTATGTGCCTTCTACATTTTTTATGAGTGCTTCATGCGTTCCTTGCTCAACAATTTTACCTTTATCTAAAACTAAAATTGTATCAGCATTTTGAATGGTCGAAAGACGGTGCGCAATTACAAATGAAGTTCTACCCACCATCAACTTATCTAGTGCGTCCTGAACTAATCTTTCAGATTCAGAATCAAGTGCAGATGTTGCCTCATCCAAAATTAAGATTTTTGGATTTTTCAATACAGCACGTGCAATGGCTATTCTTTGTTTTTGCCCTCCAGACAGTTGAATTCCCCTATCTCCCACAAGTGTTTCCATTTGATCCGGAAAACTCATGATAAAATCATATGCATTTGCTTTTTTAGCGGCTTCTATTACTTCTTCTTCTGTCGCGTTAATATTACCGTATAAAATGTTTTCCATCACTGTACCTCCAAAAAGAATAACCTCTTGTGGAACAATAGCAATATGAGCTCTCAAACTTTCTAATGCAATGGACTGAACATTTTTATTGTCAAACTTAATTATACCTGTTTGAGGATCATAAAAACGTAAAAGTAAAGATGAAATAGTTGATTTACCAGCACCAGAGCCTCCTACTAAGGCAGTTGTTTGACCTGGTTGACAACTAAAACTAATTCCATTTAATACCTGCACTTCTTTTCGTTGCGGATATGCGAATGAAACTTCACTAAAACTAACCTCTCCTTTAAAGTTCTCTAAATTATCTCCATTCAATTCTTCAACTTCTTCTTCTAAAATATCCATAAGGTGCTCTGTTGCACCAATAGCTTTTTGAATTTTGGCATACAAATCTGGAATAGCTCCAAAAGATGCTCCAAGAAAAATGGTATACAAAATAAAGATATTAAACTCGGCGTTGGTAATGAGTCCAGCCCCTTCCATTCCTTTTGCTTTCCAAATAACAAAAGCAATTCCTCCAAACATTCCAAAAATGATAAAAGACACAAAGGCACCTCTCATTAAACCACTTTTTATATTCAATCCCATAATATTGAACACACGTTTAGAATAACGGTTAGATTCGTAACGTTCATTTGTAAAAGCCTTAACATTTACAATTCCCGTCAATACTTCTTCTAAAATAGAATTGGATTTAGCAGATTCATCCTGCGCCGATTTTGACAACCCGCGTATATAACGTCCAAAAATAATTGCAGCAATTGCCAATACTGGTACAACAGCAAGCATCCATAATGCAAGTTCCCATGAAGTATATAAGATATACCCTAAAGCAATTGCAATGGTAACGAATTGGCGAAAAAATTCAGCAATGGTTGTATTTAACGTCTCTTGCAATAAATTAATATCAGTTGCAATTCTTGAAGTTAACTCCCCAACCTTGTTTTTATTAAAAAAGTTAATTGGAAAATGAACCAACTTATTAAATGACTTAACTTTTAAATCTCGCAAAGCACGTTCGGTTACCGTACTAAAAATCCATATTCTACAAAAAGAAAAAATTGCCTGTGCACCAAAAACAACTAACATCACAATAATAATTGTATTGATGTTTGTTAAATCAATGTTTGGTATTTGAACAAAAGCTTGATCAGATTTATTTGCACCTAAAAGCTGTCCCATTAATGCTGGAAAAAGCATTGCTGTAACACTTGACAACAATAAAAACAACCAACCAATGGCGTATGCCGAGCGATAAGGCTTTATAAAACCAAAAAATCGTCTTGCTTTCTTATAGGCATCATCCGAAAGTTCAACCTTTTCTTTATTTTTACGATTACCAAACATGTTGTACTAAAACTTTCGGCAAAACTAAGCTGATTCTGAGGAATATTTGTCACAAAAGGCACATATTTTAGAAAATTACACACTAAAACTTTGTTCTCTATTTAATTGTTGTATCTTTGCGCACCCATTTGGGACAATAAATAGAAATTAATAAGACCTTATAATATTTTCAGAGATGAGCAAAAGAACATTTCAACCATCACTAAGAAAAAGAAGAAACAAGCACGGTTTCAGAAGTAGAATGGCTAGCAAAAGCGGACAAGCTGTAATTAACAGAAGAAGAAAGAAAGGAAGAAAGAAATTATCTGTTTCTTCTGAGAGATTAGCTAAGCGCTAATACTCACCTTATTATCATACTTAGAGCTTCTCGATTCAAATCGAGGGGCTTTTTTTGTTTAACTCAATTCATATAGTAATAAACGATTGAGCAACAGCTATTTTTAAAAGAATATTAATTTTGTCATTATGAAAAGTGATTATCATTCAGGATTAAGAATTGGGATTTTAGGAGGCGGACAGTTGGGAAGAATGTTTATTCAAGAGGCCTTAAACTTTGATGTTAAGGTTTGTATTTTAGATCCTGACGTTAATGCACCCTGTGCAGCAATTGCTCACGAATTTGAACTGGGAGACATTAAGGATTTTGACACTGTTTACCAATTCGGTAAAAACAAGGATGTAGTCACCATTGAAATTGAACATGTAAATGTAGATGCTTTGGATAGGCTGGCCGCGGAAGGAACAAAAGTCTATCCTCAACCTCACATTATTCGACTGATTCAAGACAAAGGATTACAAAAAGAATTCTATACAGAAAATGGAATTCCAACAGCCCCATTTAGACTTATAAAAAATGCGGAAGAGCTTCCTTCTAATGCAGATTTTTTACCATTTATGCAAAAGGCTCGCACTGGAGGCTATGACGGCAAGGGTGTTCAAGCAATTAAAACAGAAGCTGACTTTGAAAAGTCTTTTCCAAACGGTAGTGTTTTAGAAGCTTTTATTGATTTCGAAAAAGAACTATCTGTTATTGTTTCAAGAAATGAAAAGGGAGAAATGGTAACCTACCCTATTGTTGAGCTTGAATTTAATCCTGAGGCTAACCTTGTTGAATTTTTGTTTGCTCCAGCAGCTGTTTCTCAAGAAATTGAAGAAGAATCAAGTATTATTGCTAAATCAGTTATTGAAAAATTAGGAATGGTTGGTATTCTTGCCGTAGAATTGTTTCTAACAAAAGATGGCAAAATATTAGTGAATGAAATTGCTCCTCGACCTCACAATAGTGGACACCAAACAATTGAAGCAAATTACACTTCTCAATACGAACAACATTTAAGATCAATCATAAACCTACCCCTTGGATCTACAGGCGCTATAAAGCCATCAGTAATGGTTAATTTACTAGGCGAAAAAGGGTATATTGGCAAAGCTAAATACGAAGGAATTGAAGAGGTGACTAGTTGGGAGGGCGTTTATCCGCATATTTACGGCAAAGAAAACACAAAACCATTTCGTAAAATGGGACATGTAACAATTATAGCTGACACCATAGAAAGTGCAAAAAAAACAGCTATAAACGTTAAAGAAACACTGAAAGTAATTGGAGAATAAGGTCTATTTAAACCACGTTGAATGCATTAGGGCTTTTGCAGCCTTAGCTGTTGGCATTTATCATTTTACCAATTTTTCTGCAGAATCTGTTTTTATTCTTGGCGAATCAACTCGTAAACTATTTACATTTGGAGCGCAAGGGGTTGAAATATTCTATATTGTCTCAGGCTTCATTATCCCTTATTCACTGTACAAAGGACGTTACTTAATCAAACATTACTTTCATTATGTTGCAAAAAGGTCGGTACGTTTGCTACCACCTTACCTTTTAACAATTGCTTTAATTATTGCAACAAGCTATTATATTAACACCTATGTTTGGTATAGCGGCTACAATGTAGAATGGAGAAATATTGCAGCCAATGGACTTTTCATGGTGGATTTAATTCAAAGCATTCCTGAATTACTCGCACATTTCCCTGATAACTCTTGGATTAATCCCATATTCATTACGCTAAAGGTTGAATTCCAATTTTATTTAATAATTGGGCTTCTGTTACCAATAATGAAAAAACATACGGCATTTTTACTGGGTGTAACTGCATTACTATTGATACTAGGCGTATACGCCATTCCAAATCAAAATGTATTTGTTAATGCACCTTACTTCCTCATAGGACTTGCAGCTTTTTACATTTTTGAAAATGGTTGGAATTGGATTTATGCTAGTATTTTAGGTTTATCATTAATCAGCCTTACGAGCTTTTACGAGTGGCAAGATTTAATTGCTGCAATTATAGGCTTTAGTATGGTGTTATGGTTACCTAGAAAAATGAAATTTCTAAACTTTACTGGAAAAATTTCTTATTCATTTTACTTAATCCATGGTTTAATTGGTGGAAATTTCCTCTATTTCAATTCTGACACTTATTTATTTCAAAACTATCCTGTTCTAATGATTATCTTTGCATTATTGTTGAGCTGGATAGGAGCGTTTATAATTTATTATTGCGTTGAAAAACCAAGTATTATTATCTCTAAAAAAATTAAATACAGACCTTAAAATAAGTGCATATGATTGAAGTTGGTATAATCATGGGAAGCAATTCTGATCTTCCAGTAATGCAGCAAGCTGCTGATATATTAAAAGAATTAGGCATTGCCTTTGAAATGACTGTTGTGTCTGCACACAGAACTCCTGAGCGCATGTTTGATTATGGCAAAGAAGCACATAAAAGAGGAATCAAAGTAATTATAGCAGGTGCTGGTGGTGCTGCACATTTACCTGGAATGATGGCTTCAATTACGCCGCTTCCGGTTGTTGGAGTACCAATTAAATCGAGCAATTCTATTGATGGATGGGATTCTATTTTATCGATCTTACAAATGCCTGGCGGAATCCCTGTTGCTACAGTAGCATTAAACGGAGCAAAAAATGCAGGTATTTTAGCTGCAAGTATCATTGGAGCATCTAACACAGAAGTTTTAGAACGGATTGTGACTTATAAGCAAACGTTAAAGGAAAAGGTGTTGCGCACTGCGGAAGAAATGGAAAAAAATGCGTAAAGGCAATAAAATGAATGCCCTAAGCGTTACGCTTAATTACTAGATTTCAATTAAATTTGCAATATAAATTAAGAGTTAGATGAGAATTGAGGATGAAATTCAGTCAAGTTTCAAAAGTGATTATCATAAGCTAGTTGTAAACTTGCATTTTACATATATGCGCCTAACTGAGAACTTTCAGTGCATATTAAAAAAGCATGACTTAACCCCTACCCAATTCAATGTTTTGCGCATTCTTAGAGGTCAAAAACAAACACCTGCAAGCATTGGGTTGATCAAAGAACGAATGATAGAGCGTAACTCTGATGTTAGTCGCGTGATAGACCGTTTGCTCAAAAAGGATATTATTGAGCGTAAAGAAAATAAATTAGATAGACGTCAGAGAGACATTATCATCAATCAAAAAGGACTAGACCTACTAGAAACTATTGATAGTTCTGAAGCTAATTTTATTCAATCTATCGAGCATGTATCTGAAGAGGAAATTAAAATAATGAATGATTTGTTGGATAAAATTCGTTCAAAACCAGAAGGATAGATTAATTTTTTCTTCTAACATATTTAATTTACCCTTATATTTATTCCATAAGATTTAACACCAATGTTTAAAACAAATTTAGGATTATTGCGGATAATTGGCTTACTTGAGGGAATTTCGTTTTTGGTACTAATGTTCATTGCAATGCCACTCAAATACATTTGGGAACGCCCTGAACTAATTTTCTCGACAGGAATGGCACATGGCTTATTAATAATACTTTATGTGTTTTTTGTTCTTTTAGTTGGCTACCAATTAAAATGGAAATTCAACCATATCTTCTGGGCACTTTTAGCCTCTCTTATTCCTTTTGGAACTTTCATTGCTGATAAGAAATTGTTTAGAAACGCTTAGTGTAAACAATAGATATCCTAACAAAAAACGAGCTAAAAAATCAGTTAGCTGTTTTTTTTGTGTGCCGTAATCCAATTCAGTAACCACATTTCAGTACAATATTCTCGAAAATATATTTCTTTTTATTTTTGGACTAGGGTAAATGATTTTAATTGCGACTGTAATAAAAAACCAGTTGAATGAAACTATTATCTCTTTTATCCCTTCTCTTTATTTCGCAATTACTTATTGCACAAGAAATGGTTACCTTAAGTGGCTATGTCAAAGACAATAAAGAAGAATTACTTTATGCAAAAATCTATATTCCAGCCTTACAAACCGGAGTAATTTCTAATGAATATGGATTTTACTCTATTGAGGTTCCTAAAAAAGAATCGTACACAGTTATCATCTCTCATTTAAGTCATGGAGAAACCAAATTAACAGTTGCAGCCTTGCAAAATACTTCAATTGACTTGGTAATGGAAGATTCTGACAATGTTTTAGAAACAGTCGAAGTAAAAGCAATAAAATCAGAAGCAAAAGAAGCAATTGAATCAACCGAAATGAGTGTTGTCAAATTAGACATTCAAAAAGCAAAACTACTGCCTTCAATCGGAGGTGAAACAGATGTTTTAAAAGTAGCACAATTATTACCGGGTATCAACCGCGGTGGCGAAGGAGGAACAAGTTTTTTTGTCCGCGGTGGTGACGGAGATCAAAACTTAATATTAGTAGATGAAGCAACAGTTTATAATCCAGGGCATTTATTTGGATTTTTCTCTGTATTTAATCCTGATGTGATAAAGGACATGCGAATTTATAAAGGCGGTTTTCCAGCCAATTACGGAGGGCGTCTGTCATCAGTTACGGACATTCGAATGAAGGAAGGTGACATGAATAAATTACGTGTAGAAGGTGGAATTGGTTTATTATCATCCCGATTAACAGTAGAAGCTCCAATTTGGAAAGATCGTATTTCTTTCATGGTATCAGGCAGAAGAACTTATATTGATAAAGTACTTAAAGCTGTTGGGCAAGACCTCCCCTACTATTTCTACGACCTTAATGGAAAAATTAATTTTAAGGCTTCAAAAAAGGATCGTATTTATTTAAGTTCTTATTTTGGTGATGATGTTTTGTCATATAATTCCAATGAGGCAGACTCTTCCTCGGCTTTTGGCTTTGGATTTAATCTTGGAAACTTTACACAAACACTTCGTTGGAACCATGTATTTAGCGCAAAATTATTTTCCAACTTATCATTAATTCATACGCGTTTCAAATACAATATTCGCGGACAGTATGCGGATAATCAAATATTAATTAAAAGCGCCGTGCGAGATTTGGGCGCCAAATATGCCTTTACTTATTTCAAATCTAACGAGACAAAATTCAAATTTGGAACAGAGCTCATTAGTCACAACTTCAGACCAAATGTCTTAAGTACGTCAGGTGAAATTGGGGAATTCTTAGAAAACCAAGAAGGAAAATTATTGCAAACATTTGAAGGAGCTGTTTATGGAAACATTCGTCATGAATTTTCCAGAAGGTTAACTTTTTCAGGAGGTTTAAGATTATCTGCTAGTATGCCTAAAGGAAAAATTTATGGCGGAATTGAACCTCGTGCAAACTTTAAATATACCCTTGGAGAAAATTCATCCTTAAAGTTTTCTTATTCAAGAATGACACAATATATGCACCGTGTATCAAGCTCGTCTGTTGCATTACCAACAGATTTATGGTATCCCATTTCTGCAGGTGTTCGTCCACAAAGTGCTGATCAAGTTGCAGCAGGTTATAATTTGTATTTACCAAAGCTAAAATCATCTTTAGTGGTAGAAACTTATGGTAAGTATATGAAAGGATTGACGGAGTATAAAGAAGGTAGCAACCTTATTTTGAATGATAATTTCGAAGAATTATTAGTACAAGGGCGTGGCTGGAGCTATGGCGCAGAATTCCTATTAAGAAAAGATGAAGGACGATTAACGGGTTGGTTGGGCTACACCCTTTCTTGGACAAAACGTCAATTTGATGAAATCAATAATGGTAAAGCCTTTTTTGCAAAATATGATCGGCGCCATTATTTAACAGCTGTAGGAACGTTTGAATTAACAAAACGCATTTACTTTTCTGCTGTATTCGAATATGCAACTGGAGCAAGATTCACACCTATTACGGGGCAATATGTTCAACCAAATGCAGGCTTAACTGGTGTAGAAATAATTCCAATTTTTGCAGAAAAGAACTCTTATAAAATGTCATCATCTCACCGCTTAGACGTCAATTTTGTATTCAAGTCTAAACCAGAAAAAAAGTTTCAAACTGAATGGCACGTGGGAGCATACAACGTATATAACAGAGCAACACCTTATCAAATTAAAATTACGCAAGGAGATGATGGAGCCATGAAATATACACAACCTGGCTTATTTGGCTTTATTCCTTCTGTTGCATTTAACTTTAAATTTTAAAATCATGAAATTGAAAACCATAATATTTTTATTATTCCCAATAGCCTTTATCTCTTGTCGACCAAAAGATATTGATATAAAAGTTGAACCAAGTGAATCTAAACTTGTTGTATTCTCACATGTTATACCAAACAGCTATATGCTTGTTTCACTGACAAAAAGTTTCTCAGCACTTGAACCTCAAGAAAACGTAAATGTTGAAGATTTACTAGTTGGCGGAGCAGATGTATCTGTAAAATTTGACGGTGAGACAGTTAATTTTTATGAATTATCTTATGGATTATACGCGAGTTTAGAAACACCTACAACTGCAGGAATCAATTATGAATTTACTGCAATTAAGGATAATGACACTATAACCGCATTGAGCACTATGTTAGCACAATCAACATTTGAAACAGTTACTCCAATCATAACAGAAACTGCAACAGATACTACTTCGTCTATCAAGGTTTCCTTTAACGACAATCCATCAGAAGATAACTGGTACATTATTAATGTTTATAAAAAAGGTGCTGCTGAAGCAACAGATGGTATTGATGGAGTTAACTTTTTTGGAAACGGATCAAACGTATTGGCTAAAACGGTACTTTTAAGTGATAATGAAATTCCTGGAATGTATGAATCAACATTGAAACTAGACAATGTTCATCATTCAGACAGTATAGTTGTTACATTGTCAAACATTGGAGAGGAATATTTTAATTATTTAAATTTGAAACAAGGAACAGGAAATGTTTTTACTAACTTGAACTTAGAGCCGGTTAACTACCCTAGCAACGTAAACAATGGATATGGTTTTTTCAATACGCACTATCCAGACATTAGATTCTACGACCTGTCTGAGTTCTAATTAGAAAAGACAAATTGACATATTAAACTGCGCAATGAAAAACGACTACACGAAACAGAATTCCAGACCTATTGTTGAGGTTCAATTAAGCAATAATGATAAACCATTAGCTGTTTTCACACATAAAACATTGCGCCCAGTTTTAAAGCAACTTCATGTAACAATCTGTACTATAGTAGATAATGATAAAAATTTAAAGATTTCTAACATTTCAATAGACAAGGAAGCTCAAAACACCACTTACCTAAAATCTTTTCTCCAAAAAAACGCAGAGACAAGAAACTTAGTGATTGGTGCTATAGTTGGCAATTTGTCTACCGAAGAACTCACCTTTTACCTACAACATCAAAAAGAAGCAAACCGAAGAATAATTGAAATGGTAATTACGAGATATTTATCTCAAATGAATGAAGGTTAGTCTATGAAATAGTTTAACCCTAATTCGTAAGATTTTAATCCAAATCCAAATACGCATCCTACACAAACTGGAGAAATTAAAGATTCATGCCGAAATGATTCTCGTTTTGTAATGTTAGAGATATGAACTTCTACAACAGGTGTATCTACCGCTGCAATTGCGTCTCTAATTGCAACCGAAGTATGCGTATAACCTGCAGCATTTAAAACAATTCCGTCCCATTTAGATTCTTGAACTTTATTAACCAATTCACCTTCCAAATTACTTTGAAAGTAAGTTAGTTCTATGGTTGGAAACTTTGTTTTGAGTTCCACAAAATAATCTTCAAAACTTTTAGCACCATAAGTTTCAGGCTCGCGTTTTCCAAGTAAATTTAAATTTGGACCATTTAATACTAAAATTTGTTTTGCACGCATCATGGATCAAATATAGGAAGGATTATCAAAGTTATTTGAAAATTGAAAAATCTTTGTCTGAGAATAGTATTCTGGCTTATTTGCGCGACTACGATAAATTAATGCAGTATTTGGAAATTACCAACAACGGAAAATCTCCTAAGGAAATCGAATTATCTGATTTGCAAGAAATGATTCGTTGGATAAGTGAAATGGGAATATCTGCACGTTCACAAGCGCGAATTATATCAGGATTACGCAATTTTTTCTTTTTTCTGATTTTAGAAGATGAAATAGAAATTGATCCTACCGAATTATTGGATCTACCCAAAATTGGAAAAAAACTACCTGAAGTTTTAGACAAAAATGAAATTGATGCCTTGTTAGGAGCAATTGATCTCTCTAAAAATGAAGGACACCGTAACCGTGCAATTATTGAAACACTCTACAGTTGTGGACTCCGTGTTAGCGAATTGATTGGATTAAAAATAACCAATCTCTATTTTGATGAAGGCTTTATTCGAGTAATAGGAAAAGGAAATAAAGAACGCCTAGTTCCGGTAAGTCCTTCAGTTGAAAAAGAAGTAAACCTCTATCGCAATCACATTCGTGTACATCAGGATATTAAACCGGGACACGAAGATATTCTATTTTTAAACAGGCGCGGTAAACAACTCACCCGTGTAATGATTTTCACCATTGTGAAACAATTAGCAGAAGCAATTGGTTTACATAAAAACATTAGTCCACATACATTTAGACATTCTTTTGCTACACACATGGTAGAAAACGGCGCCAATTTAAGGGCTATCCAGGAAATGTTAGGACATGAATCTATTAGCACTACAGAAATTTACACCCATTTAAGTGACGATTTATTGAAAGAGGCAATCACTACTTATCATCCAAGAAATCAACGTTAATTCCCAATTTTATTGACTAATTTTAGCGCCATGTCTACGGATGAAAAATTCATGCAACGGTGCATTGATTTAGCCCAATTAGGTGCTGGATCTGTTGCCCCTAACCCAATGGTTGGATCTGTTGTTGTCCATAATGGAAAAATTATTGGAGAAGGATATCATGAACAGTATGGACAAGCTCATGCAGAAGTCAATGCAATTCAATCAGTTAAAGACAAATCCTTGCTTGAAAAGGCTACCATTTATGTTAACTTGGAGCCATGCGCCCATTTTGGGAAAACACCACCTTGTTCTGATTTAATTATTGCTTCAAAAATTCCAAATGTTGTTATTGGTTGTATTGACTCTTATTCTGAAGTTGCAGGAAAAGGCATTGCTAAAATGACTGATGCTGGAATAAATGTGAATGTTGGTGTATTAGAAAAAGAAAGCTTAGCATTAAACAAACGTTTTTTTACTTTTCACAATAAAAAACGCCCTTACATCATCCTAAAATGGGCACAATCAGCCAACGGTTGTATAGATATAGATCGAACCAATAACGAAAAAGGTGTGTTTTGGATTACGCAACCAGAGACAAAAGCTTTGGTGCATAAATGGAGACACGAAGAGGCCGCTATTTTAGTCGGTAAAAACACAATCAAAGTAGATAATCCATCACTTACTTGTAGAAATTATGAAGGCAATTCGCCAATTCGTGTAATAATTGATCAAAAAATGAGATTGGATTATGGAGGATTTAATGTTGGAGATCGTAAGGTTCAAACTTATGTTTTAAGTGAGAAAGATGTTATTTCAAATGGAATGCTGCAGTTTGTAAAACCTGTTGATTTTACTATAAAATCTATCTTAACGGCACTTGCTAGTTTAGAAATACAGTCTATAATCATTGAGGGGGGAGCAACAACTTTAAGTCATTTTATAAAAGCAGACTTATGGGATGAAGCCAGGATTTTAACTGGCATTAATTCAATTCCAAATGGTAAACCTGCACCAAAGGTTGAAGGTATTGTAAATAAAACCTATGCTTTAGGGAAAGACCAAGTAAAAATTATTGTACATGCTTGATTTAGTTTTAGGAATATTATTCTTTAATGTAATCCTTATTTTGTTCAAATTATTTGAGCGTTATAAGGTAGATAATTTACAAGCAATTATTGTTAATTATCTAGTAGCAGGAACGTTCGGTTATATTTATGCAGATAACACACCTGCATTAAAAGAGCTGGTTGAATTACCGTGGATTCCATTAGCTATTTTAATTGGATTCATTTTTATTACTGTTTTCAATTTGCTGGCAAAGGGTGCGCAGGTTGTGGGAATGGCAATTGCTACAGTGGCAAATAAAATGTCTGTAATATTGCCTGTCATTGCTAGTTTCTTTCTTTACGGCGACACCGTTTCGGCATTTAAAATAATTGGAATTTTATTGGCTTTGTTAGGAGTTGTGCTCAGCTCTATTGAAAAAGGTAAGCTAAGTTTTGATAAAAAGTACTTGTGGCTTATCTTGATTATTTTCTTTGGTCAAGGAATTGCAGATGTTCTCTTTAACTATGCTCAAAAAAATTACGTTGAAAATCCACCACTATTCATTTCTGTCTTATTTTTAACAGCATTTGTATCTGGTTTAATTATTCTAGGTGTACAAGTTGCTCAAAAAAAACAGACGCTATTTCCAATTAAAAAATTAGGAAAAAATGTGCTTTGGGGAATTGCTTTAGGAATCCCTAATTTTCTAACACTATTCTATTTTTATAGTGCATTAGATAATGGTTTTATGGAAAGCTCTCAGGTCTATCCTATCCTAAACATGGGGGTTATAGTTCTTTCGGCACTTTCTGGATACTTAATTTTTAAAGAAAAATTGTCCGTTATTAACTGGTTAGGAATAGCAGTTTCTGTATTAGCTATTGCTGCTATTAGTGCAGGGTGATAAATTTAATCCTAAATTCGTTTCATAAACAAATTCATGATTCAAATGAAAAATTATTACTTCCTTCTCTTATCTCTAATCATCATCAGTTGTGGAGAAAACTCGAATACAGAAAGTGAAACAGCTTCCAATATCGAGATTGATACCACTCAAACAACTACTGAAATTGAAATTGAGGAGGAGTATCCGATTCCTGTTGAATTCTCTTCATTAGATAAAATAACTATTTCTGGTGCCATCTATAAAATAGATGAAACCTCCCCTTCTATTTTACTTTGTCACCAAGCCGGGTACAATAGGCACGAATATGATGAAATTGCACCTAAACTAAATGATTTAGGATTTAATTGCATAACCATTGATCAACGATCAGGTGGTGTATTAAATGATTTCACCAATCAAACTGCTGACAGAGCAATAGAACAAAATTTACCTGTAGAATATGTTGATGCCGAACAAGATATTATTGCCGCCATTGACTTTACCTACGACTATTTTAAGCAACCAGTTATTTTATGGGGAAGTTCTTACTCATCTGCTTTAGCATTGCACATAGGCGCTACAAATGATAAACTAAAAGCTGTTGTTTCATTTAGCCCAGGGGATTATTTTGGAGATAAGAAACCATTACTTAAAACCACAATGCTTGACATGGACTTACCTTACTTCATTACTTCTTCAAAAGATGAAGCGACTGCTATCACCGATTTTTTAAAAGGAAGAAGACCAAGTGAAAATCAAATACAGTTTATTCCTCAGGCAGCTGGACTTCATGGCTCTAAAGCTTTATGGGAAAACAATCCATCTCAGGACGAATATTGGAATGCAATCAAAGATTTTTTGATCAATTTATAATTTCCTGAAACGCAGGTGAGCAAAACTTCACTTTAAACACCTAGTAGCTAATACCTAATTCATAAAAATAAGTCAGAAAAAGAGCTTTTTTATTTGATTTTTTGATTTTTATTTTCGTAATTGAATCTGTGATATCAAACAGATATTACCTTCGAGAAATTTCTCGAACCCAAACCCAAAACGAAATTAATTATGAAAAAGTTTTTACTAGCTTGTCTGGTTTTAACCATGACAATTAGTGCTAATGCGCAACTCGTCCCATTAAAAGTTTACAATGGTTCTGCAATCACATTAGTTGTTCACAGCGTTGCTGTATTAGGTACTACACCTGCATGTGGTTCTGGCGTTGGTGCAACATCTGCCTCAGTAGGTATTGCTATTCCTCCAGGAGGCACTATAACAATTGCGCCAATTGCTCCTGGAAATCCTAATGTTGATTGGGGTGCTGCTAAAATTTCTAGCATATCAGGAACAACAGGAATCGGTGCTGTTCATCCTCATTTTCACGCTTGTTTTGGTACTGGCGGAGCATGGGGTTCACCATTATTAACTGATTATTGGTACGCGATTGGAGCTACACCTTTTCAAGTATTAAAAATATACTAAGATTGACCACAAAGTATTGATTACCCGAGAATCCAATGATAAAAGGGAGCACTTTCGAGTTGCTCTCTTTTTTATTTTCAAAGTTTCCTACTTCTAATAGGACCACGAATTAGTAAATGAGTTGAAAAAGTCAAATCCAAATTTAAAGTTGAGATTAACAGATGGCTCACCATTTGATCTGACAACATAAAAAGTACCCAACTTAAACAACTGTCTTTTAATCTTAAAAATTCTTTCTATCCCTGCATACAACTCTACATGGGCATAATCATCTTCTTGAATAAATAAGGCTGCTGCACCTGCAACCAACTGTAACTTTAATTTATTTATAACGGGAATTTTATTCATAATTGCACCGTTGAAATGATGGATTGCAAAAGCTTGTAAATATGGTTGTGTAGTATTAAACGTTGAATCCAACAATTGCATTGTCATTAGCGGTTGCGAAAAGAGGAATAAATCAGATCCTCTAAAAAATTTCCGTTCTATATATTGAACCTCACTAGCTGATTTTCCAAAAAAGCTACCAGCTTCAACATCCCATTTCAAATCACCAAAAGTTCCAAAATTAACTTTATCAGATGCTCCAATTTCTAAAAAATTAAAATCAACATCACTATTCAATAAGTTAGGTACTCCTTTTTTATATTTAACACGCAACTCTGGAAATTGCGTACCAATCACTATTTTCTTATTACCTTTTAAAATGTATTTCTGCTTAAAGCGGTACAATAGCTCCAATTCAAAAATAGACACCGTATACGTTTCATATGGCTCAATATCCGGCCAGTTTAAAGCCTCACCTAACTTCTCTGCCCAAGGAGCTTTCTCAATACCCGAAATATCTCGTCTAGTAGAATAATCAAATGTGAAACGGCCATACAAGCCGTTAAACAATTCATAACGCTGAGTAATTTCAAAAAATGTTTTGCGGACATAGTTTCCTCGGCTCAAAAAGTTGGTTACCGATTGTTCCATTGTTACAAAATCATAGGTATCTCCACCAGATACTTTTAGGCTTCCAAAATGCTTAGGGATATAAGTGTATTCAACCCCCAACTGCCCTTTAACGTCTCTATTTCTAAATCCATAATCAATATCTCCGTCTAACTTAATAGCTTGAGCATTTTCAAACTCTTTTGAATACATGCCTCCCAACCTATGTCGGTATCCACCAATTCCAAACGGCTGAACTTGAGAAACCAAAGGATTAATATAAATCTCTTGCTTTTTCTCTCTATTTCTGAACCCTACTCCGCTTAATATGAAATCCCAAAATTTTAGACGATTATATTCTGTATTTACACTATCCACATAAGCATCACTTTCCAATAATTTAGTGATACTATCCTGCTCATGAATAAACGCCAATTCCTCAGGCTTTAATTGTATTGGTCTTATTTCAGCCCAATAAGCCGAATCCTTATTAAAAGCTTCTTCATCATATTCCATCACCACATTTTTGAACGTTTTTTTGTCAAATTCCATGTCAAACTCATAGTCTGTATGATTAACACGCGTATTTCCCATTACAATATGCTGAAAATCATTAATGGTGTAAGTAAATTCGCGTCTTTCTACCACCCATCTTCCATCAACCTCTACAAAATCTTCAATAATTCGGAATGCCTTAAAGTAGTCCATGGCAGAAGAATTAATAGACAAATCCATTGATTTAACTACCCACAAACTGTCAATTATAAAAAGCTTCCCCGAAAATAAAGCTGCCTCTTTAAAACGAGGCTCTACTTGAATGTCATAAATCTTTTGACCATCTTCAACAAAAATATTGTTGAGAGAGTATTTGTAATTTATAAATGCATTTGCCGCCAAAGGAGAAACTAATGGATTACTGGCAACCTTAGGCAATTCAATTAAGTTTTGATAAAGATCAAAATCTCCATCTTCAACTTTTTCAAAAAAGATATAAGGGTTGTATTCTATTACTTGTGAAGGTAAAATACTATTTGGATCAGAAAAATCAGTTGATACAACCACCGAGCTATTACTTTTTTCAGCATAATCATTATGGGCGACAATTGTTTCTTTATAGGTATTTCTTCGTTTGTATCGAGTAATTGAGTTTGACTCAATAAAATTCATTTTTTGCCGCAATTGTAGCGGTGTTGTTTGCGGATTTGAATTGTCTTGAGATTGTAATTCTCGTGCGGCTTTTAACAAACCGTTTTTTTCTTCTTTCTCTAAACTTGTTTTAATATAGGTTTTACACTGATAAGTTTTGTACTGATTACGCATGTTTTTTTTATTATCAATCACATGCCCTATAACTTCTTTTACAATGTTTCTTTCATCTGCATAAATCTCAACTGCTCCTAATGCAATTGCTTCATAACTCATTTTAACATCATGTACCAAAACCCCTTGAGTAAAAACTAGTGTATCAATTGTTGTAGCGAAACCAATCATGCTATATTTAACTATGACGGTGTCACGTTGAGGTACTTCTAAAAAGTAGTTACCATTATTACTTGTCGGCACACCATAAGTTGTATTTTCAACAGAAACCCTTGCCCCAGGAATTGCATTACCTGATGGATCTACAACATTTCCCTTTACTACATTTTGACTAAAGCTTGATAACCCAATAAATAAAAGTATAAGCGTAAAAAATTGTTTCATGTGTTTAGCGTATTTTATGCAAGACGGTAGATTAGTAACAAAGTTACATACAACGTTACAATTTTGTTTAACAATTTTCACGGATGGGAATTAGATCAAAAAAAAACTGCAACAATGACCAGGAAGTTCTTTGTTGCAGTTTCTACAAGCCGCCTCAACGGCTAACCAAATAAATTTTATTGCAATATTACGAAATAAATTCGATTCAAACAGTTTTTATTATGCATTCCTAACTTTCCCAGTTTAATATCTCATCCACTGTGTTAAAGGAAATTGCGTGATAATTAGGTCTTGCTTTTTCATAAATAGCTCTTCCTTGAGCTAAACCTTCTGTTGATTTTGCTAATTCTGTATAAATAGGTTCTAAGAATTTACGGCGTCCTACATTAATTAAAAAGTACTCCATATCAGCATCAATCCCTTTATAACCATGTTTAATAGATGCGATATACCACTCTGCCATTATTTCAGAGTTTCCACAATTTTTAAAACCAAAAGTCTCATCTAACAAAGCAAATTTGTCTGCAGACGTTTCAGCAGGAATTTGTCGAATAAAATGCATCCACTCTTGTGTTGTCCAAGCATCTTTATCAATTCCTAAACTTGCGACATCTTCCATTGTAGGAATTTCTGCGGACACTTCTGCCACTAAATCAAATCTATTAGATTCTATTTTAACAGAGTTTTCGGGTATTCCCTGACCATAAATCCATTCATCTACATTAAAGTCTATTTCATTCGGATCCAATAAATTTTCATTTAAGTAAGCCACAAAATCTTCAGTGGTTAAAGTTTGAAATTCATGATCTCCAAAGTAACTATTGATAAACACATCAAACTTCTCTCTCCCCACTGCATCCTCTAATGTCTTTAAGAATAAAGCACCTTTTACATAAGCAATAGCAGTCATTCCATCATCTGGGTCACGACCAATTAAATCCAGTTTCAATTTTGTATCGTCAGGATGCTCCCCTTCTAAAATTGCTGAATTTTCATTCAACATCTCTTCGTATTCAATAGAAAACAACATATCAGAATGCTCTTTACCATAAAGAGCTTCCATAATTCTATTTTCAAAATAAACAGTAAAGCCTTCATTTAACCAAAAATCATCCCATGTAGCATTTGTAACTAAATTCCCAGACCAAGAATGTGCCAACTCATGAGCAATTAATGACACTAAAGAACGGTCTCCTGCCAAAATAGTTGGTGTTGCAAATGTTAACTTCGGATTCTCCATTCCTCCAAACGGAAAAGAAGGTGGCAATACAATGATATCATATCGTCCCCATTTATATTCACCATATAGGCCTTCTGCAACCTCAATCATCTTTTCTACATCTGCAAATTCGTAAACACTTTTCTCTACCATTGATGGTTCTGCATATACTCCTGTGCGATCTCCTAAAGATGCAAATTCTAAATCTCCTACAGCCAATGCTATTAAATAACATGGAATTGGGTTCTTCATTTCAAAATGATACTTTCCTTCTGGATTTTTTTCAGTTGGATTATCAGCACTCATTACAGCCATTAATTGAGATGGTACACTAACGTCAGCGCTATAAGTTATTCTATTACCAGGCGTGTCTTGACAAGGAATCCACGTTCTAGTTAGCACGGCCTCACCTTGTGTAAATAAATAAGGTTCGTTTTTACCTGCAGTTTGCTGTGGCGACAACCATTGCAAGGCTTTAGAATCAGGAGCCGTGGAAAAATAAATAGTCACTAACTCTGTTTCAGCTTGCAAAGCAACTGTTACTGAATTCCCTAATAATTCATCAAACTCGCCAATTTCAAATGTTGTTTCCTCTCCATTATCTAACACTACCTTCTCAATATCCAAACTATGCGCATCAAAAATCATGGTTTCTGCCCCCACCATATTATCAATAGTATGCGCCACACTCCCTTTCAACATCTTTGTTTCAAAATCTACCGCAATATCCAAATGTAAATGGGTTGTTTTTACTTCTGCAACGTTAGAATAAGAATGCTGATCTAACACTTCTGTAACAACAGAATCCACAGGAGCATCTGTATTCGTATCTTCTTGATTTTCTGCACTCCCACAACTTGAAATTACAAGTCCTAAAGTGATAATTAATAGTGTTAATTTACTGTGCTTCATGTAGTTTTTATTTTCTTGCTGAGCAAAGATAACACGAATTCTAGGTTGCACAGCTTTTTTTATACAAATGGCCAATTATTCCTGTTAAATATTAATTTTTAACCGTTTAAGGAAAAACTCCCAATTAAAATGATGAACGGTTGTTATTTTTAAGTTAATTTAATTAATTTCACAGGCTTAATGTAATCACATATCTATGAGCGCCATTACATCACCACAAGAAGAAAAATCATTGTTTGGACATCCAATGGGATTGTACGTTTTATTTTTCACCGAAATGTGGGAGCGTTTCAGTTATTATGGGATGCGTGGCTTATTAATTCTTTATATAGCCACATCTGCAACAGCAAATGATCCAGGACTAGGTTGGACAACTAAAGATGCTATTTGGATTTATGGTTGGTATACCATGTTAGTGTATGTTATGGCCATTCCGGGAGGTATTATTGCAGACAAATGGCTGGGACAGAAAAAAACCGTTATGGTTGGGGGAATCCTGTTATGTGCCGGCCATGGTATTTTGGCCATCCCAACTAAAGCAGCATTTTTTACCGGTTTAGCTTTAATTATATTGGGAGTTGGTTGCCTTAAACCTAATATTTCAACCATGGTTGGTGGACTATACAAACCTGGTGACATTCGCAGAGACAAAGGATTTACTATTTTTTATATTGGAATTAATATTGGAGCTTTTTTAGCTGGAATTATTGTTGGAATTGTTGCTTCCAAATACGGATGGCACTATGGATTTGGATTAGCAGGTATTGGAATGGCTTTAGGACAAGTGGTTTATATCATGGGACAAAAGCACCTAAAACATGTTGGAAACTTTATTGGTAAATCTGAAGACCCAGAAGTTATTGCAGCAGCCAAAAAACCACTCACAAAAATCGAAAAAGATCGAGTTATCGTTCTTCTTTTATCTTTCTTAATTATTATCGTGTTTTGGGCTGCTTTCGAGCAAGCTGGAGGATTAATGAACTTATACACAGATGTAAAGGTTAATAGATTCTTAGGTAGTTGGGAAGTTCCTGCTGCTGTATTCCAAAGTTTAAATGCTGGTTACATCATTATTTTCGGAACATCAATTGCTGGATTTTGGGTTTGGTGGAGACGTAAAGGACGCGAAGCATCTTCTTTATTCAAAATGGCTGTAGGAACTATAATTATGGGGATTGGCTTTGTATTTATGATGTTTGCCTCTAAAGAAGCTTCTTCTGAAAACTTCGGACAAGCAGCAATGGTATGGATCTTTTTAGCTTACTTATTCCATACTATTGGTGAACTTTGTACCTCTCCAGTTTCATTGTCGTTTATTACAAAATTGGCACCATTAAAATATGCGTCAATAATGATGGGTATTTATTTTGCAGCCACAGGATTCGGAAATAAACTTGCTGGATTGATTGGGGAATCTTCTCAAATAGAAGCACATGAAGGGGTTTTATTATCTGGAATTGATGAAATGAACACCTACACCGGTTTGATCGACATTGTTATTGACAAGGATACTATTTCTGACTATCCAATCCTTCACGATAAAAATATTGAATTCAGATCGGACGTATATCTTAATGACGGTGCTCCGGTTTTTATTGAACACGAAGGGACAGGGAATTTAGGTGAATTATTTGAATTAAATAGTGAAAGTCGCACTGCTTTAATTGCAGAACTTCAAGATTATGAAGCCTCTGCAGATAACCCAATGCATGCAAAACTTCTTTTTGAAAAGGATGAAGAAGCCGTAAAAGTAGAAGCAAACAAAGGGGATGGAAAGGATTATTCAATGTCATTTGTACTGGAAGAAACTCAAAATAAACAAGAGTATAAAACGTTCATGTTTATCACAATATTTACGGTTGCATTTGGTTTACTACTTATTTTATTCTTGAAAAAGCTGAAAAAGTTAACCCATGGAGCAGAAGATAACGAAGGAACAATGCACGAAGAGACGGAAGGTTTTGAATTAGCAGACAATTAAAATTTAAACACGAAAAAATAGAAATATCTGAATATGCAAGGAACAGAAAATGAAACACAAGACTTTTTTAAATCGAAAGTTTTAGGCCATCCATCTGGATTATTTGTTTTGTTTTTCACAGAAATGTGGGAACGATTTTCGTATTATGGAATGCGAGCATTATTGGTTTTATTCCTCATTAGTGCCTTTGGGCTCGGAGGCTGGGATTGGCCACGTGAAAATGCTTTAGCACTTTATGGAACCTATACTGCATTAGTTTATATTACTCCTATTTTGGGAGGTTTTATTGCTGATAAGTATATGGGATATCGCCGAGCAGTTGTGGTTGGTGCTTTAATTATGACATTAGGCCATGCTTCAATGGCTATTGAAACGCATAGCATATTTCTTTACATTGGTATTGGATTGTTGATTGTTGGTAACGGTTTCTTTAAACCAAACATGACTTCAATTATATCTCACATGTACAAAGATGTACCAGAAAAGAAAGATGGTGCATATACCATCTTTTATATGGGAGTTAACGCAGGAGCCTTTTTAGGTATTCTATTATGCGGTTATATTGGAGAAAAAGTTGGTTGGAGTTACGGATTTGGATTAGCAGGGATTTTCATGCTATTAGGAATGCTACAATTTCAATTGAGCCAAAAAATATTTGGAAAAATTGGTTTAAAACCGAACAAGTCTGATGACAATAACGAAACTAGTAAATTAGAGTTTGAAGGAGACCGTTTAAACCCTTTCACAACTTTAGACAAAGTATTGGTTATTATTAGTGCCTTCATTGGTATTACTTGGGTTTTAAATGATCCTATCTCGAAAATTGGAGGCAGTAATATGCTAGAATTTGGAGAGATTGATTACTCAAACCACTATATTTTGGTTGGATTATGTACTTTCTTTATTCTATTAATATCAAGAATTTTACGCTACCCAAAAATTACCAGAGACAGAATGTTGGCCATTGTATTCTTTGCCATAATGACTGTAATTTTCTGGATGTGCTTTGAGCAAGCCGGAGGATCTATGACAATTTTTGCAAGTGACTATACTAACCGTGTAATGACGGGTGGATATTACACCACTTATGTAGTTGTTAATATTATCATTACTGTTGTTCCCGTTGCTATTATTACTTGGGTTTTAATAAAACTATTCAAACAAACCTTTGCTAAATACAAATCAGGAAACCTTATTTTAGGATTTAGTTTTGTAATTATTTGGGGAATCATTTTCTGGATGATCCAACGTGATTTGAAATCATCTTCTTACGTTGCTTCTTATACAGCTATTGAAACTGCAGTAACACCAGATCAATACAACACACACCCTGATCGTTATGATACTTTCAAGGGAATGATTACTGGAGATGCAACTTTCGCAAGTGGTGAAGAAGAAGTGAATATTGATAGTGTTATGTACAATGGAACAGCAATTGTACACGCCCACTCTAGTGCTGAGAAAAAATCAGTTCGTACTGCGGAGCAAAAAGACAACGACTCCCTCTATTTCGAAGCGATTGTAGGAATTACAAACCCTGAAGAGGCTACTGTATACTTTCATGAAAAGAAAGATGTTAAAACAGCTCCTTTATCTAGCTTAACATTTGAAACAGTTATTACTGAAGAAACTGTGGTTGTTCCAGGTGAAAAAATCATTGATAAAACAGTAACGGTTATCGAACCAGTTGAAATGGTAGTGAGCGATAAACTGAACTTATTAGATATGGATAAGAGAGGTAAAATTCGTTACCTGTATCCTGAAGTAGAGAAAAATGTAAGAGAATCTGCTGCTGAAAATGATCAAGACACATTCATTATTCCTGCAACAATTTCTAAAATTAAGGATAATGAAGTTGAAATTCCTGCAACTTGGTTCTTAATATTGAACTCTTTATTCATTATTATGTTTGCTCCAATGTTCTCAAAATGGTGGGAAAGCAAATACAACCCAAGTGCTAGTTCTAAATATGGACTAGGATTAATTTTATTAGGAATTGGATTTGGTGCATTGGCATTCGGATCAACTGGAATTGAGCCTGGAGCTAAAACAGCGTCAGTAAGTATGATTTGGTTAATCTTAGCCTACTTATTCCATACTTTAGGTGAGCTTTGCTTGTCACCAGTTGCACTTTCATACGTAAGTAAGTTAGTACCTGGACGAATGATTGCAATGATGTTCGGAGTTTGGTACATTGCTGTTGCAATTGGTAACAAATTAGCAGGTTTATTAGGTGGACAAATTGATCAGATTACTGAAGAGTATGATATGACTACTTTCTTCCTAATTTTTACAATTGTCCCTGTTATTTTAGGATTAATTGGAGTTGCTTTAACTAAAGTGATTAAGAAATTAATGCATGGTGTAACTTGATACCTTGCAAACAATAATAATAAAACGCCCGTTCAAATAATGAACGGGCGTTTTTACTTTTAAATGATTCATTTTAACGTATTGAAAGCCCCACTACAACATTATCTTAAGACTAGATTAATTCCCTTTTGAAAAGTCTATGATGTAAATTCTTTTAACAATCCCTAATCTTCCTTTCTCTAGTATTCAATAAGCAAGTTAGTTAGTTAGTTAGTTAGTTAGATGCGCACAAGCACTTCACTAATCCAACAATTGATGAGTATAACTAAGATATATGGCAAAAAAAATTCCCTGTTAGTTTGACTAACAGGGAATCATCAAATAATTATTTATCGCTTACTGCTTTGTAAAAGAAGTTTGCCCTCCGTTAATTTTTAAAACATATTGACCAGGGCTTAATGCAGCAACATCAATTTTATTTGAAGATGTCAACTCTCCATTTAATACGTTACGTCCAATGGCATCATAGATAACATATGTTCCATTTTCAAAACCATTTTTAATGATTAATTGATCTGCCGTTGGATTTGGATACACCTCAATATTAACACTGCTCTCCACAATATTTACAAGGTTATTATTTTCCTCGGCTCCACCATCTTGGTTAATGATCCAGTTTCTTGAATCAATTGCAACACTTTCTACTTCTCCTTCAAAAGGAAATGAATGATAAGATGCTTCACCGTCAACATCTGTCAATCTCAACGTTGTATAATCACCGGCATCATCCAATACTCTAATCTCTAAATCATTTGTAAAGAAAGGTGTCACACCTTCCATTGAAACCTCTTGCTCTAATAATACGATTAACTCACCATCTACTAAAGTGTATTCAACATGATATGTAGGAAATCCTTCGCCGTAATACCATTCATTAAAAAATGCCGTAAAATCTTTACCTGTAATTGTCTCTGCAATTTCTTTAAAATCTATAGTACGCGCTGTTCCATCACCATAGGTAGATTGGTACGTTTGCAAGATCTCAAAAAACTGATCATCATTATCTATTAAAAAGCGCAATGTATGTACAATTGCGGCACCTTTATCATAAGTCAATCTTCCACTAAAGATACGTCCAACATTCAACGAATCTTCTACCCAAACTGCACCACCATTCTCACTCATTATATTGAAGTGGCGTCCTCCCATTGAACTAACTTCCTCTCCTGGATAATATACAGCAAGCATCAATTCTTCGGAATAAGAAGCAAATCCCTCATTTAACCATATATCCGACCAAGATGCACAAGTTACATTATCTCCAAACCATTGATGCCCTAATTCGTGCGCTGTTAAACCTGGAGTAAAATATCCTTGCGTTGTCATGGTTTGATGCTCCATACCACCGCTTAACGGTGCCATACAGTGTCCATATTTTTCATTTGCGAAAGGATAAAGTCCATAAAGATCTGAATACAGCTCTATAAAATCTACTGTTTCGTTGATATCTGCTTCAAAATAAGGTAAACAAGCCGGATTATCATAAATGAAATTTTGAATCATAATAGGCTCTGCAGCACCATCAGGCTCTGCATAAACAGTATACTCTACATATTCAGCAACAGCAATAGAAATTAAGTAATAATCAATTGGATAATAAGTCTTCCACTCATACCTTTTTTTATCAGGAGCAACATCTACAACGGCTGTTAACAAACCATTTGATCCTGCCATATTACTTTCATTTGTGGTTACAAAAGTATATACTGAATCTATTTTATCTGTTAAAGATTGTTTACATGGAAACCATTCATAAGCAGCGAAGGGCTCACTTAAACTCCACGTTGCTTGATTCCCCCAAGATGGAGACGAACCATTATTCATCCCTCCATTGCCAAGTGGTCCTCCACCTGTTGGAGGGCTTCCTTCATAAATTACTTCAATAAAAAAGTGATCTCCTTCTTCATAATCTACAGGAACAATAACTGCAGATTCATCACGACTAAATGGTATTGCAGTTGTACCATTTAATAAAATATCATCAATCCATAAATCATCCCATAATTCAAACAATAATGTGTCTAAAACTGGAGACAATACCTCTACGTGCATTTGAACAGCACCATCAACATAAGTAGAAGTGCGCTCTATATTTAGATCTAACTTGTAAAAATGTACGTTGTATTTTTCAGTTAAATCAATATAGTGGTCGCTCAACCGGTCAGATCTCATGTCTGAATGGTGATGCGATTTTAACCTAGAACAATCATGCCCGCTTTGAGAATGCGCCATAATTGAGCAAAATCCGAACGTTAAAGCGGATATAACTAATTTCAATTTCATGGAAAGTGTTTTCTATAAAGATAAAGAAAACAAATTGATATAAAATTAAAACTGAAGACGGTTGACTAAAGAGGGCCGTTTAGTGATTTAAAGGCAGCTTATAAAAACCGCTCTTTTGAAATATCTAACCAAGAGAGAATAGAATTGCAAAATATATTCTCTACATCTGTTTTTGAGATATCACTCTCCTCAATAAACTTACCAATCTCTAAATCTCCTAATGGGAAAGGATAATCTGTACCTAAACAAACCTTATTAGAACCTTGAATTTTTAAAATGTATTTCAATAAATCAATATCATGTGTAATACAATCTGTCCAAAACTTGCCCAAATATTCTCGCGGATTTACGTTGTTATCAACAGCAACTAAGTCTGGTCGGCAATTAAACCCATGCTCAATTCGACCTATTGTAGGAATAAACGATCCTCCAGCATGAGAAGCTAGCACTCTTAAATTTGGTAATTTTTCTAAAACTCCACCAAAAATTAATGAAGCCATTGCTCTTGATGTTTCAGCTGGCATACCCACCAACCAAGGCAACCAATATTTTTCCATGCTATCAAACCCCATCATTTCCCATGGGTGAATCATAATTGCAATTCCTAATTCTTGACAAGCTTCAAAAATTGGAAAAAACTGTGGATCGCTTAAATTTTTATCATTGATATTAGAACCTATTTGAATTCCATCAATTTTAAGTTCATTTTTCAATCGGTGTAATTCCTGAATAGCAAGATCTGTATCCTGCATAGGAATTGTCCCTAATCCAACATAGTTCTTTGGATAACGCACCTGCAGATCTGCGATATGATCATTTAAAAATCGACTTAACTCTAAAGTGTCTTTACCTTTTGCCCAGTACGAAAACATAACAGGAACTGTACAAACAACCTGCACTTGCGTGTTAAACTTCTCATAATCAACCATACGCACATCAGCGTCCCAACAATTCTCTTCAATTGTTCGAAAATAGGCGTTACCTTTCATCATGTCAGCTAAGCCCGGCTTTTGCTGTTTTAACCAAATAAAATCGCCATATCCAAATTTTTCCGTCCAATTTGGCATTTCTGGCGGAAGGATATGTGTATGCATGTCAATTTTTAACATAGACTTGTCTCAAGAAAATTAAGTGTCCTCCAAAGATAGAATTAACTTTTAGGATGCGAAGAAATCAGTAGATAAAATTTAAAAATTCAGCGAATGCTTTTTACTTATTTACGGCGGAGTTTAATAAACTTCTTCATTTTCTCATTTTCAATAACCACAGACAGATTATAATGTGCAATTTTCCAAGTTCCGTTTACTTTTTTTAAAACACCACTCCCCCGACATTCTTCCATTTGTGTAGCCAAAGATTCCTCAAACCAAGCAATACTTTGATCTTCAGAGAAATACCAGTTACGCCAATTGGTTTTAAAGTCCCAGGTAGATTTCCGTTCAAAATATGGTTGGCAAAAATCAGAAAAAGCAGACTTTGTCCAACGTTCTCCTGGGTCTGTTCCTAAGTAAATAAAATCATCTGCCATAAAATTGAAATAGGCGTCATAGTCAAACATTGCGACATCATTATGCCATTTATTTAAGTAAACATCCATAGATGACTTATCCTCCTTTTTGGAGAAACCATCAGTAAAATCAGAACTATAAACACTTTCTATTTTTAACTCCCCTCCCCTTTTTGTTAAGCAAAAATGATCTAATCCGCTATGAGAATAACTCCCTTCAATATAGAATTCAAAATAAACATCCACATAGGCCAAGCCACTTTCAAATTCATACACCTTTAATTGATTAATTTCTTCAGAAAAATAATCGCTCTTAAACTTAGGACAGACTCCGAAAAACTCAGAGAGAGGTAAATCCCACACATCATTTTCTCCAACATGCTTTACACGACAATTGGGATGAAAATAATCGACCATATCAGTAGAATCTCCTTTATTTAATGCGCCATAAAATGACCGCATCATTTCAGTTATATTCTCTGTTGAAAAACCAATTTGAACAATTATCAACACTCCTAATAGCAACAAATACCTCATACCATTTAACTTAATTAACAACCAATTATCAAACAAATCTAAAATTATTACAAAACATCCCTATTTTTGTTATCGATAAAATTTAAAATTATGAAAATAAAATCATGGTTATTTGGTGTTGCCGGATTATTGTCAATTACAGTTTCGGCCCAAGAACGACAAAAAGTTGAATATCTTGAATACGATCTAGACAATGGTATTCACGTCATTCTACATGAAGATCACTCCACACCAATTGTTGCAGTGACTATGATGTATAAAGTAGGTTCTAAAAACGAAAAAGTTGGAAGAACTGGATTTGCTCACTTTTTTGAACACTTGATGTTTGAAGGAACCACAAACATTGACCGACACACATACGATAAGTTTGTTGAAGGTGCAGGTGGAGCATTAAACGCGAACACTTCACAAGACAGAACTTTTTACTATGAATTATTGCCTTCTAATCAGCTAGAGCTAGGTTTATGGCTTGAGTCTGAGCGATTGTTACATGCCAAAGTTGAAAACATTGGTATTGAAACACAGCGTGAGGTTGTAAAAGAGGAAAAAAGACAAAGAATGGACAATCAACCTTATGGTTCGTTCATGTATGAAATTTTTAGAAGAGCGTATAAAGAGCATCCATACAGATGGGTGCCTATTGGAAGCATGGAAGATTTAGATGCTGCCGAGGAAGCTGACTACGTTAATTTTTACAGAACTTTTTACGTACCGCACAATGTAACTCTTTCAATTGCTGGTGATATTGATGTTGCGCAAGCTAAAAAATGGATTAATTTATATTTTGCTTCTATCCCAAATGGTGAAAAATTAAACATTTACCGCGATAGAGAATTTCTTTCAGCTACCGCTTTTAATAAAAAGTATGAAGGTCAAGTTGCTGCCAAGGTTTTAACCTCTGCTAATTTTGATTCTGATTTCAGTGGAGACATGTCAACAGAAGATTTTATCAAAAAATATTTTCCAAAAGCAAGTGAAAAACCTATCGCTGTTCCAAGACCAACAATTAAAGAAGGTTTATTAAAAGAAGAAATTAGAGATACCATTTATGATAACATACAATTACCCGCTGTAGCAATAGCCTACAGAACGCCGGAACTAAATCATAAAGACAAGTACGCGGTAGACATGTTAACCATGCTATTGGCGCAAGGTAATAGTTCTCGTCTTGTTAAAAACGTAGTTGAAAAAGAGCAAAAAGCAGTAATGGCGGTTTCATTCCCATTCCCTTTAGAAGGCCCTGGAATAGCTATTAATTTAGCAATTGCAAATATGGGAGTTGATCCTGCTGATTTAGAAAAATCGATAGATGCTCAAGTTAAACTAATTCAAACCGAATTAATTTCTGATCAAGAACTTCAAAAATTAAGAAACATGATTGAAAGTGATTTTGTTTCTTCAAACTCAACCATGGCGGGAATTGCTGAATCTTTAGCTGATTATTACGTATATCAAGGTGATACTGATTTAATCAACACAGAATTAGATCGATACATGGCAGTAACAAAAGAAGACATAAAACGCGTTGCAAACGCTTATTTTAATTCAAATAACCGAGTAGTTCTTTACTATTTACCTAAACCAACAGAAGGGAATTAAACAATAGCATAATTCAAAAAAATCGGTTAAAAAATTAAATTATATCAAATGAAAAAATTATTATTAATTCTCACAATAATCAGTCTAAGCAGTTCTGTAATTGCCCAATTAGACCGTTCGGTTGTTCCAACAGCTCAGCCTAACCCAGAAATAAAGATTGAGATCCCTGAATCCATGACATTTTCAAATGGATTAGAGGTAATTATGGTAGAAAACCATAAACAACCTGTAGTTTCATTTCAGTTATTTGTAGATTATCCAGAAGAAATGCAAGGAGAATTAGCAGGTGTAAACAGTATTTTTGGAGAATTACTTTCTGCTGGAACTCAACGTACACCGAAAGATCAGTTTGATGAGCAAATTGATTATATCGGCGCTACTTTCTCTACAAACTCTAGAGGTTTTTATGCATCATCATTGAAAAAGCACACATCTAAATTGCTAACTTTAGTAAATGAGGTATTAATGAGTCCTGCATTTCCACAAGAGGATTTTGATAGAGTTGTTTCTCAATACGAATCTAGTTTAGCTGCTACTGCATCTGACGCAGGTACAATTTCATCCAACGTTTCTTCGGTAGTTAACTATGGTGCTAATCATCCATACGGCGAAGTAATGACGGATGTTACCTTAGCTAATATCAGTTTAGATGATGTGAAAGCATTTCACAAAAAGTACTTTGTTCCTAACCATGCTTATTTAGTAATTGTGGGAGACATTACTAAAGATGATGTTAAACGATATGCAAGCGAATATTTTGAAACATGGCCAAAAGGTGAAGAATTAACAGCAGCAGACTATGCTGTTCCGCCAGCTAAAGGAAACAATGTATATTTTGTAAACAAACCTGGAGCAGTTCAAAGTGTTATTAACATAACGCATTCAGTTAAATTAACTCCTGGACATGAAGATGAAATTAAATTAAACCTTTTAAACCAAGTATTAGGTGGAGGAAGTTTCTCAGCACGTTTAATGTCAAATTTAAGAGAAGATAAAGCTTATACATATGGGTGCTATTCAAACTTTAATAGTGACAAACTAATTGGATCCTTTTCTGCAGGCGGAAGCTTTAGAAATGAAGTTTCTGACAGCGCTATTGTTCAAATATTAGCAGAGATTGCTAGAATTGCTGATGAGGAAGTTTTAGACAACGAACTAGACTTAGTAAAAAAATCTATTACTGGAGCATTTGCAAGATCTTTAGAAAAACCAGAAACAATTGCAAGGTTTGCACTAAATACAATTCGCTACAATTTACCAGCCGATTATTATGCCACTTATTTGCAAAAGCTTGAGCGCATTACAAAGCAAGACTTAATTTTAGTTGCTTCAGAATATTTATCTCCTAAAAACATAAACATTGTAGTTGTTGGTAATGAAGATATTGCTGAAAAACTAGCCGTTTTTGACACAGATGGAAAAATAACATATAAAAATTATTATGGTCAAGATGTTGAAAGACTGAAAGAAGTTGAAAGCGGTGTTACGGCTGAATCAATTTTCAATAATTATTATATGAAAACCATGATGGCAACTAATGAAGCTGAATTAGCAGACAAAGTTAAAGCTGCAAAACAAATTGAAACGATCTCTAAAGCAGAATTAAAAGCCTACAGCGCAACTATATACATGTACAGTGCAGAAGCCGAAACAAACAAAACAGCTGCTTACGTCTTTATGGAAAGCCCAATGGGAAGTGGAGCTCAGCAAAAAGAATGGTTTGATGGAACTTTGGGAGGTAATGTTGCTGGCCCTATAGTTAACATGTATGAAGGTGAAGAACTTGAAGACAAGAAAAAGCCCAACTTCCCTGTAAAGCAAATCTATTATAAAGATGATGCTGACGTTACTGTTGATTTAATGGGAATTGCGAACATTGATGACGTTGAATATTATAAAATCAAAATCACAGGAAAAGAAGCAACTATTATTGAATTTTATGATGTTAAATCGGGAATGTTAATGATTAGCGAAACCTATGGTACTAATGAAAATGACGAGCCAACTACAGCCATTATAAAATTCGATAATTACGAAGAAAACTCTGGACTTTACCTGCCTAAAAACACAACGATCAATAACGAAGGTTTATTAATTGAGTTTGAGGTTGTAAGTAGAAAAATTAGTAAAAAAGTAAAATCAAAAGCCTTCTCTGGAAACTTCAAGAAAGTTGAAAAAGTTATAGGCAAATTGATGAAAGGATAAATATCGCTCACTCAATAGTTTATCAAACTGTTAAATTATTGAGTGAGAGTTGTCTCTCCCCCAAATAATAGCTAAATTCGCACCAAGAATTATAGCTTGAATGAAGTCTACAATATTATTCTTCTTAACATTATTCACTGTTACTACATACGGTCAAACGGTGTTTTCAGAATCTTTTGATGAAGCAGATGATGCTATTACAGGTTCTGACGCAATTGGCCCTGCTACTTGGACAACAACTTGTCCTGGTTCTATTGCTGCTTCAGATTATTTCAAAGTCAATGCTGGAAAATTAGAAGCAAGAGACACTAATAGCCCGGCTGCAACATGGACAACAGGCGACATTGATATTAGCTCATGCACAGGGTTAGATATTTCCTTCACAATTGAAGAATTGTCTAACATGGAGGAATGTATTGATTGCGGTGGTACTGGTGCCCCATGTATTGATTGGGTAAAACTTGAATACAATTTAGATGGCGGAGGCTGGACAGAAGTAGCTGGTGTTACCTGTGCTTTGGCAGAGTCGCCAGGAGAAATGATTCAAATCGGGGATATTCCAATGGGCGGTCCTCTTGACTTCACATCTCCATGTATAGATTTTGGCAGCACCATACAACTCAGAATTTCTTGCAAGTGTTGGGCCGGTGACGAAGTATGGCGATTTGATGACATAGTTGTATCCTGTAATGATTGTGTATTACCTGTTGAAATTATTGATTATAAAGCCGTGCAAAATTCTAACGGAATGCAAATCAATTGGACGAGCATAAACGAACGCTCTAATGATTATTTTCTATTGGAACGCTCTTATGATGGCGTGAAATATGAAACCGTAAAAAAAATAGAAGGAGCAGGAAGTTCTTCGGATGATATTGCCTACTCGGTGACAGATAAAAAAGCGAAACTAGGCAAGGTTATTTATTACCGATTAACACAATTTGATTTTGATGGAAAATCGAACTACACAGAAATAATTTCTGTTGAATCTAATCCAACAACGAAAATCTTTTATAGTAATAACCAACTGCACTATTCTGTGCAAGGTAAACAATTTCAACATCTACATATCTACAACTTAAACGGACAACTAGTTCATGAAGAAGTTGTAAGCGAATCAGGATCAATCCCGTGGAATAGATCAGGTTTTTTCCTGATTGAAATTCCAGAAACCAATCATCATCAAAAACTTGTAACACCCTAATTTTCCTGCTTCAACTTTGAATATCTACTTGATCTTCAATTCAAGGGGAAATAAATTCAATAAATTCGTTTACACACGCCCTGCATTTCGTATCTTTGTGTAAGAATGGATGACAAAAAGCAAATAAAACCTAGCAATAAACGTGGACTCGTACAAACCACTGTAAACGCAGTTAGCGAAGCTGGAAAATTGCCTCCTCAAGCACCAGACATTGAAGAAGCGGTAATTGGTGCTATGCTTCTTGAAAAAAATGCGGTGAATGATGCCATTGACATTCTACAACCTGAAAGTTTTTATAAACCTGCCCACCAAAAAATATTTTCGACTATTCTTGAATTATTTGCTAATTCTGAGAGTATTGATATTCTGAGTGTTACTGAACGGTTAAGAAAAAAAGGAGAATTGCAGTTGGTTGGCGGCCCCGGTTATATTGCCCAATTAACAAGCCGAATTGCCTCTGCTGCGCATATTGAATATCACGCCCGAATAATTTCGGAGAAATTCATTCTTCGTTCATTAATTGAAGTTTCTTCTGACGTAATTAAAAACGCGTATGACGAAACCAAAGATGTTTTTAATGTATTAAATGAGGCGGAAGAAGGACTATTTAAAATTGCCGAAGGTAACTTGAAAAAGAGTTATGGAAAAGTTGGTGACCTAGTTCAAGAAGCCATTGAAGAAATTCAAAAAGCAAGTGAAAACACAGATGGTGTAAGTGGTGTGCCTACTGGATTTACAGATTTGGATCGATTAACTTCTGGTTGGCAAAAATCAGATATGATTGTATTGGCTGCTCGACCTGGTATGGGTAAAACGGCCTTTGTACTTTCCATGGCAGCTAATTCAGCTGTTCAATTTGGTCAGGGTGTTGCGGTATTCTCATTAGAGATGTCAAGTGTGCAGTTGACAAAACGTTTAATGGCTATGGAAACAGGAATCTCTTCCGAGAAATTACGGAAAGGATTTACAGACCAAGCAGATTGGGATCAATTACACGGAAAAATTAACGACTTAGCTACTGCTCCATTATTTATTGATGACACTCCTGCCCTTTCAATTTTTGAATTGCGTGCAAAATGCCGTCGATTAAAAATGCAGCACGATATCCAACTGGTAATTATTGATTATTTGCAATTAATGACCGCCGGAACTTCAGGAGGAAATCGTGAGCAAGAAATTAGTACCATTTCCCGTTCCATTAAAGAAATCGCAAAAGAAATTAACGTTCCAATAATTGCTTTATCACAGCTGAGTCGTTCGGTTGAAACGCGTGGAGGTGATAAACGTCCAATGCTATCAGATTTACGTGAATCTGGTGCAATTGAGCAGGATGCGGATATGGTTGTTTTCATCTATCGTCCAGAATATTATGGACTTGTAGAGGATGAAAACGGAATGCCAACGGATGGAATTGGCGAGATTATTGTAGCTAAACATAGAAATGGTTCATTGGATACCATACGTTTACGATTCGTCAAACAATTAACTAAGTTTGATAACCTAGACGCTTTTGACGAATTCCAATTGCCAGGAGTGCAGGCACATGATGCTGGAATGAGTTCGAATCGAGAATTTGATTCAAACCCTGAAACCATGACCATGCAAAGTAGAATGAATGATGATGATGATGACGTGACTTTCACCTCTAAAATGGACGATAACGTACCTTTTTAAAAGCGAAACACTTTATATCACGTTACGTTTTCATCAAAAAACGATTATAGAATTACGTGAAAAACATAGTTTATACCTTATTATTTCTTTGCTGTTGGGCAATCCCACTTCAATCTAGCGCAAATGCTATTTTAGTCCCTATGGATGAAACGCAAAAAGATCATTTAAAAGCTTATGGCGTTGCATATTGGGTTTTAGAAAATGAAATTGTCATGGAGTGGCTCCTAAACTATAGAGGCGGAAGTTTTCTTTTCCCTCAAAACCCATACATTGAAGAACAGTTGGTCATTAAAGGAATTTCCTTTAAAGTATTACCTGACATTAAAGTAAAACAAATTAAATCAGAAATTGCGAATCCTGAAGTCAATATGGAAGTGGTTCAACTAGAAACTGCACCTAAAATTGCTGTGTACACGCCAACAGGTAAGCAACCTTGGGATGACGCCGTAACACTTGTATTAACTTATGCAGAAATACCGTACGAAGAGATTTATGACTCAACGGTAGTAACAGGAGGTTTACCTGAATTTGATTGGTTACATCTACATCATGAAGATTTCACTGGGCAATACGGAAAATTTTATCGTAGTTATCACAATCAATCATGGTATCAAAAACAAGTGCGCGACAATGAAGCCATGGCGGCAAAATTAGGATTTGAAAAAGTATCAGAATTAAAACTTGATGTGGCTTTACGAATTCGAGAATTTGTGGCTGGTGGAGGGTTCCTATTCACTATGTGCTCTGGAACAGACAGTTATGACATTGCTTTGAGTGCGCAAAACACGGATATATGCGAGCACATGTATGACCATGATCCTGCTTCCCCAGATTTTCAAAGCAAAATAGACTATAATCAAACCTTGGCTTTTAAGGACTACACGGTATCTAAAGATCCTATGGAATATGAATATTCGGATATTGATGGTACGAGAGATCATAAATTAGCCGAAAATTTAGACAAGTTTTACTTATTTGATTTTTCTGCTAAATGGGACATTGTTCCAACAATGCTTTGCCAAAACCATACAAAAGAAATTGACGGATTTATGGGGCAAACTACAGATTTTAGAAAAGAATTTATAAAACCAGATGTATTGGTAATGGGCGAAAATAAGGCCATTGGAACAGCGCGATATATTCATGGAGAATTTGGACAAGGAACTTGGACATTTTATGGAGGACATGATCCAGAAGATTATAGACACATGGTTGGTGATCCTCCTACAGACTTAAGCCTTCACCCTAATTCGCCTGGTTACCGCTTAATCTTGAACAATATTCTTTTTCCAGCTGCAAAAAAGAAAAAACGAAAAACATAAATTGATTTTGGTATGCTTTTTGCCTAATTAGCTTTATAAAGTATTCATAAACAGCAAATCACATTTGCTAAGTATTCCCATTCCCCAGTTGTTTTTGTTTGATTCTTAATTATTTTATTCTATTTTTGGAGGTGCCAATTGAAACGTTCAATTCCCGAATTGAATTGCAAGCCAAAAATGACAAATTAAAACTACTGATTCTTGACTAAAATACCTTCAATAAACATTATCACTCTGATGATCCTGTTCCTTTTTATAGGAATAAATGGCGGGTCACAATTGTACGCCCAAAAATCAGTTAATGCAGTCTTAAATGACGCCAAGAAAAAACGTTCAAAACTAGACTATCCACAATCAATAAAATTGTATAAAGAAGCGCTTGAAATTGAACCAAATAATTCAAAAGCTTTAGAAGGTCTTGTAGAAATATACCTATATCAATATGAACTTTATGATTCTGCTGAAGTTTACATCAAAAAAAGAATAGCGAACTCAGAAGTTGAACCTAACGAACTAATTTATTTTGATTATGCTAACTGCTTACGTTTACAGGAGCGTCCTTTAGAAGCAATTGAGCAATACCAATACTTTAAGAAGAACGGATTAAATAAGAATAAACATGCTTATCTAGATGAAGAGGTAAATTTTCATCTTGAAACATGCAGATATGCTATTAAAAACAAAGCAATTGTAAATGACAATAACACCTACTCTGTTGAAAACATGGATTTCTTCATCAACTCAATAGATTCTGAATATACTCCTGTATTTATTGAAGAAGATAGCCTATTACTTTACAATGCTCGTTACAAAGATTTTGAATCAGAAGAGATAACTGAGGATAATAAATATTACGAAAACATTTATTATTTCGACTTGGTTGAGTCAGTAGCATCAAGTTACAATCCAGGAATTAAGCAAGATAACCACCATGCTGTAATCGGCAGACGCCGTGACAATAATGACATCCTTATTTTCCACAAAAATAAAATTTGGAGATCCTCTATTGATCAAGATCGTCTCAATGAAATTGATCCCTTACCAGAAGTGTTGGGTAAATTTTACTTCCAACCACATGGCGTTTATTCTGCAGATGGTAAAACATTTATTTTTAGCGCAATGGATCGTCCTAAATTTGAGGGAGGTGATTTAAATATTTATGTGAGCTATTTAACCGACACAACTTGGTCGGCGCCTAAATTTTTAAGCCCAATCATTAACTCTGAAAAAGATGATGATAGCCCTTTCCTTTCAGCAGATGGCAAAACACTTTATTTTTCATCTAAAGGACACAATAGTTCTGGCGGTTATGATTTTTACAAATCTGAATTTGTACGTGGAGAATGGACTTACCCTGAGAATTTGGGTTATCCAATGAACTCGGCAGGAGATGATATTTATTTAAGCTTTACAGAAGATGGCAAAAAGGGATTCTTCTCTTCTAATCGATCTGGTGGATTTGGCGGAATGGATATTTATACATTTGCTGTTGATCAAAAAACAATTGCAGGTATTACCTATGACAAAAAAGGAAATCCATTACCTAATGTAATTGTATCTTTAATAAACATAGCTAGTGGTGAAGAAATATATGAAAGCAGTGATGAAAACGGTGCTTTTGAATTTCAAGTAGATGCTGATCAAGAATTTAAATTATTAGGTGAAAAAGACGATTATTTTGATGGAAACAATACTGTAAACACGTTGCAGGTTGATAAACTTGTAACTGCCGACCTTATACTTGAAAAAGATCCTGGAATTTCTCTATTGGCTCTAGTAACTGATAAAAAAACAGGAGAAGCATTGGACAGCGTAAAAATGTCTATTACAGATAATATGACAGGTGTAACAGAAACATATTTAACCAACGAATCTGGAGATTATAGACGTGCTGTTGCTGATAAAAAACTGAACGATCGTGGAAGTTATAATTTCACATTTGAAAAAGAGGGTTATCTATCTAAAACAATTACTTACAACACTGTTTTTGATAAAGAAGGTGTCTACAATGTTCATACAGATATGGATATTAGTCTTGAACAAATTGAGGTTGGTATAGATTTATCTGAAGTGATTGATATTAATCCTATTTATTTTGATGTTAACAAATCTATCATTCGTCCAGACGCAGCTCTGGAACTTGAAAAAATTGTGACGGTATTAAACGAAAACCCGGAAATGGTGGTTGAATTAGGATCTCATACAGATTCTCGGGGAACTGCTAATTCTAATGAATCACTCTCTGATAGACGAGCAAAAGCATCAGCAGACTACATCAAACAGCGCATCACAAATCCTGAACGAATCTCAGGGAAAGGATATGGTGAAACAAGATTGGTGAATAGATGTGCAGATGGAATTAAATGCAGCAAAGAAGAGCATCAGGAAAATAGAAGAACAGAGTTTATCATTGTTCGATTATAAACAACTACTCCTCTTCTTCTGTCCCCTCTGTATTTGACTGGACATATTCATTTCCTTCAAAATAATTTATTACAGCTTCTTTTAATAGGTGCTCTTGATCCTTATTACTAATAGCTGGGATGTTCTTCACCTTTTCAAAATGCGGCCATCCATCATCATCATTTGCTACATATTTATAAACACCATAAGGCTCTAAAATAGTGCAAATTGCAATGTGCATTAGGTTCATTTTCTCGTCTTTGGAAAATTCCTTGTACCCCTTCCCTAATTCCTGCACACCAATCAATAGTATAATAGTATCCAACTCAAGACCAGTCCCAAATTTTACTTCTAATTTTTTCACTAGATCCTGAAATCTCAACTCTAACTTATAATCCACCTCTATAAACAGTTTTTTGTTTGAAACAAATTGTCCTAAGACAACCAAACCGCAAACTTCCGAATTATTTTTGTTTCACCATGAACTATTTGGACATATTATTATTAATACCAATCATAATTGGTGCGTGGCGTGGATTTAAAAAAGGGTTTGTGATTGAACTCTTTACTTTATTGGCGCTTCTTGTTGGAATTTATGCTGGCATACATTTCTCAGATTACATGGCTGAAATATTGCGTGAGAATGTTGGCATAACAACAGAATACTTACCTGCCATTGCCTTCACTGTTACATTTTTGCTTGTTGGTGCCATGGTGTATTTTGCAGGAAAAATGATTGAAAAGGGACTTAAAATTGTCGCTTTAGGTATGGTCAACAAAATTGCGGGATTGATTTTTGGTGTAGTTAAAATGGTTTTTATTCTTAGTGCAGCCCTTGTTATATTAGAATCTTATGATGAAAAAGGGAAATTCATACCAACGGATTTAAAAACAAATTCATTGTTGTACGAACCAGTTAAAAAAACCTCACTAACAGCAATTCCAGCACTAAAATATAGTGATTTGTTTATAAAAATAATTGATAACGAGGAGAGCTAAACGCTCACTTATATCAAAATCACCTCCCTTTCTTATAGCTATAACAATAACAAAGAATAGTATAATTCTTGAATTGAATTAACACGATACTTTCACCCTTTTTAAGGTTACTCACGTAGTTTTCATTAACTTTGTACATAGTGATCCAAAGATTTCTATACATATTAGCATTATTTGTCTCTTTATCAGGTTACAGTCAAGTGCCCGACAAGGAAGATGGTAGTACCATTATGAGACGTGATTTCTCATTTGGGCTTAACTTCAATGCCAATGCTGGAGCTACTGGTTGGGGCATGGCTTTTGAATATGCCGTTCAGAAAAATTACAAGTACAGAAATACTTATGGTTTTACCCTAACTAATATCAGACATCCAAAGGAGTTTAAGATTTACAGCAATTTCAGTAACTCAAGAGGATATTATTTTGGAAAACTAAATTCACTCGTTAGTTTCCGCCCAACATATGGAGGAAAGCTCGCTATTTTCAAAGCAAAACGAGAAAACGGAATTGAAATTTCTTTAAAATGGGCCGCTGGACCATCTATAGGATTATTAAAACCTGTTTACCTAAGAATTGAACGATTTGGAACTGCCTTTGATGAAAAGTATAATCCAAGTATCCATAATGTTGAAAATATTACCTCGCGCTCTTCGTGGGGAAAAGGACTAGGAGAGGCCACCTTTGAATTTGGTGTTTTTTCAAGAATTGGGTTTGATTTTAATTTTTCAACAGCCAAAAACAAAATTAGTGGTGGTGAAGTTGGTGTAATGGTTGATTATTTCGTAGGAAAACCAGTAATTATAATGCATAATAATGTTGGGGACAATTTATTCCCTTCTCTATATCTTCAGTTTAATCTTGGGCAAAAGCTCTATTGATTTAAAACATGGAAACAACAAGTCAAGAAAAAATAAGAATCAAAAAACCAAAGTGGCTTAGGGTTAAGTTACCAACTGGTGAAAATTATAAAAAAGTTCGTTCATTAGTTGACGAACATAAATTACACACAATTTGTGAAAGTGGTAATTGTCCCAACATGGGAGAATGTTGGGGTGAAGGCACAGCAACTTTCATGATTTTAGGAAATATTTGCACCCGTTCATGCGGATTTTGCGCTGTAGCAACTGGTAAACCGCTAGAGGCTGATATTTTCGAACCTGCAAAGGTGGCACAATCTGTTAAATTAATGGAGGTTAAGCATGCTGTCATCACTTCTGTTGATCGTGACGACCTTGCTGATGGTGGTTCAGAAATTTGGGTAGCAACAGTAAAATCTATTCGACGAAAAAGCCCTGGTACCACAATGGAAACACTAATTCCTGACTTTGGTGGGAAATGGGAAAACTTACAACGTATCATTGATGTTGCGCCGGAAGTAGTATCACACAACCTTGAAACAGTAAGACGGTTAACTAAACAAGTTAGAATTCAAGCCAAATACGATAGAAGTTTAGAAGTACTAATGCGACTCAAACGCGGAGGGATGAAAACGAAATCAGGAATCATGCTTGGATTAGGTGAAACCGAAACAGAGGTTTACGAAGCTATTGATGATTTAAGTAACGTTGGGTGTGATATTTTAACTTTAGGTCAGTATTTACAACCTACACCAAATCATTTACCAATTGCAGAATTTGTAACGCCTCAAAAATTTGATGAATATCGAGAATATGCACTCAAAAAAGGGTTCAGATTTGTTGAAAGCGGACCATTAGTTCGTTCTTCTTATCATGCTGAAAAACATCTTTTTTAAAAAGAATCACTCGATAGATTTGTATAAAAAAGACAAAACTTAGGTCTTTTTCTGTTTCAATCCATACTAATTCTTACGAAATTAGCGACAAATTAGCACATTTCACAATCGTTCATTGCCACATTTAACGCACTTCTTTGATATCACCGTTAGTGGCATTTAAATATCTAAATGTCCTAAATCAAACCCCAGAGAAAGTTGTTGAATAATAAATTGTAAGCTGCTTAGTTTTAAGCCTTTTTTTGTGAATTAAAATTCAACAAATTATAGGATATATTTAAGAATTAAGTTGTATATTGTGCGGATGAAAATGCGCTTAGATGAAAAAATTTAATATGAAGAAAAAAGCACTACTATTAGGTTCATTACCGGCACTTGCGATTGCAGCCGGTCTATTCGTTTATACCTCAGAGGGTTCTGAAGGTGTTTACGAACAGCGACTCTCCTCTCATTTGGATGCTAGCGAAGCTGGTATTGAAGGAGCGTTTGAATATTACGAATTGTTAAAAGGTGATTATACGCAAGAACAATGGGAACGCGCTCGAGCTTCTGCAATGTCTGTAGCTCAGAACCGTGCAACATTTAATTGGATTGATCAAGGTCCAGATAACGTTGGAGGTAGAACAAGAGGTATTGCCGTAGATCGAAACAATGTTAACCACTTGTATGCAGGATCTGTATCTGGAGGACTTTATAAGTCAATTAACAGAGCCAGTACTTGGAGCCGAGTAGATGAATTTGACGTTAACTTGTCTATTTCTTCTATCTGTCAAACTCCTGACGGAAATTTTTATGTTGGTACTGGACATAGTGCTGATCAAATTGGCGGTTTCGAAGATAGTGGAGGAAATGGTTACGGTTTTTATAAAGAAGAAGCTGATGGATCATGGTCTTTAGTTAGCGGAACTGAATCTTGGCAATTTATTAACGAAGTTGTTTCAGATGACGTTAATAACACGGTTTGGATTGCAAGTAGCAACGGTTTAGATAAATATGATCCTGTAACAGGAACAATTACTGACGTTGATGCATTCCCTTCTGGCGCATGTAGAGCTTTATCAATTTCTAAAGATGGTCAAGTAATTATTGGACATTCAACTGGAGCAGGATCGAAAGTATATGTTTCAACCAATGGTGGTGGAAGTTTTACTGATGTTTCTGCAATTGGAGAAGATCCTGGTGTAATCAATATGATTTCAGTAGGACGTTGCGAATTTGCAATTAGTCATGAAAAAGTAGACGGTCTTTACCGTGTTTATGCTTCATGTGCTTCAGGTCAGTTAGAAGGAATTTGGCGTTCAGCTAATAACGGATTGGCTTGGGAAAGAATTGCTCCTGCTTATGATGGAACTCCAGGTGGATTCTCTCCATTTACTTCAGGAGGATCTGGCCAAGGTGGTTATAACAATATTATAACTGTTGTACCTGGTGCACCAGATAGAATTATTTTAGGTGGTGTTGATTGTTATTCATGGTCAACTACAGGAAACTGGGAACAAATTTCACAATGGTTCTTACCTCCTACTTTTGATCGTTATGTACACGCTGATAACCACGAAATGGTTTGGGATCAGTGGGGAAGATTTTATATTGGAAATGATGGTGGTGTTGCATTCTCTGACAACGCAAACACTTTAGATCCTGAATTTCACCCAGCAAATAGAGGTTACAACGTAACACAATTTTACGCAATTGGAGCTTCTGCTCACGGAGATGTAATTGGTGGAGCTCAAGATAACGGTACTCAAGCAAATTATCACACTGGAACAACTTACCAAGAACATAGAGAAGTTGGTGGTGGAGATGGATTCTCATGTGACATTTCTTTTATTAATAGAAATTTAGCATTCGGTTCAATTTACTTTTCAGCTGTTTACAGAACTTCTGATAGAGGTTTAAACGGTGACCAATTTGGCCCTGAAGAATTCATTGATGGAAATGGAATTCCTTGTAATGCAGGAGCTACTGACGGAACAGGATGTGGTGAGTTTAACACTACATTCGAAATGTGGGAGCATCCTAATGATTTAGCTTCAACAGATACTTTATCTTATATTGCTTCTCAAGGTTATGAGGCTGGAGACATTGTAGATGTACCATCTGCTACTGCTCAAACTACTATTCCTTATGAAACTCCAATTGATATTGTTTATGACGATACATTGTTTGCTGATACTGATTTAACAACGGAAGACATTACTGTAATTGATGAATTAACTGGTGCAGCATTTAACTTAGGTGTTTTAGATTGGTCTTTCATCTTTGGAGGTCCTGATATTTCTATCGGAGATAGTTTATTAATTACAGGTGTTGAAGAAGATGATACTGTAATTGTAGAAAGCTTTACTACATCTGATCACTACTACGGTACTAACCCTTTAAAACCAGGTGAAGTAATTGATATGGGTGCTGATGATCAAATCTATAATGTTGCATGGGATACTATACGTTGTCAAGATCCTTTCCAATCATGGTTTGCCCTTGACATGGGTGGATCTAACGGATTATGGATGACTCGTAACGCTTTAAGATTCTCTGCACCTTCTCAAGGATGGCTTAAAGTTGCTGACGGTCTAGGTGGAATCTCAATTATGGAATTCTCTAAAGACGGAAATCACTTATTCATTGGAACATCTGGAGGTGCTCTTTGGAGATTAAGCGGATTTAACGCAGCTTATTCACCAACTGAAGTATTAGATGGTGGACCTGCTGATGGAGGTGTTGTTCGTGATACTATTGTTGATGGTCATGGAGTTAAACATGTTATGGAATTAAAACAATTAACTTCTTTCGGGTCAATTGTTACAGGTTTAGCAAGTGGACCACTTGATAATCCAGATTTATTAGTTGTGACATTAGGTACATTTAGCTCTGCAAGAGTTAGAAGATCAACAAATGCAACTGGTGCTTCACCAACGTTTAATACAATTGCTACTTTCCCTAACACTGGAGAAGGTGAATTGGCTGGAGGAATTCCTTGTTACTCTGTAATTGTTGATCGTGATGATGAAAACATTATTATGGTTGGAACTGAGTTTGGATTATTTGCTAGTGAAAACGGCGGTACAACTTGGGAAAATGTTTCTGGAGGTGTTGGAGCTGTTCCAATTCATGATTTAGAGCAAAACTGGAGAACTTGGGATGAAGGATGTTTCCGTCCAGGTGAAATTTACGCAGGTACTCACGGTAGAGGTATTTGGAGTTCAGACGCTTTATTAAGTTTACCTGAGGATAACGATAACTTAGACAAAGACAAATTCATTCCAAACTTGAACCTATACCCTAACCCGGTTATGGATGCTGGTACGGTTGAGTTTGATCTTGCATCAAATGGTAACGTTACACTACAGATATTTAACCTAAGTGGACAAGTTGTTCGTCAAACAACTTCTAAAGATTTAGAAGCTGGTAAGAATCAAATTGGTTTTGACGCTAACGACCTACCTAAAGGAACTTATATTCTGAGACTAACTTCTGATAGTATGTCTGAGACAACTAAATTCATTAAGCACTAAGATTTAATTAGTCTAATCTGAAAATGGCGTCTCGAATAATCGAGACGCCATTTTTTATGCAATAAACTTTTATGAAAAAAATAAGTACATTCTTTAAAAAAGATCCTGAAAATTTAGGAAGGGTTATTAACGAAATTAACCCTGACAATGCATGGGCTATAGATGCAATAGCCACACGTAAATTTGATGGCACTTCTTGCGCCATAATTAATGGTGAACTATATAAACGCTATGACGCCAAAATAAAGCCTGACGGAACCTATAAACGCCCAATTCCATTAAACGCAATTCCTTGCCAAGATGCCGACCGCTTATCAGGTCATCATCCGCATTGGGTGAAATGCGACCGCGATAATAAAGGCGATAAATATCATTTTGAAGGGTTTGATGCCTTAAACAATAAGAATGATGGTAGTTATGAATTATGTGGCAATAAGGTTCAAAAAAATCCAGAAAAAATAGATGGACACCAACTAATCAGGCACGGTCAAGAAGTACTTGATGTTCCAGATAGAAGTTTTGAAGGATTAAAGAAATTCCTATTCGAAAATGATATCGAAGGAATAGTATTTCACCTTGACGATAAGATGTGCAAAATTCGAAAAACGGATTTTGGATTTAAAAGATAAATGAGTCTATGCTTTTAAATCATCAACTGAGACACCTAGCGCTATTGCAATTTTTTGAAGTAGATTACTAGATGGATTCACTTCTGACTTCTCTATCCCCATAAGCGTCAATTTATCCGCTTGAGTGGCCAATGCAAGAGTATGCAATGTAAATCCTTTTTGTTTTCTATATCGGCGTAAATTAGCGCCCAATTTCGCATTCACCTCAGTATCTATCATTATCTTGGTTATTCGTTAGGGGTTGGTTTGGTTTGTCCTACTAATATATAAAAAGCATTAATACCATTCACATTTGACTGTCTAAAAAACTGAATTTCAAATGTTCAATAACAATGTACTTCTGCTTTGTTTAAAATAGAACTAAAATTCAAACGTTTCGCCATTATTCACCATTCGGCGTAATAAAACACTTGCACGGTACTTATCGTCACCATATTCTGCATAAAGCGCATCCAATTGAGACAATACGTTATCTAATCCAATTTCATTTCCCCATTGCAATAAACCTTTTGGATAATTTACTCCTTTTGTCATTGCTAAATCAACATCTTTTGCTGAAGCAATGTTTAAGAATACCGCATCAACAGCCTCATTAATCAACAAAACCAAAATTCGGTTTAAAATTTGATTCCCTACAACTGTATCCGTATTTGGGGCTGCTTTAGTTGCTTCCTCAGCATAATCATAGTATCCTCTGCCAGATTTTCTTCCATACCAACCTGCTTCTGAATGTCGTTTTTGAGTGAATGACGGTCGGTACCTTGGATCGTAATAAAAGGCTTTAAATACAGTTTCTGTTACAGTATAGTTAATATCATTACCGATATAATCCATTAATGTAAAAGGTCCCATTCTAAATCCGCCAAGTTCAGTCATTGCCCAATCAATTGTAGCAAAGTCAGCTACTCCTTCTTCATATATTTTTAGCGCTTCGCCATAAAACGGGCGCGCTACTCTATTCACTATAAAACCAGGAGTATCTTTTGCTAAAACAGTTACTTTTTTCCAAGAATCGACTAAGTTTCGAGCAGTGGTTGTTACATTATCTGCAGTTTGTACCGCCGGGATAATTTCAACCAATGGCATTAATGGTGCAGGATTAAAGAAATGAATTCCAATAACGCGTTCCGATTTTTTACAAGCGGCAGCAATTGAAGCAATTGATAATGATGAAGTGTTTGAAGCTAAAATGCAATCAGCTCCAACAATCCCTTCTAACTCAGCAAAAACTTTCTTTTTAATATCTAAATTTTCAATAATAGCCTCAATAATTAAACCACTTCCAGCAAAATCACTCATGGAAGTTATATAGCTTATTCGGCCTTGAATTGCTTCGGCGTCCTCACTAGTTACTCTCCCCTTCTCTACCAATCGCGCCATGATTTTTGCTAATTTACCTTTAGCTTTATCTAATTGCTCGGCGTTTGTATCAAATAATACAACCTCATGTCCAGACTGAGACGCAACCTGCGCAATTCCTGATCCCATTGATCCTGCTCCTAAAATTCCAATTTTCATATCTTTAATTTTCTTGTAATGTCTTTTCTAATTCTAATCGAATTACTCTCCTTTAAAAGCGGGTTTTCTTTTTTCTAAAAATGCAGCTACACCTTCATTATAATCATGTGTTTTACCTGCTGTAGTTTGCAACTCTTCTTCTACTTTCAATTGTGTTGTTAAATCACTAATCATAGAAAGGTTTAATGCCCTTTTCGTCAATCCTAGTCCTTTAGTTGGCATCTTGGCTAATTTGGCTGCAATTTTATAAGCATCCTCTTCAAAACTTTCTGCAGGTAAACTTTTATAGATCATTCCCAAATCTTCAGCATCTGCTGCACCTACTTTATCTCCAAGCATCATTAAGGCCGTTGCTTTTTGAAAACCAATTAATCTTGGTAAAAAGAACGTTCCTCCAGAATCTGGAATCAAACCAATTTTACTAAAAGCCTGAATAAAACTTGCCGCTTCTGTTGCTACACATATATCACACGCCAATGCAATATTTGCCCCAGCACCAGCTGCAACGCCATTTACAGCAGCTACAATTGGTTTTTCAATGTTTCTAATGCGTTCTATAATTGGGTTATAATGCTCTTTTACAATAGATGTTAATTCTGGTCCATCAGGATCTGTTACTTCTTGTAAATCTTGTCCAGCACAAAATGCTTTTCCACTACCAATGATATAGATTGCTCTTACCTCATCATTTTCTTCACATTCATCTAATCTTGCCTGACATTCCAGTGCCATTTCACGATTAAAACTATTATATACTGTTGGGCGATTAAATTGAATAATTCCAACGTTATCTTTGATTTCAAATAAAATGGTGCTCATAATTAAATTTTTCCTAAAATTAATTAATCCAATTTTTTTAATGGCATAAGTTTTAAAGTATTTATCGATTCAAGATGATGAGCGTTTTTTGCTAATTTTGATTCTATAATTGTACTTTATGAAAAGAATCATTTTAATTACAGGAGCAACTGCAGGATTTGGTAAAGCAATGGCTATAAAATTTGCAGCAAACGGGGATGACATTATAATAACTGGTAGACGAAGTAATCGTTTAGAAGAATTAAAATCTCATTTAGAATCGAACTATAATACTTCAGTAACTTGTCTGAATTTTGATGTTAGAAACGAAGCTGAAGTAAAATCAGCTATCAATTCACTACCTGCTGGCCTGAAAAAAATTGATATACTAGTAAATAATGCTGGTTTAGCAAGTGGTTTAGACCCAATTCAAAATGGAAATTCGGAGGATTGGAATAAAATGATTGATACGAACGTAAAAGGATTATTGTATGTCTCACAAGCAATAATTCCTTTCATGATAGAAAACAAAGCCGGACATATTATCAATATTGGATCTACTGCAGGTAAAGAGGTTTACCCGAATGGTAATGTTTATTGCGCCTCAAAACATGCCGTTGATGCAATAACTAAAGGAATGAGAATTGATTTATTGCCTCATGGAATTAAAGTAACTCAAATTGCCCCTGGAGCGGCAAATACGGAATTTTCTACAGTTCGTTTTCACGGAGATAAAGAACGCGCAGACGCCGCTTATAATGGTTATCAACCAATGGTGGCCGAAGATATTGCTGAATTAGTTTTCTATGCAAGTTCATTACCAAAACACTTGTGCATAAATGACATGGTTGTTACTTCATTAGCTCAAGCTAATAGTTATTTGATTCACCGCGAAGAGTAGTTTTTCTTAGTATTTGGTATTTGATGAAATAATTTAAATCATCAAATAATAGCCCATTAACAATTACTAATTGAACATTGCTTATTAATAATTAAAGCCTACTCGCACTCACTTGTCAACTCATCAGGTACTTGCTCTCCCATTTCTTTTGCCATTGATAAGAATTCGCAGCCCTTTTTGATTTTATTAAGCTTTAAATAATTCAATCCTATATTATAGGCTAGCCAAGGATCTTGACTTCCCATTTGATAAGCTTCTAAAAGAATAGGCAAAGATTTTTCATATTCTCCTATTTGCAGCAATGCAGTTCCATAATTATACAATTCGATCCATGGTTCAGCTGAAATGGAATTTTGACTAGCTATTTTTTCAGCCATGAAATCACTCCAAATCAATAATGAATTATCAATTCCCATATTTCCTAAAATAACTTTGTTGAACTTTTTCACTGCCGCGTTGTTTTCGCCATGATTCACCTCTGCTAAATAGTATTTCAAATTAGTTGCCAACCAATCTTGACTTTTTTGATAAATCGAATCTACTTGTGATTTGTTCCAATCATTACGTTCTAGAACTTCCATCATGTTCCTACGCTCTAACTCTACCAAATCAAAATAAGTGTTAATAACGCAGGTAGTGTTTTTATTAACTTCAAGATAATAAAAAGAGTCCTCCAAATCGATTAGTGTTTTTGACAAGTAATAGACAGAGTCATTATAAATATTTCTATCCAAATAAATATGAGCTTGAAAATTGTATAAATCGCTTAATAACTGCGTGTGGTGTACATCATTCTTTCTTGCAACATCATAGTTACCAAACTGGTTAATTTCATCCATTAATACGCGCCTTTGACTCCATTGTATAATTCGGTTTTTAAATACCTCATTATTACGTTTTGACAATTCATCAAAATTGAGTAACACTCCAGCTTTTTTAAAGTATGCTTTATAAAGTATTGATTTTCTACTCGGACTAATAACCTCATTTTGTGCCCAAAATTTTTCATTATAAGGTTGCCCAACAATTTTATCATAGTCAGACAACTTATGATCAGTCTTGGTATAATAAGGTAAATCAAATTCAGCTTCTTTCTCAAAAAACAAAAATACTCCACCCGATTTCATTACGCGAGCATGATAGTTACTTTCATAATTTAGGTCATAGTTAAAAGCTATTTTATCCAGGCTCTGTTTAGCATCATTTGAAAAAGTATAGGAAATATTAAAATTGAGGGAATCCATTTGATGCTCACGGTCTATCACTACAAAAGGGTGTTTCTTTAAATCGTCCTCTTGCAAATCAATCTGCACAATTTGTTCAGATTTTTTGTCAATCCAAACCGTTGCATTAAAATAGTCCCATTCCTCATTTTTACAAATAAATCTGATTTTATAAATACCATCTTGAAACGCATCTAATTTTAAATTATAAACGCGTTTTAGTTTGTTTTTGTTGAGCTGTAAAGGATTTGTTGGAAATTGATTATTTCGCTTATTTAACAATCGATAATCTGAAATTACCTGAGTAGTACTGAGGCTTGCATAATAAGTCCCTCCTTCTTCACTCATCCCTATTCGTCCATTTTTAAGCTGTAAATCATTGATCCCTGAAGGGCCTATTTCTGCGTTATAATAACACTCTAATAGTTCTACAGGAATGCCCGTTGTGGAAGTCTCTAATGCGAAATATGTTTTAGCAGGATAAGATTCTGCACGTTTCAACTTCTGTTTTGCCACCTCAAACAGGTCATATAAAAAGTCAAAATCTGCATAAATTTCAACCGTTGCTAATTCATTGTCACTGGGGTTAAGTAATAACCGGTCATTCTCTACGAAATAAGTATACGGCACCTCTATTCTTTGATAAGAAACAAACGAAATAATTAGCGTATCCGTTTCCCAGCATGTTAATTTAAAATAACCATCCTCATTGGTTATTGCGCCTCTATTAATTTTTTTCTTTTTTACATATGCAAATGGAACAGGACTTCCTGTTTCACTGTCTATAATTGTTCCACTTATTTCTATTTGTGCTTCAGCCGTAACAGAAAAAAAACCAATTATTAAAAATAATACAAGACGTGCAAAACTTTTCATGAGCAATAAATTAGATTGGATTAAATCAAAAATAAGGATTCACTTCTAATACACTAATCTATCAATCATTGATTTAGAACTATATTATACCAGTCTATTGATTTTGATCTAAGAGCAACTGAATTTGCTTTCCAATAATCTGAGAAAGATGCTCTGCAGACTTATAATGCAAGTGACTTCCGTCATAAGTATGAAATTCAGCAGGGTTTAAATCAATCCAAGTGCAACCTCTTATCTCCATTTCAGTTCTCATATACAATTCACTGTATCCACTTAGCGAATCCTCTACACTGGTCATCATATCAAATGTAGGGGGGCGAAATGCAACAATCTCAATTCCAGACTTTTCAATATCATCAACCCGATTTAAAAAGTTAGTTATTAACGTATCACTTACCTGATAGTCTGTAAATAGTTTTTGGTAGATTCCTATTGCTGTCAAAGAATCTTCTGGCAACCTATGCGAATGTACCCAACCGTCTTTCTGAAAATCTTCAAAATATCCTTCATCTGACTTTCCATTAAGCAAAAAATCTTTCAACTCAGTAGCTTTATAGGGAGCAAAATGTTTGAGGTATGGCGATAAATACAATCCTTTAAACAAATCAAAATTACCTTTACTTAAATGTTCATGATAAAGCTCATTTTTAGCCCCTTCTAATGTAAAACTATGTGGTGATACTCCTAAAACCAAAATTCTGTTTCCAGTAGGCTTCAATTTACTAACTAAAAAATTTAAGTAATCAAGGTCATAACCTGCACTGGAATATCCCAAATTAACTCCCACTAATTTCGAAGTTAAAGATTCGTTTATTGCTGAAATTGAAACCCCTCTATAAATTCTTGAATCGCCCCCTACTATTAAATCATGATTGTTGCTTGCAAAGGTTTTTCTTAACCAAAACTCATTGCGCAACTCTGTGTTTTTTATTGGGGCAGGTAACAATAACTTCACTAAAACAATCATTATAATTGTTAAACCAGACATGAGCCATATTTTTTTTCTAGCCTGCATCCTTAAAATTGAAAATAAATGAATTGTTTCCCCTCTCCCCTAAGAAAGAGAATAGCTATAATGGCCATTGAAACTAAAACTATATCCAAATTGCTTCGCCAATACCACAATTTAACAGCTTTATAATTTTTTCTTAAGTACACCAGTAATTCTATAACAACAGCCAATCCTAAAAAGAAAACACTGTCAAAATAAACGTGGTAAAAATCAAGATTAGAACTAGTATAGCTGAACAAATAACTCACAATTTGATTTCCTTGTGTTACATCATCTGCCCTAAAATAGACCCAAGCAACTAATGCCTGTGCAAAAATGATTGGAATTAATAAAGGAGATTTTCTAAATAGTTTTGTCCATTTTGTTAAGCGCTCAAAAATCAATAAAACAACATGTATTCCTGCCCACATTAAAAAGGTATATTTTGCACCATGCCATAAGCCCGAAAGCATCATAGTAATGGTTAAAGCCACAAGCCCCACAACAACTCCTCGCCGAGAACCACCTAATGCTATATAAACATAATCTCTAAACCATGTGGAAAGTGAAATATGCCAACGGGTCCAAAATTCGCGTAAACTTTTAGATAAATACGGGTGGTTAAAGTTCATTCTAAAATGATAGCCCATATATTTTGCTAATCCCCGTGCGATTAAACTATACCCACTAAAATCTGCATATATTTGAAACGAAAACGCCACCATAACTACCCACCAATAGGCTGTTCCCTCAAACCCTGATTTACCTTCAAAAGCACTGTCAATAAATAGTGAAAGATTATCCGCAATTACCATTTTTTGAAACAAACCAAAAGCAATCATTTTAATGGCATTCCATTTTTCTATGGCATTAGTTATTCGATATTTATTTAGCTGAAACAAAAAATCTTTAGCACGGATAATTGGACCTGCAACCAATTGTGGAAACATGGACAAATAGCTAAAAAAGTGAAGAATATTTCTTGTAGGAGTTAAACGCCCTCGATAAACATCTATCGTATAGCTTAAGGATTGAAAGGTGTAAAAACTAATGCCTACGGGCAGAATTAACGCAAACTCTGGTATTTTTTCAACCAAATCTACCTGATAATTGAATTGAGCGAAACCATCCTCTAGAACAGTTGCAAAAAATTTGCTGTATTTAAAAATAGAAAGTGCACCTAAATTACCAACAAGTGATAAAACAAAAAACAACTTCCTGTTTTGAGGCCGGTTTTCAATTGCTAGTGCACAGAAATAATCAATTAACCCGCTAGCAAGAATCAAAAATAAAAACCGCCAATCCCACCAACCGTAAAAGAAAAAACTGGCTAATGTAATGAACGTCCACCTGGATATATTTCTTTTACCAAGTATAGGCCAAAGTAAAAAGAACCCAACGGCAAATAATAAAAACTCTATTGAATTAAAGATCATTTATTATTACAACTTAGTACGCTCATTTGAAATTTCATCTCCGCACAAAAGTAATAATTACTTGACAGTTCTAATTATTAACCGAATTACCATACATAAACCATTCTTCCAGACAAATCTACCAGTTTATTTTCCTCTTCCACAACAATGGATCCAGTCACCGCCCAATAAAAGAATTGCGTTCCTGCATATCCCATTTTTTCAATTTCATATTGATAATATATGGCATCAATGGCATCTGTTTGATAAATCAATACGCCATATTGATCATAGACCATTAAATTAAAATCGTGAATATCACATGAACTATATGTCCATATCATTCCATGATCATATTGTCCGCATCCTTGGTCCAATGTATCTGAAATAATAAAGTCGCAAGAGTCTAGCTGCATAGATGCTTGTGCTAATCCATTTTCGAAAAGTCCTAACGAAAGAAAAATGAACATCAATTTATTCAACATAAGCTTCTTATTACTAGACTAAAAAATTAAGTTCCCCACTCCATTCCACTTTAACATACGCACCATTATACATTATTTCGCCAGTAATTTGCCAAATTAGAATTTGTGTTTCTTTTAGCACTGTAAAAGGGTCCCATAATTCATCCCTATCATTAGATTCATGAATTAATTCGCCCCACCTATTATAAATGATAATCTGAAAATTTTTGATTTCACATTCCAAATTGAATTGTAAAAACTGGCAACCATAATCCTCACAATCAGGAGTTATGATATTAGGCATATAAAAATAGCAAGAATCTGAAAGTTTAGTATCCTGCGAATAAGAACTTAAAGAACCTAAAAACAGAGCAATATATAAGTAGCGTAACATCAATGAATAACGTTTACAGGAGCCATTTTTTCAACAGCTATTATTTCTCCATTTTCAATCATCTTTCCTCTTACGATCCAAACATAAACCCCGTCAGTACAATAATTGGCGTTCCAGAACTGCTCAATATCGTTTGAAAAGAACACTTGCTTTCCCCACCGATCATAAATTGTAATTGAAAAATGATCGATAGGGCATTGCATATAAACTCTAAACTTATTGTCAATACAAGTTAAAGAGTTAAAGGTGGAGGCCGTCGTATTTTGAGCAAATATGCAAGAGTCCGAAATTTCGCGTACAGCAGTAGAATCTTGCCCGAAGGAATTGAGACTAACTGCAAATAATAGAATAAAAAATAAACGCATCATTTCATTTACATGAAAGACGCGTTAATATTATTGGCGTTGCTTAAAGCATCACCTGTCTGTTATTGAAGTTTCGGTTATTTTACGATAGATACGCTACCATTCTTCTTTACATGATGGTAATCAATTGTATTTCCCATTGTACCCAATAATTCATAAGTATATGTTCCAGCAGGAGCATCAGTTGCTACCCATTGCTCAGCAATAACCTCAGAATCGAATACAGTCTCACCATCACTATTATAAATAGTCAGTTTATAGTTGAAAATTTGACAATCAAAATTCAAAGCAAATGTATATCCTGTTGGACCATCTGAAGTTAATGAAGTTGGAACGGTTAAGCATTCTGCGGGAATCTCCGTACGTGCTTCTGTATCTTGGGCTATTGATGCGAAAGCAGAAACTGTGATCAATACGGCTAAAAGTGGTTTTAAAATCATGTTGTATAAATTAGTTGTTTAATATACGAAATAAATGAGTAAAACGTTGCCTTGGGGAGGATAATCCTTATCTTCGTTTATATGCCTAATGAATTAATTCACAAAAAAATAGCCACCCCAATAGGCGAAATGGACGTTTTGGCTACTGAAAATGGAATTTGTTTACTCGAATTCCATAACCGCCAAGAGTTAAATGACGAAATTGAATCACTAGAAAAACATTATAACGCCCAACGAACTACAGGCAACAATAAATGGATCAACTTATTAGAAAAAGAAATGCAAGCTTATTTTAAAGGAGAGCTGCAAAAATTCACTGTTAATCTAGACTTGATTGGAACTGATTTTCAACTTAAAGTTTGGAATGCACTTGTTGAAATACCTTATGGAATTACCCGAACCTATAAAGAACAAACGTTAGTGGTTGGTGACATAAAAGCAATACGCGCAGTTGCAACAGCGAATGGAAAAAATAAGTTGGCAATTATTGTACCTTGTCACCGAGTGATAGGTTCGGATGGCAGTTTAACAGGTTATGCTGGAGGGTTAGATCGCAAACGTTTTTTACTGAATTTAGAACGAGAAATTGCTGGACCAAAAGATTTATTTAGTTCCTGATTTTTAGTGATTGAAAGCAGATAAATGCGTATCTTTACAGGAGTAAATTAAACGCATTTAAACCTTCAATCCATGAGACAAAAAAATGCTATTCTTCCTACAGCACTCGTTATAGGAATTCCCGTATTAATTATTATTTCCTCAATTTTTTTAGCGCTTAATCTGGACTCTTTTGGGTCAAATGATAACGCTATGAGTATTGGAATCACGCTAGATTTAGTGATAACTACACCACTCATTTATTTTGCACTCATTCGTAAAAAGAAGGTTTCAAAATTTACAATTATGCCCTTTTTCATTTTGGGTTTAGTAGTAGCGAGTTTAGTTATTCCTTCCTCTAATCAGCAGACTTTAGATTTGATTAAAACTTGGCTTTTACCAATTGTAGAAATAACAGTGGTAAGTCTTATCATTCTTAAGGTGCGAAAAATTAGAAAAGCCTATAAAGCAAAAAAGACAGAGGGTATTGATTTCGTTACGGCCTTGAAAGAAGGTGCTGCAAGTATTTTACCTCCTAAATTGGCTTACGGAATGGCTACTGAAATAGGTTTATTCTATTATACCTTTGTAGCTTGGAAAAAACCTAAACACCCTTCAAATGCATTTACTTATCATAAAGATTCAGGTATTCTGGTTTTGCTTGGAACGTTATTGGGTGTTGCGCTAATAGAGCTATTTTGTGTCCACCTTTTAATTCATGAAAATCATCCCATTTTATCATGGGTTTTAACTGCCATTAGTGCGTATGGTATTGTTCAAATTATAGGTTTAATGAAATCGATTCCACGCGTACCCCATATGATTACCTCTGATCATTTAGTCTTACGAATGGGCATTTTCCAAGAAACTAAAATTCCTCTCAATACAATTGAAACGATTGAATTAACCACTGCCGATTATCCTAAAAGTGATAAGTCGTACGCCAAAATTACTTTATTCGATCACAACTGTATTATTCATTTAAAAGAGGAAGCAACTTTGCATGGATTATTTGGAAGAACTAAAAAATACAAGCACTTAGTACTTTCGACAGACGAAAAAAACAGATTTAAAGCAATCATTGAAAATGCAATTTAGACAAGCACGTCACACCAATCATTTAAAACCAATCATAGAATTTTACACGCAAATTATTGGATTAAAGGAATTAGGTAGTTTTGAAAGCCACGAAGGGTATGACGGTGTCTTTATTGGACCAGATAACGCTTTTAATACAGCCAATGGTTGGCATCTTGAATTTACCGTTTCTTGGGAGCAACCTTTTCACCGCCCAGATGAGGACGACCTCCTTGTTTTTTATCCGGACAGCACGCAAGCATATGAGGACATTCTTAATAGACTGCAAAATGCAAACATAAAACGTTTTCGTCCTAAGAATAACTATTGGCAAAGAAATGGAATAGCTGTATTAGACCCAGATGGTTACGGAGTAATAATTGTTAACCCTGACATCAAGCATTAAAAAAGGGGAGCTCTCACTCCCCTTCTAATTCTAATCTTGATTAGATCTTATTTTTTCACTACTTTGATTACATCAGTAATATTATTAGATGTCACCTTTAAAAAGTAAACGCCACTTGCTTGATCTTCTAAAGAAATTTCATGATTATTCTTTGCCGATCCAGTGAACAAAATATCTCCATTTACAGACACCAATTCGTAAGTATAAGTCCCTTGAAACTGAATAGTTAATTGATCAGTAGTTGGGTTTGGATAAACATCAAGATCCAATTTCTCTAACTCATTAATGCTTACACTGCTTCCTACAGTTACATCTAACGATTCTGAACATCCAGCATCATCTTGTACAACGACAACATATGTACCACCAGTTAAAGCAACCAAATCTTCTGTGTCATCAAAATCTCCGGTTCCATCATTATCCCAATCATATACGAATGGAGGAGTTCCTCCAGAAACAGTTAGGTTAATCGCTCCATCACTTCCTGATAACTCATCAACAACATCAGCATCCAAATCTATCACATAACACAAAACAGAAATTATAACTTGACCATTACCTGTTGATCCTAATACCAATTCTACTGGAAAAGTACCACCGTTGAATGATCCGCCGCCACCGCCGCCATTAAAATCTCCAACTATTATTTCTCCGCCAGCACCACCGCCACTGTAACCGCCGCCGCCACCGCCGCCAACTGCTCCACAACGTGCATTTCCGCCACCGCCACCACCGTAGCCGCCATTAGCTGCAGAAACATCAGATCCACCACCATTTCCGCCTGCACCTCCAGATAAAGGTGTTTCACCTCCTGTAGAATTATATGTGCAACCGTGTTCAGATCCATTTGCTCCGTTAGACAACCAACCTGCTCCTCCTGAAGCCCAATATTCTGAATCTGGTGTTACTCCGCCTTCACCTTCTGTTCCGGCTCCGTTATCATATCCTGCTCCGTGGTTCCCATCTTCTTCTAATGAAGCATCTATTCCATCCACATAAGTATCAGAATCATCAGTAGAACCACCTCCACCGCCGCCACCTGCAGCAGATAAAAGTTCGTCAGTTGCAGAATCCCAAACAAAGGATCCGCCACCGCCACCACCAACGTATTCCGCTCCTGCTCCTTCTCCTCCAACCAATATATTAAGTACTTGGCCAGGTTCAACAATATAGTTTCCTTGAATGCTTGCTCCAAACCCAGGAGTACCACTTGACGCATGACCACCTTCTCCTCCGCTTGCTCCTTTTGTTGTTATTTGTATTTGATTTACATCTGCAGGTACGGTATACGTCTGCAATGAACCTGTATAATCAAACACTGTCGTTTGTCCCCAAACAATTGGAGCGCACATGGTTAATCCAGCAATTAATGCTTGTTTAAAATTTAGTTTTTTAATCATTTTTATCGTTTTAATTTATTAGACTACGCTGTCCTAATTTTTGATATTTCACGCTTTAGTGTTTCCATTCAACAAAAGGTAACCAACTATGCTGTTAAGTAAATGACTTGATTCATTAATAAAATTTACTGTCTTGCACGCTTTGAAACATTAATACTTCACCTGAATCATTCCTCCCTTCATTAGCACTTGCTACTTTTGCTTTATTTCACATTTAATTTGCTTTTACAGGAATAGCATTAACCTGTAATGGTTTAGCATTATTAAACACTTTTGTTTGTTTCCAAAAAATTGGAATGAACAAACCCAATTTAGCCACTAACGCTTGTTTAAATTTTAGTTTTCTAATCATATATTAAGTTTTAATTTGTTAATATAAATCTACCTTTAATTGGAGTTTTTTTATGTAACAAAAGTCACCTTAAAATGAATTTCAACCATGACTTTTATCAGTCAATCATAATAGCCTACACATCAATAATAGCAGGTGATATCAAAACAAAAAAAGGCCGCTGTTTAGCGGCCTTTTCATTAAATCTAAATCGTTTAAAAAACTTACTTGATCAGTTCAACACTTCTATTAATAAAAGTTGTTAAGTCTGCTCCAGTTAGCATTCCTTGCGAAAGCATTGCTAAGTCAGTTAACTGTTTTGCAACTTTTTGTTTATTTCCTTTTTGTTTTTTCAAAATTGAGCCAACAGTTGGATGATTTGTATTTACTGTTAAGTTATACATCTCAGGAAATGAACCAAACATATTCATTCCGCCACCGCCCATGCGCTGTTGTTCTTGCATTCTTCGCATAAATTCGGGCTGCGTAATAACAATTGGCGCATCAGTCTCGCTCATATTCTCAAATTGAACAGTGAATTTTTCTTTATTCACAACCTCTTCAAAAATTGGCTTCAATTTTTCTTTTTCTTCATCCGTTAATTTTGAAGGAACTTCTACATCTTGTTTAATCAAGTTGTCTAAAGTATCCGCATCAACTCTTGCAAAGCTTACATTTTCAAGTTTGCTTTCTAATTGAGAAATATAATGCGGTGTTAATGGACTATCCATTAATAATACATCATATCCTCTTTCTTCTGCTGCAGTAATAAATTGGTGATGTGCATCTAAGTTGTTTGCATAAAGCACAACTAATTTTCCATCTTTATCAGTTTGAATTGGTCTGATTTTTTCCTGATACTCCTCTAATGTTGTAAACTCACCTTTTGTATTTTTCAACAATGTGAATTTTTCTGCTTTTCCATAGAATTTATCGTCTGTCAACATTCCGTATTCAACAAACACTTTTAAACTATCCCATTTCTCTTCAAAATCTGCACGATCATTCTTAAACATTCCGTTTAATTTATCTGCTACCTTTTTGGTGATATGTGAAGCAATTTTTTTCACGTTTCCATCTGCTTGCAAATATGAACGTGATACATTTAAAGGAATGTCTGGAGAATCTATAACACCGTGTAATAATGTCAAGAATTCTGGTACAATTTCTTCTACAGAATCTGTAATAAATACTTGGTTAGAATACAATTGAATTTTATTCTTTTGTACTTCCATTGTTTCCTTTAATCTTGGGAAGTAAAGTACCCCTGTCAAGTTAAATGGATAATCAACATTTAAGTGAATGTGAAATAATGGATCTTCAAAAGACGCAGGATATAACTCTCTATAAAACTGCTTGTATTCTTCATCTGTTAAATCAGCAGGCGCTTTTGCCCATGCTGGATTAGGATTATTAATGATATTATCTACCTCAACATCCACTTTCTTCACCATATCATTTTCATCCTTCTCTCCAGAAGGATCATCTTCCTTGATTGTCTTCGTTCCAAACTTGATTTCAACAGGTAAGAATTTGCAATACTTATTTAAAATACCGCTAACACGCTCATTCTCTAAAAACTCTAAAGAATCCTCAGCAATATGTAAAACAATCTCAGTTCCTCTATCAGCCTTTTCAATATCAGTTATTTCATATTCTGGAGTTCCATCACTTTCCCACTGTGCAGCCTTTGCTCCTTCTTTAAAAGACAAAGTTTTAATTTGCACCTTACTAGAAACCATAAAAGAAGAGTAAAACCCTAATCCAAAGTGTCCAATAATTTGCTCTGCCCCCTCTTTTCCTTCATATTTTTTCACAAATTCCTCAGCACCAGAAAATGCAATTTGATTGATATACTTTTCAATCTCCTCCTCAGTCATTCCAATACCACGATCCTTAATCGTTAATGTTCCTGCCTCCTTATCCAAAATCACCTCTACTTTAAGATCTCCTAGATCTCCCTTCACTTCTCCAGATGCACTCAACACTTTCAATTTACTTGTAGCATCAATTGCGTTGGATACTAATTCGCGCAAAAATATTTCGTGATCACTGTATAAGAACTTTTTGATAAGTGGAAAAATATTTTCCGTCTGTACGTTTACCGTTCCTTTAGTTGCCATTTTATAATCTAATTTTAAGTTTTCTAATTACAGTTACAGTCAATCCTTATGCCAATGACGATAAACTGACAGAATGACGTAATGTCCGTATTGATTCATGACTTATTTTCACCAATCAAGGCCTTGGAAAAGAAAAACAGACAGGTTTTACATATTAAATCGTGGATTCACGACAGAGTTATACATAGAGCCGAAAGAGTAGTTTATACCTGTATTCATCCAATAAGAATAACCTGTTCCTAATTCTTGCTGTTGCAATAATACATCCTCAATACTTGCACTTTGACGAGCTATATTTACTTGATTTTTACGAATTTTAAAACTGCCGTTTACACGCCAAGAAAATCCTTTAAACAACCTAACCTTAAGATTTAACCAAAGTGATACCGAATTTAGACTAAAATCATGCAAGTAATTTTGGTAAGTCACTGTGGAAGACAGATTTCCCCAATTTTGTTTCACCTTTCCGCCTACTGCCAATTCTTGAAAAACAAGTTTATCCTCTACCTGGTTGAATACAGTAGTATCATAATAATTATTATATCGTGCTCCTAAATTATAAGCAACTATAGCTTGTTTATTGAAAGATTCAGAATACTCGAATAAATCATACTCTATTCCAGTTTTACCCACTAAATAAAGCTGATAATTGCTAAAAATAGAATTTCCTGCATTTCCAAAAAAGCCGAGTGACCAATGGTCGTTCATACTAATTACTTCCTGAACATTTCCCCATGAACTTCTTCTCATTGAGGTTGTTTTAATTCCGTTGTAATTATAGAATGTTCTATTTTGCCTAAATCCACCACTCACCAAAAACTTAGATTCTTCCGTTATTCTCTTTGCTGCACCACCACCACTCAAATTAACTGTGTTAGAGGTTTCTTGACCGTTGAAAGATCCATTAGCATTCATTGAAAACACCCACGAATTCCACGGATCATTTGGCACCACATTTTCTGTCCCTGCACTTTGAGATATTTCAAGTTTAATATCCTCCATTTGCCCCGCTTCAATTCGATAACGAATTAACCCTAACTCCAAATATTTTAGTCTTAATTCTCGCTTATTTGATTCTGACATATCAACCGTAGTAGCAAATGTCAAAATATCTGAAAAGACTTTATAAATACCTAAACCAATAAATTGAATTTTTTCTGAAGTTCCGCCGCCACCACTTGCTTGCGACATAAAAAGCACATGAACATCTGCCTGCTTTGCATCTCTAACAAAAACAACATTATTTACATTTTGTTTTATATAACCATTGTCGCAATATGGACAGTCTAGATATACATTAATGTTATTAAGTTCAGTAGTTGGCGCGTGCGTTTGTCCATAAATTGATTGAGACAAAAACAAGAACGAAACCAATAAAAATGACATGAATTTATTCATGAATGCACACAATTTTAAATTAGCCTACAAATTTGTGCACATCAAGCCTTCTTTTAGAATTAAATCTGTAAAAACATGAACGTTTCATTGTTAATTTAATCTGCCAAACAAGTACTTCAAGTTAAACATCTATAGGGCTAAAACACTACACACAAAGCCTTGCTATTTGTTTTAAGCAACGAAAATGTGTAAATTTAATATCCTTTAAAGCGCGTTATTTACAGAATTGGATACATATTACTAATTGGTTTTTGTTTAATCGGATCAGCATCTTTTGCTCAATCAGGTAAACAATCTCATTTAGCTATCGGTTTATTTGCAGGAGCCAATTCGAATGTGGTTACTTATGCTTTTGTTACGACAAGAGATGGAAAAATTGTAGGTTCAGAAATAGTTAGAAAACAACGTTTTATGTACACAGCTATGGGACATTGGCCTGGTTTTGTTAATATTAAACGTGAAAATCTCTTTCTAAAAAACAATCTTGACAGCTGCTTTTTGGTAGAAGATGAATATGGAAAAATTGTAGATTATTATTGCCCCGTTTTTGATTCTTTATGGAAGGTTAGGTTTTTTGAGCATCCTACACAGTACGACTTATATGGGTGGAGTCATGGAAAATATAAGCCCTCATTAAAACAATTAGAATATTTGCATAAAGAATATGGAATTCAAAATCTTTTAACTGATTATATTTATGGCGAAAATCTATATAAGTTACTGCGAGATATGCAGAAAACATCATGGATTATCGAATATTCATCCTTAGCTAAAGATACATTAGCGCAAGGGCCGTAAATTAAATATGTCAACTAAAAAATCACCTAATAAAGCACAAATTGATCGTTTAATCGCGAACAAAAAAAAGCACGCCAATTTATTAACTCCAAAAGAGTTGACAGACCGAATTCTGCAAGGAGATAAAGCCGCTTTGGCAGAGACAATTACTTTATTAGAAAGCAAAAACGAAGTGCAAAATAAGGTTGGTCAGGATGTTTTAAAAGCGTGCTTACCCAAATCAGGACAATCGATTAGAGTTGGAATAACTGGGGTGCCTGGAGTTGGAAAAAGTACTTTCATTGAAAGTTTTGGCTCTTATTTAGCTGAAAAGGGAAAAAAAGTAGCCGTTATGGCCATTGATCCTAGTAGCGAGGTTTCAAAAGGAAGTATTCTTGGAGATAAAACTCGCATGAACAAGTTAGCTACGCATCCTAATGCGTTTATACGTCCCACGGCTACTAGCGGGTCGTTAGGTGGAGTTGCTAGAAAAACCAGAGAAACAATTTTATTGTGTGAGGCAGCAGGTTATGAAATAATTCTGGTAGAAACCGTTGGTGTTGGACAGTCTGAAACAGAAGTGCATTCAATGACTGACTTTTTTTTATTGCTAATGCTTGCTGGTGCAGGTGATGAATTGCAAGGTATAAAGCGGGGAATTATGGAAATGGCTGACACCATTTTAATTACCAAAACAGATGGTAAAAACATTAAAACCGCCAATTTAGCAAGAGCAGAATATAAAAACGCTTTGCATTTATTTCCCGCTAATCCAAACGAGTGGATTCCGAAAGTAGAAACGATTAGTTCTACCGAAAACAAGGGGATTGATAAGATTTGGCAAATTATTGAGTCTTTTGAACAATTAGTGGTGAGTAATGGCTGGAAATCAAAAAAAAGAGAAGAACAACAAGTGTATTGGATGAACGAATCAGTAACGGAGCAATTGTTAACTGATTTCAATAAAACAGAAGGCATTCAAGACGAAATTGAAACAATAACAAATAAATTAAAAGCAGGCGTCATAACATCTTACCAAGCCGCACATCATATTTTAGCCTATTATAAAAATGGAAAAACAAAATTTTGAATTAAGAAACAACGAGGAATTCGTTGAACTGAATAAAATTCTAAAATTGAAACAAATTGCACAAACTGGTGGACATGCCAAAATCTTAATTGAAGATGGCTTAGTTCAAGTTAATGGTGAAGTTGAATTCAGAAAAAGAAGAAAAATGCGTAAAGGCGATCTTATTTTAATAGAAGGGATAGAAATAGAAATTGTTTAATTATTTTAGAAGAACAACTAGTTTTCAATCTGTAATAATGAAAATTAAGTATTGCAGATTGATAATTGAATACAGATTAAAGCCCAATTAATTATGGCAGCAGCATACAACGAAGAAAAATTTAAACAGCATATAAAAACCGTGGTCTCTGAGGCCGAAGGTGATTCTTTAACCGAACGTCCATTAACGCTTGATGAACTTAGAGAATTAGCCATTAGCATGGGGATGTCTGAAGAAGAATGGGATGAACTTCAAAACAAGGCGCATATCCATTTAAAATTAGCTCAGGACCATTTAAAAGCTCGAAATTTTGAGCAAGCTATTGAAGATGCTGAGAAAGCTACCTCCATTAATCCTTATATTCCTAACGGAAACTCAATTTTGGCCAAAGCTTATCATATGTTATGGCTTGAAGATGACTTTGCAAGCGCTAGAGATAAAGCGGAATATTATGCACGTAAAGAGCTATTAACAGATCCTGACGATACGATTGCGATTAATGTTTTAAGTGCCATTAACAAGAAGAAAAAAGTAGGTGGTAAAGATGAAAAATCAAAGAAAACCTATATCATAATTGGAGCAATTATTTTAGCCGTAATTTTAATTGGTTATGCTATTACGGCTTCAAGTAACTCTTCTGAAAGTAGTAATGCTGCCGAGATGGATTTAATTAGCGCAGAAGAAGATATGATTTCGCAACTGGACTTGGTTGAAAATGCCATTGACAGAAGAAATAATATGCTCCCAGATTTGTTTGGAGCTGTAGATGGTTCGCATAGTGACTTAAACACACTCAATTCTCAAATTGATAAATTAACGGCAGAATTGGAAGGGACCAAAGGAACTAAACGAAGTAAAATCGAAGATGAATTAGATCAAAAAATAGCAGATGCCAAAAAGCTTGTCAAAGCATATGGTGATAAGGATAATGTGGAAACCTTATTGGTTCAAATTGAAGGTGCTGAAAATCGTATTAACTTTGAGAAAAAGGCCTATAATGATGCCGTTAAAGAATATAATAAACTTGTTAAAATGAGTAAAGGTGAATTTCCTAACTATGAACTACAACCCTATTACAATGAGGATTAATTCACTGCTCCTTCTTTTACTACTCTTTGGTGCAAGCTTTTCATCTTTTTCTATTGATGAGTACTATAGTGGTTTATCAACAAGAGAAATAAATGAAAATTATGATGCTATTAATACAAATGGTGTTTGTAATAATGTAGAAGACGTACCCAACACAAAGGTTTCTGATGATAAAAATGTCTCAGACCCTCACTTTATGTTGGCACAATTTGCTGAAGATAAAATACAGGGAATTGTAGACAAACTTAAAGCAGAAAAAGATTACGAAATTATGGTGGTTTGCCTCAATTCAATTGGAGGAAACCCTGATCCGCACTTGTGGGGAACAGAGCTTTTTAACTATTGGAGTATTGGTGATGACGAAACAGATAATGGTTTATTAATTCTAGTTGTTAATGACATCCACCGCGTTGAGTTTATTACAGGATACGGAATGGAAACCGTTTTGACAGATGCTGAAAGTTATAATATTCAGCAAGAACATATGGTTCCATATTTTAAAAAGAATGACTATGCTACAGGTATAATTCGTGGAGTTGAAGCTGTTAATGATGTACTAAATGGTAAAGAAGTTTTATACGATTCTGACACTCTAGATGCAGACAACAACAGCGAAAGTTCTTATGCACAATCAAAACCATTTTATACACACCCTGTTTTTATTGGATATGCCGGTTTTTGTATTGTATTAACTTTTATCTACTTCATCTTTTTATTCTTCACATTCAGAACAAAAGATTTACATAAGCGCTATCGTGTAATGAAATTCTGGAGTTTATTGATCTTCTCTTTTATTGCTCCCCTCCCATTCATCTTTTTAGTTACCTATACTCGAAAAAGTATGTACAGATGGCGAAATATGGATCGAATTGGAATTAAAACAGGTGATTTATTACACAAATTAAGTGAGAAAGAGGAGGATGTTTATTTGAACAAAGGTCAAATTACTGAGGAGATTGTAAACTCAGTAGATTATGATGTTTGGATTAACGAGGCTGGAACAGATATCGTTATTCTGCCCTATAAAAATTGGTTTACACCTTACAACAAATGCGACAATTGCAAGTATAAAACGTATATAAAACTATACGATAGAACAGTGCGTGCGGCAACCTATACAAGATCTGGAAAAGGCGAAAAGAAGTACGAATGTAAAAACTGTAAACACACCAAAATTAAAACATACACTATTCCTCGCAAGCAAAAAGTCAAATCTGGTGGATATTATAGCGGCGGTGGTTCATTTGGCGGTGGTGGCTTCTCTGGAGGCGGAGGATTCTCTGGCGGAGGATCATTTGGCGGAGGTAGTTCAGGGGGCGGAGGAGCTGGCAGTGGCTGGTAAATTCACGATTAAAGTTCTGGCATAAAAATTGAATTGACAGGAGTAAATAGTATTAATTAAGGGCAATGGCTAATTTCTTAGTAAATTTGTTCTTTAGAAAAATGAATTATGAAGATTGTATTAAGTTTTATCATGTTAGGTTTAGTGTCCATTTCTTTTGGACAAGACAGTACTAAGACAACACCACAACTAGGCCAAATACGCGTTAAATCAACTCCAGCAAACAATTTCCCTAATGTCTCGTTCAGAAAACTAGATACAGATGATGCAGCTCCTGACATTGAAGGAAAGTTTATCATTGAGCAATATTCATTACAGTTGAATACCTCTGAAGCAAAAAAAGCTATTAAAGCCGTTGGAACTACACTAGAGATTAAAGACACTACTATTACAGGTAGTGATATTGATACTATTTCTTATCAAATAAACGATAGCGAAGTAATGAATACAGAAGATTATTTGTTCCGCATTTTTGGTGAGGTTCCTGAAACTGTACCGGCAGATTTACCACCAAACATTTGGGTACATAAAACGGATAACTTAGATTGCTACGGAATTGGTCAATTGGCTGATGGACGAGTTCTAATCCCTTACAATGGTTTGCTTCTTTATCTTCGAAGATATTAATAGTATCCAAACTAAATTTCTTAATTAAGCAAGCAATTTTAAATCCTTGTGGTGCTTTATATATTAATAATTGAACAATGCCAATTACGCATTGAAAATTATTAACTTTGATCCATAAATCGAATTATGGAGGAAAAACCACTTATTCTAATCACCAATGACGACAGTATCTCTGCAAAGGGAATTGCGCAACTAGTAAAATCTATGGAACCCTTAGGCGACATCCTCATTGTTGCGCCTGATAAACCCCAAAGTGGAATGGGACATGCAATTACGATTCATGATCCTTTACGCTTAAAAAAATCAAATCAATTTCCTGGTATCGAAGCATACACATGTTCTGGTACACCTGTAGACTGTGTTAAATTGGCTATTTATGAGATCATAAAAAAACGGCCTACCTTATTGGTGTCTGGTATTAACCACGGTTCAAATGCTGCAACAAATGTACTGTACTCTGGCACAATGTCT
>CAKZON010000111.1 GCA_937136425.1 uncultured Crocinitomix sp.
GTCGTGAGACAGTTCGGTCCCTATCTGTTGTGGGCGTTAGATATTTGAGAGGACCTACCTCTAGTACGAGAGGACCGGGGTGGACGAACCTCTGGTGTACCTGTTGTGGCGCCAGCTGCATTGCAGGGTAGCTATGTTCGGATGAGATAAGCGCTGAAAGCATCTAAGCACGAAACTCGCCTCAAGATGAGATATCTTTTAAGGGTCGTTAAAGACGATGACGTTGATAGGTCACAGGTGTAAAGATGGCGACATCAAAGCCGAGTGATACTAATTACCCGTAGACTTATAATTTGCTTTGTTTAATCGCTATTAAACAAAGAACTCACTACTTCATGAAAACTCAAAGACAGACACAAGGTGTCTTTTACTGTTCGAGTTGACAATTGTCAAAGGTTATGTAAAAGAATCATGTGTTTAACGAAATTCCTTACTATCAGGGCTACATTAAAGTCAAAAAGATAAGTAAGACACGCATAGCGTGAGATTTTTCGGTGTCTATGGCGGTTGGGTCCACCTCTTACCATTTCGAACAGAGAAGTTAAGCCAACTTGCGCAGATGGTACTGCCCTTTTAAGGGTGGGAGAGTATGTAGATGCCAATTTTAAACCCTGATTTCCTATGGAGATCAGGGTTTTTTTATGCGTTTTATTTTAATGTTTTAATACATGATTGAGTTGATGTGTAAAGACTTTATTAAAATGAAAAGTAGAGGAATTAGAATTCTAGTTATTGCGGATAATCTAAGCTGCAATAGGGATAGTAATGACAGCTTTTGGTGGAGCCAAAACTAAAATGAATAGCGCGACCTTTTTTGCTTTGAAGATTTTAAGGCGGGGGATTGGAACTAAGCCAAGGTTATATGGAACTTAAAACTGACATTAATAATGTTGAGCATTATACAAATGTTCAGGTCAATGCTATTTATTGATATAAAAAGGGATTGCCCTAAGGGAAAAGATCATTTAGACTGACGATGTTGAGTAGTGTAGGTGAAGAACCTGCACTATGTCGAAGATAACATTTGACGAATAATTAATGAGAATTGAAAAATCAAAATTGATTGATGAATCCAGAATTACTTGAAATGAATATAGTGCGGAAAAGGTAATTAGTTTTTTAAAGGAATGAATACGTCTTCCTCAGAATCCGGATCATTTGGGCCTTTATAATTAGCATCCATAATTTCGAAGTGATGTGCATTTCGTAACTCATGGCCCGAGGAGGGTAACCATGTGCCATAGATATATTGAGAAGTTCTGTAAAAATCAGAAGCAGTTCCAAAATGCACGAATTTGGCAAATTTACCCGCACCAATTTCTATGGCCTCCATTCCTTCAGGTATCTCATTTATGCTATTGACAGCTACTGCAGCCCATTTTTCAAATACTGTGATAGGTGTGAGAGAGTCCATATCAAGGTTTTCAGGGTACTTTTGAATGGAATAGTAATTGTCATTAATTCGATTTTTAATTTCGCCTCTTCTTTTCATGAAAGAATTCCAAAGGTTAAATGTTTTATCCTCAGACAATGAAGTGGTGATCTTTAGTCCAATTAAGGTTAGTTTTTCAAACTCGATAATTTCTGCCTTCATAATATTGTAAATTGGTTAATTCATTGAAATCCAAACTTTCAAAAAAGTCAACGACCTTCTTAAAGGTAATCAATTCACTGTGCAATGCAAACAATAGTATTAAAAATTGAGAGAATGAAATTGATCAGAGTTACTTGTTAATAACCTCCTTAACTAGAATTGTAATGGGATGTAATATTGATTAAATTAGCGTAACGAAAAGGCTTTGAAGCGTTGCAAGGCTGGAATGAATTGAACTAATAAGCGAATGAAATACCTTTATATATTACTACTTTTTATAAGTTCGGTGGGGTTGACCCAAGATAATTGGGATGATTTTACAGGGAAAGAAAGAGCCTTTTTATATCACCAAACTAGGCGAGTTGAAATATTAAAAACCGAGTTGTTTCATTTGTTTGAGTTTACAGATTCGATTCCGTATATCAATGATACATTGCCTGATTATAGGTATGTTGAAAATGAAATTGTTCAGCATCCGAGCTTATTAAAATTGCATACAGATCAAATGGGGCGAAAATCGGATGGTTTGGTAAGTGATTTGGCCGCTCGTTACGCGATTTGGGAATTGTCACAGATTTTACAATTTAGAAATTCTACAGCCGAGGAAGATAAACCACTTTTGGAAAAACTTAAAATTTTTGAAAAATATGTGTTGGAAGAAGTGCCACAAAGTGCCGTAAGAACATTGAATAATGGTGATTATGTGCTTGCGAAAACCTTGCAGGGATATTATGCTGCTTCATTAACTGTTTCAGATAAATTGGCGGCTATTTTAAACTCTGGTTATTCGCAATTGGATCAAATGCTAATTCTCAATGCTATAATGGCTGCCGAAGAAAAGTATGTTAATGTTCGTGCAACGGAAATATTTAATGTTTTGGGTGGAGAAGATCCTGGGGCAAATTATATATCTGCTGTTGGTGATGGTTCTAATTGGGCTGACGTAACTGGAGGGTTTAACACTCCGTATTCTATTGGATTACCTGATGAAAATGGAATTTTCAAGTTTAATATTGAGCAAGTTTATGATAAAGAAAAAGAGGTGAATAACCTTGAGGTTAAGACTGTAGAGAGAAAACAATTTACGACTAATAGTGATTTTGAAACAGTAGTACATGTTGACGTTTTTGGATATCATCCTGAAAGACAAACTACAATAGCCATTCAAAAAGGAGGAAATTCATATGTTTTGTATGGTAAAAATGAGCACCGACTTGTTTCCCCGGATTCAACTTACGGAGAAGGTACAACTTATTGGAGGTTGATGTATAATCTTGAATTTTATCACATTGCCGGAATAAAAGAAGATTTATATGGAAAAAGGGGATACGAATATCAGATTGATTTGTTTGAAAAGAAAATTGAAACTACAAGACTTCAAATTAAGAAAACTGAATATAGACTAAACAAACTGAGGCATACACCAGAAGGGAAACCAAAAATGAAGAAGAAAAAACTGAAGAAGAAAAATTTGGGGATGTCGGATCAAGATGGAGGAGGACATCCAACAAGTATGATGAGTAAGTTGGATAAAAAGAAGAATATTGAGCAAAGCAGGTTAGTGCAGTTAAATGGTTTATTGGAGGGACAAAAAGGAATTTTGAAGCAGCTTAAAATTGACATGGAAGAGGCCTATATAAAATTGGCTAAATGGGAAGCCAAATTAGACGGGATGCGTAAGAATATTGGCTATGTAATGATGGAGTATGAGGAGGAAAATAATATTTATACATTTAATGACGGAGCTAGATTTAATTATTTAACGCAAGACTTTACTTTTCCTGAGGATCAAAGTGAAGAAGTATTCCAAGTCTACCATATTTCATTTGGGAAGGAAGTTTTTGATGAAAAAGCTGATGAAAACTTTGCGCATATTCATATTTCCAAACATGCGAATCATTCAAAACATCAATTGAAACGGGTTGTTTTAGATGAGGGCAGAAAAGCACTTACTGTTTCAGATTCGATTCAAATAATGGAGATTTTTAATTATTTGGCGACTAAAGATGGGAAGGCTGAACTTAAGGTTGTTGCAGGTGGACCTGTAGGGGAAATAAACGGGGATTACTTTAGAGATTCGACACTTCAAATAAAGGCATTTAACAAAGATGCTGAAACAAATAGAGGGGTGGTTAAATATGATGGAGAGGTGACCACAAAGTTGAATTTAACAGTTTCTGTTTTTGAAGATGCCATGATCCCTGAAAATTTTCAATTGTATCAAGGAGCATTTAGTAAGTTGAAAACAAAGAATTCTGCTATGAATGAAGTTGATTTTTATAGTGGTATTCGCGCTAGAAAAGCTGCCCAAGACTGGATAAATCTATTAAAATTGTTGGTTCCTGAATGGGTTAGTGATGGAGGTGATCAGAATAGAATATTGAGTAAGTTGAAGAAGTTAAAACCTAAAAAAGTGCATTTTTTATGTGGTGGGACTCCAAGTAAAGTTCCTGAAATTGGAGGATGAATTAATCCTGTATAATTAGCATTGAGTTTCGTTGAAAACTTTATGAAAATGGTAGAAATAATACTAATTTTGCGCTGTGTCAGATTCGAACGAAAATAACTTACCTTTTTTAGGGCATCTTGAAGAATTAAGATGGCGTTTAGTGAAGAGTGTCATTGCAGTTTTGATAGTTGCTATTGCTATTTTTTACTTTACCGATTGGATTACGAATAATATATTCTTGGCGCTTAGAGAACCAGAATTTCCTATTTTCAGATTTTTTTGTTGGGCATTTGATATTTGTAATGGTGCAATTGATATCAAATTTCAAAGTACCGAAATGTCTGGGCAGTTTACCACCAACTTAATGATGGCTTTTATCGGAGGATTGGTTTTGGCATTTCCATTTGTTTTTTATCAATTATGGGGATTTATAAAACCTGGATTGAAGCAAAATGAATTAAAAACAGTGCGAGGGATTGTCGGTTTTGTTTCCGTTTTGTTTTTTATAGGAATTATGTTTGGTTATTATGTGGTTGCTCCTTTGTCAATACAGTTTTTGGGGAATTGGAAGATGGCAGACGATATTGTAAATGACATTAACATTAACTCATACTTGCGCACAATAATTTCGACCGTATTTTTTACTGGGCTTTTATTTTTATTACCTGTAGTAATAATGATTTTTTCAAGATTAGGAGTTATTTCTTCTGACTTTTTGAAAAAGTATAGAAAGCATTCATTTGTTGCTGTTTTGATCATTTCAGCTGTAATTACACCGCCCGATTTATTTACTCAAATTGTTGTAAGTATTCCAATCATCTTATTATATGAGTTTGGAATTTTAATAGCAAAGCGGATAGAAAAGAAACGTTTCAATGATAGTCTAGTATAATTAATGTTTTCTGGACGGGCATATCTTATATTGTTGCTTTTGATTTTAAGCAATCAGCTCAATGCTCAGATCACTTTAGAAGGACATATTAAAGACTCAATTACTCAAAAATCAATTCCATTTGTTAAGCTGAAATTTGAAACTGAAGGTTCTTATGCTAGGACAGATACAGCTGGCTATTTTAAAATTGAATCCTCTGAAAGTGCAGATACTTTAGTTATTAACTTTATTGGTTATCGAGAGCAACGAATTGCAATAACCAGTGATTTTATAGGTGATAAAATTATTTATTTGGCGGAATCAAATACCAACTTGAATACTGTTGTTGTAAAGGCTGGAGAGAACCCGGCTTTTGAAGTCTTGCGAAAAATTAAGGCCAATAAAGAATTTAATAATCCAGAAAAGCTCGCAGCATATCAATGTGAAGTTTATAATAAAATGCAATTTGATGTAAACAATATGTCTGAAAAGTTTGAGGACAGAAAGGTGTTTAAGAAATTTGATTTTATGATGGATTATATGGACACCGTAAATGGTGAACGCTATTTGCCCGTGTTGCTATCAGAATCTATCTCTGACTATTATTTTAAAAAGGCGCCACAACAAAAAAAAGAAGTTATTCGAGCAACCAGAATTACCGGGGTAGATAATTTACAATTGGGCCAATTTACAGGAGACATGCACCAAAATGTAAATATTTATAATGACTATGTTGAACTTTTTAATAAGGAGTTTTTAAGCCCAATTGCAGATGAAGGCAAACTGTTTTATAAGTACTATTTAATGGAAAAAGATACGATTGAAGGGGAAGTTTTCTATCACCTTCAATTTGTACCTAAACGAAAAGGTGGAGCTCTGTTTGAAGGAGAGTTTTGGGTTGCAGGAGAGTCTTTTGCTGTGAAACAAGTTAACGCCATGATTCCTGATGATGTGAATTTAAATTACGTGTCAGATTTTTATGTCGAGCAACGATATTCATGTTTAGATGGCACCAACTATGTTTTGACAAATGAGGTAATGACGGCAAATTTTGATTTGTTTAACGAGGCCGAACAATCTAAATTAATGGGGGTAACAATTCACAAGGATGTAAATCGAAAAAACTTTGTTTTAAACGAACCGAAGGATTTTGACTTTTATGTGAAAGATGTTGTGATTTTGGATAGTGCCGACCAAAGAGAAGAGAATTATTGGGAAGCTGAAAGACATTCGGATTTATCAACAGAAGAAGCAGGTGTGATAGAGATGGTAGACTCTTTGAAAAACAATCGTTCGTATAAATTTTACGAAAATCTTACCTATTTAGCCTATACTGGATATTGGCGTAAAGGGCCAATTGAGTATGGAAATATCTATTCAATTTATAATCAAAATGTGGTTGAGGGAACTCGGCTTTTATTGTCATTAAGAACATCCAATAAATTCAGTAAAAAGGTGGAAATATCCAGTTTTGTAGGATATGGAACTTTAGATAAGGAGTGGAAATATGGCGGATCTTTACGTTGGAAAATACAAGAGAGTCCACGAGAGATGCTGCGATTTGCATATCGTAAGCGAATCGACCAATTGGGGTTAATTGCAACAGTTGGAGATGTTGGAAATTCGTTTAGTACGTTACTTTCGGCAGCACCATTGGACAAATTAACTATGGTAAATCAAGGATCTATTGGTTTGGAAAAAGATTGGAATTTTGACATGCGAACCTTTAATACGGTAGAGTGGAAAAAATATATTCCTTTAGGAAGTTCAGATTATAGTCGCATTGATCCTGAATCTGGAGATACAAGTCGCATTGGAAGTTTAACCTCGTTTCAAATTCGAAACCAAATCATGTTTGTGAAGGAGGAAAAATTTTTAAAAGGACAGTTTGATCGAATTTCGTTAGGTTCTAAATACCCAATAGTATCCTTAACACATACCTGGGGAATTAAAGATTTTTTATTAAGTGAATATGATTTTCACCGATTAGATTTAATATGGACTCACCGCCCAAGAATAGGAATGGCGGGTCGATTAGAGTATACAATTCATGCAGGGAAAATTTTTGGAACAGTTCCTTATCCTTTCTTACAAATACATCAAGGAAACGAGACCTATTATATACAAGACAATAATTTTAACCTAATGAATTACTATGAATTTATTAGTGATCAATGGGTGCGGGTATTATTTGAGCATCATATGCAAGGATTTATAATGGATCGGGTTCCCTTGGTGCGTAAATTAAAATTGCGCCTGGTTTATTCAGGTAAAATGGTTATTGGATCTTATTCAGAAAAACATAATAAAGAGTTGTTATTACCGTTTTATTCCAAGGAATTGAGCAGCCCATATTATGAAGTTGGTGTTGGGTTGGAGAATATTCTTAAATTTATCCGTGTTGATGCGATTTGGCGTTTATCTTATCGCGACAACGTAGATTTATATGGCGATCCGATATCCAATTTTGGAGTTAAGTTTGTGTTTACATCAGATTTTTAATAGGGCAAAACATTAATGAAGTTACGTACAGATTCAATAAAGAAGAGTTATAAAGGCAGACAAGTTGTAAAAGGCGTTTCTGTAGAAGTGAACCAGGGCGAAATTGTTGGTTTATTAGGCCCCAATGGTGCTGGAAAAACAACTTCATTTTACATGATTGTAGGTTTAGTTCGACCAAATTCTGGAACGGTTTATTTGGATGATTTAGACATTACGCGTCACGCTATGTATAAGCGAGCGCAGCTCGGGATAGGTTACTTACCGCAAGAGGTTTCTGTTTTTAGAAAAATGTCTGTTGAAGACAATATCATGACAGTGTTGGAGATGACAGATCTTGATAAGGAAGCTCGCCATGCAAAACTAGAATCGCTTTTAGATGAATTTGGATTGAATCATGTCCGTAAAAATTTAGGGCAGAGCTTATCTGGAGGAGAAAAGCGAAGAACGGAAATAGCGCGTGCTTTGGCTACTGATCCTAAGTTTATTTTGCTGGACGAACCTTTTGCAGGGGTAGACCCTATTGCGGTTGAGGACATTCAAAGAATAGTTCATAAATTGAAAAAGAGAAACATTGGGGTTCTCATTACAGATCATAACGTACAAGAAACATTATCAATTACTGACAGAACTTATTTGCTTTTTGAAGGAAGTATTTTAAGAGAAGGTTCTGCAGAGTCTCTTGCAGCAGATGAAATGGTGCGTAAAGTTTATTTAGGTGAAAACTTTGTGTTACGCCCTAAAAATGAATTTGATGAAGTTGCTGAAGAGTTGGATGAGCAAGATTTAAAGAATATACAAAATTCTATCTCTGGAGATGTGGATGACATTAGCACAGTGGCTGAAAAATTACTTCGTAATCTTGAGGAAAAAAACAATTTGGATGAAATGAAAATGAATCTTCGCTTATTTACAGAAAAATTGAAAGCGTTGAAATCACTTTATTCGAAAAATGAACTGCCTCCAAATTGTTCTACGATTCTTTCAAAGATCCAATTTGAGGAAGCTGAGCGATTTGAAAAAGGATTGAGAACACAGTCAAAACTTATGATATTACTTCTGATTCCTGTATACGGTTGGATTATGTATTTCGTCTATAAATTTAGAATGGAAGAATGTTCTAGAGCTATTCAAACGCTACTAAGTGAATTACGTGTGTTGTCAAACGAACTCAAGTTTAAAGGATTGTAATTGAAATATTCCACCAATTAAGGTTCCCGTATAATCAATATCATGCTGTTTATTATATATAGAACCTACAGTTAAAAATAAACTCCAAAAATACTTAAGGGAATAAGAAAGTAGAGTTGTATTCAGTGAGATTGAATACATTATTCTGTCTGAAGAATGAAAAACGAAAAAATGAAATTCTTATTGACGACTGTCATACTATGCATCTTTTTTGCTGCAAAAGCCGCGGATACAACTAAAGTGCTGTTTGTTGGGAACAGTATTACATATTTTAACGACATGCCTCAAACATTTGAAGCTATTGCAAATGAAAGAGGTGACTTAACTAAAGTAACAATGTACGCTCCTGGAGGAACAGGATTTGTACATCATGTTGAAAACCCTATTGTCTATAATTATTTTCGAGAAGGGGATTGGGATTATGTTGTTTTGCAGCCTGGTTCTAATGAATCACCTGGATATTCTTTTCCAATTGCAGAGACTTTAGAACGAGGACGACAATTAATTGACTCGATTGATACTTATAACCCATGTGCTAAAGTACTTTTTTATGAAATATCTTATGGTGTTTGGGGTGCAACAGAAGAAAATTTAGCAACATATAATGAAACAATGGGGTTGATTAAAACTAATTTAACTTTGTTGGCAGATTCTACTGAGTCATTTTTTGCTCCGGCAGGTGAATGTTTTAGAACCGCTTGGAATGATGATCAAACAACAATGTTATGGGGAGGAACAGGAGATATTCATCCCAATTCAAAAGGGTCTTATATTGCGGCATGTTCATTTTATTCCTCAATTTTTCAAAAGCCGTCATTAGGCTCTAGTTATCACGCCACGTTAACCGAAGACGAAGCACTAACTTATCAAGAGCTTGCAGATACTACCGTTTTAGAATACTTACCTGATTGGCGAATTAATACTTATAATTCACATTCTGCCTATGATTATACTTTTAGTAATGATACATTGTACTATGCAGATGAGTCTGTGAATATTGATAGTTTGTTATGGGATTTTGGTGATGGGAACTATTCGACTGATGAAGATGGATTTCATTTTTATACGGATGGAGGAGATTTTTTAGTGAGGCTTATTACCTATTCGAATGGATGCACTGACACCTTGACTTTTGAATTGGGTGTTTTATCAATTGAGGAAAATAGCGAAATCAATCAGTTTACAGTTTATCCAAATCCAGCATCAGATTGGTTAAATATTAATGGTATGACGAAGAATTTCTCTTACGCTATTAACATTTACAATTCTCAAGGTAAACAGTTAATGTTTTCTAATAGCAGTGAAATTAATATTTCAAATTTGCCTGATGGAGTTTATTATTTACGCATTTTGAACGAAGAGAAGCACGTTTCTGAAACGATTCGTTGGATTAAGCTTTAGGCTAAAAAATAAACGGAAAAACCGCCTTGCGAGATTTAGGGTAATCCTCAAATTTTGAATGGTACCAATCATGGTGATTTTTTGCGCGTGGAACTAAGTTAGCAAAAGTCCACACCATAAAAGTTAATGCAGGTAAGTTCCATGCCATAATTGCAAAGCCTGTCCACTCTAATATTTCTCCGAAAAGGTTAGGGGATGAGATATAGTCAAATAAAAAACCTTTAGGAATTTTATAACCCGTTTCTCCGGGTTTACGCAAGTTGATTAAAAGGTGATCCGCGCGCCAATTAATTGTTAAACCAATTATGAATAATGTTGCACCAATTATAAAATGTGGTGTTGAAAGCCAAGCTATTCCATAGCTTTCAGAGTTGGCTAATTCAGCTAAGAAATAACCGTTGAGTCCTGCGTTAATACAGTTGAAAAGAATAGCATTGAGGACAATGAATAAAGGCATTTTTTTGTCAGTTGCCTTAATTCGCAATGGATATATGAACGTTCGATTCATGTAATGAAAAATCCAACAAGCAAATAAAATCCAAACGAAAGAATTGAATGAATAGGTTCCAAATAACAAGAAGAATAACATGATGGCTAATGAAGGAAGTTCCATAATAACCCAACCGAGTTTATTATCAACCATTGGTCCCCAATTTTTAGAAGTATGGCGACCAAAAGGCGCCGTAACAAAAAACATAATGATGTGTACAGCAATTGCTATGGATAACCAGACGTATGCGCAAATCTCTAATGTTGCCAAACTCATTTAATTACTCCTCTCTTTTTTTGCCATTCATAAAAATCGCTTATCGTTTCTTTTAACGGTCGACAAGTATGATTCAATTCTTTTTTTGCTTTTTCGTTCACCATATTGGGATGTCCTAATTTCAAAGCTGTTATTGCTTCAATCGTGAAAATGGGGGCCGCTTTTTTTAGTTTTCCATACATTTTGACAAAAGGAAGAATTCCTTTCAAAAACCAAAAAGGCATGACTGTTTTAGGAGTTTTAATTCCAGATGCTTGCGTGACAACTGCTGCAAAATCTTTGAGCGTATAATAATCTCCACTCAATAAATAAATTTCTCCATTGCGTCCTGTGTCAATACTATTGATAATAGATTGAGAAATATCTCGAACATCTATAAAATTATAACCACCAGGTGGCAACATAGGAATTTTTCGATTATAGAAATCTAACAGGGCCTTGCCAATTTCAGACGGTTTATAATCAAACAAACCAATAACAGAACTTGGACGCACGACGCAACCTTCAATTTTGTTTGATCGAAAAGCTTCTAGCATAATTTGTTCGCCAGTTGCTTTAGAATAATCATAAGCAAAATGCTGACTGGTTTTATAAGAGCGACTCTCGTTAAAAGGTTGATCAAGTGGTTTTTCTAAAACAGCATGAGTACTGCTTAAATGAATAATCTTTTTTACTCCAGTTTTAATGGAGGCTTCTAAAATGTTTTTTGGACCTTCTGTATTTGTTTTAAAAACAATTCCAGTAGGATCTCCGTGAATAGAAATGATAGCAGCCGAGTTAATAACAACGTCGCACCCTTCAACAAAAGGTAAAAGAGAAGTTGGCTCTAATACACTGCCTTGAAAAAGGTTAACGTTTAAACCCTCCAAGGCGGTTTTATCCGAAAAATAAAGAGCATTTACTGAATGACCTTGTTCAATAAGTAATCGACAAAGTACATTTCCGACATGACCACTGGCGCCAGTAATTCCTATTTGCATACATTAATTTAGTTTCGTTTGAAATAAACGAGGGTATAAATTAAGCCAAAATAATTTGGGTTTACGCCACCAACAAGCGAATTCTTTCGGAGAGAAAGATTTTATCAATAAAAAATGGTTGAGGAGAACTAGGCCTCAGTCACTGTAAACGTGTAACCTTCCATGATTTCGTTTACCAATAACTTTTTACACGCTTCAGTAGTTTTTGCTTCAGCTTCTTCTTTCGAACCTGCTTCAACAAAAATACGAATGTGCTTTCCGATACGAACATTAGTAATTTCAGATAATCCTAAGTTACCCATTGATTGGCTTACTGCTTTTCCTTGAGGATCTAACAAAGCCTCTAAAGGCATTACATCAATTTCTGCTTTAAATTTCATGCTGTTCTATTTTGCAATTCGTGTATTAATTAGCGACAAAATTACGTATAAAATTATTATCAAAGGTATTGCCCAAAAGAATAAAGTTGCCAACAATAAAATAGAAATTGTTAAAAAGATGTAGCGAATCTCATTTCCTTTGAATTTGAAGTGTTTGAACTTGAGCGCAAAGAGTGGTAATTCTACGACCATTAGTATGGACATTATAATGGTAGAGCTAACTAAAAACCAAGAGGTCATAACAACATAAGCAGCATCAAATTGCCAATGTTTAACATTAATCTCACCAAGCATAACATCATTATACGCATTTGCAACTAATATCGGCAAAGCAGCAAAAAAAAGTGTCATTGCCGGAGTAGGTAGTCCAATAAACGAATCCGTTTGGCGGGTGTCTAAGTTGAATTTGGCCAACCTAAACAACGCAAACACAGGAATCAAAAAAGCAATATATGGCATGTAAAATAATTCGGATAAAGAAGTCTGGAGAACAGGATCGTTCGCAATTGATTGCTCAAGATTTAGCGTGTTCATTGGAAATCCGAAATTGGCGTATCCCCATCCTGGGCCATAAATCCCCATCACATAATGATTTCGTAATAATTCATAGACAATAATTCCGGGAGCAACTCCAAAGGTAACCATGTCTGCCAATGAATCTAGTTGCTTTCCTAATTCACTTGGTACTTTAAGTATACGAGCAATAAAGCCGTCTAAAAAATCAAAGATGGCAGAAGCAAAAATGAAATAGGGCGCAATATGAATTTGACCGTTTAAAGTAAATATAATGGCTAAAATTCCACCTACTAAATTTCCTGCAGTAAACAGGTTTGGTATTAATCTCTTAATGGCATTCATAGCACAAAAATGCAGAATTAATTGGGAAAGATTGAAAGCTTTTTGATATTTCTAACGTCTATTAATTAGTAAAAGATCGATAAAAGATGAACTTACGTCGAATAGCGCGCACAATTTTTTGCTAAAAGCGCAGTTATTAAGGACGGACATTTATTATTTCTTATCTTTATTGCGCTGCAACTATGAAAAAACTCTGTTTAATCACTCTATTCGCTTTTGTAGGACATTTTTCCTTTGCTCAGGAAAATGATGTTACTCCAAAATATTCAAACGAATTTCTCTCCATTGGTGTGGGGGCAAATGCTCTTGGATTATCTAATTCTGTTGTTGCTGGTGTAGATGATGTTACAGCTGGTTATTGGAACCCGGCAGGTTTAACAGAGGTTACAGACTTTATGCAAATTGGTGCCATGCACTCTGAGTATTTTGCTGGAATTGCCAAATATGATTATATCGGAATTGCCAAACCAATTGATGATATGAGTACGGCAGGATTTACATTTATCCGTTTTGGAGTAGATGACATTCCTAATACCACACAGCTGATAGATAAAGACGGAAATATTAATTATGATAATATTACAACATTCTCTGCAGGTGATTATGCCTTCCTTTTTTCTTATGCACGTAAATTACCCATTGAAGGATTGAGTGTTGGAGGAAATTTCAAAATTGTATACAGACACGTTGGTGACTTTGCTCGTTCATGGGGATTTGGAATTGACGGTGGTGTAAAATATAACCTAGGTGAAAAATGGAAGTTTGGCTTGTTAGCCCGTGACGTTACAACCACTTTTAATGCTTGGTCTTTTGCTTTAGATGATCAAATGATTGAAACCTTTGAAGCAACAGGAAACGAAATTCCTGAAAATGGGCTAGAGGTAACTTTACCTAAATTTATTTTTGGAGCACAGTTTAAAACTAATATTGTAAAAGAGTTTTATGTAAAATCTGAGATTGACATGGCATTAAATACGGACGGAAGAAGAAATGTATTAATCCGTACCAACCCAATTAGTGTTGATCCAACAATAGGTTTAGAATTAGGTTATGGTAAATGGGTGGCATTAAGATTTGGAGCAGGAAATATGCAATGGATTAAAAATGCAGATTTAACAGAGTCATTAACTTTCCAACCTAATATTGGTGTTGGAGTTGGTTTTAAAGGAATCAACATTGATTATGCCTTTACAGATATAGGAGATGCTTCTGTAGCACTTTATTCGCACGTGTTTTCGTTGCGATTTAAACTAAATGATCCCAAGAAAAAAGAAGAATAAGTGTGTGGAATAAACTGTTGACCATATCATTTTTACTATGCAACGCAGTTGGGTTTTCGCAATTTGGCAATGAGTGGATTGATTACGATCAACAGTACTATACATTTCCAATACATCAAGACGGAGTTTACAAATTAGATTATACATTTTTATCAGACGCAGGTGTTCCTGTGGCTACAATTGCTCCTGAAAATTATCAAATTTTTGGGTTTGAAAAAGAGCAAGAGATTTGGGTTGAAGGTGCAGAGGATGGAACGTTTGATCCTGGAGATTATATCTTGTTTTATGCAGAAAAAAACACAACCTGGTTAGATTCCATCATCTATGAATCTCCAGATAAAGTCTCCAATCGATATTATCCGCATTTTAATGATACAATCCATTATTATTTAACGTGGAATGCCTCAGCAGACAATGCTAGAGTAATTGAAGAGACAGATGTTGACTTTGGAGCATATGTTCCTAGGGCGTATTTTCTAAAAACTAGCTTTAAGGAAGGGCATGATCTTTACTTAGAAGGCTATAAAGTGTCAGGAATGTCTAAGTCAAGTTATTCTGCTGGAGAAGGTTGGTTTGGTTATCGAATTTTTATGGGGGCAGTTGTAAATTATCAAGACGATAATTTAAGTACAACAAATGCCTATGCAGGGGATGGAGCTCCAAATGCAAGAGGAACTGCAGTTTCAGCAGGCGTTTCTGATGCCGATTTTGAAGGTGCTGGTAATCATCATTTACAATTGCAATATGGTTTATCTAACACAGTATTGTATGATACCGTTTTTGTAGGTTATCAAAAAAACAAATTCGATTTTGAAATACCTGTAGCAAGTTTGGGCGCCACAACAACTAGAATAAGGCATCAACTAATTAATGATTTGGGTGTAATATCAGACTATCAGTCAGTAGCTTTTTCAGAGTTGACTTATGCACATACGCCTAACTTAGAAGGAGCATCATATTATGAATTAACTGTTCCGCATAATCTTACTGCAGCTAAAACTCATTATTCGTTTAGCTCATTTAGTGCTGCTGCACCTTTAGCCTTTACTTTAGGTCCTGAGATGAAAAAAATTCCAGTTGTAGAAACTGGCGGAATCTATGATTTAATTGTACCGAATTTACCTTCTGGACAAGATCAAGATTTTGTGATCCTAGATGAAAGTTCAATATTAGTTCCTGAAGATATTAACCCAATTAATGGAACTGGAAACTTTACGAATTATGCTACAACCAATTTTGAATCTGCTTATTTATTAATCTCACATGAAACACTTTGGGCAGGGGCAACAGATTATAAGGCTTACCGCGAAAGTTTACCCGGTGGAGGTTATAATGTTGTGTTGGCAGATGTAAATGAGCTCTATCACCAATTTGGTGGCGGAGTGCCGAAACACGTGATTGGTTTAAGAAGGTTTGCTCATTTTGCATATGCGCAAGCTACTGAAAAGCCCAACTTTTTATTTTTATTAGGAAAAGGAATTCGAGAGGCAAACGAAAACATAGCAACAGGATTTGGAACGCGCCAAGGTGCACTTTCCTATGATGCCTGTTTAATACCAACCTTTGGTTATCCTACTAGTGACAATTTAATTACCTCACAATTGGAAGATAATTTATGGTCGCCATTAATAGCTACGGGGCGTTTAGCTGCGCACACCTTAGAGGATGTTTATTCATATTTGAATAAAGTTCAAGAATACGAATTACAGCAAGATCCTAATTCATTTTATTCAGTAGAGGACAAGTTATGGCAGAAGGAGATTTTACATTTTGGAGGTGGAGCAAATGAAGTAGAGCAAAGCATTTTTAAATATTATTTAGAAAGTTATGAAACAGATTTAGAAGGAGATAAATTTGGCGGAAATGTAAGTTCATATTATAAAACGGTATCAGATCCTGTGGATCCAGCGATCTTAACAGACGTAACTGATTTAATTGATAACGGGGTTTCATTAATGACCTTTTTTGGTCATGCCTCTGCAGATGGGTTTGATCAAAATATTGACGACCCTGAAAACTGGAACAATATGGGGAAATACCCAGTTGTGGTTGGAAATGCTTGTTTAACAGGGAATGTTTTTGAGCCCTCAAGCGTAAGTGCTTCAGAGCAATATGTCTTAATTGAAAATAAAGGCGCAATAGCGTTTTTGGCGAATTCCAACCAAGCTTTTTCAAATTCATTAAATAGTTTTTCGGAGGTTCTGTTTTTAAATATATCAGACACGCAATATGGACTAGCTTTGGGAGAGCAAACGCAGCATACAATTGATTTGATTCAATATGAAGGTATGTCTTTTGGTTTGCAAAATGTTTGTAATCAAATGACGTTGCATGGCGATCCAGCTATTAAAGTTAACAGCCATCCTGATCCTGAGTTAGAAATTAATCATTCAAGTATTTTCTTCAGCCCATCTGTTATTGATCTTACGGTCGATTCTATTGATGTTAATGTAGTTGTTTATAATTTGGGTCAATCTGCTCTTGATACATTTGCAATTGAATTAACACGTTCTTTTCCAAATGGCGGCGGAGATTCGCTTTACACCAAATTGGTTAGTGGTATTGACTATATTGATACAGTAGTTTTTACTGTTCCTTTTTATAATAATATAGGAGTTGGAATTAATACGTTTACTGCCTCGGTTGACATTCCAAGTTTAATTCCTGAACAATTTGATGAAGTGAATAATAATGTTTTTGCAAAGCAAGTATTGTTTGATGTTGATGGAATTTATCCCGTTTGGCCTTATAATTTTGCTGTAATTCCAGACGATACTATTTCAATTAAAGGATCCACTGTAAACCCTTTTGCCGGCATGGCAAACTACAGGTTTGAAATTGACACAACTGATTTATTTAATAGTCCAGAACATTTGTATCGAGAGGTAAGTTCATTAGGTGGGGTTGTTGAAGTTGATTATAATGAATGGCTAAATGTTACCTCTGGAATTAATCAAGAACTAATTTTAGAGGACAGTACTGTCTATTTTTGGCGAGTTGCCGTTGTAGATACTGGTGATTATTATTGGGTTGAACATTCCTTTCAACATATTAATGGAAAATCAGGTTGGGGACAAGATCACTTTTTTCAGTTTAAGGACAATGACTATTTATTTTTAGACTATGAAAGAAGTATTCGTAAACGACTGTTTGGACCATCTTATAAATCAATCAGTTGTGATGTTTATGGGAATGCAACAGGATGGTATCAGTTTGCATTTACTTTATTTAGAATTGATGGAAGTTTAGATCCTGGTTATGGTGAATATAATTTCTGCTCAACAAATCCACAATTTTTAGTTGCTGTAATAGATCCGTATACATTAAAGTCATGGGGAACTCGTTGGGATGATGGAGGAGCAATTCCTATGCAAAATCCGGATCATGGATTTGGTAATGCAAATGATAATGGAGGTTGTAGAAATAGAGTTGAAGATCATTTTGGGTTTTATCAAGATAATCCTGTTCAAGTTGATGCTTTTGAGAACCTAATGATGAATGAAATACCTGATAGTTTTTATTACCTCATTTACACTTCACGTTACGCGAACTATTCAGAGTGGGACATAGGTTCGCCGGATATTTATGACGTTTTTGCCGATTTAGGATGCGACAGCATTTATCCAGGTAGGGAAGAGGTACCTTTCATTGTGTTTGGAAAAATGGGAGATCCAAGTTCAACAAAAGAAGTTTATGGACAATATTTAGATGAGTTGATTCATTTTCAAGACACCTTATGGGGCTTTGATTATTTAGGAGAAGAAACATCATCTATCATTGGTCCGTCATCAGAATGGGAAAACCTGTATTGGAAACAAGACGCAATGGAGGCTATGACAGAAGATTCAACAAGACTTAAAGTTACAGGTTTGTCTAACGCAGGTTCAAGCACTTTATTGATTGATACATTGTTTACGCCAAATGATTCTATTATGAATCTTTTTACAATAATTGATGCCAATGAGTACCCTTATTTACAATTGAATGCTCAACATTGGGACAGCTCAGGTTTTACACCAGCTCAAATTGACAGGTGGCACGTTCTTTACCAACCTGCTCCAGAAGCTGCATTAGATGGAACAGCAGGTGTTTACTGGTTACCAAATGATACCCTTTACGAAGGACAGGATATTGCTGTAGCTTTTGATATTAAGAATATTAGTAATATTCCTATGGATTCGTTACTTGTTAATTATTGGATAGAAGATGCAGAACATAATCTAATACCTATTGATTATCCACGCCAAGATTCATTAAGAATAGGAGAAACAATTAGAGATACATTGACAATTCCAACTGTTAATCATTTAGGGTTCAATAGTCTTTGGGTTGAGGTAAATCCATACATAGGTTCAGGACTTACAGATCAATTAGAGCAATATCATTTCAATAATATTGGACAAATTCCATTTAATGTATTGGGCGATAATGAAAACCCTATTTTGGATGTAACCTTTAACGGTTACCATATTTTAAATGGCGATTTAATTGATCCTCGATCAGAGGTGCTAATAACTTTAAAAGACGAAAATCCATATTTGATTATGGAAGATGAAGATGATACCGCCAATTTTGGAATTTACCTAACAGATCCTAATGGAGTGCAAACACGATTAAATTTTAGAAATAGTGCTGGAGAACCCCAAATGGAATGGATTCCAGCTGATCCAGGAAATAAGAAGTTTAAAATTATTTATACGGGGGACTTTAAATTAAATGGGACGTATCGTTTGCTGGTGCAAGGAGTTGATCAATCAGGAAATATTTCTGGCGATTTTCAATACGATATTGAATTTGAAGTAGATCACAATTCGTCCATTACACATTTAATGAACTACCCAAATCCATTTAGTACAAGCACACAGTTTGTATTTACACTGAGCGGTGCTACCATTCCAGATGAGTTTACAATACAAATAATGACAGTTACGGGAAAAGTAGTTCGTGAAATAACCAAAGATGAATTGGGTGATATTCGAATTGGGCGAAATATTTCGGAATACAGATGGAATGGTACAGATGAATATGGTGATGCTTTGGCAAACGGTGTTTATTTATATCGTGTAATCGTTAAAATAGACAATGAAACAGTAGAGCACCGTGAAAGCGGAGCAGATCAATATTTCACCAAAGAATTTGGAAAGATGTATTTAATGCGTTAAAACCTGTAATAGATTTGAGCGCCTAGTCCTATGTTTTTTCTGCTTACCTCCTGTTCAAACAAATTTGCTTCACCTAATCTTGTCGTTTTGTAATTAACAAGTATTCCTAACCCCAATTTTGAAAAATTATAGTTGATTTCTGCAGATACTTTTGGTGAAAAAGCAAAGGTTGATTGAGTATCTTTCAAATTAACAGGAAGATTATCAAGAATAGAGGTTTGCCTTTTTATGATTGTCCCAGAAAACACACCGCCTAAATTTGCTCTGATATTTAAATGTCCTAAAAAGTTAAAACCATATCCTACAGAAAAAGGAATCCCAAAGCTTTTGGATGAGTATGCATAGCTTGATTCTTCTTTTATTGTTCCAATGTAAGTATATGTAATAGTTTCGCCATCAATTACAGTATCTACCGTTATAAGTCCTTCATAAGCATATGTTTTATTCCACATTTCAGATGATTGCTCAAAGTCAAAGCCAGAACTAAAATTTAAACCCCTTGTTAGGTTGTAATTGTAACTAAGAAAAAATTGCTGAGCAGGGATTCTTACTCCTATCCAACTAGTAGCATCATTGCTTAGGTCAAAACGATTATCTTCTGGTATTGAATAAAAACCGCCGAGTGAAATTCTATGCTTTTTAAACGTTGGAAGATTTGGTTGAGGTACTGTGGAAGGTGATATGGAGTCAATTTCCCAATCCGCAGGATTATCAGTTGTAGATAATCCATTTACAGGCTCTTTTAAAGTGATTGTAGGAGCGTTTTCATTATTTACAATATGTTGCTCTGTTTTTTTTGTTACGTTATTAGAACGGGGCGCTAAGCTAATATCATTGTTTGTTATAAATGTTGTAGGGCTCATTGCAATCTCATTATTTGCAAGCAAGTTATTTTTTTCAGAATTATTTATAGATAAGTGAGTCAATTCTGCTTCAAGCTCCGCGTTCTCAGGAATGTTTGTTTCAACAACATAACTAATTTCTGAACCGTTGTTATTCTCTAGATTGGAGAATGCCCCCATTTCATTTGTTTCTGAAGTTTGAGAATCATTAGATACTATTATGTTGGAAGAGTTTATAATAGATGAATTGGCCTGTGTTTCTTCTTTTTTAGAATCATTCAATTCGATCATTGCAGATTGTGTATGAGAATTAGTTTTAGAAGGCGTTTCATTTTTTATACCGGATAATTTTCGCACGTTCTCTTGACCAGATAATAACAAAGTAACGCAACCGCCTACACTCAAAAAAAGCAGGATTAAAAGGTAAGGTAAGAATCCACCACGATTCGGTTTAGTGGAAGGTTGATCAAAGTTGATGGCGTTCATAACACCATCTTCTAGACTATCGTCTGGTAAGACTGATAAATCTGCCAACTCATTTTTATATAATTCTTCAATATCTCCCAACTCCTTATTCATAATTATAGTTTTCTACTAGTTTGGTAATCATTTTTTTTGCCTTGTGCAATTGAGATCTTGATGTTGATTCGGAAATACTCAGGTATGCTGCAATTTCCTTATGTGTTAGATTATCAATGACAAATAGATTAAAGACAACTTTATATCCTTCTGGTAACTGGTTCAAAAAACTCAGGAGTTTCTTTTTCAGGAAACTAATGTCCTCTTTCTCAAAAGCACTTTCTTCAGCACTTTCTAATCGGTCTTCATTATCCGTGAGAATTAGTTGATAGTTTTTACGTATGTAAAGCAGTGCACAATTCACCGTAATTTGTCTAATCCATGGTGCAAATGGATATTGAGGATTAAAAGATTCTCTTTTTTCGTATATTTTTATAAAAGTTTCTTGAAAAACGTCCTGGGCATCATCATTACATCTGGTATATCTCAAAGAAATTCCAAAAACAAATGCTTTGTAATTTTTATAAACTTCTTTAAATGCCGTTTGGTCACCTTTTATAAAGTCGCTATGTTGTTTGTCTATTGGCAAAAATGGTCAGTAAGTAACGTTATTTGGGGTTTAATTGGTAACAAAGTAAGGCGGGATTTCCCCACCTTACTATTTAGATATCTATTAGAAACTACAGTAGATACTCTTCAAAACAATCTGGAATACAGTCTTCATCTAAGTCATCAAGACATATAATTGAGATTGTGTCATCACCATCCGTATAAGTCAATACATCTGGGCTACCGTCTCCATCAGTATCAGTAAGTTCAACGCCGTCTAACCATTCTAATCCAACCCACCAGTCATCACAAGGGCCTTCTTCTTCCTCTTCGCCATCATCATCTCCATCTTCTTCCTCTTCTTCACCGTCATCTGCGTCATCCTCTTCTTCTTCGGTGTCATCATCATAATCACCATCCATAAACATTTCATAGCAATCAGGAATACAATCTCCATCAACGTCTCCGTCCTCACACACAATTGTAATTGTTTCGCCGTCTTCGGTATAAGTTAAACCATCAGGCTCTCCGTCATCATCTGCATCAATAAGTTCGACACCTTCATCTAATTCAATGTCCAGCCACCAATCTTCACATGGATCAATATCTTCGCCATCACAGGCAACTAATGTTGTTAAACTAAAAGCGGCAATTACCGCGGGTAAAATAAATCTTTTCATCTTAATTTTTTTAAATTCATCAATAGATATACATCCATAATTGGAATGTTGCCTGAGCTTAAAAAAAAAGTAAAAAAAAACGGCTCTCAATAACTGAGAGCCGTTTTAGAAATAGATTCTATCTATTATAAAAGCGTTGTCGGGCAAACATATTCTGTTTTAGGAACATCTAAAGTTCCAATCACTTCAAAGCCTCCAATTACGTCTTTAAAATCATCCCATCCGCGTTGTTTTAGAATTGATGCTGCAATCATACTACGGTATCCACCCGCACAATAAATAGTGAATGGCTTATCTTTTGGAAAACTTGCCAAATTTGTATTGATTTCATTTAATGGCACATTTACAGCACCAACTATATGTTCAGAATCGTATTCACTTTTCTTTCTAACATCAAAAACAAGCATGTCTTCATTCTCTTTTACTGACTTTGCAAAATCATCAGCCGTGGTTCTTTCAAACTGGTCCACTTCTTTATTTGCGTTTTTCCAAGCTTGAATTCCATTTTCCAAATATCCAATGGTAAAATCATAACCAACTCTTGACAATCTTGTTACAACTTCTTCTTCGCTTCCTACTTCAGTTATTAATAATATTTCTTGCTTTACATCTGGAATCATTTCTCCAACCCACTGCGCAAAGTTTCCGTCAATACCAATGTTAATACTGTTAGGAATAAATCCTGAAGCAAAATCAGATGCATCTCTTGTATCTAATATTAATGCGTTCGTTTCATTTGCTACGAGTTCAAAAGCCTCTGGATTTAGTGGCTTATTCGCACGCGTCATTACATCATCCAAACTGTCATATCCTTTAATGTTCATTAAAACATTTTGAGGGAAATATTGCGGTGGAGCCGTTAAGCCTGTAAGCACTTCTTTAATAAACTCATCCTTCGTCATGTCTGGACGCAGAGCATAATTTGTTTTCTTTTGGTTACCCAATGTATCGGTCGTCTCTTTACTCATGTTTTTTCCACAAGCTGAACCTGCTCCATGATTAGGGTAAACAATCAAGTCATCACTCAAAGGCATTATTTTATTTCGTAATGAATCATATAAATGTCCTGCCAATAATTCCTCCGTAAGGTCAGAAACAACATGCTGCGCTAAATCAGGTCTACCAACATCACCAATAAAGAGTGTATCTCCTGTAATTAATCCATGCTCATTTCCTTCCTCATCTATCACCATATAAGTGGTGCTTTCCATTGTGTGTCCAGGTGTATGCAAAATTTTGATTTTTATGTCGCCAATTGAGAAGATTTGGTTGTCTTCAGCAATTGTTGCTTCATATCCTGGAGATGCTGTTGGCCCAAATACGATTGAAGCTCCAGTTTTCTTCTGCAAGTCTAAATGTCCGCTTACAAAATCAGCATGAAAATGCGTCTCAAAAACGTATTTAATTTTTGCATTGTCTGCATTTGCTCGATCAATATATGGTTGAACTTCTCTTAGTGGATCAAAAATTGCTGCTTCACCGTTACTTTGAATATAATATGCTGCGTGGGCTAAACAACCCGTATAAATCTGTTCTATTTTCATTTGAATCTGTTTTTATTATTTACAGTGTCAAAATTACAGAATCATTGATCAAAGTTATGTCTCAAATGTTACAAAAGAATTATGATAATTGTCAGGTGTTTAGATAGTTTGGGTCTGAATTGCCTTGTTAAAACAACTGATTGTTAACGAGAACAATGTACTATTCCACAATATTAAATAGCCCTTTGGCTTTGTCTCTACTATAGCGGTTAAAATGCCACCATTCCGTTTGAATACCCCAAAATCCGCCCGATCGCATTACATCTCTTAATAAATCACGATTATCAATGTGTTGTTGTGTTAATAGTCCCGAATCTAAGTAGGCTGCTTCATGACGCGGATAAGCAATTTTTCTAATGTCGTCATACCCGGCGCCCATATCCAAAGCAACGCCATTAGTATCTGCAATTGTTAAATCTACCGCGGCGCCATAATTATGTAAAGATCCGTTTTTTGGGTTGGATACAAATTTGACCTTGTCATTAATCGGCATGTCTAAAATGTCCCACATGTATTGTTGCACGCTTCGCGGACGAACGCCATCATAAACTAAGAGCGTTAGAGTTGAATCAATCTCTTTCAACTTAATTTGACATTTTTTTAAATCTTCAGCAACGGACGGTTGTAAGTAAATACGGTTGAGGTGACCATAAACATCTGCAGCCATAAAGTTGTTTGTGTCTGAATAACGCACATCCGTTAATATTCCGGGAATAATATCTTGAATATTAACCAACCCACTGTCAATTAGCCTTTGTTCCAAGGTGTCTACAATATAAACTGATTCTGGTTCAATCTCAGGTTCATCAATTAAAGTACTATCAATCTCAATATCTAATAATGTATCAACGACAGTGGTGTTGGAATTATTTTCACTATTTTTCTCACCTCCACATGAGAAAAGTGTAAAAAACAGAATCAGAAAGGTTAATAACCGCATAATGACGAATAATTTAAGATCAAATATACCGAATTTGCTGATGTTGATAAAGCCGAAACACTTTGGTTTTAATTCTCAAACTGCAGTTTCTAATCATTTTCAGAATAATTCTGATGTTGAGAACTTGAATGCTTTAGTAAAAAAATCATTTAATGGTATTTTAAAAGTATTTGATGAGGTGAATATTCCTTATCATGTTTTTGAAGATCAAGATGATTCTTCTCCTGATGCCGTTTTTTCTAATAATTGGATTTCAACAGATCCTCTTGGCCGCGTAACGCTTTACCCAATGTGTAGCGAAAACAGGCGGAAAGAAGTACGGATGGACGTTGTAAGTTGGGTGCAGAATAGAGTTAATGTTACGGAATTAATTGATTTATCAAATGAGGTTAACAAAGACAGGTTTTTAGAAGGAACAGGCTCAATTATATTTGATCATTTTTCAAAAACAGCCTTTGCTTGTGAATCTGTTCGTACAAATATGCAATTGTTCGAATTTTACTGTAAAAAAATTGGATATAAACCAGTCTCATTTGAAAGCCTAGATTTGAATGGTAATGCAATTTATCATACAAATGTAATGCTGTCAATTGCAGAAAAATATTGCATTATAAATCTAGATTCAATTCAAAATCAGCTAGAAAAAAGTTTTTGTAAAATAGCTTTAGAGAAAGCAGGGAAACAGGTAATTACAATTTCATTCTCACAAATGAATGCGTTTGCAGCAAATGTTTTAGAGGTTAAAAATAAATTGAATGAATCTTGCTTAATCATGAGCCAATCTGCTTACAACTGTTTGGAAAATCCTCAAATAAAAAGCATAGAACAATACTCTAAAATTGTAGTTGTTGATGTAGGTGTTTTTGAAGAAATAGGTGGTGGAGGAATTCGTTGTATGTTAACAGGATTACACGTTTAACCTAGGTACCAATAAAAGCCCATTTTAACATGAAGCTGTGGGTGGATTATAAAAGACAAAGGCATGTTTGGATTTCCAATAAAATCATACATCAACATGATTTGATAATGCGCTCTGTTACCTAATCCATTAGCATAACCCAAGCCTGCCATAAAAGCAGGAACATTTACTCTGTTTTCTAGCGGGTCTGTTTCGAAATCTACCGTATTATATAAATCAAATTCAGTTTGCATTACTATTTGCTCAATTGGGCGGAAGCGCGCAAAAACTCCTCCACCAAATGAACTGAAACTATAGGTTGCGTTGACGTATCGAACGCGCAATAATTGATACATTGTGCTAAGACCAGCAGAGAATTTTGGTGTGATGTCATAACCTATTTGCGGAGATAAATAAATAAAACTAGATCCTGTTCGGAAGGAAAGGTTTGCCTCACCACCTACATAAATCTTTTTCTTTAGCTCAAACCAGTTAACACTAGATGGTGTATCTGTTGTGTCATTTTTGATATCATCAATATCATATTGGCCAAAAACTCCTAATGTAAGGAACAACCCGAGTACTAAAAAAAGTGTTTTCATTGCAATAGTTTTATCAAAAGATCTGAATTAATGGCGTGATTTCCTTCAAATTTAACGAATTCAAATTGGATATGTTCGTTGTTGAGTGCTTTATGATATTCTTGAGCCCGCTCAATTGAGGTATATTCATCAGCAGTGCCAATAATAAAATAGTTTTTTAGTGTTGTAAATTTTAGTTTTGCTGCGGGATCCATGTCTGGAGGAAAAACAGCTGCCCACAACATAAATACATCAAATTGATGTTTGCCATAACCAATCCAACGAGATGCTGTTGCGCCACCTTGCGAAAATCCTAGCAACGTTTTGGAGTGAAAAGAATGAAGACTGTTAACTTCTGTCATTAGTGCATCCAAAAAAGAAATATAATCACTAATATCTGTTAAACGATCTTCTTTTGTCATCCATGATGCTCCAACACGGCCGCTGGTTCCGGCTTTATAAAAACGGTGCAGCCCTTCTGGGCAAATCACAAAATATTTGTCAGGATCAAGAACATGAAATTTGCGAATAAAAAATTCTGCCAATTGCCCGTAGCCATGCAATGCAATTAAGAGATGCTCTGCCGTATCTTGGTTGCCATAGGTGAAATAGCGGCCTGATTTTTCAAATTTAATATGTCCTTCTTTCGCCTTCATCTTATATTAACTTCAGTTAAATTAAAAGTCCTTTAAAAACTGCGTTACTTGTAATAACGTTTCTTTTTGTTTTTCCTTGTGCGGTGCATGGTTGCAATTGTCAGGAATAAATTTTGATGTTTTTCCTGTAGTTTGTTTAGCAATGGTGTCCACTTGCTTTAATGAACCATATTGGTCATCCTTTCCTTGAATGATTAACTGAGGACAGCTAATATGATGTAGGATTTCTGTGATATTCCAATCTCGAAACTTAGGGTTGAGCCAAATATTATTCCATGCAAAAAATACCTCTTGAAAACGTTCTCCGTGATATTTTTTTAATCCGTCAAATTTTCCTTGATGAAAATAGGGGAGCGCTGCACGAACACCATCAACTGTTATGTCCTCAACAAATACATGAGCAGCTTCAGTAATTAGTCCCGTTATTTTGGATGGGTTATTGGCCGAATAGATAAGCGCAATACTTCCTCCGTCAGAATGTCCATATAAAAATAAGTTATAATTTTCAGGAATTAAGGTTGCAATAACCTCCTCTAATTCTTCTGCCCCTTGTTCTAAATAATTGATTGATCTGTCCTCTAAAGATCCTGGCGACTTTCCATATCCACGGCGGTCATATACCAATCCATAACTATTTGTTGCTTCACAAACTGATTCAGGAAATGTTTTCCATTGTGCTATAGACCCTAAACCTTCATGTAAAAATATAATGAGTTTTTTTGCTGTTGGATTACCAATAAAAACATGATTCAATGCCATATAGAATCGCAAATTTTAGTCAATAAAAAACCCGTCCTAATAGTATTAAGACGGGCTATTAATTTGTTTTACTTATGATTTGATTCGCTCAGAATATTCTCCTTTACGCGTATCAACTTTAATTTTGTCTCCAATATTGATGAAAAGAGGAACTTTAATTTCAGCACCAGTATCAATTTTTGCAGGTTTTAAAGTGTTAGTAGCTGTATCACCTTTAACACCAGGTTCTGTATAAGTTACTTCAGTATCAATATAGAATGGTAGTTCAACCGTTAGCGGTAACTCTTCCTCGGCGTGAAATTGAATTGTACAAACAGCGCCTTCTTGTAAAAATAGCGGAGTGTCAATCATACTTCCGTTAATATATATTTGCTCGTAAGTTTCAGTATTCATAAAGTGAAAACCGTCCCCTTCAGGGTATAGATATTGATAATTTCTTGTTTCAATACGAACAATGTCAATTTTATGTCCTGCTGAAAAAGTATTGTCAACAATTTTACCCGTTTCAATGTAGCGTAATTTTGTTCTAACAAAAGCAGGGCCTTTACCTGGTTTAACATGTTGGAATTCTACAACAGAAACAATTTTTCCATTGTACATCATGCATAAGCCATTTTTTATATCTGAAGTATTTGCCATAATTTCTTTGTTATAAAGGACCTTTAATAATTCCTTTTTTTGATTCTTGTATAAATTCTAAAACGATTCTCTTTTCTTCGCAGTCTGGTATTTCCGATTCAATTGATTTAACACCATTTGAAACAGAGTTGTTCAATATAAACAAATTCCGGTAGATGTCTTCAATCATTTTCAAACTCTCATCAGTTAAACCTCTTCGCCTTAACCCAATGGCATTTACGCCAGCATAAGTTAAAGGTTCACGTGCAACACGGATAAAAGGAGGAACATTTTTACGAACACTTGTCATACCTGCTACAAAAGCGTGTTTTCCAATTCTAACGAATTGTTGTACACCACACATTCCTTCAACAATTGCCCAGTCCTCAATAATTACGTGACCAGAAATTCCAGTGCTATTGGCAATAACAACATTGTTCCCTATTGTACAATCATGTCCAATATGTACATAACACATTAAAAGGCAGTTTTTACCAATAGATGTTTTTAGTTTGTCATCAGTACCTCTATGAATGGTAACACATTCTCTAATAATAGTATTGTCACCAATTTCAGTGGTAGTGTATTCACCTCTAAACTTTAAATCCTGCGGTACAGCAGAAATTACTGCGCCTGGGTAGATTTGAACGTTTTTACCAATTCGTGCTCCAGGATATATGGTGACATTTGGTCCAATAACGGTTCCTTCGCCAATCTCTACATCTTCGTAAATAGTAGAAAAGGATTCAATTGTAACATTGTCACCAATTTTAGCCTCAGGGCTAATATTTGCTAGTTTACTTATCATTCAGTTTTATCTTTCACAACTTGTGCCAACATCTCTGCTTCCATTACTACTTTGCCATTTACATAGGCTTGTCCGCCCATGTTTACCAAACCTCTTCTGATTGGAGAGAGTAGTTTTAAGTCAAAAATTACAGTGTCACCTGGGCGAACCATGTTTTTAAATTTCACTTTATCAATTTTCATGAAATAGGTCGAATAAAGATGTGGATCTTCTACTTTGTCTAAAGCAAAAATTCCACCTACTTGCGCCATTGCTTCAATCTGGTATACCCCAGGAAAAATTGGATTATTAGGGAAGTGTCCTGTGAACTGAGGTTCGTTCATTGTGACATTTTTTACGCCTACAATTCCATCTTCCGTAATTTCCATTACTTTGTCTACTAACAAGAATGGGTAACGGTGCGGTAGCATTTTTTCAATTGCAACAATATCGTAAAGAGGTGTTTTTTCTAAATCGAAAAATTTACCTTTTTTCTCCATTTTACGTGCATGCTCTTTTAAGAGTTTAGCAAAACGTACGTTTCCTCCATGTCCTGGACGAGCAGCTAAAATATGCCCTTTAATTGGACGACCTAATAAAGCTAAATCACCAACAATATCTAATAATTTATGTCTTGCAGGTTCATTTTCAAAATGCAGTTTAGTATGGTTTAGCGTACCTATACCGTCAACAGTAACAGATAAGTCTTCTTTTCCTAAAAGCTTTGCTAAACGATCCAATTCTTCTTGCTTTATATTTTCTCTTTCGATTAATACAATTGCATTGTCTAAATCCCCTCCTTTAATGAGGTCATTCATAGCTAAGTATTCCAACTCACGTAAAAACACAAATGTTCTACATTTTGCAATTTCCTCAGGAAAATCATTGATGCTGTACATACTTGCATGCTGCGTACCCAATACTGGCGATTTATAGTCTACCATTACAGTAAGACGATATTGCGTATCAGGAATAGCTAAAAATTCGATTCCTTTTTCAGCATCTTCCCATTTAATATTTTCATCAAGAATAAGGTAGTTACGTTCGGCGTTTTGCTCAGTTAAACCCGTTTTTTGAATCGCTTCAACAAAAGGATATGAACTACCGTCCATAATTGGAACTTCTGGAGCATCCAATGTAATTAAAGCATTGTCAACTTGCATTGCGTATAATGCCGCTAAAATGTGCTCAGTTGTATAAACTTTTCCACCGTTTTGTTCAAGAGTTGTTCCTCGAGCAGTTGAAACTACATTGTCAGGATCAGCCTTGATAATAGGTTTATCCTCTAAATCAACTCTTTGAAATTTGTAACCATGATTTTCAGGTGCGGGATGAATTGTTAGGTTAACAATTTCTCCTGTGTGAAGTCCTACCCCTGAAAGGGCGATTTCACCGTTAAGTGTGTGTTGCTTATCAGCCATTCGACTTGAGATTATTTTCTTTTAATTTTTTCAATTCATTCTCCACCTCGCGCAGGCGATCCAGAATTTGTGGTAATCTTCTGAATCCCATATAAGATTTTTTATAGTCCTCTGCCTCATAAGCAGGAGAACCTAAAAGCATTGTTCCTTCTTTTTTTATTGTTTTTGGCACTCCAGCTTGCGCACCAATCATTGTGCCATCTGCTAAACTAATATGTCCAACAACTCCAACTTGTCCACCTACCATCATATTCTTGCCTAATTTGGTTGATCCTGCGATACCCGCTTGAGCAGCCATTACAGTATTGTCGCCTATAACTACGTTATGCCCTATCTGAACCAAATTATCTAGTTTAACTCCCTTCTTGATAATAGTCGAACCTAATGTTGCTCTATCAATACAAGTGTTCGCTCCAATCTCAACATGATCTTCCAAAATTACATTTCCAATTTGTGGAACTTTTTGGTAGTTGTTTTCAGAATTAGGTGCGAAACCAAAACCGTCCGCTCCAATAATTACCCCAGAGTGTATCGTGCAAGATTTTCCAATTGTACAATCTCTATAAACTTTAACACCTGCAAAAATTTTCGTTTCAGCTCCAACTTTTACATTGTCACCGATATAAGAATTAGGGTATATATGTGCGCCATCTTCAATTATAGCGCCAGCACTGATATAGGCAAAAGCACCAATATAAACATCTTTTCCAATGGTTGCAGATTCAGCGACATAACTCATTTGCTCAATTTCAGGAGCCTTAGCCATGGCTTGGTCATACATGCCCAATAGCTTTGCAAAGCAACTGTATGCTTCTTCAACCTTAATTAAGGTTACGTTTGCGTTTATCTCCTTTTGAGGTTCAAAACTTTTATTGACGATTACAATTGAAGCTTGCGTTGAGTATATGTGCTCTTCATATTTAGGGTTCGCTAAAAAAGATAAAGTACCTGCTTTACCCTCCTCAATTTTTGATAAACCATTTACTGTTGTGTCTGGATTACCGACGATATCTCCCTCCAATAAGGCCGCAATTTGCTGTGCTGAAAATTCCATTATGCCAAAATTAATAATTAATACTGCGAAGGGTTACCCATATACACGAAGTTTTCAACAAATCGTTTGATAAAACCTTAAAAAAAATTAGTCCGTTTTTGTATATGAAAGGTAAAATTTTTCTACTGGAGTAGACAATGCCGCAATGTTCAGGTTGTCAGATGCCTTTGCTAAGTCAAGTATATCACCATTTCTAAGCTTTATGATGATTTGTTTGTACTTCTCATCATAAGCACTATTAACAAGCTTTTCGCTTTTTATAAAATAATGGGTCTCATCTTCAGAAATTCCAAGTTTTGCTTGAATATTCTTTGTTATTTCAGAAATTCTTTCTTGCGGAAAAGGTTCGTTAGAAATGTTTGTTTTAAATAATTGACGCGAAGCAATGTCTTTGCAAAGTTTTGAAAGGATTTTGTCCTCGCAAGATTGCCAAACTTTTAAAGAAGTACTAATGTCGCTATCATCAATCAGAGCAAAATTTTCAAGCATTGTATCATTTTGCTTAAACTGGTCAAATGTAACGTCCTCCTTTAAAAACACTTTTAAGCTTGGACTGGCAAATAAATCCATTCCTTGTTTATAGAGGTGCTTGGCGCGTTTAAGAATACTTGTGAGCATAAATTCAGATGAAACTACTGTTTTATGCATGTAAACTTGCCAATACATAATTCGGCGAGCTCCAATAAAATTTTCAATCGAATAGATACCCTTCTCCTCAATTACTAAATTGTTATTGGAAACATTTAGCATGGTTATAATTCTATCACTACCAACTACACCTTCAGAAACTCCAGTGAAATAACTATCACGTTGCAAATAATCTAATCGGTCCATGTCTAACTGACCTGAAACTAATTGGTGTAAGAATGATTTATGATAACTATTTTCAAAAATTGCAATGCCCATGTCTAATCGACCATTGAATTCTTGATTTAAGCGTTGCATAAACAATAACGACACTTCTTCATGATGAATTTCATTGAGAAGAGAATGTTCTAACGTATGCGAAAATGGGCCATGGCCAATATCATGTAAAAGAATTGCAATTGTAGCGCCTAGTTTTTCTTCAGGTGTAATTTCTACTCCCTTTGAACGCAAAACGTCTATTGCCTCAATCATTAGGTACATTGCGCCAAGTGCATGGTGAAAACGTGTGTGGTTGGCTCCAGGGTAAACTAAATGAGAAAGTCCCAGCTGTTTAATTCTCCTAAGGCGTTGAAAGAAAGGGTGTTCTATTAAATCGAATATTAATTCGTCCGGGATTGTAATAAAACCATGTACCGGATCGTTAATAATTTTTCTTTTGTTGTGCGTGCTACTATGCAATTTCAAATGATTAATTTAACACTCCAAAACTAACTAAAAATAAAGATATGGAAGCAAGAATTCTTTGGGCGGATGATGAAATAGACCTTCTAAAGCCGCATATTTTGTTCTTAGAGCAGAAAGGTTATGAAATCGACACGATTAATAATGGGTCTGATGCCGTTGATATGGCTGAGGAAAAGCATTATGATATTATATTTTTGGACGAGAACATGCCAGGCTTGAATGGGTTAGAAACGTTAGCGAAAATTAAAGCAAATAATAGTAGTGTTCCAATCATCATGATTACTAAAAGTGAAGAGGAATACATTATGGAAGAGGCTATTGGTGGTCAAATCTCAGATTATTTGATTAAACCAGTAAATCCAAATCAAATATTATTGTCGTTAAAAAAGAACTTGCTGAAGAAGGACTTAGTGAGTCAAAAAACAACGCATGATTATCAAGTTGAATTCAGGCAAATAGGAATGCGTTTGAATGATAGGCTGGATGTTGATGAGTGGGCTGATATTTATAAAAAGCTTGTGAATTGGGAGATTAAATTGGAGGAATCCAATGATGAGAGCATGAAGGAGATCTTTGCTATGCAAAAGAAGGATGCCAATACGCAGTTTTGCAAATTTGTAGATAATAATTACAGAGATTGGATTGATGGAGATGAAGATCGACCTTTAATGTCTCATGAATTATTAAAATCTCGCGTGTTTGATTCTGTTGGAAAAGAACCTGTTTTTTTAATTGTAATCGATAATTTAAGGTACGATCAATGGGCAGTTTTAAAACCATTGATTAGCGAATACTTTAATGTTGATAATGAAGAGTTGTTTTATTCAATTTTGCCAACAGCAACACATTATGCTCGAAATGCAATTTTTTCTGGAATGATGCCAAGTGAGATTGAAAAGCGTCATCCAGATTTATGGTTGAATGAGAATGATGAGGGAGGTAAAAACATGCATGAAGAGGAGTTGCTAAGGGCAAATTTGAAACGAAATAGCAAGCATGTAAAAATGTCTTACAATAAAGTGGTGAAATTAGATTTTGCTAAGCGCCTAGTAGACCGCTTTAATGATTTATTACAGAATGACCTAAACGTAATTGTTTACAATTTTGTTGATATGCTTTCGCATGCTCGAACAGAAATGGAAGTAATTAAGGAGTTAGCGGATGATGAATCTGCTTATAGATCTTTAACAAAATCTTGGTTTAATCATTCTCCTTTAAGAGACATTTTTAAGAAAATTTCAGAGAAAGGAATTAAGACTTATTTAACTACCGATCATGGAACAATTCGTGTAGACACTCCTGTTAAAATTGTGGGGGATAAACATACCAATACGAATTTACGTTATAAGGTGGGGAAAAACTTGAGTTATAAGGAAAAAGATGTGATTGTGTCTAGCGATCCTGCATCCATTAAATTGCCAAAAACTAATGTAAGTTCAAACTTTATTTTCGCTAAAGAAAATGACTTTTTTGCTTATCCAAATAATTTCAATTATTACGCCAATTATTATAAGGATACATTCCAGCATGGAGGTGTTTCGTTAGAAGAAATCATAATTCCGTTTGTTGAATTGTCTGCGAAATAATTTTTAAGCTCAAACTTTTTATTTTATCTTTGATAAAAGCAGGTGAATGAGGTTTGTATTATCAAGTTTGGAGGATATTGACAAAGTTGCTCCGGAATTTATAGCAGCACTTGGCGACCATAAAATGGTAGCATTTCATGGTGAAATGGGGGCGGGTAAAACCACGTTCATAAATGGTCTTTTGTCACATATGGCAATAGAGGATCATGTCTCATCTCCTACTTTTTCAATTGTAAACGAATATTTCTCAGAATCGTACGGCAAAGTTTATCATTTTGATTTTTATAGAATTGAAGATGAAATGGAAGCGTTAGATATTGGAGTAGAGGAGATTTTTGAAGAAAACGCCTATTGTTTTATGGAGTGGCCTGAACGAATAGATAACCTTATTCCTGAAAATTGCGTATCTGTTCATATAGAATTAGATAAAGCTGTACGAATAATCCATTTAGAATTATGATGACCGACCCGGAAACGCTGAAAGCACTGATGAAAGAAGGAAGCCTTTTGCCACAAGAAGAAATGTTAGCAATTGGAAGGAAGAAAGGGAAATTGACAGTTGGAATTCCTAAGGAAACAACCTATCAAGAGTGCCGAGTAGCATTAAACCCGGAAGCCGTGGAGTTTCTTGTTAGCAATGGACATCACATTGTTGTTGAAACTGGTGCGGGTAAAGCGTCTCGATACGAGGATGTTGATTATTCTGAAGCTGGAGCAGAAATAGCTTACCAAAAAGAGAAAGTATTCCAATCAAATATAATTTTAAAAGTAGCGCCACCGTCTGATGACGAAATTGAAATGATGCCTGGTAATCAGACATTGATTTCTGCATTGCAATTAACCTTGCAGCCGAAAAAAACGCTGGTTAGCTTAATGAATAAAAAAATTACTGCAATTGCTTGGGATTATATTCAGGACGATCATACGATTTTCCCTGTTGTTAGAGCTATGGGGGAAATTGCAGGAAATACTTCTATATTAATTGCTTCTGAATTACTTTCTGACTATAAAACTGGAAAAGGAATAATGATGGGAGGAGTTGCTGGTGTGCAACCTTCTGAAGTGGTGATTTTAGGTGCTGGAACGGTAGGAGAATATGCTTGTAGAACAGCGTTAGGACTTGGAGCTTCAGTTAAAGTTTTTGATAGTTCAATTTCAAAATTGCGTCGATTGCATAATGATATTGGAAGTCGAGTTTATAGTTCGGTTATTCAACCTAAATTATTAAGTAAAGCCTTGCAACGCGCAGACGTGGTTATTGGTGCTATTCGCGCGCCATTTGGACGTACACCGTGCGTGGTTACTGAAACTATGGTGGAAAACATGAAGCCCGGTTCTGTAATTGTGGACGTTAGTATTGATCAAGGTGGTTGTTTTGAAACTTCCCGAGTGACAAATCATGATGCGCCAACTTATTTGAAGCACGGCGTGATTCACTATTGTGTTCCAAATATTGCTTCGCGTGTATCTAGAACGGCATCAATTGCTTTAAGTAATATCTTTTCTCCAATTCTTTTAGATATGGGAGAGCAAGGTGGATGTAAGGGAATGATTTTGAAAGACCATGGTTTTAGAAGCGGTGTTTATATCTATCAAGGGAAATTAACAAGCCAGATTTTAGGTAAAGTATTCGATTTGGAATACAAGAATATTGAATGGTTGCTGCAATAATTCTCCAGCAATGTCCTCTATTGATGAATTAATCCAAGAGCTTGACTTGGCAGAACAATTGGTCGCTGAATTTTCCGGTGGGTATTCTGAAGATTTTATGTCGGCAGAAGAATTTCATAAAGCTTTAAAAATAAGTATCGAAAAATTGAAAGGTGGCGATTTTTCAGTAATAAATGAATTGTGGTTTTGGTTTGCACCAACCTGTTCTTGGGATGATTTTGTTGGAATGGAAGGGTTAGATCTTGGAAACTCCATTCATGCTAGGCTGAGCGCCCTAAAGAATTTAAACACATAAAAGTCTAGTTCTTCAAAGGTCCCAATTTATCTTGCGTTTTCGATCTGATAATAGTTGTGTCATTCAGTAGAGTATTCGGTAAACTCAAGTGCCAAGCAGTAGAATCGTTGCGCTTGAAATTGTTTTGCATTAGTTTTCTTAAATATCTGTTTTTGCCTTTTTTATAATAACCGTTTTCAAAGTTTACGTATGCCTCTCCAGAACTCCATCCTTCCCAATTAACTGTTGCATTAACAATTTGTGATGAATCTTTCACCATTGTATCGTTTGTCCATGACCAACTCATAGGGTAATGATCATAGATAAAATAGAGCTTATTGTTCTTTTTTAAATAAGCTTCATATAAACGCAGTTTGTACGCATAGTTAATGGTGTCTCCTTTCGGATAGACCACGCGATAATCATAAACTAAAATTGTATCCCCTTTAATTACTGATTTTCGCATTTCTGCAAATCCTGAGTTTTGTGGCATGCAACCAGTTCCTAAATATTCAAATTTTGTGAAAGAGGAATCGTTAATATGAATTTCTTCAGGACTACTGCCTGAGTAATGAACGCTGTGCCAATAAGAAGTGTTAGTGCAGGAATATATTACTATAACAAGCAATATTGATATGATATATGAAATTTTACTGTCCATTGTTTTTTAGGGGGCCGTTATAATCAACCTTTGTATTTCTTGTATAGGTTGAATCGTTTAATCTTATTTTAGGATAATCAATTGTCCACCGAATCGAATCAATTCCATTTCTGTTTTGAATAATCTTCGTTCGCAAAGCTTCGTATTTTCCTTTTTTATGAAAATCTCCACCATAGTTAATATAGGCCTCGTTTCCATTCCAGCCATTCCAATTAACGGAGAAAGATTCTACTGTTGAAGAGTCAATATCTTCCAAGTTATTCTCAGCCAAAGATGAGTATGAATGCAAACGTGGGTAGTCATTGTAGATAGGGTAGAGCTTTTTACCTTTATTTAAGAAGGCCATGTAAATTATTGGGCGCAGGACATATAAATTACTATCAGTCTCAGATTCTAAATATTTTAAATTATAAACGAATAAAGTGTCACCATTAAAGTTTGATTTATAAATATCACAATAAGCATTATTGCTAAGTAGGCATCCGCTCCATGAATAGTAATATTCAGCAAATGAAGTGTCCGTTATTTGAATCTCGGTTGTATAAGGTGGTGCATCTTCGTATGATAAAGAGCCTGATGTCCAATGAGTGACATTGGAGCAGCCCAATAAAACAAATACGCAAAACAACGGTATGAAAGGATTCATTTTCATCTTAGATTAACAAATTTACCCTTTTTACTTTGGAGCGTGCCATGTTTTGCAAACCAACCTATTTGACTTATTGTTGTGTCATTGATGTAATTAGTAGGAAGTTTAATTTCCCATAAAGTTGAGTCAGTGAGGTTGTTTTGATTATCAATTATCTTACGCAGTTTTTTATCTTTCCCCTTTTTATGTTTTATACCATGCATGTCCATGTAGATAACAGTGCTATCCGCTCCAGTCCAATTTACATAAGATTTACTAACGCGAGAATGATCTAACTTCCCCAAATAGTCCGAATCTTCTTCATTGTAGAAGTATTTAAAATCTGCTTTTGGATAAATGGGAGGATATTTCCAATAGATAGGATAGAGCCCTTTCCCTTTTCTTAAGAATGCAAAAATAATACGACGTTGGTAATGCCAAGTTTCGCTATTCTCAATTTTATTAATTGGATAAATTTCATAAACGATTAATGTATCACCTAGAAATTCAGAATTGAAAATCTGGATATCACCTCGATTGTTACGCTTATCATAACTGCAGATGGTAAATGTTGAGTCTGAAATTTGAATTTCTGCGGTATTTGGGCCACCTATTGGTGAAATACGATCAATTTTCCAATAAGATGTACCAGAGCAACTAAATATTAAAATAAATAATAGTGCATATAAAAATTTCAAGTTGTACATCTTCGGGTTTGGACATAAAAAAAGCCCTAACGTATAACGTCAGAGCTTTTGATTTTGTTAAATGACATTTTACCAAGTGAATAACGGTAAATTGCTCATTAAAGTGTGCACTTCATTTTTAATATTTGCTAATTCGGCATCATTGTCTTTATTCATTAAAGCCCGATCAATTAAATCAACAATAGTGTCAATTTGATCTTCTTTAATTCCACGTGTTGTAATGGCTGCTGTTCCAATTCTTATTCCTGAAGTTACAAAAGGAGATTCAGTATCAAACGGAACCATATTTTTGTTAACAGTTATTTCAGCCTTAACAAGTGCATTTTCAGCATCTTTTCCATTAAGACCTTTTGAGCGTAAATCTATTAACATAGAGTGGTTATCTGTTCCGCCCGAAATAATGTCATAGCCTTTACCAACTAGTAATGCAGCCATTTTTTGTGCGTTAGAAACCACTTGGCGCATATAAGTTTTATATTCTTCTGTATTAGCTTCTTCAAAAGCAACAGCTTTAGCCGCAATTACATGCTCTAATGGTCCTCCTTGGCTTCCAGGGAAAACAGCCGAGTCTAATAAAGAACTCATTTTTCTAACAGTACCTTTTCTTGTTGTAATACCCCATGGGTTTTCAAAATCATGGCGCAGCATAATAACGCCACCTCTTGGCCCTCTTAAGGTTTTGTGTGTTGTTGTTGTAACAATGTGGCAATGCTCAAAAGGATCGTTTAAAATACCTGCAGCGATTAAACCTGCTGGGTGAGAAATATCAGCTAAAATTACAGCGCCGCATTTATCTGCAATTGCTCTAATTCTGGCGTAGTCCCAATCACGAGAATAAGCAGAAGCACCACAAATAATCAATTTTGGACGCTCTTTTAAAGCAATTTCCTCCATTTGATCATAATCAACATATCCTGTTTCTTTTTTTACTCCGTAAAAGAAATTAGTGAATCGTTTACCTGAAAAGTTAACTGGAGAACCATGTGTTAAATGTCCACCATGCGAAAGGTCAAAACCTAAAATGCCGTCACCAGGTTGCAAACAAGCAAGTGTTACTGCATAGTTAGCTTGAGAACCTGCATGAGGTTGAACGTTTGCCCAAGTTACATTGAATAGTTTTTTTAATCTTTCAATTGCTAAATTTTCAACTTGATCAACAACTTCACATCCGCCATAATAACGTTTACCTGGAAGACCTTCGGCGTATTTATTTGTTAAAACAGAACCCATGGCTTCCATTACCTGGTCGCTCACAAAATTCTCTGACGCAATTAACTCAATCCCCTCAAGTTGGCGTTTGTTTTCTTTTTCAATTAAATCAAAAATGGCGGTATCTCTAGACATAAAATCGTTTTTAACAAAAATATAAAATTGTTTAAATCAATCGCTCTTTATCTGTGGTAAAAACTTAAAGAGTACAAAAAGAATCATAAGCGGAATAAAGGATTGAACCATCCCCATAATCGCCCTAATTGGACCATAAAGAATTTCACCGTATCCTGTAATCGCACCAGTAGTATAGAGTAGTCCTGCAATACAAAATAAAGTGACAAAAAGAAAGATAACCGTTTGATTAAAACTCTTATTGTTAAAGTAAATTTTAACCGTTAAGTATGTAAGTGTGAAAAAAAGAAGGCTAAATACAAGCGTAAGTACCCACTTTAAAGTTAGGATTTCTGATGGAGTCCATTCTACCAAGAACATGAATTCATCTCGTGCGGCATTCATTCTGCCATTGGTTAAAGTTAAATATACCCAATTGATGTTTTCAAACAAATAGCCGCGTAAAAATCCGAGCAAAACAATGCCGATTGAAAGCAATATGGTAATTGCTTTTTTACTCATATTGCGAATACTTTTTTGCCCAAATATACCACAGTAAAAAAATGGCAGCGTATACTATAATTGTAAATGTATAGAGGTGGTTGAAGTCTAAATACCTAGGATAGTAATTATTGATTAAAACTAAAGCCATAATACGTAAAACATTGACAATATGTATGATCACTAAACCAAGGGGGATGTACCATAGTTTACGTTTTATTTTACCTGGAAAGGCAACAATAAAGACAGTGAAAATTGAAAATAATTTAAAGCCATTGCATTCGTCTCCTACCCATATTCCTCGATAGTTTCCTGCGTCTAAGTATAGGACAACGTGATCACTTTCAATAGCTATAGAAGTTTCAGTGCCAAAGAGTGTGAAAAAGGATTGCGCTAATTCAACAATATTATAGTTTAGATTATAGTCCCAACTGGTTTGTGTCTTTATAATCAAATAGTAGAGGAGAAGCCAAGAAGTATATAGAACTCCTGCAACTAATAGAAATTTGACGATCCTATTTTTCTTAATCTGATCTAACATTGTATCATCTTAAACCGATCAGTACAGTAACTACAGGAAGTAATGTCTAAGCAACGTTTTGTTGCTTGCGAGTATAAAGCATACGAACAGCTAAAACAAGGCCGGCAATTAATAAGAATGCTAAACCAGAATCAATTGGAACACATTCAGGCTCCCAACATGGAGGAGTTGTTCCAGTTGTACCACCGCCGCCTGGAGGAGGTCCACCTGGAGGTTGAGCGAACAAAGCCATGTTACTTGCTATGAAAGCAAATGCCAGAGTTATTTTTAATACGCCAAGTTTTGTTCTTTTCTTCATTCTTATTCCTTTAAAGCACTACTTTTTTAGTTACAATTTGGTCGCCAGTTCTTAAAGTGATTATGTGGAATCCTTTAATTGTAGTTGGCAATGTTACTAAATTACTTCCAGCTGCAAGCGTAGTTGTCGTAATAAATACTTCTTTTTGACCTAGTACATTTGTTAGTGTGAATGTAGTTGGTGTGTCATATTCCTGTACAGACTGTACCTCAATAATATTCCCCATTTGCTTAATTACTAAAGCATCATCAGAATCAAAGTCAGTAGCTTGGATACCATTGTTCTCATTTGCATCAGCGCTATTACTTAAAATAAGTGTGAATCTGCGATCTGACTTATTTTTTTCTGGATCAGAAGCGTTAGCATAAAATACGTAAGGATGTTCTTTTAAATTAACCGTTTCACCAGTCATTCTGTCAAATAAAAGAATTTTATGATAACTTCTAAAGTTCCCCCAGTTTTCAGCAGAAATGGTATAGTATCCTTCGTTTTTGATGTTGGTTAACAATTCAAATGATTTGTCAATTCCATCATTTTTGATGAAGTTTTTTCTAATCTCGGCATCAGTAGTTTGCACGGCGATAGAAGGAGCCAATTCTTTACCAGTTGAAAGGTGACGGATATCCATTGCTTCATCAATTCCATCACTTGCATCTGCATGCTCTTCTAATTGCATAGTGCAAGAATAAGTTGAATTATTCTCACTTAAAGTTAAGTGCAAGTTATTGTCTTCTGTATGTGTTCTAACATAAGTACCTGCTGTTTCTGTTTTATTACCTTGGTTTAAAGTGATTGTACCTATGCTTGAAGCAAAGATCCATACAGCCTGACCTGATGACATTAATCCATCTTCTGTAATTGAAGGGATACTTGTTGTTCCTGAAGCACCGTCATACCATTCGTACGCTCCACTTGCAGGGTCATAAACATAAAAGTAATTACCAATAGATCCTGAACGAGTCAATCCGCTAAATGCAATTGTAGAACAGTAAGGGTTTCCAAAAATGGTCCAACCAGTAGTATATGTATTTACAATGTCAGTTGAAGGGTTTATTGACCCTCTAGCATTTAATGTTGTTCCAGAAAAAGTTTCTAAATCATTCCCCATGTATATTTCAAATCCACGACCATTTAAAATAGGGTCTGAACTATTTATTACTTCGTATAGGATACTATGATCTGTATAAGTAACAGAGCGGAAACATCCGTCAGGGCCGTATGCACAACCATCAGGGAATCCCTCGCCACTCATTGATAAATCTGGATCCCAATCATCAAACGTACTTCCTACAACTGGAGAACAAATGTCTCTCCAATCAGAAGGAGCAGCACCAATAAAGCGTTGTGCTGTAACATTTCCAGTAAGTGTTGTTGGAGCTATAATTGGTCCAATTTGTCCAGCGTGATCAACAGCCGTTGAAGCAATAATGAAGTTAGTTGATGCATCAAAAACAATATTTCCTCTATTTGGATACAATGTACCATGTAAAGCATAGTTATGTGCATTAAAGGTTACATTGTCTGGACTCGTATTTTCAATTAATACATTATTTAAATCCATGTGATAATCTAAAGTGGATATGATTGTAATATCTTGTCCTACATCACCAGTGAACGAAAGTGTACCTGCAGAGAAGTCTGTTGTTCCTGCCATGTCAAAATCTCCGTTAATGTCTAAGGTAACGTCAGTGTCCATAATTAGTGATCCTGTAAACTCAACACTGAAATAATCAACATATCCGTCAATATCAACAGTTACTTCTGTTGCTGGATCAATATAAACTAAGTCGTTTGCACCAGGAATACATACACAATCCCATGTGTCAACATCACTCCAAACACCATCAACTACTGAGTGGATCTCTAAGATTTCAGGAATTCCTGTCAATGTAAAATAATCACCATCATCAAAATCAATGTCAAAAGATACTGTTTGAGAAATGGCATCATAAGTACCAGCTGTAGTGGTAGCATCTGTAAAATCTCCGTCATCATCTGTTAAAACTCTGTATGTTTCAGGAACAGCATAATCACCGTCTGCTAAATGAAATGTTAGTGTAACGGTTCCAACATCACCAGTTTCGCCCACACGCCAAGTTCTTTCTAAACGTTCATGTGCAGGAAGTTCAGGTGGTAAATTGTCTCCATTATAAGTTGTAAATGAAAAATCAGTATGTGCAACAATAAAATATTCATCCGAACCTAAGTCAGTTGCTGCAGAAAGTTCCAATTCGCCAGACCCTTGCGCAGTAGTTTGCGTATCCGTTCCATCATCTGCAAGTCCTATTAAGCCAAATCGGTGAGTTGCGTTATATGCGTAATGATCTGTTGGGATGCTCATGTCATACTTGGCTCCTAAATAATTTTCTACTAAAACTCTTTCAAGTGGATTTAATGCGTCGTTATAAACAATAACCTCTGCAATTTCGCCAGTAAAAGTATAACTACTTGTTGCTGTTCCATTTCTGTTTCCAACATAAATAGCATTATGCCCAGTTGGAGTTGTATAAGTTGCGGTTTTAGATTGTTCTAAATCCCCTTGGTTATAAATTGAGTTTGTTGTAGGTGTAATATGTGTTGATAAAAAACTTGCTCCTGGAGGATCTGTGTATCGAACCCATTGGATAGATGGAGAAAAGTGCGCGCTATTGATCGTGTTTTGACCATTATTCATATAAGTACGCCACTTTTTAAAGCTAGAGCTATAGTCTGCATTAATAATCATGTCGCTCGTTGTAGTGGTTCTGTCATAAACCAAAAAGTAAGTAACATTTGATGATTCTAAAGCTGGAATAGACCCTGAAGCCAATACATCATTCACACCATCAAAGGTCAACGAAGAAACTCCGCTAATACCTGAAGTGTTGAAAGTAGGTTGTCTCAAAGAAGCTCCCTGAGTGAAATCAGCTCCATTACCAGATAAATCCGCCCAAGAGGCTACTGAGGCCCCATCAGGAAATCCTAATGAATGAGCATCTAACCATATTTGGTTATCTGTACTTGATCCTACACCGGCTGGGCCAGTTTGTCCGTAAGCAGTTCCTGCCATAAGGGAAGCTATTGCAAAGCCAATAAATGTGAATGAGTAGTGTAAAGGTTTTTTCATAAACTTTGTTTATTCTCCAAACTGTTTAACGCAAGCAGTTTAAGTGTACCAAAAATAGAAAATTATTTCAAGATCACGAAATAGTTCAAGGCCTTAGGGGCCATTTCTTATGAACAATTCGTTAGATGTCCAAAAAAAGTCTATCAATGACTAAATTCTTCTGTTATAAAAACTTTACGGTTGTTAGTGGTTAAATTCCCATAAAGTTTTGCCATAAAACGATCTCTATTCATTGCAAATAGAGACGTTCTATGTTATAAAGACGAAGAAAATAGTGGTACAGTTGTCAGTTTATGAAGCTTTGTTACTTCAATGTATTTTACCTTTTTATTCGTTTATTTATATGGCTATAAGTATATCTTTTTTGTGAATAATTTGTTTGCTGTTTGTATCGTAATTAATTGAATTCCACTTAAATTTGATGGTAACATGATTTGATTTTCACCTGGAGTTAAGAGGGTGTTTTCAAAGTTTAATTCTTTTTGTCCAATGATGTTACTGATCAAAATATCTACTTCTTGTTGATCTGAGGAAAGGTTGTTAATAACTAGTGTTTGACCTACTTGTTTGATATCTATTCCATTTTCTAAATTACTAACAGCTGAATTGTTAGCGTTTTCAAGCAATAAAGTGAAACGTCTCGGATTAGTATTGTCAAGGTCAACATTAAAGGTGTAATTTGCCGCTTTTAAATTGATAGTTTCGCCTGTCATATCATCTACTAAATAAATGAAATCGTAATCTCTGAAGTTTGCCCAGTTTGATGCAGATATAGTGTGCTGACCAGCCTCTTTAAAATGTGTTGTTAGTTCAAAAGCTTTATTTGCTCCATTGTCGTTAATAAAGTTTTTCCTAATTAGTTGGTTGCTACAAAGCATAGTTAAAGCGGGGCCTTTTTCTTGTCCTGTTGATAAGTGTACGATATCTGAAAGTTCGTCATAGTCATCATTTGCCCCGCTTGCTTCTTGAATTTCCATTGAGCAAGTATAATTGGAGGTTTCATGAGTTAATTGAATTTGTAAAGCCTCGTTCACTACACCAGTATTTCTGAAAAATGTAGCGTTTTCAAAGGATTTAGAATTTTGTTGAAAGGTTATGTTACCAGCACTTGTGGCAAAAATCCATACGGCTTGTCCAGTAGCAATTAAACCGTTGGACGTGATTTCAGGTACACTTGATGTTCCTGATAATTCGTCGTACCATTGATATACCCCAGCTGCAGCGTCATAAACATAATAATACTTACTTATTGAACTTGATTTTATGACTGCGTTATAAGCAATTGGAGATGCATATGGATTTCCAATAGTAGTCCAACCTGTAGAATACGTTTCAATAATATCTGCGGGTGAATTAATTGGCCCTGTAGAGGTTAATGTTGTGCCATCAAATGTTTCTAAGTCAGAACCTACAAACAATTGAAAGCCTCTTGCATTTGTAATTGGTTCATAACTATTTAAGACATTAACAGAAATGCTGTGGTCAGTGTACCTTACTGATTTAAAGCAAGGGTCATCTGGGCCTGTAGCACAACCGTCAGGAAAACCGGGGCCACTCATTGCAAGATCTGGATCCCAATCATCAAATGTACTTCCTAATACAGGTGAACATAGGTCGCGCCAATCTGCAACTCCAGGGGGAATAAAGCGTTGAACAGAAAAATTACCAGTGATATTTGTAGATGAAACTATTGGTCCAATTCTTCCACCTTCTGTTGGGCTGGTTGATGCAATAATAAATTCGGTTGATGGATCTATAACTATGTTTCCAAGATTAGGGGCGAATAAACCATGCAATGAAAATGTTCCGTTTTCAAATGTAACATCTCCAGTACTTGCATTTTCTATAATTAAATCATTGAGCACAGTTGTCAACCCTGAGCCTGGACTGATTGAAACAGTTTGTGATTCAGATCCGATAAGTGAAACCTTACCTGCAGTGAAATTGACTTCGCCATTAATGGTCCAGTCTTCTTTTAATGCTAACGAGGCGTCTATGCTCATTTCTAATGTTCCTCCAGATTCAACAGTAAGTTCTGTTGCTAATGCTTCTGTTTCAATATTAACAGTTGTGGAAGGGTCTATAAAAACAATGTCATTAATACTTGGTATGCAAGAACAATCCCATGTAGAAGTTGAACTCCAATCCCCGTTGATTATTGAATGAATCTCTAATTGTTCTTGGAACCCGACCAAAGTAAAATACTCCCCATCTGCTAGGTTAATGTCGAAAGAAACATTTCCTGCATCATATGTACCCATTACAATTGTAGCATCTGCAAATACATCATCAGTATCTACTAATAAACGGTAAGAGTCCGAGGTTGCAAAATCATTTAGTCCTAGTCTAAAAGTAAGAGTCGTTATACCAACATCTCCAGTTTCGTCAAGTTTCCAACTTCTTTCAAATCGTTGATGTTCTGGTAATGAAGCAGGGATATCATCTGAGTTAAATTGCTCTAAATCAAAATCAGTATGCGCTACTATAAAATATTCTCCCGGATCTATACCCGCGGCGGAAGACACTTCTAACACACCAGCACCTTGCGCTGTAGAAATAATGTCAACTCCATCATTACCTAAACCAATTAAACCAAATTTATGCGTAGCTTGATAAGAATAGTGGTCAGTTGGAATTGCTAAATTGTATTTTGCACCCAAGTAATTTTCAACCATTATTCTTTCTAAGTTGTTTAGTGCCGAATTATAAACTACAACCTCTGCAATTTCTCCTGTAAAGGTGTAATTACTTTCAGTTAATGGATCTCTGTTTCCAATATAGAGGTTGTTATGTCCTGTTGGAACAGTGTAAGTTGCAGATCTACTCATTTCTAAATTTCCTTGATTGAAAGTGCGGATTTGTGCTGGTGTAATATGCGTTGAGAAAAATGATGAACCTGGAGGATCGGTATACCTAACCCATTTAATAGAAGGAGAGTAATGGGCACTTAAAATGGTGTTTTGACCATTGTTCATATAGGTTCTCCACTTTTTAAAGTTAGAGGTGTAATTAGCTGTGATAATCATATCACTTGAGGTAGTTGTTCTGTCGTAAACAACGAAATAAGTGACGTTTGCAGACTCTAGTGCTGAAATTGCACCAGATTCCATAATATCGTTAAACCCGTCAAAAGTTAAAGAGGGAACACCACCAATACCTGTAGAGTTATACAGTGGTCTTTGTGAGGAGGCTGCTTGGTTGAAATTATTACTGTTTCCAGAATGATCATCCCAAATGGCAATAGGTGTGCCATCAGAAAAATTAAGTGCATGCGCATCTAACCAAACAATGTTGTTGGTAGCGTTTCCAACACCACCGGGACCAGTTTGGCTAAAGGAGTAGTTGGAGAAAAAAACGAAAAATACTAGCGTAGGGAAATACTTGGCAATAGGGTGTTTATCCACTGTCATGTTAGGAGCTTTAAAATGTTCGTAAATCAGGGTTTCAGGTAATCTTCAGTGTTAAGTTATTGCAATATTTCCGAAACGCAATGAGAAAAATGGGTCTTTTAGCTCAAGGGCGAAAAACAGCATATGAATAGGTTCTTGAGCCATTTTAAATTCATATTACAACATAAAAAAATGGAAAATGAGTAAATTGCTAACATTTTTTAATATTCCACGTAAGTGTAATGGAGTAGAAGTCGAAATATAGAGTAGCGATTAAAAAGTATGCAAGGAAACAATCAAAATAAAAATACCCCTTCCAATAAGTTAATTGAAGCAAAGGACATTCTTTTTATTTGGAAAATGATTCTAAAAAATTTAGGATTCATTATCGCGATTCCATTAGTAGCTTATGCAATAGGTTATGTTTACACTTATAGGTTGACGAATATTTATGGAGCAAAGGCTGAGTTGCTTTTAAAGTCCAATGAGACCTACGATTATCAGGATCCAATTTATAAAGGTTTGGGTGCTTATGGCGTTTATATGGATGTGCAAAATCAAATCCGTATCTTGAATTCACGGGATTTAATTGGTGAAGTAATTGACAAAATCCACATTGGAACTTCTTATTATGTTGTTGGGCGCATAAAAAAAGTAGAGGTTTTTGAAACACTTCCATTTAAATCAACAGTTTCTGTATTAAATCCTCAATTGTATGAAGTTCCTATTCAGGTTACAATTTTAAATAAAGAAGAATATAGAATAGCATACTCAGTAGGAGGAGGAAGTGTGGAATATACCTACAAATTTGATGAAGAGATTACGAATTCAGATTTTGTATTACAATTGGATAGAAGATATGAGTTGGATGATGAGAATATAAAAGAACTAAAGGAGTCGGACTATGAAATAGTTTTCCATTCTCGTAATTACCTTATCAATAAATATCAATCAAGTTTAAGTATTGAAAACATTGAACACACTAGTGTAATTACACTTTCAGTTAATGATGAGTTAGCAAATCGTGCAGTTGTTTATTTAGATACATTAACTAATACCTATGTTGATTATTCTAAAAGAAGTCAGTTAGAAGTAAATGAAAATACGCTCAACAATATTCAAAAACAAATTGATACGGTAAGTATTTTGATTCAAGAAAAAGAGCGAGAGTTATTGCTTTATAAAGATGAAAATGCCATTCTTAATATTAATAAAGAGGAGGACGACTTTTTTGCCGAATACATTTCTTTTACCAAGGATAAACGAATGCTAGAACAGAAAAAAGGTTCTGTAATAGCTTTAAAAGAGTATTTAAAATCGTCTGATGATACCCGTGTGCTTCCACCTTCATTTTATATTGAGGAAAATGATGGTTACTTGAAAGAGGCAATTGGAGAGGTTAGAAAAAGACAAATTAGGTATGAAATTGATAAGACGCAAAAGTCGGAAGAAAACAAAACAATGATTCAGGCGCAAAAAGAAATTGCAATGCTTAATAATGATATCCTGAATTATTTAGAGAATTTATTAATAGCCTTTAACCAACAAATTGAAATTGCGGATAGTTTTATTCGCGATTATAAAAATGACATTAGAAAATTGCCTAAGTCTGCTCAAGGTGTAATGAACATTCAGCGTGAATTAGACGTAAATAATAAAATGTACCTTTTCTTACTAGAAAAGAAAACCAATACATTAATTGCGCGTGCAGGTATCATTCCGCAAGTAAAAATTATTGAAAAAACTGTGGGTACTGGAGTCGTTTACCCTAATAAGACTAAAATTATTCGTCTGTTTATTTTAGGTGGATTCATATTCGCGTTTTTAATTGCAATTGTTCGCAAGCTCTTCTTTGAAAAAATAGAAAACGTTAATGATTTAGCAGAAGTTTCTGAAATTAATATTGCTGGCGGAATTCCTTTTGTTAAAGATATGGAAAACCCTTTAATGATTGAATCTCAACCAAAATCACATGTAACTGAAAGTTTTAGAACGATTAGAACAAACCTTTCATTCATTGGTGAGGACAAACAGGATGGAAAGGCAAAGAAAGTATTATTGTCTTCCTTCTTTCCAGGAGAGGGGAAAACATTTTGTTCAACTAACCTTGCCAATCTTGTGGCAAAAGGAAGTAAGAAAACGTTAATTATTGATTTTGATTTGCACCGCCCAAAAGTGCATAAAATGTATAAAATTCAAAATCAAAAAGGAGTGTCAAATTTCATTATTGGCAAAAGTGAGTTTGATGATATTCTGGTAAAGGATGTATATCCAAATTTGGATGTGATCACTGCTGGGCCAATTGCTCCCAATCCTTCGGAGCTCGTGTTGCGTGATAAAGTGCGTGAGTTGATAGAGCATGCTGAGGGAATTTATGATTTTATCATTGTGGATACGCCGCCGTTCGGACTATTAAATGATACGCTTGAGTTAACAAAATATGTTGACATGTTCCTTATAATAATGAACACACGTTATACACGTAAAAAAGGAGTAGAACATATTAATCAAATGTTAGCTAAATTTGATGGTATTGGTAAAGGCTTAGTTCTTAATGGTATAAAAGAGAGTAGATTACAATACTATTATTCAAAATATACCTACAAATATACTTACGGTTACAACTACGGCTATGGCTATGGGTACGGTAGTACTTATGGTAGCGGCTATACCAATGATGAAAATTACTAAAACATTGACATTGGCAGAATTAAACGCTAGTTTTGTGTTGAAATGAACAAGTCTATAACCTAGATTGAATGTTGAAATTTATTTTTAAAACTACTTTTCTTGCGCTCTTCTCTATACTTTCAATAAGTGCTATTGGTCAAACTGTTGAGCGCAATACTTTTGCGGTTTTTAGTTCAATTACACCTAATGATACATTATTGGTTGCTGGTGGACAAATCATGACAGGTGAATCAGATTCACCGTTGCTTGAGCAGGGGTATTATCCACTTAGTAATACTTTGTTAAGTATAAATGAACCTGAATTAATTCAATCTTATTCAATTTACCCCAATCCTTTTAATGCATCTTTTCAGGTGAATTGGACAAATACAGAGGTGGAGACAATCACGCTTGAAATTTATTCGGTTAATGGTTCGCTTATTCAACGAATTGAATCAAGTGATGCTCAAATAATCTTTTATTCTGAAACTTGGGAACCTGGGATGTACTTTGTAAGAGGGTTTACAGATCAAGGAATTCTTTTTGATGAAAAGGTAATTAAAGCCTAATATGAGAAATATTAAACTTCACATATTATTGTTTTTTACAGGCTTATTAGTCATAGGAAATGTACGTGCACAAGAGTTAAATTACAATAAAATTAATGTGCAAGGGCAATTAATGAATGCCACAACCAGTGAAACTGATTTTGAGTTTTTAGTACTTGCATTAACGGGAGATACGCTTTGGCGTGAATCACATTCAAGTATTGCATTAAGTGATCAAGGCGCTTTTACCTTACCGTTTGGTTCAGGGACATTTATTTCTGGTGAAATCAGCAATTTTTATGATATGAATTGGTTGGACGTGGAGCGCGTGGAATTGTATCATTTTGGAGATTCTCGCTATTTACAAGGATCGTTTGAAGTTCAATCGGTGCCATATGCTATGCACAGTTTAAATCTTGCAGCTCCAATTAATACAAGTGATTTGGCAGATGTTGATGATGTTGAATACTTGCCGGGGCATACTTTGCATTTTAACGGATCAGGTTTTTCTTTTGGAATGATAACAGTTGGCGACACAGCCATGTATGCTTTGGAAGCAGAGCACGTAGTTTTCGCAGATACAGCATGGTACGCACTCAATAATGATTATGCTGATACAGCAAATTATAGTTATTATGCTGATTCGGCCAACTATGCGACCAATTTTAACCATGTAATAAGTGTTGATTCTGCCACATATGCTGATTCAGTAGATTATGTAAATTATTCAACAGGAAATTGGTCTATTCATGGAGATACAGACTTGGACGAGTCTCATTTTATTGGGCCTACAGTAGATGAATCATTCGTTGTCAGAACCAACAATACGCCACGTTTAGTATTTGCGGATGATTATTCAATACATAATAATTTACCGGGTGATGGATTTAGATTTGAAACAACTAATGGTTTATTAATTACCCCTAATACCAATCCTGGAATTGGAGAGGTTGAAGGAACGCTCTTTTATTATGATGGGGAGACAAACTCAATTCATGGGGGATTACGCGCAAGTGCTTTTGACACTTTAAAAGGACTTTATAGTTTTGCTTGGGGAGAAAATGTCGGAACCAACGGTACTTATTCAACTGTATTTGGAAAAGGGACTTATGGCGATACAGCTTATTTTGGAGGTGATGCAATACCTTATGCAGCAATTTCAAGCTTTGCAGCAGGTAAAGATTGTCATGTAACACACATGGGTTTTGCTTTTGGAGATAGTGCAATTGCAGGTTATTATAGAAATATAGCCATTGGTAAAAACGTTACTTCTAGTGTTGCATCTGCAGGTGTTGCTGTTGGAAATAATATATTGGTTGAAGGTGCCACAGCTTGGGCAATGGGACAAAACTTAACTGCTAATGGGCATTTTTCTACAGCAATGGGATCCAACGCAAGCACAGATAGTAGAGTAGGCAGTTTTGTATACGGAGATAAATCGACAACTGATACGGTTAAGAATACCGCAAATCATCAGTTTATGGTTCGCGCGGATGGAGGTTATATATTTTACTCGAATGCTCCACTGTCAATGGGGGTAGAATTGTTACCAGGTGCGGGTAGTTGGTCAATGATTTCTGATCGAAATAAAAAACGCAATATCACATTATTATCTCCATTAGATTTTAGTGCACAATTTGATAGTTTAAATGTAATGTCTTGGAAGTATATTGGTCATAATACAATTCATATTGGGCCAATTGCTCAAGATTTTTATAGCACATTTGGTTGGGGAGAAAAACCTTATTTAATTAATATGATTGATAGTGATGGAACTACCTTTTTAGGGATCAAGAAAATAAATGAAGAAATAAATAATCAGCCTAAAGCTGAGGATGTTGAGGTAATAGAAAACGAATTAGAAAACGAAAAAGCGAAGCTGGAAGAAATCGAGCAACGCATAAATGAATTATATGAAGAATTGGATCATAACTAGTATATTCCTGTTATGCATTAATTTGGTCTTTTCTCAAGGATTCCCAGAAGGTATTCCTTATCAAGCCCAAGTGCATGGATTGGATGGTGGATTTTTGTCGGATGCTACAATTGGTGTAGAATTTAATATTCGATCAACAGCAATAGATGGCGAAATTGTGTGGCAAGAGCGCCATGTGGTAACGTTAAATGAATTGGGACATTTTGCAACTAACATTGGCGAAGGAACTGCTACAGGAACAGGTACTTCTCCATCATTTGCAGAAATTAACTGGGGAGGCGACATTTATTTTTTAGAAATGTTGATTGATATTGATAATATTGGTTCGTTCGTCTCTCGAATGACTCAGCAAATGATGGCTGTGCCTTTTGCTTTTCATTCTAAAACAACTTCCCAAGAGTTTAATTTGTCAGAATTGGGAGATGTTGATATTACAGACATTTCTATAGGTGATATTTTAACTTGGGATGGAACTGCATGGGTTCCTACTGAAGATTTGGTGCCAGACACAGTAAGTTATGCATATGAAAGTGATGTGGCAAATTATGCTGATACGGTTACATTTGCACACAACTGTGGTGATCCAGTTTTAGTGGATAGTTCGCATTATTCATACTACTCTGATACTGCAAATTTTGCAACTGAAGGGTTGTATTCAGTTTACGCAGATACGGCAACTTATGCAGATACTGCTGGAGTTGCAACCTTTGCTTATAATAATTGGGGTATTTCTGGTAATGATAATGTGAATGATACTGATCACTTTTTAGGAACTATTGATGAGGTAGACTTGGTGGTTAAATCATATGACGTTGAACGTATGCGCATCAAGTCAAATGGTTTAGTAGGAATTGGAACAGCCGACCCTTTGGCAGATTTGCACGTGAACAATGTTAACGGGGTTTTATATACAGGTGAATTTGGTACAGGAACAATTCCAATTGAAGGAGCAGGAGCAAGAATGATGTGGTACCCGAATAAAGCCGCGTTTAGATCAGGAGCAGTAACAGGTACACAATGGAATAGTGCTTTTATTGGTGATTATTCATTCGCGTCTGGTTATAATGCTCGTGCTGCAGGAGATTACGGTGTTGCATTCGGTTTTAATACAACCGCATCAGGAGAAGGAGCAATGGCAGTAGGAAATGCGTCAATTTCATCAGGAGATTATGCATTTGCAGTAGGTCATAATCCGCAAGCTACAGGAGATCATGCAGTGGCAATTGGGCGTGGAGCATTAGCGCACGCTGAGAGCGCTATTGCAATTGGATATCACCCAACGGCAGATTCTCCATATGCACTTTCATTAGGAAACTATACTTATGCTCATGGAGAAAATTCTGTGGCAATGGGTTATCATGCTGAGGCATTACATGACGGAAGCTTTATTTATAATGACAAGATTGATGCACTTGGTTATGTTGAAACAACTGCCGAAAATCAATTCATGGTGAAGGCTTCTGGAGGTACAGTATTTTATACAGATGCAGATTTGACAACAGGGGTTGAATTACTGCCCGGAGCAGGTGCATGGTCAATTTTATCTGATAGAGAAAGAAAAGAAAATATTGTGAGTATTGATGCACAAGAATATTTAAATCGTCTTGATAATATTGATGTTTATTCATGGTCTTATATTTCGCAAGATTCAAGCATAACGCACATTGGGCCAATGGCACAGGATTTTTACAATACCTTTAATTTAGGTACAGATTCTACAACCATTAATTCAGGTGATTTTGATGGAATTAATCTTTTACTAATTAAAGCCTTGGATGAAAAAATGGCTTTATTAGAAAATCAATCAGAAACGTTGGAGGAAATGGAAGCTGAGTTGATAGAGCTAAAGGCACAACGCGAAAAGCTTTACGCTTTATTGATTAAACTAGAGCAAAAAATAGCCGAGGAAGAATTAACCGAAACTCCTGCTTCTCAAGAAAATATGCAAACAACTAATTAAATTTAGATTTTATTTTGCCTTGAGCACGGTATAATTTGTCGCGCAAGCTGTGTTTCTTTAAAATTGAATTGACTTTCTTTAAATCATCAGCCGCTAGGTTTCGTTCAGCCTTTGTTTTGAATTGCGCATCAATTATTCTGAGCGGATTATCAACAGTATATTTTTTTAACCATTCAGAGCCCTTCAGAGCCATTTTTTTATAGCCTGCTTTGTCATTCATGAATAGACTAATCTGCTCTGATATGTCATTCACAGTCTTTGCATTTAGCAAAGGGTAAAGTGTTTCATAATCTGAAGCATATAATTCATCTTGGCGATAATGCAGTAGAGGAATGTTAGAGGCTAACGTTTCATTTACTACACCGCATGTCAACCAGCTATTATCAAATTGACCACATGAAATATCCGCCATGTTTAAACCTAGCATAATTTCTTTACGCTGCATTAATGGCATCCAAACTACATTGTCTTCTATGTTTAGCGTTGCTATTAAATCTTTCGAGGCTTGCACATTCATGCCGTAGTCGAAAAATATAAGCTTAGCTTTAATTGTTGGATTTACTTTAACATAAGCTGCGAAACCTTCTATAAGTAAATTATTTCCTTTTTGATGAATTGCTAATTCTGGAGGCAAGTCAAAACCATTATGTCTTGAATGAGAAAAAATAACAAGGTCATTTTCATTCCGCATTTTTGTGAAAAATGGGTGCCACTCTAAAGCATGTATTTGCTCGTTGTTTTCTATGTCTGCATATTGCGGAATAAAGACCATTGGCCCTGATGTATTGTGATAAGTTGCTGCCGTTTTTAATTGATCTTTAAAAGGGAAATGAATATCGTATTCATCTGGAAAAAGGATTGTTTTGGTGTGTTCAATTCCTAACTTTTGAAGTTTGCTCAAAGTTTCCTTTTCATTTAGCCACCAAACTTTATTCGTTCCCTTTTTTCTTGTTTTTAAAAATGGAAGATCATAAATATCGCTTCCATGTGGAATGTACACATCTAATGATTTACCAATTAGGGTAACAATAGTTGGTGCGATATCTGTTCCTACATAAAAATCAAAATCTGCCAATTCCTTTTTTAACAATTCTATTGAACTAGCTTTATATAAGGTTGACTTGGTGATTGGTAGAGCTTTGTAATAGCTCAAGTAGTCGTCATTGTATGAATCAGATCCAGGATTAAAGTGTGCAGGTTCGTCTGATAAAGTAATGAGGTGTGCATCAATCCCAGCTTCGCGTAAATAACGACAAAGAATAAACATCATGTTATTTAGGTTGGCTAAACAAGCTACTCTCATTTTTTAGAATTAACCGTTATTCGAATAGTCAAATGAAATATCATCTTCAGTAATCACTACTCGTCCAATTATCTTTGCTGGGTTTCCAGCTATAATTGAAAAATCAGGAAAGCTTTGACTAACAAAAGAGTTTGCTGCTACCACACAATGGTCACCAATTGAAATTCCCATTCCTAAAATTGATTGCGGAGCGATATAGGTACAAGATCCAATTTTTACAGCTTCGCGCTCAATAGGTAGTTTGCCGCCACTCAAAGTTTGTTTCAAGTTACTATGCGTGTATATATGAACACCAGAAGAAATGGTACAATTATCACCAATAGTCAAGCCTCCAGATCCATCAATGATGGTGAAAGGACCTACCCAAGTGTTTTCTCCTACTTCGGTTTCACCAAAAATATAGGCACTATCGTAAACAGAACTTCCTTTACCCCAACCTAAGTCTTTGGCGCGTTCCCAGCGGTCAAAAACTTCATCTGTAAATGGTAAGGATCGATTAAACTGTGTTTTAAAAGCACTGAATAAATCGGCATGTAGGTTTTGTAATTCAGTCAAAGTTTTAGCTGAATTCTTATTTTCTAATGCCTTTTTTCTATCCATGTTTTTAGCTTACTAACATTTGCTCTTTCATCCATTTAGATGTTTGCAAAATTCCTTCTTCCAAATCAACTTGCGCCTTGTAGCCTAAAACCTCTGTGCTTTTTTCTACAGATGGAATACGTAATGCGATATCTGCAGACAAAGCATCTTGAAATAAAATTTTTGAAGATGAATTTAAGACGCGGCAAACCGTTTGAGCTAAACCTAAAATTGTAATTACCGCACGGGCATTTCCTATATTAAAGCTTTCTCCAACAGCATTATCATTATCTAAACATCTGAAAATGCACTCAACAAAATCGTCAACAAAACACCATGCACGAATTTGATTTCCGTCGCCATGAATGTAAATATCTTCGTTTTTCAAAGCCTTTTTAATAAAAATTTGAATCGCACCTTCTCCTGTTTGTCCTGGGCCATAAACATTAAATGGGCGCACAGTTACTACAGGTAAATTGTGCTGTGTATGATAAGCATGTGCTAAATGTTCACCTGCTAACTTACTCACTGCATAAGTCCATCTTGCTTCTCCGGCAGACCCTGAAACAGTTTCATCTGTCTCCGAAGATTTAAAAGCCATTGAACCGAAAACCTCAGAAGTTGAAAAATCGATAAAACGTTCAGAAACTCCGTTTACACGAGCTGCTTCAAGTGCATTTGCCGTACCAATCATATTAACACGCATGGTAGAAACAGGGTTCTTAATTACCGTATCAATACCTGCAATTCCTGCAGCATGAATGACTACATTAGCACCTTTCATTGATGCACACATTAAGTCAAAATCAAGTACATCACCTTTAATTACAGTAATGTTTTCATGATTCGCATACCCGCTCCCAGTAAGGGTGTCGCGGTGAAAATTATCATAAACTGTAATTTTATTTTTTTCAATAAGTCGTTGAATTAGCGTGTTTGCAATAAAGCCCGCTCCTCCGGTAATGAATATGTTTTTACCTTCCATGGTTTTACTATAGTTTGTTTAATTCTTCTGCAATATAGGAAATATCTGCTCTAGATAATTTTTCATAGAGCGGAATTGCCAAGCCTTCTTTATATGCTCTTAGAGCGTTTGGAAATAGTTTTGCAGAATTATGATTGTATTTATTTTTATAAAAAATTTGATCTGGTATACATTGGGCGCCATAATTGGTGCCTATCCCTTTTGCTCTGAGCGTTTTTATTAGTTCATCACGATCAATTGATGCGTCAATTAATACATGATAAGTTTGCCAAGTGTGTACACGATCAGTAGGGCAAGAAGGGAGTTTTATTTTTGGGTTGGTAATTTCTTGTTGATAGCAATTGGCTAATTCATTTTTATAACTTAGCGTCTCTGCCAAACGTTCAAGTTGGCTATTGACAAGTGCAGCTTGAAAATCGGTCATTCGGTAATTAAAACCTGCTTCTACAAATTCCATTTTACCTTCAACTATGTCAACTCCGTGGTTTCGTAAAATTTGTACTTTTTTCGTTAAGGCCGCTTTTTGGCATGTAATTAAACCTCCTTCTCCCGAAGAGATTGCTTTACGAGGATGTAATGAAAAAGATCCAAAATCACCAAAAGTACCAACAGATTGCCCATTTTGACTTGCACCCAATGCGCAAGCAGCATCTTCTATAACAAATAGATTATGTGCATTTGCAATTTTCATTATTGCCTCAATGTCACAAGGCAAGCCAAACTCATGAACAGGAATAATTGCTTTTGTTTTATCTGTAATTGCTGCTTCAATTAAAGTTGCATCAATATTAAAACTATCAATTTCAACATCTACAAAAACAGGAGTAGCACCCACCAGTTCAACAACATTTGCAGTTGCAACATAAGAAAGTGCTGGAACTATAACTTCATCTCCTTTACCGATACCAAGAGCCACAAGTGCTAAATGCATTGTTGCTGTTCCATTTGATACTGCTGTTACAGCCTTGCTTTGAACAAAAGCAGCAATATTACTTTCTAATTCCGCTACTTTTTTGCCTTGAACAAGCATTCCTGTTTTTAGAACATCAACTACCTCTTGTATGTCTTGCGCCTGTATGTCTGGACTTGCCAGTGGAATGAATGCCATATTAGTTTTCAATTTTCCATTTAGAGTTAAAGTGGACATGGCCTAGTTTAAAATCATAGGTAAAACCAGAGTTTTCACCCTCACCTATGTTCATAACTGAAAAATCAAGAATGTTTTCAACAAAATCTAGTGTTACTCCGTTTGTTTCGTGCACACCAATTGTAACAGAATAATTTCCTGGTTGTAATTGATTGTGAATAACACAGCCAACTAGGTTTAAACCTCGTGCTAAAGGTTGTTTATTGGTATTGCCATATTTATTCATGGTGTGCACTAATTCAACGCCGTCACGTGTATTAATTCTTAAATCAATAATAACATCCTTCAACGCAGATTTACAATTGATTTCCATATTGAAACGCAAGTCAGCCATATAATTCACGCGTTCAATTGAGGTGTTTTTAGCGTCTACTAATTGAATGCTTTTATATTTTGCAAGGCCTGTGTTCATAGAAGAAGCATCTGCTGGTATTTCTCCATTTGCAGAAGACTTTGTCGTTTTTGCCAAATAAGTTTCAATGATTTCAGTCATGTTACCTTGGTTGGTCATGCGTCCTTTTTCCATTAAAAAGCCTTTTTTACAAAGGGCTTTCATTGAGGCCATATTATGACTGACAAATAAAACGGTTCGTCCTTCTCCGCTTATATCCTTCATTTTACCAATGCATTTTTCTTGAAACTCAGCATCACCAACGGCTAATACTTCGTCTACAATTAAAATTTCTGGTTCAAGGTGTGCTGCTACGGCAAAACCAAGTCTAACAATCATCCCAGATGAATAGCGCTTAACCGGTGTGTCAATATATTTTTGACATCCAGAAAAATCGACAATTTCGTCTAGTTTGGCTTTTATTTCTGCACGGTTCATGCCTAAAATGGCACCGTTTAAATAGATGTTTTCTCTACCTGTAAGTTCAGGATGAAACCCTGTTCCAACCTCTAATAAGGCTGCAATTCGTCCTTTTATTTTTATTTGACCTGTTGTAGGTGCCGTAACTCTAGATAATAGCTTTAGTAAGGTTGATTTTCCCGCACCATTTTTACCAATAATGCCGACCATATCACCTTGAGCAATTTCAAAATTAATGTCTTTTAATGCCCAAACGTATCCCGAACTGTCTACTGATGTTCTATCATTTTCAGCACCAACTTGTAAATAAGGATCTTCTTTTCCGCGTGCTTTATACCAAAAACGCTTTAAGTCATGCGATAGAGTTCCTGTACCAACTTGTCCTAATCGATACTGTTTTGAGATATTTTCTGCTTTTAAAACCGTCTTCATACCTTAAACTGTATCCATAAATGATTTTTCAACGCGGTTAAAAATGATGATTCCAAAGAATAAAAGAATACACATGAAAGCAAAACTATAACCTAACCAAAACCAACTGAATTCGCCCACTCCAAGAAAAGCATATTTAAAAGCTTCTATAATATTGACCATTGGATTCAGTTTGAAAATCCACGCATATTTTCCCATCAATGATATTGGAATAACTACAGAAGATGCATACATTAATAATTGCACGCCAAATGCCAATAAAAAATTCATATCCTTATACTTCGTAGTTATTGAAGAAAAGATAATTCCAAATCCCAAACTCAATCCCGCCATCATTATAATAAGTAATGGGACTACAAGAATTTCTTGTGTTGGATTAATTCCACTATCTGTGGTAAAGAAATAATAATAGCACCACACCAGTGCGAATAGAATGAATTGAATTCCAAATTTTAATAGAGATGAAACAGTAATAGAAAGTGGAACAATTAACCTTGGGAAGAAGACTTTACCAAAGATGTTTTGATTCTTAATAAAGGTTTCTGAAGTTTTTGTCAAACAGTCTGAAAAATAATTCCACAGCGTTAAGCCGGTTAAGTAAAACAACAGTTTTGGCATCCCATCAGTGCTAATTTGACCAAAATAACCAAATATTAGCGCGAACATGGCTGTGGTTAAAATGGGTTGAATAAAAAACCACAACGGCCCTAAAACCGTCTGTTTATATACAGCAACAAAATCTCTTTTTACAAATAGGAGTAGTAAGTCGCGGTATTTCCACAATTCTTTAAACCTTAAATCAATCCAACTTGATTTTGGCTTAATTACCAAATCCCATTTTTCTTCGCTCATTAAGCTTTTAAATTCATTTGTTCAATAAATGAAGGGTTCTCTAATAATTTTTTGATACCCTCTTCTATGCTCATCAATTCATGCCCCAAAATGGCTTTCATTTTTGAATTGTCTGGCTGTCTTC
>CAKZON010000112.1 GCA_937136425.1 uncultured Crocinitomix sp.
TCTGATTGTTTTCGGATTGAGAAGATATATCTCTGCGGAATTACGCCTCAGCCTCCTCACAGAGAAATTCACAAAACAGCTATTGGAGCAACTGAATCAGTAGAGTGGGAGCATGCTGATAATACAGTTGAAATAATTGAAAAATTAAAGAATGATTTGCAGTAGGATTTCTTATTTAACAAAAAACTATAAAAACGCCATTCCTTATTTAACAAAAGTAATTGAAGATAAGTACTTAAATAACGGCAGACCAGAATACAGTAGAGGTGTTTCTTATTTAAAATTAAAGGATAATAATAATGCCAAAAAAGATTTCGTAATTAGTAGAAATAAGAAATGGCCAGCAGCTTTGAAACTTAGTGATGCTTTTTTTAAATAATGTAATAATGAAAAACAAAACGATACTAATTACAGTTGTAGGAATAGGATTATTTTTTCTTACATTCATTTTAATAAATGATCGTGATTTTGGTGGAACCTTTGGGTTGTTCTTTCAGTTAAGTGTGTATGCATTAGTATATGGAGCTTTTATTATTCGAAAAAAGATAGGTTCGAAAAAAGGAATAAGTCCAAATAAATTGGATCAATATAAACGTTTCCAATTTGTGAGAGCAGAGTCTCTTCAATTAGCAGCTTTTGTTATCCCAATATTGTTAGTGGCGGTCTATTTATTTCAATACAATGTAAATTTTAGAATTACGGATTGGGCTGTGCAATGCACTTATGGAAATGATCTACAATTAAGATCAATATTTACAGCAAACTTTGTGCAAACAAATGAATTCATTTTGATCATATCAGTTTTGGGGTTAGCCTTTGTTTCGACTTTGTTTCTGATCAATAAGAAACCGTTGCATTTATTCCTTGTTTTTATAATTACGGGTGTATTAGGTTATTTCATCTATAATATTGTGGGGACAGATTTATCTTTTGGTGCTGAAGTAGGAATTGTTGGAGTGTTTGGGGCTATGCTAATATCTTATTTAAATCCAGAGAAAAGGGCTGTATTGTTTAGCATTATATTCTGGGGTGTTTTAACTACTTTATGGGTGACATGTTTATTGTATTTAGATGAATGGCGAGAGTATATTCACTTTATTGCAAGTTTTTGGATTGGAGTCATCTTGGGAATAGTTTTACCTAATAAAGAGACGGAGCTTGATCAAATTAACCCGTTAACAGAATCAAATGAAGAAGCCAATTAAATATATAAGAACAATAGCCCTAGTAATCATTCTGTTTACTAATCACGGGGTGCTTTCTCAACATGATTTAGGAGTTAAATTAGGACTAGGTTTTTCAAAAACTGATCCTCATTTTGTAGATACAGAATATGCAAGATTTAAGGTGAATTATAAACCTTCTGGTTTGTTTGGTGTGTTTTATAATTATCAATTGAATGATCGGTTTTATTTGGGGGCGGACATGGTTTTTTCTCAAATTGAAGGTCGAATTGATGCACAATATTTCGGCTTTGTAAGTATTGATGGAGAAATTAATACAATAAATTCTGCGAACAGTTCCACGGCTTATCATTTATCTTATCTAACCCTTCCTGTATATGTTGGTGTAAAAGTTAAAGGGGTTAACGTTGCGCTCGGTTGGCAAACAGGATTAATGTTACGCGGAACTTATCGAAATAAGTCTAATCATTTAATAGATGATGAATGGGCAGAAATGACGACCTTTTCAAATGATATTGGGTTTGATCAGTTTGATTTTGGTAGTACGCTAGAAGTTGGATATAACCTAACTGAAAAATGGAATGTTCACTTCAATTATTACCAAGGTTTAAATGATCTCTTACCGTCAGGTTTAATTGTGATTGATGAGATTAAACCATGGCGAAATAGTCAGTTCTCTCTGGGGTGTTCTTACAACTTTTTCTAGTATTATAGTCGTAAAAAATAAGTGTTTTAATCAGTGGTTTTTAATTTGTAACTTATTTAAAATTAATTGCTTAAATCAATTGAAATACGTTTTTCATTTATTATATTTGTGCCCGTAACCCAAAATTGAATAAGTATTTAAATTGCAAATTATTGCCAATAAGAAGATCGAATAACCCAAGCGTCTAATATCTATTACTGATCATCTTATCCTACAAAATTTAATATTTCTTATCGGTGTATCGCTATGCAATAAATTTTCCTTTGCGGAGAGTTTGAATAGAAGAAGTGCGCAAAATTATGGGCCATGAAACTGGATATTTTAATATCAACATAAAGTGGTCGCTGAAAAACTTTAATAGAGTAGGCAAAAAACCAAAACTTATAAAAAATGATTTTTAAGAACAAAACAAAATTGAAATTGGGCATTTTGCTCTTTTTCGCATCAACTACTGCTGCAAATGCACAGTATAATACTGACTATAAAATTGATCAGTATTTGGACGAACAAACCATTGAATCAAATGTCGACATTGGAAAAGATGAAGTTATTACAGTTGGAACGATCATCTCAAATGATGGAATTCAAAAACATAAAGACATTCTTTTAACCCGTTTAGATAAAGAAGGAAATGTAGTTTGGAATGTGAAGTATGGACAAAAAGATATTAATGAAATTGGAAATGGAATCACACTCAGTTGGGATGAAAAACATGTGATTGTTGTAGGAAGTTTTCAGAAAGATCCAGATTTACCAGAAGAAGAAATCAAAGAAAGGTTTGCATTGGTAATGAAAGTTCGAATTTCTGATGGAGCAGTAATTTGGAATACCTTACATGGTGAGTCTGATAACGATAATCAGGCATTTCTTGTAAAACGAGGAAGCAAACTTGAAGATCCAACCTACATTATTGTAGGAAGGTCAGATGGGGATGTGGATCAGTCTTATGAGCGTATGTATGCTTTTAAGATTAAAGAAAGCGGAGATGAAATTTGGTCAAGAAGATACTACTTGTCTTATAACTTCCCAATTAGTGCTATTCACCCAACTAGCATGGTTGAAAACAAAGATGGTAAGTTTTTAGTAGCGGGTACACGTCATGAAGTGAACCGCCCAACTCATCTTTTCACGATTGGTTTTAGAACTTCAGATGGTGCAGTAACTGAGGATTTATTCCATTACCCAATTAATGATATCTATCACGTAAGTACTGTTGATATTGACAGAGAGCCGGAAGGAAAAGGATATGCTTTAAGTTTTACAGCAAATGATTTAAAAGGTGATTGTGTTGAGGAATATGATCTTGATAAAGACATTGACCGCATTGGTATAATGAGATTAAATGAAGATCGAAAAGTGTTGTGGACAAATGTTTATTGGGAAAAAGAAGCGACTAACCATAATGGTTTGTCTATTCGATTCTATAAAGATGAATTACATGTTTGTGTGAATATCAACCGTAAGAAAAGATATAACACTGCTGGGCTATTGCGCGTGAAAGAAGGGAACGGTGGATTTATTTACTGTAATACATATCACGTACCTGAATTTTTAACGGATTATGGTCCAACTGGAAACCACATGATTCGTTCTAATGATGACAAAGCGTATTATATCAAGTCAATTTACCCGAAATGGGGATTTGCAATGACAAAAACTGATGTTGTTGGTAAATCTATTTGCGACAAAGAAACAGAGTTGAAGCAATGCAAAATAAAAGCAGATTTAAAAGACGAAAAATGTGAAGCTAAAGAATACGGGCGTTATGTATTCAAAGATATTCCATCTAAAAAAGTTGAAGTAGGTATTGACCCATGCGAAGATGGACATGGATTAGCACCAGAAAGTGATGATCAAGGTTCTATTGGAGCATTACCGCTTAATCAAGCAGTAATTTATCCTTCTCCGGTAAGTGAGAATCAAGAAATCATTAATTTAAAATTCATTACTGATAGGGATGAAACAATAGGAAATGTTGCTATTTACAATAGTATGGGGCAATTAATGGCAAATTATGATTTAACATTCATCACTGGTGAAAACAAGTTTGAATTTGATGCTAAACAATTCCCAACAGGAATGTATATGGTGACAATTACAACGCAAGATGAAATTCTTGATCGTGTAAAGTTCATTAAAAACTAGATTTTAATTATAGATGGATTAGAAAATGTGTTAGTTTGTATACTTCTAATCTATAATAAATCGACCGCCCGAAGTTAATTTTCGGGCGGTCTTTTGTTTTACCGGCCGCTGTAAGTTCTTTAATACAACTGCTTTTGGTATATAAATAAAGTGAGGGTGAGTAGGCGAGTTTTTGAGTTGATCATGAAATTGTTTAAAACCTTCCAATAAATACTGTTAAATCCATAACGGTTCTATCAATTTATCTTATAAATTTGAACTAATTATTGATTTACAATTGCCATTATGTCCGTTTTGGAAAAACAACACATTAAGTACGACCGTAAAAACCTTACTAACGACGAATTAGTTAACATTTATAAAGCTTTAGTTAAACCGCGTTTAATTGAAGAAAAAATGATGATTTTATTGCGTCAAGGAAAAATTTCAAAATGGTTCTCCGGATGGGGACAAGAAGGAATCTCTGTTGGGGTAGGTTTAGGGTTGCAAAAAGATGAATACATTCTTCCTATGCACCGTAACTTAGGAATTTTTACTTCACGTGAAATTCCATTGAATCGTTTGTTTGCACAATTCCAAGGTAAAATGACAGGTTTCACTAAGGGACGTGATCGTTCTTTTCATTTTGGAACAAAAGAGCATCATTTAGTTGGAATGATTTCACACCTAGGTCCGCAATTGGCATTGGGAACAGGAATTGCTTTGGCGCATAAATTAAGAAGCGAGCAAAAAGTTGCACTAGCTATTACTGGTGACGGTGGAGCAAGTGAGGGAGATTTTCATGAGGCATTGAACGTGGCTTCTGTTTGGGATGTTCCAGTAATTTTCGTTGTAGAAAATAATCAATGGGGATTATCTACACCTTCTAACGAACAGTTTAGATGCAAGCAATTTGTAGATAAAGGAATTGGTTATGGAATGGATGCTTTTCAAATAGATGGAAACAATATTTTGGAAGTGTATCATGCCGTGCAACAAATTGCATCTTCATTGAGAGAGAAGCCAAGACCATTTTTGTTAGAATGCGTTACGTTTAGAATGCGAGGACATGAAGAGGCTTCAGGAACAAAATATTATCCAGAAGGATTGCAAGATCAATGGGCTACTAAAGATCCGGTTGATAATTATGAAAGATATCTTTTAGATGAGGGAGTAATAAGCCAAGAAGAGGTAGATAGCATTCGTAAAGGAATCAAAAAAGAAATTCAGGATGAATTAGAAGTGGCATATGCCGAACCAAATGTAGTTCCAAACACAGCTCAAGAATTTGCTGATGTATATGCTCCATACAATCAGGTGATCACTGCTCCAGCAACTTCAAATAAATCTGAAAAAAGATTTGTTGATGCCATATCAGATAGCTTGAGACAATCCATGCAAAAATATGATGACCTTGTTATTATGGGGCAAGATATTGCTGAGTATGGAGGTGTATTTAAGATAACAGAAGGATTTGTAGAAGAGTTTGGAAAAGATAGAGTTAGAAATACACCAATATGCGAATCTGCCATTGTAGGTGCAGCACTTGGTTTATCAATAAATGGAATGAAAGCCGTAATGGAAATGCAATTTGCAGATTTTGTTACTGTAGGCTTTAACCAAATCGTAAATAACCTAGCAAAATTACATTATCGCTGGGGTGAAAATGCTGATGTTGTAGTTCGAATGCCAACAGGTGGAGGATCTGCCGCAGGGCCGTTTCATTCACAAAGTAATGAGGCTTGGTTTACGCATACACCAGGGTTAAAGGTTGTTTATCCTTCTTCGCCATCTGAGGCTAAAGGATTGTTGGCAGCTGCAATAGAAGATCCAAATCCTGTAATTTTCTTTGAGCATAAAGGTTTATATCGTAGCATCCGTGAGGATGTAAGTGATGACTATTACACCGTTGAAATTGGTAAAGCCAATACAATAAAAACGGGAGATAAAGCAACCATCATTACATATGGAATGGGAGTGCACTGGGCTAAAGGAATTGTTGAAGAGCACCAATTAGATGTTGAAATCATAGATTTAAGAACCTTATTGCCATTGGATACTGAAGCTGTTTATGCGTCTGTGCGTAAAACTGGTCGTGCCATCATTTTGCATGAAGATTGTTTAACAGGTGGAATAGGAGGAGAGCTTTCTGCATTGATTTCGGAAAACTGCTTTGAATATTTAGATGCTCCTGTTATGCGTGAAGGAAGTTTAGATACACCAGTGCCGTTTGATGGAAATCTAGAAATAAACTTTATGCCTAAAGGAAGATTTGAAGAGAAGTTATTACGTTTATTGGAGTATTAAAACTCCTCCAATTTGGTAGCAATTAATTTTGCAAACTCTACAAGAATCTCAGCGTCATTCGCGGTGTAGTAATTTTCTCTAGGATGTTCAGAGTCAATTACACCAATAACTTCTCCGTCTCTTAAAATGGGGATAGATATTTCTGACAAGCGAAAACGATCGTCAATAATATAGTTACCATCCAAAGTAGTGTCACCTATTATTCTTGGAGTTCCACTAAGGTATACACCACCAACTATTCCGTCTCCGGGCTCAATTCTAATGGGATCAATTATATTTTTTTGATTGACTTTTTTCTCTCCGTACGCCGCCATTTGCATGAGGCATTCTTTGTCCTCATCATAAATGTATAAAACACAGTCTTCATACATCAAAAGCTCGTTCACTTGCTTCACAACTTCCCACACTAAATCATAACTTGATTTTTGTGCAGTAATAGCAGTTTTGAATGCATTTATTAAATCTTCCTTGTAAGTATTAGGTAATTCTAAATGCTTTTTTTTAAGCCAGTTTTGGGGTTGCTCATTTGTCATTTTACTGTTTTTTCAAACGGTGGTTATATGAATAGGATTACAAGAAAGGAAAATACTTTTACATTCAGACGAAAAGAGATGAATATTATCCAATTAAGTTCAATTTTTTCAGTAATGTATCTTTTGCTCCTTTTCCAAGGTGCTGAAAATGTGCAGCAAACTCCAATAAATCTTGATCTGGATTCTTGTTATAAAGAAGGTTCCAAACTTCCAATAAGCAAATAGAATCATGAAGACGTTCTGAAAGTTGAACGTGATCACCTGTTTGTACTGCACCCTCCTGAATTACTTTAACATAAACACCTGGATATGGTGCGGCAATAAATTCCTTTAGCACTTTTTGGGTATCAAATCTAATCCCTAGTTTAAAACAGGGTTGTCTAGGTTGTGACACTTGTACACGACATTCTCCAATATAAAGTATATCGCCAATTTGTAGTTCGGCTTCATTTAATCCTTTAACCGTTATGTTTTCTCCAAACATGCCATAACTCCAGTCTAAATCTGGGTATTTTTCTTTCCAATAATTATAATGATCTTCAGAGTAAAGGTAGCAAGCCTTATCTGTCCCTCCATGATATTTACGGTCATACACTATATCCCCTTCAACATCCGTTTTCCCTAAAACAATAGGGTGATCAACTGGATATTTATAGATCCCAGTTTGAACAGGTTTCCCTCTCCAAGATACAGTTTGTTTTTCTCCAATATTTACAGCAACTACTTTCAAATCTTAATGATTAAATGAATACACTTTTTTCAGTATAAAAATCAGGGAGTAGACAATGAAACTGGAATTACTTTTCCATTAATCCAACCATTTGCATTTAAACTGAAATCAGCAATATATCTAGCCATTTCATCAGCAGATACTGGCGCCTCGTAACCTGGAAAAGCCTCTTCTAACATTTCTGTTTGCGCAGCACCTAATGCCAAACAATTTACTTGGATATTTTTTTCCGCTAATTCTTCTGCCAAACATTCTGAAAAACCAGCCACTGCAGATTTTGTAGAACTATAAACACTTAGCCCAGGAAATTTAGAGCTTCCTTGAAAACCGCCCATTGATCCTATGTTAACAATATGTCCGCCTTTTTTTTCCATTAAAGGCACTGTAGCTTGGCAACTTTGAATTAAACCAAACACATTTGTTGCAAATGAATCTTGAATATCTGCTTCTGTTAGTTCTAAAAATGGCTTGTTCACTAAATAACCAGCGTTATTAATCAATACATCAACCTCTGGAAAATAACTTGAAATTAGTGTGGAAAGATATTCGCGTAAATTCGGGGCAGTTAAATCAACGGCTCCAATCATTAAATTATTTGTAATGCTAATTTCTTGCAGTTCTTTTAATTTGTCTATGCTTCTTGCTAATACTAACACACGGTGATTCACGCTTAGTTGTAAAGCCAAAGCTCTACCAATTCCTCTGCTTCCACCAATAATTACAATTTTTTTCATCCTCTAAAATTAGAGAATAATCGCAATTAAAATTCAAAAGCAGCTATAAAAAAACCGCGCTAGAGTAATTCTCTAGCACGGTTTTTATAAATGTATATTAACTTCTTTTGATTAAAGAAGGTTTAGTATTCGTCATATGAAATTACTACCTTTTCAGAAGTTGGGTGTGCTTGACAAGTTAAAATAAAACCATCAGCAACCTCGTCTTCTTCTAATGCAAAGTTCAAGTCCATTTTAACTGTTCCTTCCATTACTTTTGCACGACAAGTACAGCAAACTCCACCTTTACAAGAAAAAGGAACGTCAGCGTCTTCATCTTGTGCGGCTTGTAAAATATCTTTTCCTTCTGTATTTAAAGAAAATTCGTATTCCTCATCATCAATAATTACAGTTACTTGACTTTGAACCGGAGTAGAACTTCCTTCTTGCGCAGCTGGTTTCGCAGGAGCAGAAGCAGTAAATAATTCAAAGTGAATTTTGTCCTTAGCTAAACCTTTAGCTGTGTAAAAATCTTTTACACACATAATCATTTCTTCAGGTCCACAAGCATAAACACCATCAATTGTAATGTTACCTTGGCTTTTGTCAAAGAAACCTTCACATTTCGAAGCGCTAATTCTTCCGTTTGTTAAATCATTACCAGTGTCTTGTTGGCTATAAATATAAGTTAGGTTGAGGTTGATATATTCACTATTCAACTCATCCAATTGCGATTTAAAGATGGTAGCGTCACTATTTTTATTTCCATAGTAAAGTTGAACATTACTTGAAGGTTCTTCTCTTAAAATAGATTTAACCATGGAAATAACAGGAGTTATACCTGACCCAGCAGCGTAAAAAATGTAATTTTTACTATTGTCAGCATTTGGAGTAATTTTAAAATTACCCATTGGTGCCATTGCTTCCAATTGGTCACCTGCTTTTAAAGTGTTGTTAGCGAAACCTGAAAATAATCCATTTTCAATTTCTTTTACAGCAACAGCTAAGTCAGCTTCATAGGGTGCAGTGCATATAGAATATGATCTTCGAACTTCTTCTCCGCCAATAGTCATTTTAAGCGTTAAATATTGTCCAGGGATAAAGTTGAAGTTTGATTTTTGATCGGCGGTAAGGTCGAAAGATATTGTTACTGTGTCTGCCGTTACTTTGGTAACGTCTTTAACATTAAGCGTATAAAATGTATTGCTCATAACTTTAAATTTTGAGAGGCACTTTTATTCAAACATTATGTTTTAATTTCTGCGCGGCACAAAAGTAATGGTATAAAAACAAATAAAGTATGATTCTTGTTTGTTTTTGCAGACATAATTTAACCTATTCCAAATCAGATCATTTTTTTTAAGCTTTAAAAGGTCCATTTTTTTATCGAATACTGAGTCACTGGTATTCACTACTCAACATACCGCTAACTCTCATGTTTTTCCTTGATTTTTTATGCTGTTCTGTCCCTTACTACCCATCCTTTTA
>CAKZON010000113.1 GCA_937136425.1 uncultured Crocinitomix sp.
AATGTTCAATGTTCAATGTTCAATGTTCAATGTTCAATGTTCAATGTTCAATGTTCAATGTTCAATTAAGAAAAAAACACTTTTCGTTTGAACATTTTTGCATTCTCGTTATTTTTTCAACAAAACCCCATATTGCTAATTGATCATTGCTAATTATTAATTGAAATTTGAAAGAATTACCAAAAAGTGCTTATTATCATATTCTTCCATGACAATTTAATGACATTGTAATCCCTTTAAAACGCGACTTTTGTGCAAAATTTAGAATATGTTACAAAGGCTTGGTTTAATCTTAGTATTCTTTTCATCTCTGGCGTATGGTCAATCATACCAAACTGTTCGTGGTACAATAAAAGAATCTTTTACTGAACGCAGCATAGAAGGTGTTGTTGTAAAATTACTATCTGAAAACCTCAAGTATAAAGAAACGGTTAGTGATGCTGATGGAAATTTTGCTTTCGCTGATGTAGAGATTGGATTTTATGATATTGAATTTATCCATGTAAACTATAAGTCATTCATTCAGCCTTCAATTGCAGTTACTGTTAGTAAGGAATCTGTTTTGAACATTGTAATGGAAAATAGTTCGAAGAAATTGGATGAAGTTGAGATAAACTTTAATAAAGAACGAGGGATTCCAAATAACGAAATGGCCAACTCTAGCGTGTTTTCCATTCACCCAAATGACGCGAGAAGAATTGCGGGAGGATTAGATGATCCTATTCGCGTTACGGGAACTTTACCTGGAGTTACGGCGGCAACTAGTTTTTCTGCCAATTTTGTTTCTATTAGAGGTAACTCTCCTCGAAGTTTGAAATATCAAATGGAAGGTGTTGAATTACCAAACCCAACACACTTTGCTCGTATTGGTGGTTCTGGTGGAACTTTTACCATATTTAGTATGCAACTAATGGATAAATCTGACTTTTATACAGGAGCTTTTTCTGCACAATTTGGAGATGCATTGGGTGGTGTATTTGATGTTAAGTTTAAAAAAGGAAATTCACAACATCATGAAATGACATTTCAAATTGGCTCATTAGGGGCTGAATTTGGTTCAGAAGGACCACTATCAAAAAAGAACAATTCATCCTATGTTTTAAACTATAGATATGCAACGGTTGGTTTAGGAAGAATCGGAAACCCTTCCTCGCCTACTTATCAAGATCTATCATTCAATATTGATATTCCTCTAGCAAAATCAAAAGGGAAGTTACAATTCTTTGCAATTGCAGGTACAAGTGACAGAACCAGGTCTGCACTTGCAGACAGTGCTGATTGGACAGAAAGCCTTGATAGAACCACCTTATACTTAGCTTCTACAACAGCTACAATGGGTGCTGTCTATAAAAAATACATTGGTACTAAATCTGTTTTTAAAGTGACGGCTGTAGGTAGTTATTCTAAGCAATCTGACAATAAAGACTATGTTCAAAATGATTTTTCAATTATCAATCAAAAGATTAATGAATACACTTCTGTTCCTATAACAGGTGCATTGTCATTCAAGCATAAATTTGGTTTAAAACATAGCAACATTACAGGTTTGAGTTACAATACAACTGCACATGATTGGAGAGCTGAAAAATATAGTTTTAATCAATCCCAACAAATTGTGTTAATGGATGGCAGCGGTAGAAGTAATCTTTTGAAAGCGTATACTCAATCTAAATTTTCACTCACGGAAAAATTGAACCTTTTAGCGGGTGTACACTTCTTAACATATGATGTGACTAATCAGCAAACGGTTGAACCTCGATTGAGCCTTAATTACCAGTTGAATGCTAGACACAGCCTTTCTATTTCATCAGGAATGCATAGTCAGGTAGAAAATTATGCTACTTATCTGTATGAAGAAACGAATTCTAGCGGAGAAATAGTTCACCCGAATAAAAATTTAGGGCTCTCTAAGGCGATTCATTATATCGTGGGATACAAAGGAAAAGTATTTACAAATCATAGATTAAGAATTGAAGCATACTATCAACAATTATACGACGTACCTGTAGACAGTTTCACTTTTTCAACAATTAACATTGATGAGTTAAGTGATTTAAGAGCATTGACAAATTCAGGAACGGGTCAAAACTATGGAATTGATATTGGATTTGAAAGATACACGGACAATGGTTTATATTACATTTTTAACTCAAGCTTCTGGAGGTCTTTATATACAGCTGGTGACGGCGTTGAAAGGAGCTCGGCTTTTGACAATAATTATAACTTAAGATTTATTATTGGAAAGGAATACAAGTTAAGAGCTTCAAAAACCAGAAAAGGAATAGACAGGTATAGAGCATTCAGTTGGAATGGAAGTTTAAATGTATTAGGAGGACAGGTTTATACACCTTTAGATTTCTTAAATTCTAAATTAGAGCAAGAAACAATTTATGATGAATCTTTAGCATTTACAGAAAAAGGTGAAACGCTACTATTTTTAGACTTTAACTTTAGCTATACCATCAACAAGAAAAAACGTAAATCTGTTTGGGGTGTTCAAATCAAAAATTTATTGAATAATGGAAATGCGTTATATAGAGAATATGATACCGTACTAGATAAAGAGATCGAGATAAAATCAACAAGCTTCTTCCCTAATATATTCTACAGGTTAGAGTTTTAAACTAGTCTCTATCCCTTGTTTCTTGTTCGAAGTTAATATGTGTGTAGTTTAAGACTTTTTGCATAAAAACATTGTCTTCAATTAAACCATGAATCATAAGATCAAACTGAAAATTATCAAGTTGATCAAACAAAATTTGAAAAACTAAATTTCCTTTAAGCTCAGGGTCCAATGTCATCAAATCATTTTTCAACTCAACAAGATGAAGGATAATATTATCGTTATGCGTATGTAAAAAATGATTGAAAACAAAGTCCTTATTTTGCTTCGAATAGGTTCCTTTTAATAAATTATCAACAAAGAGAAATAGCACTTTTTCCTCTAAATCAATGTGTTGTTTTAGTTCTGTCTTATATTTCTCTAGGAAGATTTTCAATATTCCCAGCGATAAATATTCATCTTTAAACTTTTGACATAACTGATCCAAGGTATTTTCAATTTTAGGCAACGCCACGTTCAAATAATACTTGTGGCTTTCCTTTAAATAGTTGAATATTTCTGATAACTGAAAAGTATCAAAATCAGAATCCTCAAAATTTTGAGTTTGTAAAAACAATTCTTTTAATTGGGCTTTAAAAGCTATCGAAACAGCTTTATTTTCGCCCATTCTTTCCTGCCAATTATCCCAATAAAGTTGTCTTGATTTAAGCTGATACCTCTCCATATTATGTCCTTTAAATTTCGAATCAAAATTAAGGCAATGTCAAATGCAGTGCAATACCACTAAAAAGGTAATAGCTTGTTTTTTAATCGCATAAAAAGGGTATTTTAATGTGGATATGGATTGCGCTACTATTTACGCATTTTTTGATGTTTTAATTTTTCTAAAAATTAGATGAAACACTGATATTTTTTCCATAAATAACATTTCCTATTGCATTGTTGTGAAAATGTTGTGAACGTCAAACTGCTCAACACTTACTATTATAGGCAGATTCCCTACCCAGTTAAGCTATTTTTTAACATAAGAAGTAGTTCATACTTGTTTTCAATTGTGGATTCTGCTATTTTTGAATAAAATCCCATCTATCATGACCTCTACTCAAACGACAATAAATAATATTAACCGTTGGAACAATTTAATTCAGGCTTTCTATAATCAACGACCTGGTGCACGAGAACAGATTTTAAATCACCTTTTGGAAGGAGAATATTTTGAAGTTAATCGATTGGAATATGAATATTGGAAAAGTATTAACCCTCCGTACATTCACTGCTACCTTGGAATTAATGCTAACAATCGACTAGAGTTTTACCTCTTAGATTCAATCAATGATGCCCAAGGTAATTTCGATAATCATATTTTCCCAAAAGACTACCTTCCTAGTCAAGACCAAGGGGACCATGATATTGAAGAAACTGAAGTTATTGAAAGAAAGAATAATTGGCAGCAATTTAATAACCAATGGTTAAATGAAATAAATCAAAATACCAACCCTATCCTGCGTGCAGTACAAATTTCTTTTAGCGATTATCAGGATATTTTCAATACTCCAACGCAAAAGTGTTCTAATTTTTTTGGTTTAAGAAATGCCGCAGACACTAGCTTTCAACATGAAATTGAAATTATAATTGGAACCATGATGACCACAACAGAAAGTGAATCGGAGTATTATGTAGATGTTACTAGGCCGGTACCTCCATTTGGAGGTGGAGAATCACTTTCAGATTATAAGCTATTGAGTTAAATTCTTGAGCTCTTTTGATGTTATAATTACAATACTTCAATACTCATCTATTTTCATATTACTCAGTGGATGTATTATTCTTACCATAACTAAGTCAAAAAAATGGAATGTAATTCTGTTAATAACGACACTACTCTGCTTAGAATTTACCACATTAATAATTTCTTTAGTCAATGACCTAGAACCCAACATCCTATTAATCATATTTGGTCAATTTTTTAGCCTATTTTTTCTATCGCACATCTACTGCAAGGAAATTTTAGCAATAAACTTCAAGTGGTTTTCGGTAATTGCAACCACCGCGTTTTTATTATTAATTCTTAATGCTTTTTATTACACTAACCTAAATGACATTCAATTTTACGCTGATATTATTGGCTGTATCATCATCATCACGTTAGCCTCACTTTACTTTTATTCAATCATTTGGAAAGACAATTTTAACCCTACCCATTTTTGGTTTAATTGCTCTGTATTTCTCTTTTTTTCTGTTGAAGTAATTATCAAACTCACCTTTAATTTTTTGATTAATGGGCATTTAAACTGGGTAGGGCCCATTTGGATATTTAGAGGTGTGCTCCTGCAAATATTTTACGTTTTACTAATTTATTATGGATGGAAAACTGGCAAAAACAAGAAGTAATTAGTTTGTGGATTTGGTTGGGAATTGCACTAGCGCTCTTCTTCTTCTTTATCATTTGGATTCTAATTAGGGTATACCTCAAAAAAATGAGGGTAGAAGCACTGAAAATGCACAAAAAGGAGCTCAACCATCAACAAGAATTACTTCAAAAAAGTGTTGAAATTCAAGAGCGAGAAAGAAAACGCATTGCCGCTAACATTCATGACGACCTTATTGCACAGCTTCATCAAATCAAATTATACAATAGTGATAAAGGCATAAATATTCGATTAAATGAAAGTATAAAAACCGCCCGAATAATTTCACACGACCTCATTCCTCCCTTACTTCAAGAACTCCCCTTTAAAACATTAATGCATGACCTATTACTGGTCTACTCAAAAAAATATGAGGTTGACATAAGAACTAGCTTGGAAGAAGAAGAAGAAACACTTTCCCCCGAATTAAAATTAGACCTTTACCGAATTGCCCAAGAAGTAATTACCAATATTATAAAACATGCCTACGCCGCTTCAATTAAGGTTCATTACCGTTATTCAAAGCACTTTATAGCTCTTAAAATAATGGATGACGGTGTAGGAATAAAAACATCAGCTAAAAACGGGCTAGGCATGAAAACAATTGAATTGCGTAGCCAATTAATTAACGGTGCTTTCCGGTTTCGCAATAATCAATCTGGTGGCACCACCTTCATTTTAGCAATCAACTGCAAAACAAAAACCGAAATAATTATTTAAATAATTGAAATGAGAAAAAATATACAAATTGCATTAATAGATGACGACAGCTTAATTGTTCAACTCTTGACTGACTATTTAAACAAAATCACCAATTTCGAAGTATCAATTACAGCCAATAGTGGTAATGTCTTTATTGAAAAATTAAAGATTGAACCAACTCCAGACATTGTTATTATTGACCTTAAAATGAATGATGGAAATGGCTTAGAAACAATTCCTACTTTGACAAAAAGCTACCCAAACTTAAAAATAATTGCTTTGAGTTCTTATTATAAACCTTCGTTTATGGGCCATTTATTAAAAGCTGGTGCAAATGCTTTCCTTTCAAAAGAAACAGACAAAGAGGAGCTAGTATATATAATTAACAAAGTTGTAGAAAAAGGTCATTATTTTTCAGCAGAGCAATTTACTGTTTTAAGAGATCAAATTTCACACAAAACAATTCAAACTCAACTTTATAAAAAAGAAAAATTAAGCCCTAGAGAGCTTGAAGTATTAAAACTCATTTGCCAACAACTAACAGCTAGAGAAATTGCAGATAAACTCTTTGTTTCCACCAAAACAGTTGAAGCGCACCGAAGTAATTTACTTTTAAAAACAGGGGTAAAAAATACTGCCGGGCTGATTATTTACGCAACCCAGCAGCAGTTAATTAATCCAAATGATTTTGTGATATTGGATTGATGGAATTGCTTTTAAGAAAAAACACTTTTCTATGTAAAATTGTATTTCTAATTGTTTATTGTATGTCTGAAATTAAAGGGACACTGGGATCAATTCTTTGAAGTAAATCCACAGGATCAATTTCCGCTTTATTTTCTCCAATTTCAATGGTACAGACAATAGATCCATCTTCTCGGAAATCATTACTGTTCAAATCAGATATATAAAATTGCCCTTCTGCTGTGAGCAACATTCCTTCTTTTGAATAGTATACCCATTCAATCAGTCCATTGTACGGAGGTTCTTCATCAAGTCCCAATGTAAAATAAGGGTTTTCATAACTTCTTATTTGTGAATTTTCTATAGCTATACCTATTATTTTACCTGCAAAAAAATAGTCCCGAATAGTGGTTATTGATCTCTGCTCATAATCAATTTTCGCATCCATTGTGTAGAGGTCTAAAATATTTTTAACTGCTAATGGCGCAAGTGCCATTGTATAATCTTCGCGGTAAGATTGAAGTTTATTAAAAAGCTCATTTGAACTCAAAAAATCATAGCTATTAGTTTTTCTAAAATGCTCCGTATATTCTTCAGGGAATGTGAAGAAGTTGGCATGATTATCACGTATTCCTTTTATGAAATTTGTTAAATAATGACGGCACTCAATAAGAGGTATTTCTGTAAAGGATTCGATCTCTCTATCGACGAGAGCCCACATAATTGTTGAAAAACCACCCAGTTTACTAACATAACCGAAGGCTTCCATATTTTCCCTTTCTATATATTTCATTCGTTTTTTATTTTTTTCCTACTCTATTTAAAATTGGGCTTTTCAGATACTACCCTTAAAAATTTGGAATTAATTACTCCTCTTCCGATTTTACCTCTTCTTTTTCCGATTCTTTTCCTTCCTTTTCTTCTGTTTCCTTTGTTCCTTCAATTTCTGATGGCCAATAATTAACAGCCATTTGACCTTGTTCAATAGAGAAATACCAATTTTTTTGATTCAAATCACCAGTTATTTCAGTAACCTCCTCATTTCGTAAACAATCGTTGGAGTATCCGTTCCATTCACTCACTGACCCTCCAAAACTTGTAAAATTGACATAGCCTGCAGTTTTCATGGCTACAATATATGCTCCAATTATTTTTCCCAATGTTTGCTTTGCTGAATCTGTTTGGTTATTAAAAAAATCTGTTGGAAGTGAGAAATGTGCTCCACATAAAAGGTTACCATCACTACTATGAGCAATTAAACCCAAGCATGAATCAATCTTATTAAAAACGAGGATATTGTCAGCAGCACATGTCCATTCAGTCACAATTGGAATTTCACGCGAAACTCCGCTGTTTTCAACAGTAATTATTGTTGATGTAATTTCAAGTCTTTCAGGAATTAATCTCCCAACAAATTCAGTTTCATTGAATTTCTCATCTGCCACCCTTATAATATCATTGATTGTATACATAATTTTTATTTTTTATCTCCTACTCTATTTAATACAGGCTTTTCGGATCTCGCCTTTAACTTTGATTTTGTTTGAATTTTGCAAGAAAACCTAGTCGCTATAACTTTCGAAGATTTAGTAACCTTCCCATTTTTAGGGAAATTTTGATATGCTCAAAGACATTTTCGAAATGAATTACATTGACTAGGCCTAGCTACAAAAACAACTCTTTAATTCGTTTTCTATCCGCCAACACTCACCATAAGTGCCTTAATTCCGGGATATGTTCTCTCTTCATCCAAATCAATATTTCGCCAATGCACGCTACCGTCAAAATCTGCGTAATAACAAATTGATGTAGAAGATGGGTCTGCAAAAATGAACTGGCGTTGCTCTAAAAACGATTGCCATTTCCCTAAATCTGGAGCCCAACGCGCCCAACGTCCATTTTTTTGAATAGCCCACAAACGCCCGTCAGCACCAACGCTAATAATCTCGGCTTTGATACCTGGATAGTAACGATCTTCATCTTGATCAATATTTCGCCAATGCACATTCCCTTCAAGGTCGATAAAATAGCAAGCTTCTTCTGTCGCTGGATCTGCAAAAATAAACTTGCGCTTTTCTGAATAAACTTGCCATGAATCTAAATCGGGCGCCCAACGTGCCCAATCTCCATTTTCTTGAATAGCCCATAAACGACTGTTTCCGCCAACACTTACCATTCTCGCATTGAGTCCTGGATAATGACAATCTTTATTTTGATCAATATTCCGCCAATGCACGCTCCCATCAGGGTTCACATAATAACAGGCTTCTTCTGTATCAGGGTCGGCAAAAATGAATTTTCTTTCTTCACTATAATTTTCCCATTGGTTTAAATCCGTTGCCCAACGCGACCAACATCCGTTCTCACGAATGGCCCATAATCGATTCACCGACGTTTTTTCAACCTTTTTCTTTTTTCTAAATAATGACATTTTTAATTTTAATATTCTCCTACTCTATTTAATATGGGTTTTTCAGAATTCACCCGCTCACAATAGGCCATAGCACAGCTAAGACACCTTGTGCGTTACTTGTTTTCAATTTTGATTTTGTGCTATTTAAGTTGGTAGAAATTCGAGCTATCTCGAACCTTTATTTATGCTAGATTCAACTCCATTTTTGAACTGTACCTATTCGCAAAGCTGCTCTTTTCGCCCTGTAAACACATCAAAGTCAACATAGTTCGACTCAATGTTGTAATGAGCTGTTTTTTGCCAAATTTTATAGCCTTTATTTACCCAAGTCTTCGGAATTTGTGGTTCAATTGCTTTAGAATATTCGCCGAGCCACAAGTCGTAGTGAGCAAATAAAGGATTGGACAAATAGGTATTCGCAAAGTCCAAATCCGTATAAATGATTGGTGTTCGGTCAAAGTGCAGTTCCAGCGCATCTAAGAAAAGTAATAGATCTACTTGAAGCTTTGCAAGAGGAACAGTCTCATTTCCAGGTAAACTCATTTGCTCTACGTCCAAAATTGGAGCAATATCAGTTCTTCCTAAATCTTCAATTGTCTCCCAAAAATGACGTGCTTGAAAAAGCGGGTCTACACCAAATTCGTAAAAATGATAAGCACCTCTAATCCACTTTTTTTCACCAATTAAATTCCAATTCATTCTAAAATCTGGATCTACAAAATCTACTCCTTCAGTAGCCTTACAAATGGCAAATGACAAGCTATCCTCCTTTCCAACATCTTGCAATACATTCCCGTTCCAATGTGAAACATCAATCCCATAAAAGGTTTTTACTTGATGGTTTGAAACAAATGGGTCCAGCAGTCTTTTAAGAGTTACGTCATCCAATTGAACTTTATATTCATGCTTGTTAACTGTTGATGTATCTTGTGTAATTATCAGAAATCCTAATCCGATAATCCCTAGAAAAGTTAGCCCAATAACATAACCTTTCCAACTATGTGGATTTCGTGTTTTCATGATCGATTTTGGAGATTTAATTTCTCTTTTCGATTTTTACAAACCCCAATAAATCGAATTCTAACTCTCTATTTTTATATGGAGAATATTGAGTTACTTTAACTTTTTCTCCATCTAACTTTGCTTGACATAAGGTTATATTATCAACAAGTGCATCTTGGGTACCTACTATACCAAATCCATTGAGGTATAATCCTAAAACTCTATAGAAGTGTATTGCGCCACCTTCATCTATGCACACTCCTATGTAATTAAATAAATCTTTTGTATTTAAATTCCCCCCGGGTTCGGTAACCAAGCTAACTGGGGCTGTTTCTAAATCAGTTGAATTCAAGGCTAAATCAAGTCTTTTTACATCTTTAATTTCAGAGGAGTCAATCAATTCATTAAACTTAGAATTAATTTCTTTATCAATTTCAAGCAACAGTTTTAATGCCTTCTCATTCTTTTCGGCATCAGTTTCTCCTTCAACCTTTTCTGTGATTGCTCCTAAAACACTCTTCTCTGCATTTTCTAAGATCTCTTTTCTTGATTCTTGATCATCTCCTCCATATAACATGAAGAATAACATGTATTTGATACAAATAAATTTTTCCTTATTGCTAAAGGATTTATACACCTCTTTTTCTAATATGGTGTCTATTACATCACACACTTTCACGGCATCATCTCCGCTAATTACATTATCAGTAGCATAAGCCAAACAATTTTTATACGTTGCCATACTTCTATTTTTAAATTTTAGTTCCTACTCTATTACGGCTTTTCGGATTTCGCCTATTTGTTTTTGTAGCTGTCTTATTAATTCCTTTTTGAGCTAATTTTTTATTCTATAGATTTACATTTCGAGCTTTAGCCACCATGTCCTGCGCCATTTGAATTTCTTGTAGGTGCGATTTAATTTCATTGGGAATATCCATGTCCATTTTCAATAAACACCCTGGACAATTAATACTATTCTTTGCCAATAGGTCTTGAATTTGAAATTTGATTTTAAAGCTGCATCTAGGACAGTTCATTCCACTTTCCTGGTTATCTTGATTATTCATTTTCGTTGTTTTTATCTGCAATTAGGTTATTATTTAGCAAGGCTAAAATTTTGATTATGCCACCAGGCATTGATGTTTCTCCCATTTCTAGTTTCACTCGCATATTGGTTTTCAAACCTGTACTCTCAGTTAATGCTCCATGATGAGGTGTTAAAAAACCTTTTAGTCCAACTTTGGGTTTCATTTCTGGAAGTTTCGTCTTTTTTAGAGGAGGTAGACTTACTCTTTCTTTATCATCTTCAAGGATCGTCATCATTTTCACATGCATGTCAAACGTTGCATTTTTGATTCCTAAAAGAGGCAATGTCACAATTGATAGAGCTGGAACGCTAAGGGTTTCTTTTTTACCGTCTAGCAGGTACTTGAACTGTATAGTTTTAATCTCTCCCTCTGATGTAAAACCAGTTTCCCAAATAAACTGTTTGATAGATTCTGTTAAAGACATTTCAGCATCAATAACTGCTTTTAGCGGTGCTAAAAAAATATCATGAAGTTCAGTTGCACCAGTATGGTATAATCCATTCATTTTTTTTGATTTTATCGTTTTAATTCACTTTGATTTCTTCCAAATCATCCAGTTTCACGTTCAGTGTTAATGTTTGAATTGTCTTTTGCGGAAGCGTTTTGAGTATTTCAGAATCAACAATTATATTAATCCCTTTTTCTACTTTTTCAGAAACGTATATTACTACTTGACTAGATAGCAATTCAGACTTTTCATTCAATACAGGTTGAATTGCATAACTCAGCCATTGTTTATCACCAGGCGTTAGTTTGAGTGGAGCAAGATCAAAATGCTCAATGATGTAGGCGTCAAAATAATTTGTGATGGTTCTTTGATAAAACTTCTTGTCAAATTCGTTACGGCTATTTATCAATAGTGTAAAATCTTTTTTAAATACATCTAATATTATTTTCACAACATAGTTGGGAAGATCTTTCTGACCTAAACCTTCCTTTATAGCACTCCATTCTTCTAAATGATCCTGTCCATTTTTATTAATGTAGTCCACCAACTCTAAAATGCCCTCCTTAACAATATCAAAAGTTACTCGTTTAACTAATTTTAGAAATTTCTTTTTATCGAAAACCACCTCTTTTTCTTCCTTTTCATCACCTTGATAAGCATATTTTAATTCAAATGTTAAATCCGTTGCCTTTATTGTTGGAATGGGAAATAGTTCATCTGCATCCTGTTTATCGCGGAGTTCAAGCGAATAGAGATACGCCTCATATTGTGCTTTAACAACATCAATAAATGCGGATTTAAGTATGTTTTTTAATGCCATATTCTAAATTTTACGTGGGTTATATCTCTATTCGCTATTAGCTTATTTACTCTTCAATTTTGTTTTTCGGATCTTTTTTGGTGTCGGCTTTTGGCAAATGCCCAATGATTTCTAATGAAACCGTTCCACGTAATGGATCTTTATCATTTCCTTCTTCAACCATAAAATTCAGTTCACCGCTAGAGGGCTCTGACTTTTCTTCTGCCTTACCCGAAATTTTAAAGGTTACTTCTCCTTTTCCATTCGTTTTTTCTTTCAACGTGCCACTTAGGTTATATGCCGCAAGGTCTTTTGGAAGTTCTAAAGTCACTTCTTTGTTTTTCACTAAAAGACCTTCGCTATTTTTAATACTTGCTTTAAGCTCGACATTAAAATCAGGTGAATCTAAATTGGATAAATCAACCACGGGGTTAGCAGGAGAAATAGAGAAAGATCCTCCTTCATCCGCATCTGTAATACTTGCTTGCAAAATATTCAATACAGAAGCTAAGCCTGCAGGCATATCAGACTGACCAGCATGAACAGAAACATCCATTGTATACTCAACTGAATATTTAGATTTTTCAGTTGCAGTTGAATCCTTTTTACTTGAATAATTTGCATTAAAATCAGCCTTAATGCTAAATAATCCTGCTTTAAAACTTGTTCCACCTTTTACACCCGCAGAAACTTTAGAGCTTGACTTATCAACCGTAGTTGAAGATGATGCTGCGGAAATATTTGCTTTAAAGTCTATTTGAACATCATCAATAGCAATGTATGGAATAGGAACTATTGTTAATAGCGGAACGATTAGTTTGGTTAGGTTTCCATTTTTGTTGTAGTAAAAAGTCACATTAACGGAATTTACTTCGCCCGTGTCTTTATTGGTAGTCAATCCAACATTTTGGATGAACTCCCAACTTGTTTGTGCAGCCATGGCTTGTGCCTTAATAGCGGCATCTAAAGGTCCTCCAATTAATGATGAGAACGGAATTGCCTGTAAGGCATTTGTTGCAACTGTGGAAGGTGTAGTATCGATTGGCATTATAATAATTTTTAAATTCTGTCTTACTCTGTTTAAGGTTTTTCAGATTCCACCTTTTATTATTGTTTTTATAGCTTGTAATTTCTGACTACAAATTTGTGGGATACTAAAAGGTTCTCTATTGGGGGAAACCCTAATTTGATTCAATTAGGGGGAAATATTAAGACAGAAAGGAATACGTCGACCTTCCAAAGATGAGCTAAAACAGCTCGATATTTTGCACAAAAAAAGCCGCACAAACTACAATAGCTTGTGCGGCTGAAATATTATTATTTTAATTCTACTAGGCCTCCGTAGTTGGCCCTCCAAAATTCATTGGAATGGCTTGCTGCTGTTCGTGTGTTTTAATTTTACCATGTAATGATTCATATTTTGCAATATTATCACGCAAGGCTAGCATTAATTTCTTGGCATTTTCAGGAGTCATAACTACTCTAGATTTAACTTTACCTTTTGGCACACCAGGCATTAGTTGAACAAAATCAACTATGAATTCGCTCGTAGAATGCGTAATGATTGACAAATTAGTATACTGCCCTTCAGCCACTTCTTCAGGTAATTCAATATTAATATGATTGGGATTTTTTGGTTGATTAGAATCGTTCATTTTATTGTTTTTCGCTTATTCATTTAAAGATACAAAAAAAGCCCTGACGATTAAGGTCAGGGCTTTATAAATTATTCGTTTCGTTTATTCGCTGTCTTTCGTCAACTGATCATATTCAGCTTGACTACCAACTACCAATTTTTGAAATTCTCTGAATCCTGTACCTGCTGGAATCTTATGTCCAACAATTACATTCTCTTTCAATCCTAACAAGTAATCTTCTTTACCGTTTAGAGCAGCCTCATTCAGTACTTTTGTAGTTTCCTGGAATGATGCAGCAGAGATAAAGCTTCGTGTCTGTAATGACGCTCTTGTGATCCCTTGAAGTACTGGAGAAGAAGTTGCAGGAATTGCTTCCCTAGCTTCAACTAATGTTTTATCCTTACGTTTCAACATTGAGTTTTCATCTCTCAATTTACGCGCAGTGATAATTTGTCCAGCTTTCATTGTTTCAGAATCTCCTGGCTCAACAACTACTTTCTTACCATACAATGCATCATTCTCATCAAAGAAATCAGCTTTATGTACATTTTGGTTTTCTAATAGTTTAGTGTCACCAGCTTGTGTGATTTCAACCTTCAACATCATTTGACGTACAATAACCTCAAAGTGTTTATCGTTAATTTTCACCCCTTGTAATCGGTAAACTTCTTGAACTTCATTCACCAAATATTCTTGAACGGCTGTAGGCCCTTTAATATTCAAGATATCTTTTGGTGTAATTGCTCCATCAGTTAATGATTGTCCGGCTTTCACGTAATCATTCTCCTGAACTAGGATATGTTTAGAAAGCGGTGCTAAGTATTTACGTACAACACCAGTTTTAGACTCAATAATAACCTCACGGTTACCTCTTTTAATTTTACCGTAAGAAACGATACCATCAATTTCAGAAACAGTTGCAGGGTTAGAAGGGTTACGTGCTTCGAAAAGCTCAGTTACACGAGGTAGACCCCCTGTAATATCCCCTGTTTTACCAGCAACACGAGGTATTTTCACTAGGATTACACCTGCTTCAATCTTCGCTCCATCTTCCACAACAATATGTGCTCCGGTAGGTAAGTTATAAGATCGAATTGGATTTCCTTTAGTATCAACGATTGTTACTGTCGGTACGTTTTTCTTTCTTCTATTCTCAGTAATTACCTTTTCTCTAAATCCAGTTTGCTCATCAATCTCTTCACGGAATGTTTCACCGTCAATAATATTTTCGAACAATACCTTTCCTTTAGATTCAGATAAGATTACTGCGTTATAAGGATCCCATTTACAAATGACATCTCCTTTTTTAATTTTTCCGCTTGGTTTAGAAATTAACTCTGCTCCATAAGGTACATTCGCTGTCATCATAACGATTCCAGTTTCAGGATGAGAAATTTTTGCCTCACCTGATCGTCCTAAGATCATTTCAACATCATTTCCATCTTTATCTTTTGCCTTAACAGTTCTTAATTCTTCAATTTCTAAGTTACCATCAAATTTGGCAACTAAACTTGAATCATCAGCAATGTTTGATGCAGTACCCCCAACGTGGAATGTACGTAGCGTTAACTGCGTACCCGGCTCACCAATTGATTGCGCTGCAATTACACCAACAGCATCACCTTTAACAGCCATTTGACTAGTTGAAAGGTTACGTCCGTAACATTTAGCACATACACCACGCTTCATTTCACAAGTTAGTACTGAACGTACTTCAACTTCTTCAATTTCAGCAGCAGCAATTTTCTTAGCAATTGGCTCAGTAACTTCAATACCTGCTTCAACAATCAAATCTTCTGTTCCAGGAACATAAACATCATGAACAGTTACACGACCTAATACTCTGTCATATAATGATTCAACGATATCGTCATTTTTCTTTAAAGCAGACACTGTAACACCTCTCAATGTTCCACAATCCTCTTCATTGATAACAACATCCTGAGCAACATCAACCAAACGTCTAGTAAGGTAACCTGCATCTGCCGTTTTCAATGCCGTATCGGCCAAACCTTTACGAGCACCGTGAGTAGAAATAAAGTACTCTAGTACAGATAATCCTTCTTTAAAGTTAGAAAGAATCGGGTTCTCAATAATGTCTTGTGAAGACGCACCAGATTTTTGCGGTTTCGCCATTAGACCCCTCATTCCTGAAAGCTGACGAATTTGCTCTTTAGATCCACGTGCACCAGAATCCATCATCATATAAATAGAGTTGAATCCTTGCTGATCACTTGTTAGACGGTTCATTAATACAGAAGTTAATCTTGTATTAGTGTGCGTCCAAATATCAATAATTTGGTTATAACGTTCGTTGTTCGTGATAAGCCCCATGTTATAATTCATCATCACTTCATCAACGTCTTTATTGGCTTTATCAACCATAACATCTTTTTCTTCAGGAATGATTACATCATCCAATACGAATGATAATCCACCTTTAAATGCCATGTGATATCCTAAACCTTTAATGTCGTCCAAGAATTGAGCCGTACGTGCCGTACCACAAACCGCTAAAACTTTAGAGATAATATCTCTTAATGCTTTTTTAGTTAATACGTCATTTACATAACCAACCTCTTCTGGCACCATTTGGTTAAAGATGATACGTCCAGTTGTTGTATCAACGATTCTTGTAATTTGATTACCATCTTCGTCAACGTCCTGAGTTCTTACTTTAATTGCAGCATGAATGTCAATAGCACCTTCATTTTTTGCAATGATTACCTCCTCAGGAGAGTAAAAAGTCATTCCTTCACCAGCAACTTTCATATCGTCAGTTGATTTTTTCAACTTAGTGATATAATAAAGTCCTAAAACCATATCCTGAGATGGTACAGTAATAGGTGCACCATTTGCAGAGTTACGGATATTGTGTGAAGACAACATTAATACTTGCGCTTCCAAAATTGCAGCATTACCTAATGGTAAGTGAACCGCCATCTGATCCCCATCAAAATCGGCGTTGAATGCCGTACATACTAATGGGTGAAGACGAATTGCTTTTCCTTCAATTAATTTAGGTTGGAAAGCTTGAATACCTAATCTGTGTAGCGTTGGTGCACGGTTCAAAAGTACTGGATGACCTCTTAAAACGTTCTCCAAAATATCCCACACAATTGGCTCTTTCTTATCTACAATTTTCTTTGCAGATTTTACTGTTTTAACAACCCCTCTTTCAATCAGTTTTCTGATGATAAATGGTTTGAACAACTCAGCTGCCATGTTTTTAGGTAAACCACACTCGTGTAATTTCAAGTTAGGTCCAACAACAATTACAGAACGTGCTGAATAATCAACCCTTTTTCCTAATAAGTTTTGACGGAAACGCCCTTGCTTACCTTTTAAGGAATCAGATAGTGATTTTAATGGTCTGTTTGATTCAGTCTTAACCGCAGAAGATTTTCTTGAGTTATCGAATAAAGAATCCACAGATTCTTGAAGCATACGCTTCTCATTTCTCAAAATTACTTCTGGTGCTTTAATTTCTAATAATCTTTTCAAACGGTTATTACGGATAATTACACGTCTGTATAAATCATTTAAATCAGATGTTGCAAAACGACCTCCATCTAGAGGAACCAATGGTCTTAACTCTGGTGGAATAACTGGAACAACCTTAACGATCATCCATTCTGGTCTGTTTTCAACTCTTGTTTGCGAATCTCTTAAAGACTCAACAACTTGTAGACGCTTTAATGCCTCTTTTTTACGTTGCTGAGAAGTTTCAGTATTTGCTTTATGTCTTAAGTCATAAGACAAAGTATCTAAGTCTAAACGTTGCAATAAATCATGTAATGCCTCAGCACCCATTTTTGCAATGAATTTATTTGGATCAGAATCTTCTAAATATTGATTCTCTTTTGGCATTTCATCCAAAATGTCTAAATACTCTTCTTCTGTTAAGAAGTCCATGTAATTTAGCTCTTCACCATCTAAACGTTCAGCAACACCTTTTTGGATTACAACATATCTTTCGTAATAGATAATTTGATCCAATTTTTTTGTTGGTAAACCTAATAGGTAACCAATTTTGTTTGGTAAAGATCTGAAATACCAAATGTGTGCAACAGGAACAACTAATGAAATGTGTCCCATTCTCTCACGACGTACTTTCTTCTCAGTAACCTCTACACCACAACGGTCACAAACAATTCCTTTATATCGGATTCGCTTATATTTTCCGCAATGACACTCATAATCCTTCACAGGTCCGAAAATTCTTTCACAGAATAACCCGTCACGCTCTGGTTTATAAGTTCTATAGTTGATTGTTTCTGGCTTTAAAACCTCACCAAATGATTTTTCTAAAATCATTTCTGGAGAAGCCAAACTAATCGTTATTTTATTAAAACTACTTCTAGATTTTGTCTCTTTTCTATAAGCCATAATTCTATTTAGATTTTAGATTTTTACAAGTAGATTTTGAGTACCTCAATCTACTTGTAAAACCTATGTTCTTTTTTCCTTTAATAATTAATCCATAGTGATATTCAACCCTAACCCTGCTAACTCGTTCAACAATACGTTGAAAGATTCAGGAATACCAGGTTCACCGAAGTTCTCACCTTTAACAATGGCTTCGTAAGCTTTCGCTCTACCGATAACATCATCCGATTTAATTGTCAAGATTTCTCTCAAGATGTTAGAAGCACCATAAGCCTCCAACGCCCAAACTTCCATCTCACCAAAACGCTGACCTCCAAACTGAGCTTTACCTCCTAATGGCTGCTGCGTAATTAATGAATATGGTCCGATAGAACGTGCGTGCATCTTATCATCAACCATGTGACCTAGTTTCAGCATGTAAATTACTCCAACAGTAGCTGGTTGATCAAAACGATCACCTGTATTACCGTCAATTAAGTAACTTCTACCAAATCTTGGTACGCCTGCTTTATCAGTATAGCTATTGATTTCATCAATTGAAGCTCCGTCAAAAATTGGAGAAGCGAATTTAACGCCTAACTCAATTCCTGCCCATCCTAAAACAGTTTCATAAATCTGACCAAGGTTCATACGAGATGGTACCCCTAGTGGATTCAGTACAATATCAACTGGTGTTCCATCATCTAAGAATGGCATATCTTCTTGACGAACAATATTGGCAACAATACCTTTATTTCCGTGACGACCTGCCATCTTATCTCCTACTTTCAACTTACGTTTCTTAGCAACATATACTTTCGCCATTTTCACAATTCCAGTTGGTAATTCATCACCAACAGAGATTTGGAATTTTTTACGTTTGTAGATTCCTAATAAATCGTTTGCTTTAATAGAGTGGTTATGTAACACTCGTTGGATTAACTTATTAATTTCAGCATCTTTTGTCCAATCATATGGATTAACAATACTAAAGTCAACAATCATCAAATTCTTTTCAGAGAACTTAATACCTTTCTTAAGAATTTCTTCTTTAAAGTTATTATATACCCCAGCAGATTTGTGATCAGCTAAAATTTTCAGCAATTTGTCAATCAACACTCCTTTTAATTGTCCAGCTTCTACTTCGTAGTCAGCATCCAATTGCGCAAGCATTGGTTTATCTTTTGCTTTTGTTTTTCTATCTTTAATTGCTCTAGAGAACAATTTCTTAGCAATAACAACACCTCTTAAAGATGGAGAAGCTTTCAATGAAGCATCTTTTACATCACCAGCTTTATCACCAAAGATTGCTCTTAGTAACTTCTCTTCTGGTGAAGGATCAGTTTCTCCTTTTGGAGTAATCTTTCCAATTAAGATATCACCTTCTTTAATTTCAGCACCAACTCTAATAATTCCGTTTTCGTCCAAATCTTTAGTAGCTTCTTCAGAAACGTTTGGAATATCAGCAGTTAATTCCTCAAGACCACGTTTTGTATCACGTACATCAATTGAGTACTCATCAATGTGAACTGAAGTAAAGATATCCTCACGAACAACTTTTTCAGAGATTACAATTGCATCCTCAAAGTTATATCCTTGCCAAGGCATAAATGCTACTTTCAAGTTTTGCCCTAAAGCTAACTCTCCAGCTTGTGTTGCATATCCCTCACAAAGTACTTGCCCCTTAGAAACTTTATCTCCTTTAGAGATAATTGGTCTTAGGTTAATTGTTGTACTTTGATTCGTTTTTTGGAATTTAATTAATTGGTATGTTTTAACATCTCCGTCAAAGCTTACCAATTTATCAGCCTCAGATAAGTTATATCTAATTTTGATCTCATTAGCATCCACATATTCAACAACACCATCTCCTTCAGCATTAATCAATACACGAGAATCTCTAGCAACAATACCTTCAATTCCTGTACCAACAACTGGTGAATTTGGTTTTAATAATGGTACCGCCTGACGCATCATATTCGATCCCATCAGGGCACGGTTGGCATCATCATGCTCCAAGAATGGAATAGAAGATGCGGCAATAGAAGCAATTTGGTTAGTTCCAACATCCATCAATGCAATTGCATCTGGAGTTACAACAGGGAAATCCCCTTCTAACCTTGCTTTAATTTTTTCGTCAACAAATTTTCCAGTTTTGTCGATTTCCATACTCGCTTGCGCGATTATTTTCGACTCTTCTTCTTCAGCACTTAAATAAGTAGGTGCTCCAGACTGATCTACTTTACCTTTAGTCACAGACCAATAAGGTGTTTCAATAAATCCTAATTTGTTAACTTTCGCAAATACACATAATGAAGAGATCAAACCAATATTTGGTCCCTCTGGTGTTTCAATCGTACAAAGACGACCGTAGTGCGTATAGTGAACATCACGAACCTCAAATCCTGCTCTTTCACGAGATAAACCTCCTGGCCCTAGTGCCGAAAGTCTTCTTTTGTGTGTTACCTCAGATAATGGATTCGTTTGATCCATAAACTGAGAAAGCTGATTTGTTCCGAAGAATGAATTAATTACAGATGAAAGCGTTTTAGCATTAATCAAATCAATTGGTGTAAAGACTTCGTTATCTCTAACGTTCATTCTTTCACGAATTGTTCTAGCCATACGAGCTAAACCAACACCAAACTGATTGTGTAATTGCTCACCAACAGTTCTAACACGTCTATTTGACAAGTGATCAATATCATCAATTTCCGCTTTCGCGTTAATTAACTCGATCAGGTATCTAACGATAAGGATAATATCCTCTTTCGTTAATACTTTTTGCTCAATATCGGTATCTAACCCTAATTTTTTGTTGATTCTATAACGACCAACTTCACCTAAATCATATCTTGAATCAGAGAAGAATAGTTTTTCGAAAACACCACGCGCTGTTTCAAAATCAGGCGGCTCAGCGTTACGTAATTGACGGTAGATATGCTCAACCGCTTCTTTCTCTGAGTTAGAAGTATCTTTTTGTAATGTATTGTAGATAATTGCAAAATCCGCAGAGTTTACGTTTTCTTTGTGCAAGATTACAGATTTAACACCTGCATCTAAAATCAAATCAACATGCTCCTGCTCTAATAACGTTTCACGATCTAACAATACTTCGTTTCTTTCAATAGAAACAACCTCTCCAGTATCCTCATCAACGAAATCCTCTACCCAAGTTTTTAAAACTCTTGCAGCTAATTTACGTCCCATTACTTTTTTCAATCCAGACTTGGTAGCTTTAACCTCGTCAGCAAGATCGAAAATTTCTAATATATCTTTATCACTTTCAAAACCGAGTGCACGGAATAAAGTAGTTACTGGTAATTTCTTTTTTCGATCGATATATGCATACATTACTGAATTAATATCAGTTGCAAATTCGATCCATGAACCTTTAAAAGGAATAATACGTGCCGAGTATAATTTCGTTCCGTTGGCATGTCTAGACTGTCCGAAGAATACTCCGGGAGATCTATGCAACTGAGAAACGATTACACGTTCAGCTCCATTAATTACGAAAGAACCTTTTGGTGTCATGTAAGGTATTGTACCTAAATAAACGTCTTGTACGATCGTTTCAAAATCCTCATGTTCAGGATCTGTACAATACAATTTAAGCTTTGCCTTTAATGGCACACTATAAGTCAATCCTCTATCAATACACTCAGCAATAGTGTAACGTGGGGGGTCAACAAAATAATCTAAGAATTCAAGTACGAATTGATTTCTAGTATCAGTGATTGGAAAATTTTCACTAAACACCTTGAAAAGACCTTCGTCACTTCTGTTTTCTGGTGTTGTCTCCAACTGAAAGAATTGTCTGAACGACTCCAACTGAATATCTAGGAAATCAGGGTATTCAAACAGCGCCGACTGGCTTCTAAAATTGATTCTTTCTTTAGTTATATTATTTGGTACCAAGGCTAATTTTTTTTATTAAAGAAAATTAATTCTAAATGTGTGAACTATAAAACAGGAGTAGGCACATGCCCAAAAGAGCAGTGCCTATTCCTGTAAATCTTAAGTATTCTTACTTAACTTCAACTTCTGCTCCAGCCTCTTCTAATGAAGTTTTAAGACCGTTCGCTTCGTCTTGAGATACACCTTCTTTGATTGCAGTTGGTGCACTATCAACTAATTCTTTAGCTTCTTTTAACCCTTTTCCGGTTAATTCTTTCACTAATTTTACAACAGCTAGTTTAGATCCACCAGCAGCTTTTAAGATAACGTCAAACTCAGTTTGAGCTTCTTCAGTAGCTCCACCACCGTCTCCAGCAGGTCCAGCTACAACTGCAGCAGCAGCAGGCTCGATTCCGTACTCTTCCTTAAGGATAGTTGCTAATTCGTTAACTTCTTTTACTGTAAGGTTAACTAGTTGTTCTGCGAATTCTTTTAATTCAGCCATTTTATTTTGTTTTAATTAAGGTTATTGATAAAAATAATTATGCTTCTGATCTTTCAGAAAGCGTTTTAATAAGACCTGCGATTGTGCTACCACCAGACTTAAGTCCAGAAATAACGTTTTTAGCAGGCGATTGTAACAAGCCAACGATTTCTCCGATAAGCTCTTCTTTGCTTTTGATTGAACTTAGGAAATCTAAGTTTTCATCTCCAGTATAGATAGACTCTTCGATAAATGCCCCTTTAATAAGTGGTTTATCGTTTTTCTTACGGAAATCTTTAATCAGCTTTGCTGGTGCATTTCCAACTTCAGAGAACATGATTGCAGTAGGTCCTGCAAGAACTCCGTAAAGCTCTTCATAGTTTGTTCCTTCAATGCTTTCCATAGCTTTCTTAAGCAACGTATTTTTTACAACACGTAACTCAATATTACCTTTGAAACATTTCTCTCTTAATTGGTTGACAGTCTCAACAGTTAAACCTGCCGTATCAGTCAAATAGAAAACACCCGTTTCAGACAGCTTACTAGCCAAGTCTTCAATGTACTGTGATTTTTCTTCTCTTGTCATAATTTCGGGGTTTAATTAGTTAGCAAAACCTTTAGCATCTACAGAGATACCAGGGCTCATTGTTGAACTAATGTTAATACTCTTTACGTATGTTCCTTTTGCCGCTGTCGGTTTAAGCTTCATGATTGTAGCTAACAATTCATTGATATTATCCTGGATTTTGCTTGCTTCAAAAGAAGCTTTAGCAACTGCCGCGTGAACAATACCAAATTTGTCAACTCTAAAGTCAATCTTACCAGCTTTAACTTCAGTTACTGCTTTAGCAACATCCATAGTTACTGTACCTGTTTTTGGATTAGGCATTAGACCGCGTGGCCCTAAAATTCTACCTAAAGCTCCAACTTTCCCCATTACTGAAGGCATAGTTACAATAACGTCAACATCAGTCCATCCCCCTTTAATTTTAGTGATGTACTCATCTAAGCCAACGTAATCAGCTCCTGCAGCTGTAGCTTCAGCCTCTTTGTCAGGTGTGCAAAGTACTAATACTTTAACATCTTTACCTGTACCGTGAGGTAGAGCAACAGTTCCACGAACCATTTGATTTGCTTTTCTTGGATCAACTCCTAAACGAACTGCAATATCAATAGATGCGTCAAATTTAGTTGTAGTAATTTCCTTAACTAATGCACAAGCTTCAGACACGCTATAAGCTTTCTCTTGGTCAATTTTCGCCAAGACTTCTTTTCTTTTCTTACTTATTCTAGCCATTGCTCAATTAATTAGATTCTGGAAATGCGCCTTGAACAGTGATACCCATACTGCGAGCAGTACCAGCTACCATTTTCATAGCAGACTCAACTTTAAAAGCATTCATATCCTGAATTTTATCTTCAGCGATTGCTCTTACTTGATCCCATGTTACTTTTGCTACTTTGATTCGATTAGGTTCTGCTGAACCAGATTTCAGTTTAGCTGCTTCTAGTAATTGAACTGCAACTGGAGGAGTTTTTACGACAAATTCGAAAGACTTATCTCCATAAACAGTAATAACAACCGGAAGTACTTTTCCTGCTTTTTCTTGGGTTCTCGCATTAAATTGCTTACAGAACTCCATGATGTTCACCCCTTTTGCACCTAATGCAGGTCCTACTGGAGGTGAAGGATTAGCAGCTCCTCCTTTGATTTGAAGCTTGATTAATCCATCAACTTGTTTTGCCATTATATGTTTGTTTTTTGTAGTCAAACATACCGTTGTTCTCGAATGGGAAACATTCTATTTCATTCGAGCAGTACTCCTACACGTTAATATACTACGCTTAATTATTCTTTTCAACCTGCATATAGCTCAGCTCCAAAGGAGTTTTTCGACCAAAGATCTTCACCATTACTTGCAGCTTTTTCTTCTCCTCATTCACTCCTTCTATCACTCCATTAAATCCGTTGAATGGACCATCAATAACCTTAACAGTTTCACCTTCAACAAATGGAATGTTCATTTCTTCTTCTTGCTCAGCCAATTCATCAACTTTACCAAGAATACGATTAACCTCACTAGTACGCATAGGCATTGGGTCACCACCTTTAACAGCACCCATAAATCCTATTACATTTGGAACACTTTTAATAATGTGTTGAACTTCCCCTTCAAGACTTGCTTCGATAAGCACATATCCAGGAAGGTAGTTCTTCTCTTTACTAATTTTCTTTCCGTTACGGATTTGATATACTTTTTCAGTTGGAATTAGAACTTGACCAACCAAATGCTCTAACTTGTGCCTTTTGATTTCAAGATCGATATAATCCTTAACTTTTCTTTCTTTTCCGCCAATCGCTCTAACAACGTACCAACGTTTCTTAATTTCAGCCATGTTAAATCGATTATTTGTATGCTCCTACTAAATCATAATAAAACCCAAGAATTCCACTCCAAAGAGGAGCTACAGCTTCATTATCTTCTAATTTGATATTAATTCCAAAGATATAATCCATAACGAAAATCATTAAGGCAAAAATAACTGAGGCTACAAGTACAACAATTGAACTACTTTGCAATTGCTCCCATGTTGGCCATGTTACTTTGTGTACCAATTCGCTAAAAGACTCTTCTATGTATTGTATAATATTAGCCACGTTCTTGTTTTTTAAATCATTTGGCGAAGAGACATATCTGATATCTCTTCTTTTGCACGGGCGGAAGGATTCGAACCCTCATCAGCGGTGTTGGAGACCGACATTCTACCATTGAACTACGCCCGTAGAGACAAATTCCCATCCCGATAGTTATCGGGACGGGATTCTGTTATTATTTTATACTCAAGTCTATTACTCGATAATCTCAGTAACCTGACCTGCACCTACAGTTCTACCACCTTCTCTGATCGCAAATTTTAACCCTTGGTTAATTGCAACAGGAACGATAAGGTTTACTGTAATAGTAACGTTATCACCAGGCATTACCATTTCTCTTCCTTCTTCAAGGATGATTTCTCCAGTAACATCTGTTGTTCTTAAATAGAACTGTGGTCTGTATTTGTTGTGGAATGGAGTGTGACGTCCACCTTCTTCTTTTTTCAAGATATAAACCTCAGCTTTTACCTTAGTATGAGGAGTAATTGAACCAGGTTTAGCGATTACCATCCCTCTTCTGATATCAGATTTTTCAATACCTCTTAATAAAAGACCAACGTTATCACCAGCTTCACCTCTATCTAAGATCTTACGGAACATTTCAACACCAGTTACAGTTGACTTTAATTTCTCGTCACCCATTCCTAAGATATCTACTTCCTCACCAGAGTTAATTACACCAGTTTCGATTTTCCCTGTAGCAACAGTACCACGTCCAGTAATAGAGAATACATCCTCTACTGGCATTAAGAAATCTTTATCAGTATCTCTCAATGGTAGCTCGATATAATCATCTACAGCTGCCATTAATTCAATGATAGAAGCTTCCCACTTCGCATCACCATTTAATCCACCTAATGCAGAACCTGCAATCACTGGTGCATTATCTCCATCATAATCGTAGAAAGAAAGCAATTCTCTGATCTCCATCTCTACTAATTCAAGAAGCTCCTCATCATCTACCATATCCACTTTGTTCATGAATACAACCATACGAGGAATTCCTACCTGCTTTCCTAAAAGGATGTGCTCTCTAGTTTGAGGCATTGGACCATCAGTAGCAGCTACAACTAAGATAGCACCGTCCATTTGTGCAGCACCAGTTACCATGTTTTTCACATAATCGGCGTGACCTGGACAATCTACGTGAGCGTAGTGTCTAGTTTCTGTCTCATACTCCACGTGTGAAGTATTAATAGTAATCCCTCTTTCTTTTTCTTCTGGTGCGTTATCGATTGTATCAAAATCTCTAACTTCAGCACCACCAGCTTTTCCTAATACTACAGTAATAGCAGCTGTTAACGTCGTTTTACCGTGATCAACGTGACCAATAGTCCCGATATTCACATGCGGTTTGGAACGGTCGAATGTTTCCTTAGCCATAATCTACAATTGTTTACTTTATTATTAAATTCAAAATTATACAACAACAAAACACACTTATAAAAGTGCGTATTTATCCACAAGAGCCAGTGTTAGACTTTATGTCTGTTCAGGTGGACTGTTGTTCTCATCTCACCTTCGACTCAATAGAGCCAATGATGGGAATTGAACCCATGACCTCTTCCTTACCAAGGAAACGCTCTACCCCTGAGCTACACCGGCACAAGTTTTTTTTCTTTTATACCCACTGTCTCGTTTGACAGCTTTAAAAGTTATAAATGCAAAACGTGATAAATCTTGTCCTGCAAAATTTGTTGCTATTCCACCAGCAACTTTTCTACTTCTTTAATTGAGCGAGAGACGAGACTCGAACTCGCGACCCTCAGCTTGGAAGGCTGACGCTCTACCAACTGAGCTACTCTCGCTTAACCTTTTTCAAAGTTTGTTTAGTGGGGAGAGCAGGATTCGAACCTACGAAGACATAAGTCAGCAGAGTTACAGTCTGCCCCAGTTGGCCGCTTTGGTATCTCCCCTTTAAACAAATAGTAATAAATTGAGCCTCTGGAGGGACTCGAACCCACGACCTGCTGATTACAAATCAGCTGCTCTAGCCAGCTGAGCTACAGAGGCGTTTCTCAATGTTAATTACTCTATTAAAAGAACTAAAAAACTCCCGCTTTTTTCAAACGGGAGTGCAAATATATGCTAAACAATTTTATTGTCGTAACAAAAAGTGATTTTTTTTTTATTTTTTTTTATTTCCCTAGCATTTTCTTCTTCAAACTTGAGTCTGCTGGGTCGTCACAAAGCCACACTCCAAACAGTGCTTTTTTGAAATCTAACCCTTTTACAGTCACTAAAGATTTGTCATTTCTATACAAAGTACAACCTGTTCCTGGCTGATATACAAGGTCATAAACATCATTAGTTTTAATGTCGTCTTTAAAACCTTCCTTCATCATTTGATCCATGCGATCTCTAACCGGAGCAACATTATCGTTTGTTGACTTAACAAATCCTTCTTCCAATGCTTCTTCAAAATTTTCATTGTCTACCATACCCGAAATGATCTTAATTTTAATCGCCATTGGCTTGTCTCCATTAATTATTGCATTTGCGTCGGTTGTTTTTTCTTGTAAATAAAGTACGCCAACATATAAATCAATGAACATTTTTTCACGAATGCCACCGCCATTCATTTTTAAATATTCACCTCCAACCTTCATTACATTCGGCATTACATTGCCACTTATTTTCGTTTGAGCCATTGCTGGAGTTAATCCAAGCATGGCAATCATCATTATTAAT
>CAKZON010000114.1 GCA_937136425.1 uncultured Crocinitomix sp.
TTAATGAATGTTCTACTGAATTATTTGATTCAATAAGACTTATGAACTTATTAATCTCAGTTGTATTTGCCTTTACTTGAAGCATAGCATCCAAATACATTTCAAAATGACTTTTAGGTTCTCCTAACTCGTTAATATCACTCTCTTCTCCATGAACAATTTCATTTATGAATCTAGACAGTGTTGCATTTTTTGAAGGAACCCATGGAATTTGAACATTTGTCAATTTGATTTGTAGAGCTTTTAAAAGTGACATAAAGTCCCAAACTGCAAATACGTGATTTTCCATAAAAACTTTTATGTCTTCTACGCTCTTTAAATTTTCATAAAGATTATGATTTTGTAATTGATTCCGCAACTCTGAAATCTCACTTTCAATATGTTGTATTCTATTCATTCTATTATAAATTGTATCTGACGTTTAGTGTAAATTTTCGTTGCCGTAAGGTAGCACAAAAATGAAATTTAAGTTTGTTGTGTTTTTATATTCTTCATTAACCTAGTGGTGCACCATTCTGTTTCATTAACGATTATTGAATCAATTTTTTCATCAAACCTTATTTCATTTAGTGATGAAATGTTAAATTCCAATCGAAGTCTTATTGATTGAATGAGAGCATCATGAGCTTGAATAGCCAGTGTTTTTAAATCGTAAGAAATTCTACCAGATTCTAATTGTAGACACAAATCTTGAAATTTATAAAATACATGTGTGTGCTCATCTACAGAATTGAATTGAACTCCTTTAGGGTTTATTGATTCATCCAACAACAGGTTTTCTAAAATAGGCTGTTCTATAAGTGCTTTGGAAACTTCCAAAATGCAATAAAAATCACTTTTCCAGGAAGGGTCAGGTATATACCAAAGCAAGGCTCTTTCTAATGTTTCGTATATAAAATTAAGTAGTATTTGGTTATCACTTATTTCAATTATAGAATCTAAATTGTTTTTCTCATGCGCCGAAGAATAACAAATAAAATTGATTAATTCCCTATGCGTTTCATTGAGTGATAAATTCAATTCGTCTTTTAGTACTGACAGAACTTCAGACTTTGATTCAAATGATATGCAGAGAAAAAAAAGTCTCAAAATATCATTCCTGACAGCCCATGGATATTTTAATTCAACTTCAGGCAGGTAGATATTAATCCATTCATATCGACTTTGAAGTAATTCTTGATTAATATTTAAATAACTCCAGTCTTCAACAGCGTTATTTCTTAGTGTTAAGCTAATCATATTGAGGACAAATATAAGAGTTAAGAACCCTTTAATCTAAATTTCAGGATATGCATTCACCATTGCCTCTTGTTCGGTCATTTTCTCAACTTTAACAATTTTACCTAGCTCTATCGTAAGCCAAACATATGAATTAGGAAACCTGCAATTAATGGGCACAATATTTTGCTTAACCCTTTGCAATCCACCTCCGTTATTATGTCCAAATCCGTATGCAACATGAATTTCAATCGTTCCAGGCTTTAGGCTTGCAAAAATTTTTCCTCTGGTTCTGGGTTGCATTTTTTATTGTTTGTTTTTTTTGAATTAGAAGATTCTTTCGATTATTCGCAACGTTATGGCTAGGCTACATTTTAATTCCGTTTAGGAGTCGTTGTGGTGTCGTTTTTTATTCTTTGCCATCTCGAACGGTATCTCTCGCTTTCTTTAAAATTTCTTTATAATCTGCTCGAAATAGCTCACTTAATTCTTTTTCTAAAATACATTCTAAATCCCAAAGAACTCTATGCTCCGATTGGTCTTCAAAACTGGTTAAGTTGTCATTCTCGTTAAATCTGCAGAGAAATTCGAAAAGGACGATTGCTTCATCCTTAGTCAATTCGATATTTACTTTTTTGTCAGCCATTTTTTTTCTTTCCACAATTCATTCATATATGGTGTCACTTTCCAACTGTTGGTAAGATTCTCGCCAAAACAACTCCAATAAAACATTGTGTATTCGTGAATTTCAAAGTCCCGTATTATTCTTTGTTTTAATTGTTTCTAACGGTCTTGTATATGAAAAGTAGCGAATTTCTACTCACTAACCTTTCAGTTTAGCACTGACCTTAAATTTATAAAATTCATTTTTGTTTAAGCACTTAAACAGCTATTTTTTATATACGTTGTTGTAGTTAGTTATCTCCCACTCATCTCTTAAAATTCCATAGCTTACAGAATCGAAATATTCTCCATTTACAATTCTAGCTTTTCTATACCTTGCTTCTTCTTTCATCTCTAACTTTTTTGCTAGTTTAATCATACCTATATTCCCAGACCAAGTCGTAATTCCAAGTCTGACAATATCATCTTTAGCTATAAAAACTTCATTTATCCATAACTTAAGAGCTGTATAACCAATTCCTTTATTCCAAAACTTATCATTAAAAATAACGATACCTATTTCAAGCCAATTAGTCTCTTTAGATTTCCAATACCAACTGACTTCTCCAATCATTTCATTTTCTTTATTGGTAATAATTCTAATATTTTCCAAAACTTCACTTCCTCTTTGAAATTTTAACTTTAATGCTTGTATTTGTTGTTCAATTTTTTTCTCTGAGGATTTCTTAAAATAAGGACCATTTAATAAATGATAGTTATGCTTAGGATGCTTCCAATATTTATAATCATCAAGGTTCTCTACTTTAAGTTTTTTAAGTAGCACTTTATCATTATGTTCTTTATATTTTGTCATTCTACTTTAGTCTGTAAAAAAGAAATCAAAGACCAAGTTAACTTGGTCTTTGAAATTTTGAGTTAATAAATTACTTCTAAATAAATAACCCAAGGTAATATCTTCAATAATAACTTTATCTATATTATTTTTAGTAATTATCGCTTTCAATTCATTTGCATTGTTTTTTGTAACTGAAGAACCAATAAATTGACCATTAGAGGTAAAACAAGTAGGTACTTTTTTTCTGATTTCAGTTATGATTTCAAATCTGAGTATTTTTTCACTTTCTAACATAGTATGAATTTCATTTAATTAAACTGATTTACAACTTTAAGCAATGCTTCCATACTCATGTCAATATCTTTTTTAGTGGTTGACCATCCAACTGTACTAATTCGCATAGCTTCTTTACCATGCCAATTGGTACCACCAAACCAAGCAGTTCCTTCTTTTTGAATGGCTTTTATTACTGCTTTTGTTTTTTCATCAGAGCCAAATGAAACCATTACCTGATTAAGCTCTACTTTGTTTAAGATTTCAAAGCCTTCTTCTCTTAATCTTCGCTCAAAATACTTAGCTAAATCACAAGATTTGCCTATCATATCCGAGACACCTTGTCGCCCTAAACTTTTTAAGGCTGCCCAAACCTCTGTTCCTCTAGCTCTTCTTGAAGTTTCTAAAGTTCTGTTCATTGGGTCATCATTACCTTGAACGAGGTAATTACCTTTTAAAGTTAGAGCTTTTTTAATAACCATTTCATCTTTGTAAAATGCCATACCAGAATCATAAGGTACATTCAGCCATTTATGAGCGTCCGTAGCCCATGAATCTGCTTTCTCAAAGCCTTTCATTAAATACTTTAATTTTGGATTTGAAGCAGCCCATAAGCCAAAAGCTCCATCTATATGTACCCAAGCATTATATTTTTTGGCTTTTTCAATAATAACATCAAAAGGATCAAAAGCTCCTGAATCTACATTTCCTGCCTGTAAACAAATAATAGTTGGTTCATCTCTAAACTCTGGAAGTTTACTAGCATCAATTGCACCATTATCATCTACTGGAATTTTTTCTATTTGAGCATTTCCAATACCTATCGCCCTTAAAGCTCTTAGCATAGTGGTATGTACTTCTTCACCAACAAGAACTCTAATTTTTGGAGCTCCAAATACTCCATTGGTTTGAATATCCCATCCATATTGTTCTAATACATGATTTCTGGCACCAAGTAAACAAACCATATCAGCGGTTGTAGTACCAGTTACAAAGGAACAACGTGTCTGTTTGGGTAAATGTAAAACGTCAACCAGCCATTTTTCAGCCACTTGTTCTAATTTACATGCTAGTGGAGAAAGTACTGCCATGTTAGGCAATTGATCCCAAGCAGCAGCCAACCATTGAGCTGCTACGGTAACAGGTAAGTTTGCACCGGTTACAAATCCAAAAAATCGTGGACTTATTGTTACCATAGCCCCCTTACTACCAATATCCTCTAGTTCTTCAATAACCTTTTTAGATGGCATTGGAATTTCAGGAAAAGGACCATCTAATAAAGAAAGATTTCTAAGGGCTTCATCCGTTGGCTCAATAGCTCTTGTTTGTGCTTCATTTAAAAAAGCTATTGCTTTTTGTGCAGCATAATTTAAAGTTTCATCTCTTTCAGAGAGTATTTTACGTACATCCATTTTTTATTCTGTTTTAATGAGAAACAAAATTAAAATAGTGAGACCTTAAAAAATTGTATAATCTTGTTATTGGGAAATGGAAGACTGATATTGTTTGGGTGTGATACCTAAAAACGATTTGAAATTTCTTGTGAAGTGACTTTGGTCGAAGAACCCAACCATGTAGCCTACTTCTGTAACAGAGTTTTTAAACTTCAATAATTCCTGAGCTTTATTGAGTCTTATGTTCATCAAATACTTATGTGGAGGAATACCAATAGATTTTGAAAAAACTCTATTTAAATAATAAGTGCTTAAACCAGAAACCTCCGACAATTGTTCTAATGTTATTTTGGAATCAAAATAGGTATGTAAATAATCTTTTATACGGTTAGTGATGATGGAGTTTGTAGAAATTTCGCCTGCTTTTACTTTACTTGAACTGTGACTTTTTATGAGATAAGCAAATGTTTCATAAAAACAATTTTGATTTTGAATAGTATCAAACTGATTCGAAAAAAGATAATTATGTAGATGTAATAATTGTTCTTCTAGATGATTATCTTTTACAGTAACCTTATCAAAATTTGGAAGAGAAACTTCATCCTGTGCTATATCATTTGCAATCTGTTGAAAAACTTCTGGCTGTACATTAAAAGTTCTATACCTGTAGCCTTTGTCATCAATGTTTTTGTTGCTATGGATTCTCTCAGGATTTATCATTGAAATATGCCCCTTAGAAATTATTTTTTCTTTAGGTGATTTTGGACAATATGATTGCACACCACTTTCCATTACTCCAATAATAAATTCAGGGTGATAATGTAAAGAAGCTTTATTCGACTTGAAATTAGCGTCCATTAACTCAACTCCAGAAATATCATTATTAACATGAAATTTCAAGATGTTGCTTTTTATGTTTTTTGCTTCTTTCATAATTAACTACAACACCCAAATAAACACACCTTCCAAGTGTAAACGTTTGTAAATGCTTATTTCGGGTTAATTTTCTACTAAAAATACGCAAAGATTCAATTCTAACGTGACATTTGGCAAAAAACATGTTGATATAAGTGTAAAAACCCAATCCGTTCACTCCCAACTAATTCTTCAATAAAAAAGTTTTAGCCTTGCCTTGGTTGGAAATCGTTATAATGATTGTTTTGTCTTTGAATTTTACCTGATCATAATTATATGCAAAGAATATGGAATCACCAGAATTTACTGACTGAATGGAATTTGATTACTTAATGCGAGTAATTAAGGAAAATCATGAATTAAAGCAGGTTAATATTGAAGATTTACGGTTCTTTTTGTAGGAAGAGACGCAAACAGATGAATTAAAAATCGTTCTCGTAGAGAATTTAAAATTGACGAAGGAGATCTCGCTGAAAAAATAAATGATGGATTCATCTATATTAAGTCTATAATCAGAATATTGGTGTGTTCACTTTTAATTTCGTTCTTGACATTGCTAAACTGAATAAGGTAACTGTCAGCGCAATAACAGAACAGATAATCATATGGGAATGTTATTTTCTGATACCAATCCCCTTTTTGTTCTATCTTTTGATACTCCTTATAGATAATAGGAATTTCTTCCTCTAAGGCTATTTGAATTCGTGATTCATTTTTTCTTGCTTCTTTTAATACGTTTGCTTCGGCAATATAAGTTTGGAGCTCATCATAAATGGCATCTGTTTTTATGACGAAATCTGCTGAAAGAAGAATCATATAATCAACAAACATTAAAAATACATTTCGTTTTACGTTGTATTTAAAATCACCTATAAAATGATCGTTTAAATGAGTCATAAGAGCATATGCCTCGTCCCTTCGGACAGAAATAATTTCTTTGATTCCATAGCAATTAAGGGCATTATCTTCTTCCTCGAAATTAATAATTGTACGAATATATTCAATTATAGCCAATAGATTTTCAGGGTCTATTTGATTTATATCATTTGAAATTACGTTTATTGTTTCATCAAAACATGAAGAAGTAATCCATTTTTCTGAAGCACAAAATTTTTTAAATGAAACAGGCGATTTAGCATGATCTTTCAAATCGGGCAGAAGAATTTCTTTTGCTTTTACTTTGTCTAATTTATAAAACCATGTATCTCTTCCCATTTTTTTAACGTCATTTTATTCAGTTCTCGCCAAACGTTATCTGCTTTTTTCCTCCTTCAATTTATAGCCTTTAAATGCGCATCTATTCCAGCTAAATTTTGTCAAAATTCCGTTTTCGTGTAAATCTTCAATTGATTTAATCCAATCTTCTTCGCTAATTTTTGATTCAGAATTCAAACTTTTGAAATGCGCGAATGACCAATAAATATCAATTTCCTCAATATCCAAATAATCGACTTTTTCAACATGTTTTGGTATAAAATCGAATTCAATTATTTCATTATCACATTCTATCCTGACACCAACCCCGTGTTTGCTCCATTTGCTAATCCCGAAATCAGGTATTGAACCAGAATAGATTGGTTCTCCGTTACTAGGGTTTTTCTTGAACCAACTATCTAATGCTTCATTCCAAGTTATCCAAAGGTCTTGGGTTCTTTTAAGATACTTTCTTAGATGTTCTTCAACTATTTGATGGGTTGTTTTATTCAATTTGTACGAGTTACGTTTTATCTAATTTTTATTATCATTCGATTATTGTGAAAATAAATCACTTACATAATTTATCTAAATATTTTAATAAATTCAGGTTCTTTCTCTTTATTTGCAGTACTAAAGTAACATCTAAATTCCGCATACTTTTGTTTAATAAAAAGAGAATCTGTCTCCTGTAAACCATGTCTCAGTAATTCGTCAACCATTTGGTAAATGTACTTATACCAAGATTGTGCACTCGATATATCAAAATAGCCTTCATATAGGCTCAAATATTTATTGATTTGGGTGTCTAAATTTGTTTTATATGAATCCATTATGTTGTGATTACGTACAACGTTTAGTATATGGCAAGTAGTGTAGAAGAAAGCAATAAACTTTCAAGTTTGCACTGAGCCAAAACGTTGTATTTTGTTTTTAAATTTATTCATTCTTAAAAGCCAAATCAACGATTTGGCGGTGTTTGTAAATAGCACTGAACTTTCGTAAAACAATGAACAACCTATTTGCTATATACAGTGTTACATGCTTTTTTCCTTTAATAATTCTGAGAGATTACCTTTGACAAATTCAGAATTTAGGGCATTCATTAAGAAAGTTCTGAACTGACTTTCATTTTCAGCTTTTCCTATGACATCTCTATATGGTCTGAATAGGTTGACTGTTGCAGGGTACCACCCATCATCAGCAACATCAATTTCTAAAATTTTGATTTGAGCAGCATCTTTTTTATGTACTTTAGAAAGGTATAAGGAGTAAATAAAATTGGTTCTATCTCCGTTTGATTGTTCGGTAAAACGAGCAGTTAGAATTCCCCATATCTTCTTATCATACACGTTATAAACTGCTTCTGCTATTTCACTTAATACTCCGTATGGTGCTTTGTCAACAGAGTTTCCATCATTTAATTCTTCTGGGGATGGCCACATATTTTTATTATTATCCATGATTAATTTTTTAGTTTAAATGCTAAAGGTAAATGGTCACTGTATTTATCTTCATTTGGTATTAAGTTTCCTTTTAATAAATCATCATTTTTGTAAATAGAACGTACATACTTGAATTCATCAAATTGAAATTTATCGATAAGTTCTTTTCTCATTATTACTTGGTCTAGTACATACCAATAATATTTTAAGTCTCTTGAAGATTCGTAATAATAGCTGCCTGCTGGTTTACGTTGCACAACTCCCTTTTTAATTTCATGATCACCAAATTTAGACCAACTGGGGTTATAAAATGTTTTATAAGGGGTCTCGTAAAAGTTAATTGATTCTTCCATTTCTTGGTAGGGTAAAGCATGAAATCCTTCGTGGTGTATCATTCCATCTTCAAATGGGTTCATGTTAAAATCCCCTACAATTAAACTTGGTAGGCTAAACTTAGATTCTATTTTTTCAATGAATTTTCTGAAATGGACAGCTATATCTTTTTGTTTTCTGACTGTGGCATATATTCTGCTTGGAAAATGAATGGGTACAAGTAGAAAGTCTAATTTTTTATAATTTATTTTTAAAAAAATCATTCTTTCAAAACGATTTAAGTATTGAGCGAAATACTCAGAATCATTTTCAACGTGAATGTCAGTTAGGTCAGAAGGGGATTTTAAATTGTTATATTTTTCGACTAACTCAATATTAAGGTCTTTTTTTTCTTTAATCCATACATGTATCCACGAGTTTTCTTTACCTTGTATATGCGTTAAACCCGTTTCTTTGGACACAGAATCTATTACATCTTGAATAGTTTTATTGAGTTTTTCAAGAGATTTTTTACTTCCAGTTAATTCTGAAATAATAAGTATATCTACATCTTTGGATAGTGTTTTTAATTCATCTGTTAGTTGAAGACCTTTCTTTTTTATGTTCCAGAATAATAACTTCATATGTATTGCATGTAACGGTTTGGCTATGCGTATTGCGGGTTTCCGAAGCACTTCACTTTCAGTTTACCACTAATTTTTATTACTTGCATAATCTTTCAATTTACTAAAAACCCCGCATTACGTAAGAGCCTTTGTTAGGCACTGGTTTTTATTCGATTCCTGTTGTGTTTAAATTTCCTACAGTGGTTAAAAATCTTTTATAATCTCTTTTTAGTGCAGGAACACTTAGACTCAATTGAATTTTTAAGTTGAATACTTCCAATTCTGTGTTTTTTGATTTTATAGTTCCAATTTTCAGTAAATCAAGTGATTTTATTTTTCCACTTGAATTAAATATTAAACTATGTTTATCACTATCATAATCTTTAAAATAATTAATTTTTGAGAAATCATCTTTTTTTATAACCATAAGATTTTCAACAGTATTGATATGTTGATAAAACCAGTTTACAGTTGGATAATCAACTAGTAACCTATTCAGATTATCTTTTGCTAATATTCTTGCATTATTAATAATACCAGCTCCAAAAAAATTATTATCATATGAAAAGATCTTATCGAAAGTAATGACATATCTCAGTTCTATTCGACCAATTATTTCAAAAAGATTTTTATTAAGATTTGTTGTCAAACTACCCGAATTAAATCTATTAATTATCAGTTGAAAGTATGATGCAAAAAGTATTGACTGTATTGGGTTGTCAAATATTTGAAAACCTCCATCACCAGTACTAATAAAGTTTTCTTTAAATTCCTCATGTTTGTTATAGCTCTTTTGAAAAAAGAACTTTTCTTTTGAGATACAAACCCTAACTGTTTCTTTGTACAGAGAATTGAATAAAACAGGAACATATACTTGTACTTTATCTGGATATGCACTGTACTTATATATGTCGATACCAAGAATTGATTTGTGTTCAACAAAATCTAAATGGAATTCTAATTTTTCCTTTTGAGTTAGTTTTTTAGCCAGTTTACTTTCTGGATTAAATTTTTTCATTATTGTGTTTTTAAACTTGTGCATAACACCCAAATAAACACACCTTCCAAGTGTAAACGTTTGTAAATGCTTATTTCGGGTTAATTTTCTACTAAAAATACGCAAAGATTCAATTCTAACGTGACATTTGGTAAAAATCACGTTGATATAAGTGTAAAAACCCAATCCGTTCACTCCCAACTAATCCTTTAACAAAAAAGTTTTAGCCTTGGCTTGATTGGATACCGTTATGATGATTGTTTTGTCTTTGAACTTTACCTGAGTCATATCTTTGCAATCATTATTCTCAAAAAAGCCAGATTCTAAGGGTGAAAGTTGTTTGAATTCTCCTGTGCCATCACCCAATAATAAAGCACCTCTTCCGCCGTCGTATCGAATAGTCTCCACCTCAACGCCAAAGTTGTTTCCAACAACCAGCACATCCAAATGTCCATCATTATTATAATCGTCCACCAAAGAACGGTTGATTGGCCCCAACTGACAATAAACAGGTAATTGGTTGACTTGATAACCATCCTCATTACTGATAAAAGCCGCGGAACTAAAACTTGTTGCAGAAAAATGAATAGCATTTTCTAAATATTCTTCTCCGTAAATGGTTGTAATATCTGCCACAGCAAAATCTGCATATGTAGGAAATTTATCTGCAATAAAAGGCATTTGTTCTGAGGAACATTGTCTGCCTCTTACAGGATAGCAAATATTATTTTGATACTCACCCAAAACAATATCGTTTTTCATATTTCCGTCAAAATCACCGCAATAAATTTCAAGAGGATATTGTTGTGCGGGATGAAACTTATTGTTTTCTCCCAAATTACCCACAATAAAATCCATTTGTCCATCTCCATTAAAATCTCCTTTTTCAATTGAATACCACCAACCAGAATCCTGTGTTGGATTATACCGAGCCGTAACATTTGAAAAAATGCCTTTATTATTTTCAAAAAAACTAACCGGCATCCATTCGCCCACCACAATTAAATCTTGGTCGCCGTCTGAATCAATATCATCAAAAACAGCATCTGTTATTAAACCAGGATTTTTCATATCTGGTGACAAAGCCGTAACATCTTTAAATTGCCCATCATTATTTTCAAATAGGTAACTGTTTTCAGGATATGGATAGAAACGCGGAACTTGTCGTCCACCAATAAATAGATCTAAATCACCATCTTGATCGTAATCTGCAGAAACTACGCATTGACCTCCAATAGGAATTTGTGGAAGTCGGTTGGATTCATTGGTAAAGTTTCCATTTCCGTCGTTTATATAAAGTTGATCCATTAATAATGGAGACTTCCGATCAAACTCGTTTCCGCCACTTACCACATAAAGGTCCAAATCCTGATCGCCATCTGCATCAAAGAAAACAGCATCCATTTCTTCCCGCTTGCTTTCCTTAGTCCATGGCCCTGCTTTTTCTTGAAAACCTGTTGAAGTTTGAAGATATAGTTTGCCTGATTTACCAGATGGTCCGCTTATGTATATGTCCTCCAATTCATCTCCATTGGCATCTCCTTTTGTAATAAAAGGACCTGATTGAGATAGTTTATTAGGAATTAATAATTCGTGTTGAAAATCATCATATGAGTTTTCTGAATGTTTAAATTCCAGTAATGAATCTGTTATATCTGCAAATAAAGGAGAGTAATTTAATGGTGGTAATGGGTTCTTGTTTCCTTCTGAATATTTTAGTTCAATTGCACTATTAATAGCTACACCATTTCTCTCTAAAGTTGTTCCATCAGGCCATTCAACTGTAATCTTATTTACTTTTTTTGCACCTCCCAAACCAAAATGAAGCGTATTTTCTACCGCGGACATATATCCTCTAGAAACCTGTAATTCCTGATATTGAAGACCTGCATCAGTATAAACAGTCACTTTTGCGCCAATAGCTTGTTTATTTTGCGCATACCCATCAATTTTTAAACGAATGTAATTGCAAGATGAGCCTTCCAATTTATTCTCAAAAATAGAAGCAACATCATCCACATTATTCATAACCAAATCTAAATCACCGTCATTATCCAAGTCTGCATAAGCCGCTCCGTTAGAATTAAGAGGAATATCTAAACCCCAATTTTCTGAAACTTTTTTGAATTGAAGATCCCCCTCATTTCTGTACATGTAGTTCACAATTTTTGTTGCAGGAATTAAGTCCAATTCAGCTTGCAACTCTCCCACCTCATCATTTGCCTCTTTTTGTAAATATTCACTGATATAATCCACATCTCTTACATCACGTTTATATCCATTTGTAATAAATAGATCTTTACGCCCATCATTATCAAAATCAGCAAATAAAGGCGCCCAGCTCCAATCCGTTTTGGATACTCCAGCCAATTGCGCAATTTCTGAAAAGGTTCCGTTTCCATTATTTAACTGCAAGCCATTAAACATATACTGATGATGGAATCCCATACTTACCAGATTCTCAAATACCTCAGTGCTCATTGCGCCCATATTCCTTTTTGAGCGAATATGATCTTCACTTACCATGTCTAACGTCATAATATCAAGCAAACCATCATTGTTGAAATCTGCAACCTCATTTCCCATTGAGAAATTGGAGATGTGATTTGTTTGGTTCTGAATATTCTCAGTAAAGGTTCCATCTCCATTGTTTAAGAATAAAAAATCAGGGCCAGAAAAATCACTTGAAATGTAAATATCGATATCTCCGTCATTATCCAAATCACTTGCCGCAATGCCTAAGCCATAGGTATTGCTCTGAATTCCTGCAGCTAAAGAAACATCTGTAAAATGTCCATTATCATTTCGGTAGAGGACATCTGCATCTTCCCCTTCAATGATAAATTGCTTCATTTTTTCATCTGATAAATTGTCTGATCCATTCGTTTTTGGATGATTGAGGACGTATAAATCTAGGTCTCCGTCATTATCATAATCAAAGAAAGCAGAATGAGTTGTTCGCCTATCACAATTGACACCAAACTCCTCCCCTTTTTCAGCAAAAGTATTGTCACCATTATTAATGAAAAGCAAGTTTTGCAATTGCGATCGATCATCTGTAATACCAGATTTTCCGACATAAATATCCAAGTAACCATCAGCATTTACATCAGCAAAATTAACACCTGTATGCCAACCACTTGCCAAGTCATGCTCAATAGCTGCATTTGTAATATCCTCAAAAACCATATTACCTTTATTGAGGTAAAGTTTATCTGAAGTATTATTCCCTGTAAAATAAAGATCTTGCAGGCCATCATTATTAATATCACCAACGGCTACTCCTGCACCATTATACATGTAGTCAAAGTTGAAAAAGTTTCGCTCTTCTGTTTCTTTTACAGCATTGACAAAACCTATTCCAGTTTGGCTTTCAGACAATAATTCAAACCCTACGCGTTCTTGAATTGTATCATTTTCATTAGATATTTGATCTTCTTCAGACGCCGTGCCACACGACAAAAGCATGAGTAATACCGAAACAATAAAAATTTTGTTGATGTTTAATTTCATTCGTGTAGCGATTAACTTTTAAAACTGAGAGAACTTTCTGAAGACAGTTCTCTAGCTTTGCAAAAACCATTAAATCATTATGAATTAGCTATTTGTAAATATAAGTTTTTTTTTTAGAGAGAATTATAGGGCTAGAATTTCAGTAAATAGTGGTGAATTTTATCTGAGTCGCAACAACAAAAACATAATAGAAGTAAATCAAAAGGAAAGTATATGGAATATATTTATGTTTCTATTTATCGTGAAATTCCTGTAGTTAATCGTTTCTATTGTCAATATTCTTGCAAATTCACATACCTTTCATTCTTTATTAAATGACTTGAACTTTTTGTGAAACCAATATCACTTAACAATCAATTTTTTTCATTGAAACAGTTATTCTCTATTGTTTTAACAGTAATTACACTTTTTTCTTATGGACAAAAGAATCATAAGATTAACCAATCTTTTCTGTTACTTGATGGTGAAAAAGCCTTGTTTTTGATAAATGAAGCCGAACAAGAAAATGAGTTGAGTAATCTCTTATTACTTAAAAAGGCTTTTTCATATTTACTATTGGCAGATGAGCGCTATCTCTCTATTGTTCAACAATTCAATGATGACTCTTTCGAACCTCAATCAGAGGCTTATTTTTTATACCATTACATCATGTCGGTTCACCTCATGCAATCGAATAAAAAATCTTCAGAGTTTGCCCATTACATTTTTAAAACGCTAAAATGTATCAAAACATCAAGCGAACTGCCAGCTTATGCTACACGTAAAGAATTTAATTGCTACAATAACCTGTCCTATATCTTTCATCAAACAGGGGATGATAAAACTTCTGAAAAATATTTAAAACTGGCCTATGACAAAGCGGTAGAATTCAACGATTCTCTCAACATTTCATTAACATCAAATAACCTTGGAATTATTTTTAAAAATCAAGGAAAATACAATCAAGCATTTTTTCGGTACCAAGAATCACTATCTATTAGCAGAGCACTAGGAGATGACGTTGGAATTATTAAAGCTTTAAATAATTTAGGAATACTCCAAGAAACAGCCAACAATGACCAAGCTAACTACTCTTACAGCCTTTATAAAAAAGCACAAGAAATTGCAGAAGAAAATGACCTTAACAATATTAACTCTCCAATGCCTAACTTAAAAGAAGGCAAATTTGAATTGGCGCTATCACAATACCAATCTAAATTATTAACAGCGCTGGAGACAAGTGATTTAACGAGGGCAAAATCAGCTGTTTTGGGAATAGCCAATTGTTATGATTCATTAGAAATGTATAAAGATTCAAAAGAAGCTTATCAATTATACCTGACTTTTGAAAATGAATTACAACAGGAATTAATCAATGAAAAAACGAAGGAGATAGAATCACGTTATCAACTATTTGAAAAGGAAACTAAAATAAATCAGCTTGAGAAGGACAAAGAACTCCAACTCGCAAAAGAAAGAGAGAACAGTTTGACATTTTGGTTGATTATTATTTTTATTTCCTTAACCTTAATCATTAGCCTATTGCTTTTTCAAAAACGATTATTAACCGCAACCATAAAGCAAGAACAAACGGAAAATCAACTTTTGCGCTCACAAATGAATCCGCACTTTATTTTTAATACACTATCTGTGATTCAATCACTTATTCAAACAGAAAAATACGACAAAGCCGTAACTTCAATTGGAAAATTTGCAAAATTAAATCGGAATATTTTGAATCATTCAAAACAAAAACTGATTCCGCTTAGAGAAGAAATAGAAGGTTTAGCTGATTATCTCGATTTACAATGCATGCGATTTTCAGATCAGATCACCTATAATTTTAAAACCAGTAATTTAAATCTTGATCTTATTAAAATACCGCCCAATTTAATTCAACCATTGATTGAAAACTCAATAAAACACGGCATTTTACCAAGCACTAATAAAGGTGAAATTAATATTTCCTTTAACTCGGACGAAAAAACGCTCATTTGCGTCGTTCAGGATAATGGAATTGGTTACCTTAATTCAAAACAACTAAATACGAATGAATCAAACCGCGAATCATTCGGCATTTCAATTTTAAAAGGAAGGTTATCCTTTTTAGAAAAAACATATAAACAAGAAACCTCGTTTCAAATTGAAGAGTTAACACAAAATGGCCATGCAATTGGCACCAAAGCAGTATTAACCCTTCCTATAATCAAAGAACATGCTTAAAGTAATCGTTTTAGAAGATGAAATACATACTAGAGATGCGCTGATCTTCTTAATTAAAAAAGCGAATCTTAATTTGGATATTATTGGACATGCTGGCACACTTCAGGAAGCCCGAACCTTACTCACATCATGCGATTTTGACATATTGGTTACGGATATCAACCTTTCAGACGGGAATATTTTTACAGTACTGGAAGAAATTCCTATTCGCTTTCAAATCATTTACTCTACAGCGCATGAAGAATATTCATTAAAAGCCATAAAAACTGGTTTTTTAACGGATTACATTCTAAAACCAATTGATTTTAATGAATTAAAAAAAGCGTTATCAAATGCCATTGCTAGAATTGACAAAAAAATAGCAAACCCTCAAGCCGACAACAACAAGATTATCATCAGCACCCTTAATGAATATAGAATATTAAAAGCTGCAGAAATACGCTATTGTAAATCAGAAGGGAGTTACTGCGAATTCCACATGCAAAATCAGGAAAAAGTTGTCACTTCAAAACCGTTGAATAATTATAAGGATTTATTGACAAGTTTTGGATTTATTCAAACCCACCGTTCACATATTATTAACCCTCAGCATGTCACAGGATATAATAAAGAGCAAAACGAGATAAACTTAGAGGGCAATGTCAACATTCCACTTTCAAGACGTAAGAAAAATGACATTTTAAAAGCGTTATTTTCAATGCAATAAATAACCGCATTTATATTTAGCACCGCCGTTTAGAAAATCAACCTGACCGCATATATGTTTCGGCAGTTTCTCCATAATATCTTACCCACCTTTGGAGAAAAAAAGATATGATATACGGAATTACACTTATTATTTTAAGCATCTTGGCGGTACCGTCATTAATCCTTTCTAAGCGTCCTGATGCGCAAGAACTTCTTAACAAAATAGCCCCCTACCAAGGATGGATTGGTTTAGTGTTTTGTTTTTGGGGAGTTTGGGGAATTATTCAAGCCATTCTCAACATTAGCCTATTAGGAGATTTTCCAATTTGGTGGGTGACATGGATGGCAGGAAGCGTTGTTGAAGCCGTTTTAGGGTTTATACTAGGTTATGGAATGATTAATCAACTTTTACTTTCTAAAAATGAAGAAGCAAAAAAGAAAGGAAAAGCGCTTTTAGCAAAACTAGCACCAATTCAAGGAAAAATGGGCGTGTTAGGAATCATTGTAGGAGTATGGATGATTATTGCAAGTTTTCTATTTCTATAGTCTCCTCATTATTTAATTAATAAATCTAGAATTATGACAAAAATTGGATCAACGCTAATTGGACTAGGCATACTTGCGATTATTTTAAATTTTGCCAACATGGTACCTAATGTATTGCTGTGGATATATAACTGGGGAGAAGGAGTTGCTTGGGGAATAAAACTAGGATTAATAGCAGTGGGAGCAATCCTATTATTAGTTGGAAGAAGAGAAAAAGAAGAAGGAACTTAAAAAAGGAAAATTATGGGACTATTTAGTAAACTAAAAAAAGTAACAAAAGAGGTTACAGGAATCGATTTGGAAGGAGCTGATGAAGCTAAAATTGATGCCAATGATTCTCAAAAAGAAGAGAACACATACGATAATGGCTCTAATAAATTCATTGGAAATGTAGAATTACCCGCAGGTTGGGAAGATTATACAGGTAAAGAATTGAGATACCACACCACACAATTATTATTGCAGATTTCGAACGTCGCAGACGGAGATGCAGAAGCTAGAACATTAGGATTTAAAGACGAAGATCATTTTCGTGCTTTGCATGAAATTTCGAATAACTCAGATTATTTTCCAGAGTTACTAGATGCAGAAGGCAATCTAGACCAAGGAGCTTCTACGATCGAATATCAAAACTCGGTACGAGAGCAAGCAAAAAACATGGAAGGTGAAGGAGAAATTTTAGCCCCAATTGATGGAGTTTCATGCGCCACTTGGGCAAGTGCTAACGCTAAAATTGCAAGTAACGGTGATTGGACAGATGAAGTTTTAACCATTATTAGCGGAGATAAAGCTAAATGGGACAAAGTAAATAATGCCTGGCAAGAACGCATGTCAAATGACACATCTTTTGTTATTGCGCAAATTTATGGAGATGCTTTTAATGCAAGTGCAACAGGGAATTTAGGAGGAATGGCTGACATTAATGAAACTAATTTCCCCTTTGAGAAATACATAGAGGTATCTGTAGCTATGAAGCACATGACAGATCAAGGAAAGGATCCTCAACAAGCCTTGAGTTTATTCGACTTGACAGTAGCTGATTATTCAAACGTAAGTACATTTTGGAGTAATAAACAAAATGAAAACATAAACTATTACCACGAACTGCGCATACAGCTTGAGGAGAAATTTGATAAAAAATATGAGGCCGGGGATCTTAATGACGATATCTCTTTCTAGAAATGTTCGGTAAAAAAAGAAAAATCAAAAAAGAAGAAGCGCTAAATAAATTGAAGAATGATGAAACTCAACGATTGCAAATAGAACAGCATATCGCCGAGTTTCATGTTCAGCTTTCCAGTCTACAAAAAAAAGGATTGCATAACAAAGATGAATGGCAGTCTGTTTTGTCAAACTATAAGGTTACTGCTTTAACAGCATTAGAACTAGAAACTATTGAAAAATCTGGAGTTCCGCTTACTAAAAGTGCTTACCCAGTTGAGTTTAACAGAGCTTTAACCAGCTTTATTCAAATTGCAGCGCAGGAGACAGAAGCACTACTCTTAGAGTTAAAGAATAGTGAAAGTGTTGCAATGCTTCATCATTTCAAAGATGAACTGTCAAGCATAAAGCAAGTTACTTTATTGAGTTATATCGAGCAAGCAAAACCAAAAATGAATGTCAGTGCTATTTTTCAAAATGCTGCTCCCTCACTTAATCAGTATTCAAAATATGCCACAACAGACAAAGTGGAGAGTATTAAATGTAAAACATGTGGAGCAGCCCGTTTAGAAACAGACCAATATGATGTTTGTTTTTATTGCGGAACCCCTCTTTTCGAATAAAAAAAATCATGTCTAAAAAAGAAGAATTAATCCAAAAATGGGACGTATTTCTAGCTAAAATAGAAGAACGATTTAATGATTTATTGGCAGAAGCAAATGAAAATTGGCCTTTGGTAATAGAACAATTAGAGTATGATAGTAGTGTCATTTCAAATGCTTGGAATGGCATCAGTAATCAAGTAGATAGTCTTCAAAATAAAATTGATGACACATGGGATGAAAAAATGGATCCGCTATTTGGAATGATGGATGAAGTATCAGGGGCTGAAAGAATGGAGCAGCTTTATAAAGGCAAGGATTTGGATAATAAAATGTCTGGCATCCTTACAGAACAACGCATAAAAATTAGCGCTGATGCTGGACGAAAGATTTATGCCAACGTTATTGCACATATTGATTTAAATAAAATACACGCTTGCAAACAATGTAGCGCGCCATTGCCAATTCAAATTTACTCCTTCGTTGCAAAAAACATAAAATGTGACGCATGTGGAACAGTAAATTCCTACGAACCTGATTCTCGAATTCGCTCTTTAGAATACTATGCTATGAATCAATTAGCAGAAGAATTAGTCATTTCTGAAATTGTAAGAGAAGAGGAAATTGGATATGAAATGTGGAAACTAGATGCTCGCATTGCTAGTGAAAAAATAATTGTAGATGAATTATCAAAAGAATTGGTTATCGTACGAAAAAAACGCATTAACACCTATTACAATTATTTAATTGAAAACATTGCTGATAAAGCAACAATTTATGAAAATCAAAAAAATGAACGCTTAAAATGGGCGGAAAAGGTTTAAAACAGCACTTCTAATTCATTAAAAACAAAAAAATGGGACTATTCAATCAATTCAAATCAGTTATTCAATGGGAAAACCCTGGGCAAAATGAATTATTTGTAAAATTTACTGACCGTGGAGATGAAATCAAAAACGCATCAAAACTCATATTGCTTCCTGGACAAGGATGCATATTCACTTATGAAGGAGAAATTAAAGGTGTTTTTGAAGAAGAGGGAATTTATGACATAAATACTGACAACAAGCCTTTTCTCACTACAATTAAAAAGTTCCTGGCATTAAGTGTTGAAAGTGAGCATGTTGTTGGTATTTGGTTTTATAAAAAAGGTGATTTATTGAATATAAGATGGGGAACGCGCGCTCCAATTACCTATGTCGATCCCATTTATACTTTCCCTGTTGAACTAAGGTGTTTTGGGAACTTCTCGTTAACAATAACTACACCTGAAGAGTTTTTTCGAAATGTTGTGGCGGGTGAAGAACTTTTTTGTGTTTCAGAACTGCAAGAAATACTAATTTCTCGATTAGTACAACCACTTACAGACTATTTAGCCAATGCAAAATTCTCTTATGCCGAGATAGATTCCAATGTAAATGAAATTGCATTAAATGCAACAGAAAAAACAGCTGATATTTTTATTCAACTTGGTTTTAGATTAACTGATTATAGAATTGAAGGAACTTCATTTACTGATGCAACAAATGCACAAATTGCTAAAATAACAACGGTGCAAGCAGATGTGCAAGCTGCACGCATGGCAGGATTAGACTATACACAAATGGAACAATTAAAAGCCATGCGAGATGCAGCTAAAAATGAAGGAGGCGCAGCTGGAATTGGAATGGGATTAGGAGCTGGAATGCAAGCAAGACAGAATATGAGTCAAGGTCTTACACAGCCTCCCGTAAATGCAGAAAAATCTGCAATGGAAAAATTAAAAGAACTAAAATCTCTATTTGAAATGGAATTAATTTCAGAAGAGGAATATAAACTCAAAAAGGAGAAAATTCTTAACCAATTGTAGAACGATTGACATTGCTCATGACCAAATACCTAACGCACAAAAAGGGTCCCACCTTTTTTATAACGTATTAACCGATTGAATTGATTTCCTCTAACCTGCTTTAATTAATCTGAAAAGGTTTCAATTTAATACTGAACAAAATCAAATTTTCCAACAATTGAAAAGAGATTAATGACTGTCTTTTTTCATAAAAATAGACAGGTATAAAATAACATTAGTTTTTATCATATGTTTTTTAAGTGTCTGAAATATCTGGACACCCATTCGCTAGTTTTGGATTGTGATATCACTCTTCAAACCTGGGTGCCGAAGTTGGCACTTATAAAACAAAAATTATGAAAAATAAACAAACGTTTAAAAAAGCTATGTTCACGACTATGCTTTCAATTTTAACAACGCTATCTTCTTGGGCTAGCACCTCGAGTTTTGAGACAGTCCCCTGCGGAGGTTCTTCCTTTTATGCGCTAGGCACTGGTTGTTTCGGTGCTTGGACAGTAAACTTACCTGATGGAACTTTTTATACTGCTACAGCACATTCCATCACTGTTGATTGGGGAACCACAACTGGTACGGGAAGTGTTTTTGTTACCATTGATTGTGATGGACTCGGAACAACTACAGAAACAATTACTGTCAATGTTGTCGCCCCACGCTTAAATCGACCATTGTTGTCAGTACCAAATCATGTTTGCAATAACGAAACATTTACGGTTAGTATTCCCCCAGTTGACGGAGCAACAGACTACACTTATACTGTTCCAACGGGCTGGCAAATAAATGGAGAAATAATGACTTCATTGACAACAGAAGCTACTTCTATTACAGTGACGTCATCCATGTATAGTGCTGGATCAGGACTAATTAAGGCGCGTGCCAATGGAGGGACATGTTCTATGGACAGTCATAACGCTGTAAGAACCATAAGTTATGGGGCACTTAGCCCTACGATTTTAGGGCCATCATCAGCTGATTTAGGAGACCTTGTCACTTTCGTAGCTACATATTACCCATATACAGATATAGAATGGTCGTATCCAGATGCTTGGGCTTTTGGAGCTCCAGAAAATCATATTTTACATGCAATGGCGGACGGTTCAACAGGAACGTACCCTGTAACTTTCAATGCCAATTTATGTGGTATTCCTGTATCGGCATTCAGAACCATTACGATTTATGAAGGAGAAAATCCAGGTGGTGGCGTGATTGTACCAGCTTTTACGCGCGGAGCAATATCTGACAATTCAGGCCAGATAGAGACCCCAGTAGAAATAACGACTTATCCAAACCCGTCTCAAGGAGTTTTTGATGTTTTAGTAGAACACAATGAGTTACCTTTTGAAATTAATGTTTACGATCAGTTGGGACAAGTGGTTTATCATTCGACAGAAGAAAATCAGCAGGTAAGTCTTGATTTGCAACATTTACCAAAGGGAATATACATATTACAAGTATCAAATAGTACGCTTAACCAAACCGTTAAACTTAGCTTAGTAGATTAAAAAAACTAAAATGCGACCGCCGTACATTATGCGGTGGTTGCATTAACACACCACAAGCTGCACTAAAATGATTTACAGAAAATCAAAGTAATATAAAATTGCGGCCACGGATTAGAGTAAACTGAGAATCTTTGAATATGAAATTTTATACAGTATGTTTTAGTTATTTATGAGTTGTTGACCAATTCAATTTATAAATTCTCAATCGTTTTGCCAAGTGGAACCGACAAACGCTACATATACGAATGATTCTTTTTGATTCAGTCGTACCTACATGTAAAAAGTAAAGCACGGATTTTGAATTCTAGCTTAAATCATAAATCGAAAACCAAGTAACAAATCCAACCTCCTCCCTTTACTCGGAATCTCTCCTCTATTGTGAATCCAATTATAATTGAATCCTCCAAACACACCCCACTTCGTCTGCAATTCCAAATCTAATTGCCCAAAACCTGGTAATGGATAATCGTCTGATGGGTTTGTGGCGTAGGTAAGGTCAAGTGCTTTCCAATAGGAAAAAGAATACGCATTAGACATTTCAAGCATCAACCAATTATTGAGCATATAATTAATTTTTAAAACTGGTCCTGCAGCAAAATAATAGCCTTGCGGATCTAGACTTGCCCATGATTGCGAAGGGATAGTGTCAACGGAATAAGTTGATCCGTAAAAATAATCATGATGATTAATACCAATGGAAAACTGGTAACGCTTATCAGGTTTATTAAGAGCCCAAGTAAAATCTACCCACCCTATTACTCCACAAGTTAAGGCTGTATTTTCTTTACGATCAATGGCTGAAACATCTTTTGTTAAGGCTTTTCCTATCGTTAAAAAAACATCTATCAACATTTTATGTTGCCAGTTCCAACTCATTTTGCCACGTTCAAAATTGACATTTCTAAAACTAAAATCTCCTGTAAACGCATTTAACTGATGTCGCTCTGGAAAAGGTGCAACTTTATTACTCATAAAGGTATATGTTGGGTTGAGGCCTATATAAGTTTCATTTGCCCCATAAATCTCTCCCAAATACTCAAACTTATCCAATCGTTGTGCCAACGAAACTTGATTGATGACTAGAACAAGTAATATTAAAATGTCCTTCATAACTACCGCTTCACAATTGTAACTCCCAAACCTGCAGTAATAAACCAACCTTGATATGGCTTGTAACCGAATTCCCCCAAAGCAGCCATACCAAACTTTTTTAGTGTCATTTTTCTTTTTTCAATTTGATAACTTCTAAAACCTACTCGAAACCCAAAAGGCAGTACAGATTTAAAATCTTTTACGGTTTCAGTTACCAAGGCTCCTTCTGCATTTAAATCTTTAAAGCGATTAACTGGAACAAAAAAAGCATCAAAATAAACATCTCTACCTATTGAATTCATTGAGCGTCCAAAGTGGTCATCAGTTATGATAATATTGGTTAAATTTCTAAAAGTCAACCCTCCATAAAGTCCCATGCTTGATATTTTGGTTTCGTCAATTCCTGACGGGTTTGCACCATCTGTATATTCATCAAAATTAAATGGCCCTGATTTCGAATAGAGTCCTCCTCTAAAGCCAAAACGTTTGATATGTTGCGCGGGCGCCATTATGTAAGTAGTAGAAGTAATAGTCTCACTTGAGGTTCGCGTTTCGGTTTGCTTTAAAACAATTTTGGTGTTTTTAGTAACGTTTCGGTTTGTTAACCAAAAATTGACACCTGTATTGAGTTCAAAATTCCCTGGATATTCTTTAAAGCCTATTTTACCTAATGCTAACCAACTTTTATGAATATTAAAATCGATTTCTAAGGGTTGAACAACCTGCACAAAACCAAATAACCCAAGGTTCATACTCATATTATCCAATCGAAGGTTAGGATACCCTGTATTCATATCCAAATTAAAAAAGTCAAGGTTAATTGAAACGTTGGGTTCCTTCGGTTCGTCCTTTAATACTTCATAGTTTATTTGTTGATTATAGGCACTTAAGCTAAGTGTCAACATAAATAGTATGCAAATTCGATTTTTCATTTTCTTTTTTAGCAAAGGACATGAAAATGAGAAGGTTTTGAAATACGCAATTCTTCGTATTTTTAAAAAATACGAAATAGATCGTATGGTAATAAAATGAGATTAAGCCTAATTTTGAGTCAAAAAACATGATTAAAGTCGCAATTGCAGAAGATATCAGTAAAATTGCTGAGGCGCTCAGAGAAAAAATCCAGTTGTCTTCGGATTTTGCAGTAACCTTTAGTGCAAAAAACGGGAAAGAAATACGAGACTATATTTTTGATGGAAACACCGTTGATGTCATCATTATGGATATAAATATGCCCGAAATGGATGGGATTGAAGCAACGCAACTCATTACGACCTTACGACCAAACATCAAGGTAATCATGAGTACAGTTTTTGACGACGAGCAGTACTTGTTTGACGCAATCATGTCGGGAGCTTCTGGCTATCTGCTAAAAGACGAACCTCCGGCAAAAATTCATAAATCTATTTTTGAAGCTTTAGAGGGCGGAGCTCCTATGAGCACAATAATTGCCCAAAAATCACTACAATTGATTCGTAAGAATCATCAAAACGAAGTGAAAATCCAACCTGATTACGAATTAACCAAACGTGAACTCGAAATTTTAGAAGAAATATCAAAAGGACTGACATACGATCAAATTTCAGATCGTTTATATATTAGTAACGGAACAGTTCGAAAACATATTGAAAATATTTACCGAAAAATGAAGGTCCACAATAAGATTGAAGCGATAGAGAAAGGAAAAAAAGGCGGTCTAATTTAGGGCAACAATACTAACCGAATGCTTAAACTAACACTAATTACAATACTATTTTCTGCTTTCCAATTTGGAGCATTTTCATCCGTTGTTGATAGTTTAAAAGAAATTTATCCTGATCAACCCAATGCCGAAAAGGCCCTAACACTTTGCGAACTCTGTTACCAATTGGCTTATTCAGACACCAAAGAAGCGATACATTATGGTAGATTAGGTTACGAGGCAGCTGAGAAAACAGGAGATCAAGCATTAAAGGCACAGGCTTTAAATGACTGGAGCATTCCATATTTAGTCATGGGTGATTATGATTCGGTATTTGTGCTTTGCAACCAATCATTAGAAATTAGACAAGAGCTTGGCGATAGTGTTGGCGTAGCAAAATTGTTAAACAAAATGGCCAATGCCCAATATGAACTTGGTAATTTAGACGAATCTTTAGCTCTAAATTTACGTGCCTTAGAGATTTTTGAATCAAATGATCTAAAAGGGTTTGCGGGACGAGTGCTTTCTAATATAGGCGTCATTTATGAAAAAAGTGGGTTGTTTGAAAAAGCCTTAGTCAATTATCGCAAAGCGAAAGAAGTTGCTCTAGAAACCGATAATTCACATGCCTACTATACTGCATTATCATCTGAAGCTGTTTGCCTATCAAAACTTGGGAATTACGCTGAAGCTGATCAAAAGTTAAATGAAGCTTTGAGCTATTATATTGAAGAGGCAAACACAGATATGATTGCAGGAGTGTATCAAAATTTAGGATTCAATGCCCGTTTGAATAAGGATACACAAAAAGGAAAACGTTATTATGAATTGGCGTACACAACATATGAGACTAATAATAATGAATCTGGTCTAGGTACAATTTCTTGCAATTTAGGTCAAGTTTATATGGATCTCGGTCAACTAGACTCGGCGGAGACATACCTTAATAAAGGATTGGAATTAGCAAAAAAAAACCACTCATACTATCAACTTTCTGATGCCTACAAAGGGTTAATGCGTCTTGAAAACTTAAAAGGAAACTTTCAAATTGCAGAAGAATATTTTGATTTATATGAACAACAAGTCGATTCAATTTACAATTCTGAAACGGCCACTGCCATCTCAGAGATGCTGGTGAAATACGATACAGAAACCAAAGAGAAAGCACTAATAAACGAGCGCCTTGCAAATAAAAACAACCAACTGCTCCTCATCTTATCTGGTGTAATTATTCTCATATTAATTCTTTCAATTGTCCTTATTCAGTACCGGCGTAAATTATACAGAGAGAAAGTGAAAAATGAAGAGTTGCAGAGCTTAGAAAATGAACGCGGAAGAATTGCTAGAGACTTGCATGACAATTTGGGCGCCGAATTGACTTTAATTACTTCAAAAATTGATATCGAAGCTTATAAAAATCAGGAAACAACCTTGGGCCAAACGCTGGATGATATTTCTGAAATAAGTAAAAATGCAAATCACCAACTGCGAGAAACGATCTGGTCAATCCATAATTCAACTATCAGTTCACAAGAGTTGCTAAAAAAAATCAAGTCGTATTTTGATCGAATTAAAAATAGCGCTTCAATTGAACTAATAGTGACTAATGATTCACCCAACAATTCGTTTTCTCCAGCAATTGGATTGAACCTTTTCAGAATCAGTCAAGAAGCCTTGAATAATGCCGTAAAATATGCAAATGCAAGTAATGTTTCTATTAAACTAAATACTAACAGACTGGAAATTGTGGACAATGGAGACGGATTCAACCTTCAAACCGTGCGCAGAGGTTATGGTCTCAATAATATGGCAGAGAGAGCAAAAGAAACCGAAGGTAAATTAATCATCCATTCGGACAAAAACGGAACACAAATTATTTTGGAATTCAATTAATTTCATTTTTCTTACATCATCACATTAGTTCTGATCTCATTTATCACCTGATAAGATTTACTATTTTTATTCATATTTACAGTTATTATTCCGTCCCATAAGTTTGTAGAATATCCTTATATTTTACTATTCAAATTGAATAGAGATTTAAAACCCTACCTTTATACTTGCAATTAGCTCAGTTTAAACTTGTAACAATGAAAATTTCAATAATAGTATTACTTATTTCTATCACTCTTTTAAACTGTAATAAGAATGAGCATGAGAATAAAGATTTTTATATAGACAATATACATGACCAATTTATGGGAGCGTATAATTTTACAATTTGGAAAAGTCGTACAGAAGATCATTCTATGGTTTACAATTTTAGTGACAAGTATTCTGCAAGCGGCAATATTAGTAAGTTTAATGAAAAGAAAATAAGTTTAGATTATATGCCTGACTCATTTTTGCCTCCTGATAGTATTTGGCTTTATGAAAGAACACCAGATACTCTTCTTTTATCCATTTTTGATGAAAAAATATTGAGTTATCCAGAATATGTCGAACAGAATAACGAACGTGGGTTTAGCGGAGGATTTGTTGATAACGATTCTATTATCATACACTATGGTGTTTGGGGTGCTGACTACAGCTATTCGACAAGAATTGCAGGAAAGAAAATTGAATAGTTAATTTACCTAAGAGTTGCCAGACATAAAATCTAAAAAAGCATCATTATTGAATTATGCTTGCAAGTATTTTCATTTTTCGAAATTACTTTGATAGAAAAAGGAATATAATTAACCAAAAATCCCCTTACTAAAAATAGTAAGGGGATTTTTTCACTAGTACCCGAGGCCGGGCTCGAACCGGCACTCCAATGGAACACGAGTTTGAGTCGTGCGCGTCTACCAATTCCGCCACTCGGGCATTTTTAAAAGACCTTTGTCTTTTTTGCGGATGGCAAATGTAAGAAAAAAATAAAATTGCTCCCTTATTTATTTAAAAAGAATCGAAAATTTATTTCCCGCTCTCTTTTTACTTCTTATTTGAATGGATTGCGGAATTCCTTTTTCTTTAAAAACTCTTTATCTGTCAAACAGTTTAAGAATTGAATCAAATCAGCTGTTTGCTCTTGATTTAAGGTAAAAGGCTTCAATATTTCGCTTTTATTTTTGTGCACAGCTCCTCCAGTTTGATAATGTGCAATAACCTCCTCTAAAGTTGCAATACTGCCATCATGCATATAGGGTCCAGTAAGCTCAATATTACGCAAAGTTGGTACTTTAAACATGGCTCTATCTGACTCCAGTTTAGTTACACGCTGTCTTCCAGAGTCGGCATAAACTTCGTATAATCCATTATTTGTAGTTGAATAATTCGTAAAATTAAATCCTGAATGACATTCAGTACAATTGAGTTCATTAAAAAACAAATTCATTCCACGCTTTTCAGACTTGTTCATTACATTTCTACCTTGATAGATTTGTTGATCGAATTTTGAATTCCCACTAATTAAAGTGCGCTCAAATGCAGAGATTGCGCGTGTAATAACAAAGGCATCTGGTTTTCGGTTATAAGCAGCAAAACTCATACGCACATAGGTTGAATCTTTACGTAATAATTTAGCAATTTCAACAATATTAAAAGCCATTTCTGCATGTTCACCAATTGGTACCAAAACTTGCATTTCCAACGTTTTTAAATGCCCATCAAAAAGCAAGGTTGGGTTATAGGCTACATTTGCTAAAGTAGGCGCATTGCGCATTGCTAAGCGATCTTCCACTCCTGGGGTAATTGATCGATTATCTGCAAATGCTAAAGTCTGATCATGGCAAGACGCACATGAAATACTGCTGTCAATAGAAAGTATTGGATCATAAAAAAGCATTCTCCCTAAATCAACGCGCTCTTGTGTTAATTCATTTCCTTCAGGCATTGTAGGAGCCGGAAATCCTTTAGGAATTTCTAATTCATAAGTAGACACTTCGCCACCTTTATTCTTTCTTATAATTCCGCATGACAAAAGAATAGCGAACAAAGTAAATATGTAAATGCTTCTTTTCATGATTTAATTAGAATCAAAGGTACTTTAATACGGGCTAAATTCGAAATTTCAGCCGATTTGATGTACTCAATTATAATCAAGTCACAATTTTTCAACTTAGTGAACTCAGCAATTCCCTCATCATGACGTTGCGAATTAAACACTTCAATTCGTGTTTTATTGAAGCCTGATTGATTAATGGATTTTTTTATGCGATTGACACTACTACTTGTTGATTCAAATTCTTTCTGTGTATTAACAAAAAGGAAATGCTTGTGTAAGTCAATTTGATTAGAAAGCCTCAAAATTAAGTTTAGCGTAACTTTTTTCAATGGTTTTTGAAAACAAGAATTAATGACTAAATCATTAAATTGACGAGGATCAATAAAGGTTGATAACAACATTATATTTGTTGCTTTAACCCAGTTGGCAATATCCAATTTCCAAAATGATTTTGAATCCCACAGAAGCAAGTCTTCCGAATTACAATTGAGAGCGACGCTCTCTAACTCCTCCTGCACTATAATTCGTTTTGATGCATTAACACCGCAACTTCGCAAATCTCTTAACAAACCGTCAAACTTTTCACGAGCATTCGCAATTTTCAGTTTACAATCGGGATGTCTATCTTTTGCCGTTCTCGATAAAAGACTCCACTCTGAAGGTCCTTGCACATGATACAAAAACTCAACTTGAACGTTAAAGAAAGTTGCTATTTTAATTGCTGAATCGATCACGTGTTGATGATCAGAATCAGCTGCCGTGAAGGCAATAATTTTAAACATACTATTTGATTAATCTATTTTTAAATGAACAAACACTCCAGTTTAAAACTGAAGAGATCAATTAAAAGCGAACAATCAAATACGAAACACTTGATAAAGAACAGAGAGATTTTCTCTGGGAAGTGGGGGCTGATAAATGCGATACCCTGGCTCAGCATCACTAGTTTCTGCTGAAAAATAATCGCAAAGAACGTATAAAAGAACAGCGTTAACCGTTTCAATGTTTATTGAGCCATCCGTTTCAGCAACATCACCCGGCACATCATAATTAAAGCGTTGGTTATGACAGCATTTTTTCTTGCAAACACCTTCTTGATTCTCATCTTCGGAAGACATTTTTTTCTTACATTTTTTATGACAAGAGGATGCATCAACCTCCTTATTCGAAGACACATTCATATCACAACCGTCTGCTTCAAAAAAAGAAATATCTTTTATTGAATTCTTACAAAAATGGACATCAAAAGTAAATCCAATGCTTGACAATACAATGAGTGGCAGCAGTAATAATGGACCTATTTTTCGAATTATTTTCATCTTTGAATTAGTAAAGATAATCAATTTTAACAATGGTAAAAACCACCTATGCTTTATACTAAGATGCATTCTTTCAAAAACCCCTAATTTACAGAGGTTCAAAACCGCAGATCAATAGGCTTTCAATACCTATTAATAAATAATTCATTTAATGATCCAACATAATTTCACTTACTTATCAAATATCCTTAACTTAGTACGTTAAGTATGAACATGCCAAAAATGGTTGTTCTAAACTTCTGATTATGAAAAAATTAATTCTTTTAGGGCTTATCCTTATAACTGGAGTATTTGCAAATGCACAAACTGACGTCAGTCTAAAAATCAATCACAAATTAGGATTTGAAGATTTTACATTAGGTGCTGTTGGAACCAATAATTTAGGATATGATTTTAAAGCATCACGTTTACAATATTACCTATCTCAAGTAACAATCATTCATGATGGCGGAACAGAAACGGCAGTGCCATTAGAGGTTTTAGCATTGATTGAACCCCAAGAAGAAATTTCAACAACAATTGAATTAGGTAGTTTTGACGTAACTACAATTGAGTCTGTTCGTTTTTATATTGGTGTTCAAGAACCGGAAAATAACGCTGATCCATCTTTATGGCCAGAAGATCATCCTTTAGCTCCAAAGTCTCCAGAAATGCAATGGGGTTGGGCTGCAGGTTACCGATTTGTTGCTTATGAAGGAACTTCAGGTGCTGGATTTGGTAGTTATTTTGGATTACACGGACTAGGCAACGAAAACTACTTTGAAGTTTCTACAGATGTTGAAGTTGAGGCAGTGGGAGAAGCTTTAGTAATGAATGTGATGGGAGATTATTCTCAAGGATTAAATGACCTAATTTTAAATACTGATAATATATCACATGGCCCAACAGGAGCAGCTCAGCAAATTTTATTCAATTGGAGAGATGATGTTTTTGGTCTTTTTTATTCTGAATTACCAGAAGAAACAAAGGTTTTAAACTGGAGTATATATCCTAACCCTTCTACAGAGAATGTTACGGTTAATTTTGCTAAAGAAACAGAGGTTGATCATGTAACAATCACTAACGTATTAGGTGAAATTGTTCAAACAATAGTTGTTCCATTAAATCAGCAACAATTAGAGATTAGTATTGAAGAGGCTGGAATTTATTTTATTAATGCAATGAGTAGTAACGAAGAAATGTTAGCTACTGAAAAATTGGTAATTGAATAGAAGATTGGGGTTAGGCAAATATTTGAGCTAGACTTGCTGAAGTGAGCGGCTTATGAATAACCTTTTTAACTTCAGGCATCATTGCAATTTTCATCATTAATATATCCGAATTTCGGCTCGTTAAAAAGTAGACTTCAATATCTTCATTGTCCTCAATTTTCATCCGTTCGATATACTCGGTCAATTCCATCCCCTCTAAATAAGGCATTATTTCATCTAAAAACACCGTCGTTTTTTTGTTTGAATAATTATTGCCAGAAAACTCTCGCTTTAAAAATCGCAAGGCTTCCTCGCTATTGTCAATAATAGAAATATCAATGTCATTATTCCAACTTCTTATTAGCGCCTCGTGTGTAACATTGTCTTCAGTATTATCATCTATTAAAATTACCTGACTGTTCATTCTCCTCGTTTTTTTTGTTCAAGATAGTGCGAACTTACACAGTAATTATAACCGCTCTATTAAACGACAAGATTAATTGATAAAATGACCAAAACCTGTATTAAACACCTAGAAAACAAACCCTTCTATAAAGAAATCGACTCGATTAACGCTGCAGTTAATGGCTTATGAATTACACGCCTTACACTTGGCATAATAGCAGTCTTTTCTAATAATGATGAAGAAGTATCGGTAGTTAAGAAGTATACCTGAACTTGATTATTCTTGATCATTTCCATACTTTCCAATGATTCCATGATTTCTACACCGCGAATTTGCGGCATAATTTCATCCAAAAAAATGGTTGTTTTCATTTCCAAAGATTTCTTGGAAAATTCTTGTTCCAAAAATTTCAGAGCTAACCTGCTATTATCAATAATGGAAATCTCAATGTCTTCATCAAAGTTTCTCAACATCTGTTCATGCAGTACATTATCAACGGGGTTGTCGTCGATTAGAATCACGTGGCTTTTCATCTTAATCGTTTTTCTAAAAATAGAAAAGAAAACTATTCAACTAAACCGCTTTTCCATTAAGCGACACATTAAACAGATGAAATACATAATTGATAATCAATCATTTCAAATTACAGCTCTTTCGCCAACATTGGTAAGTACTGAATTTGCTTTTCGCTTAACTTACCTTTACCCAAAATGAGAATAAACTGTGATTTAGTTTCTACTATTCCAATTATTTTGCGGACTTTGCCCCGTTTTTCAACTCCGTAAACAGAAACTTTTCGTACCCCATCTTCATTAACCAATAGCTTAGAATAATCCCCTTTAGCTGAAACGGCTTGCTTAGCATATTTTTTTACACGCTTTTGATCGCCATTGTAATTCAAATATTTTAAAGCGGTTAAAGATTGCAAAACATCAATTGCTTCTTCCTCATCATCATCCAACATTAACGAAGCCATTTTTGGAGGTATAGCTCTAGCTTCCATTCCAATATCATTTTTATGCGCCTTGTAATAATCATTAATTGGTGTAGCAAAAACTACTATAGAAAACACAATACCAACCAAACTTAATACTAATTTTAACTTATTTCTTCCCCTATTCATACTCTACCTGTTTTTAATTTCTTACTTGCATTTATATAATGCTTAGCGCAAAAAATGGTTACAGCTAAATCTTTTAGATAGTATACAAATTGGATTATTTATTTTAAATAAATGAACAATAAAACCGAGAATTAAAATGAAATAGAAATTTATAAATTGTTTGTTTTTAACATGTTATAATCTACCAATCACTTAAAAAACAAATCCCTCGCTACCGAAGCAACGAGGGATTTCAAACCAACATTTATCTGTAACCTATTTAAGGATGGTTACATGTCCTTTATGTTGAATGATTCTATCAGTATCTAATTCCTTAAACTCAATGCTCCAAGTGTATACTCCGGGCTGAACAATACCTTCAGATCCGTATGATCCATCCCATCCGCCTGCGGCATTGAATGATTCAAATACTACTTCGCCATATCTGTTATACACCGCCATATGGAAGTTGTAAGGGTCAAATCCTGATTGGAATACAGGCTTAAACGTGTCGTTTAACGCATTTCCATCTGGCGTAAATGTATTTGGAATATAATACAACACTATGTCTTTCACTTTGATGTGAGCGGTAATACTGTCAGCGCATCCCAAATCATTTTCTGCATATAATGTGATGTCATAGATTCCTGCAATCGTTGGGTAATCATGAATTGGATTTTCGTCAGTTGAAAGCGGAGAGCCATCACCAAAGTTCCATTCGTAACTTGTTGCACCTGTTGATGTATTAGTAAAGGTAACCTCTGTATCATCTGTATATACACTTCCTGGAGAGAAGGTGAAATTTGCAGTTGGACCAGGTCCTATAATTACAGTAAAGATTGCAATATCAGAATCACAAGGACCAGAAACAGCCGACACATAGTGATAAGTATAAACTCCCACTTCCAAATCAGACGCATCCAATATTCCTGTAACAGGATCAAATTCATCAGAAGGTGTCATTTCAACCCAAGATCCTCCAGGGTCATTCCCATCCAATAGTTCATTCAAGTCAACCTCAATTCCAGGCGCGCTACAAATCTCTATTGATCCATCTAATCCTGCATTATTTTGCTCAAATATTGTTAATTCAATCATAGCAGTATCTGCAGGACAAGGATACTCACCAACAATGTAATAGAACTCATAATCACCTGCAGGGACATCTAATGGTGTGAAAACTCCCGTTAAATTATCCAGCCCTGCTTCAGCGGCTAAAGGATCCACCTCCCAAAAACCACCTGGATTTGCATCCGTTAGATAATCTGTTAAGTTTATTGAAGAACCATCTAGGTTGCACAAATCAGGTGCTGTACCGTTTGGTCCTGCAGATATTTCGTTAAACTCAACTTTGATTGTATCTACATCATAGCATCCTGTTTCTGTATTTTCAACCAATACATAAACAACATCTCCTTCTGATATATAATCTGATGGCCACAAACCTGTTATATCATCTACTCCGTCAGGGTAATCCTCATAATAAGTTGTGGTAGTTTCCTCTACTCCTGCAGTATCGATAACCTCAATATCTGTGAGTAAAATAGAGTCGGCACAAATAACACCAGGATCTGGCACATAAATTTCTGGAGATTGAATCGTTATTAATACATATTCATTTGCTAACCCAATTCCTCCGAAACAATCACCTAACAATAAATAACAAGCAATGTGTGCGGTGTCTGCATCAGTCCCTTCAATTATAGTGGTATAAGCCTCTGTTCCTAAAGTGTCTCCTTCATCCATATCCATCCAAGCTAAATTATACTCAGAAATCACTTCTCCTGGAGCCTCAACCCAAAGGACGGTTGGTTCAGTTGTACATCTACGAATTGTATCAACAACTCCATCTGTTTCATAAATAACTCCTCCAGTTTCAATGTAAGCAGTTGTATCTTGACAAGCTTCTCCCAAATCTGGTCCATCTTCATATGTAAAATGGAACATATCTAACATAGCCTCGTTTACTTGACTGCCATTCATTACTACAACAAACTGAAATGTAGTAGATTCTCCATCAGGTATTGTTCCGTCTTTATGGCAAATTGAAATGGCTTGATCACTAAACATAGTTGAACCAACAGTGCCAACATAAGGCCCTACTCCGTTCCAAACATCTGATGCATCATCTACATAAAAGCCTCCATACGCAACACGCATATCTTCACCAATTGCACCTAAACCAATATAACTTTCCCAACCATTATTGTCGGTTGCAGTAACTAGCGCTTTTGGACATTCAGGTGTGGGTTGCTCTACAATGGTATTAAATGTTGCAAAGCCCCAACCTAAATCCATATTGTTATCCGGATCAAGCGCTTTATAGAAATAGACATCATTTTTATCAGCACCAGAAGTGTTTGTTAAGGTAACCTGAACGGTGTAAAAATGATCTGTAGAATCCATTTTATATGTCATATGAATGTCTATTCCAGCCACCGATCCGTCCCAGTCTATAAATTTACATTTGTCGATTTCTTGGTAATTTGAAAGCCCCTCACTTGCAATTGAAGAACCTAAAGCAGAACTATTAAAATAAGTTACGCCGTCTACTTCAATTCCAAATCTGCATTCGGGTGCACCTGGCATAAAAAAATCGCCATCATAATTTACCCAATCGTCATTTTGTGGATTTGCTAAAAAGCCAAGACGCCCAGTTGCGCCTCTGTAATGTGTTGGAAATGGAGGAAGACCTTGCGAGCCTTCATAACCTTCTTGATGAATTCCAACTTCAAGTCCGGGGGCCATTAAAAAGCCATCTGTCCCGACTATTTGAGCAAAAAGGTTACCCGAAAATAGGCATACCAATAGTGCTACAAAAGATATTTTTGTCTGAATCATAATTGTATTTATTAGGGGATACTGCTAAACGAAGAAGTCGTTTATAGTGGTTTAGATAATTGATTTAAATAGGTTTGAACTTGCGCTAATGACGCTTCTTCTCCTAAATATTCAGTGTGAATTTGAACAATCAAATATTGCTCAGTGAAATGGGGAACTGTTGTTATTAAATTGGCGGTTAAGTAGTATCCGCATTGTTTAATCAAATCTGCCTCAGTAGCAAAATCAAGATGTGAAATATCCACATAATAATAATTTGAAACAGGGGTTTCTGAATCTAGGGTCAGATAGAAATTTGAATTTAGCGTTGCTGTTGGAAGTTCTTCCAAAGGAACATCTTGAGCTATTAATCCGAAGGCGGATAATGCAATAGTCAAGAAAAGGGTTTTTAAAATTTTCATTTGCTTTTTATTTGGTTAAAGCACATATTTTTAACATTTACACAGAGTGTATCATTTTGATTCCCAGAAGTATATGTTGAAAATGTGTGGTCTGATTAATAGACGCTACTCTTTTTATTTAAGTTGCTTTTTTCCATTCAAAAAATTACAAATCTTTCAAAAAATTGAAAAAAAGAAAAAACTAAACCTTTAAAAAACAAGGCTTTATAAGGGATCTTTTAATTTTATTTTTTTTTCAATTATCTCACATGAGTTATTGAACTACTTGCGCGTTTTCCATAAATAAGTCGCGTAAACGTTCTAATTTTGAATCGTATTTTTCTGCAAAAACGATATGTTGGCACTTTTGAATGCTTTCAGAAATTCGATCAATATGTGTGTGAAAACTTGTTCCTACTAAAAATTCGGCATCTTCTACAATGATCATTTGTAGTTCCATCAAATTAATACCATTTAAGAAATAAAGTTTACTTAACCTTTTAGGAGTTGAAATTACAATGTCTGCGCCGCGATAGACTTCATCCTTTTGCTGATTGATGTTTTGCTCTTCAAATACCGCACTTACTCGGATACCAGAAAATTCAGTGTATTTTTTAAATCGTTCTGCTAATCCCACCACTGCATCTCTATCTTTCGCATAAATTAACGCTACTGGATTATCGCCTTTGGCTTTCATTTGTAATTTTTGCAATACACTTATTACTAAGGCCTCTGTTTTTCCAGCTCCCTTAGGACCTACAGCAAAAATATTAGCACCACTTTTAATTTTCGGAATTAGAACTTTTTGCAATGAAGTAGGCTCTTCTAGTCCTATTTCAGCAATTTTATCTAATAAGCTTTCATTTAATTTTTTGAATGGCATATGATGCTATTAATAATGTATATGTAACAAAGTTAACGGACTAATTTAGGGTGTCCCCGATAAAATCCCTTAACATTCTTTTTTGCGCTCTTAAAACGACTAACAAAAGGTTTCCAACCTGCATTACCCTTTGCGTTATTAATTAAAACTCCACTCCCCCACCAGGTAGAATAAACTTTAAATTGTTCTATGTCATCAATTGGACAACATTGACTTTTTGGAATCTCCTTTTTAATTTTTTTTCTTAAGAAATCTTCTAGTTCGGCAACACTAGTTCCACGGCGATTAACAAGGTCATGAATAACCTCTGAAACGGGTTTTCCTTTAAAAAAGAAAGTAGGTGCAACTGGTTTTCCTTTCCGAGTTTTTCGAATATCCTCAGTAGTATTAACGGGCACAAAGAAGAGGTATTTATTTGTACCTATAAAAATACCTTGCAAGGACTCTGACAAAGATTTCTCTCCTATAAGCCTTGCATTATTTGCTAAAACATAATCTTTTAACTCCTCCATAACATTTCTTAAAGTTCAATCATTTTACCAAATGCTGGAGTATAATAAGTTTGGTACTCATCATGTTCGTTGATAAAAATCAAATAAACATCCAAGCCAAGCACTGTATTTTCTTCAATAAATGCAATAGATTTTTCAGGCCCCATCACCATAAATGCAGTTGCCATAGCATCCGCCATTGCGCAAGATTCTGCCACTACAGTTGCACTTAATAAAGAATGTGTAACTGGATAACCAGTTAAGGGGTTAAGTGTATGCGAATATTTAATTCCATTTTTTTCATAGAATTTACGATACGAACCGGAAGTAGCGATACTTTTGTTCTCAACACTTACAATTTCTTGTAATTCACGCGTATTTTCATCTGAATTTTCTACTGGTTTATCAATACCAATTCGCCAAGAAACACCATCAGCGTTATATCCTTTAACCTTAATCTCTCCACCAATTTCAACAAAATAATTTTTGGCTCCACGCTTTTCTAATTCTTCGGCTAAAACGTCCACAGCTAAACCTTGCGCAATAGCGTTAAAATCTAACTTGGCGCCAGGCGTGTTTTTAATAATTTTAGAGGTTTTCAAAGAGTCTTGCGACACTTCACCAGAAAAATTGAAATGATATCCATTCTGAAAGCCTAATAGTGCTCTTAAAGAATCTACTGTAATAGAATCTGGCACTACATCTAAATCTTTCATGAATCCCCATCCATCAACCAAAGGGTATACTGTAGGATCAAATGCTCCACTTGTCAATTCATGCACAGAAAGTGCCATCTTATAACAACGATTAAAATAGTTATGTGCGTCCTGATAAACAAAAGTGCCTGCACCAGACTCATTCAATTTGGTTAAAATAGAATTAGGAATATAACTACTTAATGCGTCATCAAAATTGGATAAAATTTGATTCACCTCATCCATTGAGATGGTAATAGAGTCGTTGCAAATTATTGCAAATGTTGTTCCTTGCGTGCTACCATATAACTCAACCGTTTCTGCAACTGGAGTTTCATTACTTTCTGTAGTAGCGTTTGTGGAGTCACCGCCGCAACTTAAAAAGAAAAAAGGAAAGGCAAAAAGTAAATAATAATGCTTCATGTGAAATTTATTGGAGCAAAGTTATTTCTTTTTTTGGGAAGAAATGGTTTAATTACGAACTAAGTCCGCAGCATCTGTTTTATCCTCCCATTCAAACTCAGAGATTCCATGTCCGTTGCATGTATATGAAACCGTACCAAATTTAGTTTGGATCATTTCATATAAATTTCCTGCACCGTTACGCACAACTACACGCCGTACAACATAAGAAACCATTAAGCCATCTTCATCATTAAGTGTATAAATCTCTTCTGTCATGCCCTCAGGGAATTGATCACCCAAAGCATTTTTCATTTCTTCATCAATTTTCGTTACATCAATATCTTTTAATGACTCAACATAATCTTCTGATTTTTCAAGATCTTCCTTACTTTTTTCACCAAGCTCATTATTCTCCTCCTTCATCTCTTCCACCATATCAGAAGTATTATCGATTACTTTATCTGCAGTTTCATCCAATTCTTTATTTGTTACCTCTTGATCATTTTTATTTCCTTCCAAATAGTTAACAGTTGAATGGCTTTCATCTAATGTTTCGGCTGTTTTATTCTCCAAGTAATCTTCTTTATCTTCACTAATTTTATTCACGACAACTTCATATCCTTCACGGTTCTTATCGTCCTCTATTTTATTTTCAACAATTTCAATTTCCATTTTCTCCACTTCAATATCGGTATTGAACAGTACGTTGTTTTGATCAATCGTCAATTCATCAATCTTATCCTCATTTTCTAAGTTTTGCTTTTCTGTAAAGCCCTCCATACGTTCACGTGGAATGTCATTATTCAAATTCTCTATTTCAATTTCATTAATAATACCCTCTGTATATTTCTTTTGATCAATTGATACATCATAATGATCATCTTGCATGCTAGCATCCACCTCAATCATTGTTGTATTCACCTCTTCTATTCTCACTTCACCTAATTCTCTTGGCATATCTGCAGTCAACTCAATCACTCTAATTTCATCAATCATTTCTTCAGTGTCATCCTTCACCTCCATTACAACGTCTTCTTGATCCCATGAACTAGTATTCGTTGCATTCACAATATCAACATGATGATTTTCGACATGATTTTCAGTATTCAATCTTGGAATATCTCTTTTAGGGTCTCCTTCAATTCTATTCTCCTCAATTGAGGTAACATAGTTCTTTTGAGAAAAAGTTTCATTGGTTTGTGCGACATTTTCTAAATTACTTTCTAAGATAATTTCTGTTCGAATTTGTTCCACATCTAACAAATATCCTTCTCTTGGCAAATCACTTTCGTTATTTACTTCTTCCAACTCTACATTAATATTATTAACTACCTGCGTTTGTAATTGAACATTATTATCGTTCATTTCAACCCTTTCGCGATCCTCGACAGATTGATCATCAACCATCACTTCAACATATTCAGATGCTATTACTCGCTCTTCGTTTGGCTGAATTCCATAATTATCAATGTCCTCATTAATTCTAACCACTTTTTCTCTTGTTTCAAAGTTTTCATCTGTTTGCTCAGTTGTATTTTCCCCAACAGCATCAGCAGCATCTAATCCTTGTTGCTCTGTTTTTTGCGCCATTATGTATTTTCTTTCTGCCTCAGCATTTGCCAACATATTTGCCACATCAACAGAATTAGTTGATCGGTTAGGATCACCGTAGTTGGTCATATTTGTTTTAGTCTTTACAACAGCTTGCGGGTTAAGAATTTCTTCAATTTCTTTTAACTTATCTTTTGGATATTGATCTTGAGGTTTAAATCCAATTGCTCGTTCATAACGCGTTTTAGCATTGGCATAATCGGCATTTTTAAAATATTGATCTGCTTTTTTAATCAACTTTTCATAACTCTTATTTAATTGCTCATCAGTTTCTGATTTCATATTATCAGTACACAACTTAATGCGCTCCTCAGGCCAACTTCTATTAAATAAATTATAAGCCTTTAAGTAATTTTCTTTAGCATCTTTCCAATCCCCTTTTTCAAATTGATTATCTGCATCTTTGATATAACCATTGTACTCATCCTCTAACTTATCAGCTTCATTCGACTTTAACTGAATTTGTTTGATTTCATCAATTTTTCTTTGAGGCAATGGATCAGTTGGCTTTGTTGTAAGTGCAGTTTGATATAAAGTTAAGGCTGCATCATACTCTTTCAGATCAAGTTTATTTTGCGCATCAGCCAAAAGTTTTTGATAAGCTTCTTCCGCTTTATCATCTGAATTTTTCGATAACATATCGTTTGCTTCATCAATCTTATCTGTCGGATACTTCTCGCCTGGTTTAATTTTAAGAGCCTCATTGTAAGTTGCAATTGCTCCTGTATAATCATTACTATTAAACTCTTGGTCGCCTTTAGAAATTAGCGCCAAATAATCTGCTTCTTTTTGTTTTGCTAAATCGTCTGCACTCATTTTGCCTTCAATCTCTGCAATTTTATTAAGCGGATATGACTCTCCAGGTTTCAAAGCAAGTGCAGCGTTAAATTTGTCCAAGGCTTGTTGCCAACTGTCAACATTCATTGCTGTTTCACCTTCTTTAATTAAAGCATCATACTGCTCCTCTAATTTTTTCTCTTCAGACAGTTCATTCTCACGATCTCTTTTTATTTGTTCAATTTTCTCAATCTGAGCCTGAGCATATGCATCTGTTTTTTTAATCGTTAATGCTCTATTATAATAACTCTTTGATTCTTCTAACTTATCTTCATCTAAAAGTGCATCTGCTTTATCAATAATTTTTTGATATTGACGTTGGGCCTCATCTTCAGACTCAGCCTTCATTCTCTTCTCAATCTCAGCAATTTGCTCATCAGAATAAGTTTCTGAGTTTTTGATTGTTCGTGCGTCCTCATACAATGCTCTAGCGCCATCCCAATTTTCATCTTTAAATGCCGCATCAGCCTCAGCTATTTTCTTTTCATAGCGTTCCTGTGTGTCTGCATTCTCATTCTCTTCATCCAACTTAAGACCAACCTCTTTTATCTTATTTGAAATTTCTGAATCTGGCTTTACTTTAATTGCAGCCTTATAATTATCCAATGCTTTCGAGTAATCCGCGGCTGCATAAGCTGCATCAGCCTCCGCTACAAAAGCAGCAAATTCTTTTTCTTTTGCATCAGCTTCTTCATCCAACCTCAACTGCTCTTCTAACTTTACAATTTTGTTTTTAGGGTAATCATCCTCTTTAATTGAGTTAGCAGCCTTGTACTTATCAATTGCTGTTTGTAAATCATTCGATTTTTCAGCTGCTTCAGCCTCAGCTATTGCCGCATCATATTTAGCCTTAATCTCCGCCTCTCCTTGACTTTTCGCTATTAGATCATCAATCTCTTTAACCTTTGCTCTTATACCTGCATCATCTTTAATTTCCAATGCTTTATTATAGTTCAGCTTAGCCTTATCGTAATCATCAACATTAAAAGCTTGTGCCGCATCTGCCACAAAACCGTCAAATTTAGCTTGCTCTTCGGCTAATTTATTTTCTGCATCAATGACCTTATTTACTTCATCTATTTTAGCTTGTGCGGCAGCATCTCCTGGTTTTGCTTCTAGTGCTTTTTTATAACGATCTATTGCCTGTGTATAATCCTTACGATCATTCGCGGCATCACCTTCAGACATCATATTATTATACTGCTCCTCTTTTTCAGCAGCTTTGGCTTCATCAGCTAAAAGCAAATCAATTTTAGCTATTTCGTCTTTTGGAGCTTGCTCTTGTGGTTTAACACCTGACGCCGCATTATATTCAGCTTTGGCCTCAGTATATTTTTTTTGATCAAAAAGAGATTGTGCCTCTTTCATATGTGCATCATATTCCGCATTGAGCTTTTCTTCTCCCGCGGCCTTTTCTTTTTCCTTTGCAATTAAGTCTAACTGAGCAAGTGCTGCTGAATCCCCAGGCTTCAAATCCAACGCTTCTTCATACTTAGCTTTTGCATCATCCCAAGAACGTTGATTGATTTTATCTTTTCCTTCATCCATCAATCGATTATAGTCTGCTTCCAATTGATCTTTGGCAGCCTTTTCGTCTGCTCTCTTTTTTAGAATTTCATCAATTGTTTGTATTTGACTTGTTGGCAAATCAGCCCCTGGTTTCATTTTTAAAGCCTCTTCGTAAAATTTTCGAGCCTCTTCATATTTCTCAGTATCAAAAGCCCCATCTGCAGATGCAATAATTTGATTGTATTTATCTTGATTCGCCTTTTCTTCAGCCAAAGCAGCTTCCTTATCGGCCTTTTGCTTTTTCGCTGCCTCTAGTTTAGCTGTCACACCAGCATCATCTTTCAAATCTAGTGCGGCTTCATATTTTGAAATTCCTTCGTCGTAATTCTCTATTCCAACAGCATTATCTCCTTCAGCAACAAGCTTATTAAAGGCTGCTTCATTGTTTTTTTGATCTGCCAATTCTTTTTCAATTTCGGCGATATATGTTTTCGGAAGTTGTTCAGATGGTTTAAGACCAGATGCCTCTTTGTATAATGTTAAGGCTTTTTCCAATTCCTTTGCAGAACGGGCAGTTTTAGCTTCGGTCATCTTAGAATTAAACGCTTCTTCTTTCTCTGCATTTGCTCTTAATTCTTCTAATTTAATTTTAGCATCCTGAATTTTATCTTTTGTAGGTTGATCTTCTGGCTTAAGGCCTAATGCTAATTCATATTGACCAATAGCTTTTTCATAATCTGTTTTTTTCATTGCAGCATCACCAGCCTCAATGTATGCGTTAAAATCTGCCTCTCGTTTTTCATTCTCCTTCGCTTCTTTTTCTAACTCCTCTTTCTTTTCTTCCATCTTCTTGCGAAGGGCTTCAATTTTTTTCTTCATCACCTTGATCTTTTGTTGGTCAAAACCAATGAAACCAGAAGGTTCGATAGCAAACTCTACCATAGGTTCTTTCTCCAAAAATGAAAAATCAATATCTGGAACACTCTCAAAAATTCCTACTTCAAACTTTTGCTCTACTGTTCCTGGAGGAAGTTCTTCAGGATAATCGGCATGCCCATCCATAATGGCCATTTTTGTAACAAACCCTGATTTTTTAATGAAAATTTTATAGGTACACCCCATACAAACAGGAAGCTCTATCGGTGGAACTTTACCGTTCGACCCCGAACTTTCTTTAGCAATTAAAGCTCCATTTTTGTATACTTCAATTGTTGCTCCATTCAATGATTTACCTGTATCGTCATTTCTAACCACAGGTTTTAATTCAATCACCGTGGTTTGACCATAGGTATACCCTGCAGTCAAAATTATTAACGCTAAAATGATTATTCTCATCATTGCTTTATACCCTTATTTAGCAAAAAGGTTCATTTTATTTTTACCCTTCAACTATCAATGTATCAAACCTTAAAAAGTAACTCCTACCAATCGTTTAACACATTGTTGTTTGCAACTTGCACATAAGCCTACACAAACCAAGGTCACTTTTCTTTAGTTTTATGAGGTTGTCCAATTAAACAAATATCCGAAAAAAAAGCGACCTATGCTAGGTTTAAACCCATATAATTACTGCCATGCTTGAAATTAACGCACTCAGTTATTGGGAAAAAGAAACCTACATAAACCATACCGATTTTTTGGTAGTTGGCTCAGGTATTGTCGGACTCTCAACGGCTATTCACCTTAAACAACGTCATCCATCTAAAAAAGTAACAGTTTTAGAAAGAGGTTATTTACCGACAGGCGCTAGCACTAAGAACGCTGGCTTTGCTTGCATTGGCAGTCCTTCTGAATTATTAGCAGATCTAAAGGAGCAACCCGAAAACATTGTATTTAGCACTGTTCAAAAAAGATGGGAAGGACTAAAGTATTTACGCCAGCTATTGGGAGACGAAGAGATTGAGTATAAATCTTTAGGATCTTATGAACTGTTTACCAGTTCTCAAAAAGAATCATTTGATGAATGCATTAAAAGTTTAGATAATTTAAATATCAAATTAAAAACAATCACAGGGATTGAAGAGGTATTTCAAGTAGATGAAAACATTTGCAAAAAAGCAGGATTCATCAAGTTTAAGCACGCCATTAAACATAAGGCAGAAGGTCAAATTAACACAGGTAAAATGTTGGATGCACTTTTGAGATTAGCACAATCTAAAGGAATTCAAATTTTAAACGGAATTGAAGCAAAAAAAATACAGGCGCAAGAATTATTGACCAATATTGGAGTTTTCCAATTTGAAAAATTGGCAATTTGCACAAACGGGTTTGCAAAAACACTTCTACCCAATGAAGATGTTGCACCCGCTCGTGCACAAGTAATTGTCACCAGCCCAATTAATGATTTACCCTTTAAAGGAATCTATCATTTTGATGAGGGTTATTACTATTTTAGAAACATTGGCAATAGAATACTGTTTGGCGGAGGTAGAAATTTAGATTTTAAAGGAGAAACAACAACAAAATTAGAAACGACAGAGCAAATCATTTCTCATTTAGAAAAAATACTGAAACAAAACCTATTGCCTAATATTGATTTTGACATTGAACATCAATGGGCAGGAACAATGGGCGTAGGAAAATCAAAATCTCCTATTGTTAAAAAATTGTCAGATCATACCTATTGCGGTGTGAGATTAGGAGGCATGGGTGTAGCCATTGGAACACTTATAGGTAAAGAATTAGCAGCACTTATTTACAATGAATAAGTTAGTGCTTAATTGACATTATAAAATTGAAATGAAACAAGAAGACAGAATAACAGAAAGCAGTTCAAACCATGATGACTTAGAAAAAATGAGCATCAATGAATTGCTTACAAACATTAATCAAGAAGATAAATCAGTCCCCTTAGCAGTTGAAAAAAGTATTCCTCAAATTGAAGCCTTTGTATCAGCCGCCTTGCAAAAAATGAAAGCTGGTGGACGTCTTTTTTACATTGGCGCAGGCACAAGTGGCAGATTAGGTATTGTTGACGCCTCAGAATGCCCTCCAACTTTCGGAGTAGAACACGGCCTTGTTGTAGGAATAATAGCTGGTGGAGATTCAGCCATTCGTAAAGCAGTTGAATTTGCGGAGGATGACATGGAGCAAGGTTGGGAAGATCTAATGGAATTCAAAATCAATGACCAAGACTGCCTAGTTGGAATAGCCGCATCTGGCAGTACACCGTATGTTATTGGTGCCTTGCAAAAGGCAAACGAAATGGGCGTTCTTACTGCCGGAATAACTTCCAACCGAAACAGTCAGTTAGCCGCCACGGCACAATTCCCAATTACTCCCATTGTTGGACCCGAATTTGTAACTGGAAGTACTAGAATGAAATCAGGAACAGCCCAAAAATTAGTCCTTAATATGATTTCAACCAGTTTAATGATTGGTCTTGGACGTGTAAAGGGCAACAAAATGGTAGATATGCAATTGAGCAACAACAAACTGGTAGATAGAGGCACCACAATGGTTATGAATTCGCTTGATATTAGTTATGAAGCAGCAAACAAACTGCTCAAAACTCACGGTAGTGTTCGCAAGGCTGTTGAAGCAGGGAAAGAGGAGTGATTTTTAGTATCTAGTACTTGGTACTCGGTATTTAGTAGTTGGTTCTTGATAATTGAAGTTTACCAATTAAACATCACAATGCTCGCAATATGTTGCTTTGGAGTTGTGTTCAAAAAAGAAATCATCTTGATAAAGTTCTTCAATTGAATAACGTAATTCTTCCTCAAAAGCATCCAAAATTTCATTGGTTAGAATTTCAGAATCACCTTTTTTAGGAATAACATTCTGCACCCAATCATCCACATTTACCATTGATATAATACCTGCAGAAAATTGTTCAAACTCAGGATAAGTTGCTCGAAACATTAATGCATACATTAATAATTGACGACCATATCCCTTTTTATCATGCTGCATTAAAGTTCTCATCCCCCCTTCACTCAACACCTTTGCACCTAAACTAATTTTATTAAAATCACACTTACCTGATTTATAATCAATGATTCGATAATGCGAACCAAATTGCTCAATCCTATCTGCATTTCCTTCGATTTTAATGGTTTTCAAATCTCCATTAATCTTCCATTGATAAGTTGCGGACAATGTTTTTTCTAAATCAATTATAAAAATTGGACTTTCTGTCTTTTTTATTTCTGCAATTTGCTTGACCAAAAACCGATCTACAAAACCTAAGGACACATCAAATGACAATTTATTTTGTCCGAATTTTATATCATTTTCACTAAAATCTTCCAGATATGCTGCTTTAAGATAACCTTCAACATTTTTTCTTTCAGCCTCTAAAACCTGCGCATCTAATTTTGTTTTTTTATCTAAAAAATTTCGCTGAAAAATATCTTCTAATACATTGTGGATTTTTGTTCCGAAGGTTGAAGATTCAATATTTTCTTCGACGGTCACATTCTCCTTCATTCCTAAAACATAACGATAATAAAAATCAAGCGGACAAGCCACTAATTTATTCAAGGCAGATGGAGACAAACCGTTTTCTAAACGATCATCTAATTTTTGTTGCACGGCTTCTGTGCTCGCATATTTCAAATTAGAAATTTCAGCAGCTCGATCGTCAGACGTATATGTAAAAAACTGCATATCATGCCCTAAGTCTACTCTTAATTCATTTTCAAGCTGGGTTATAAAACGACTTTTTTCACTCGCGCCAATTCCATCCGTTGTTGAATTATAAGTGAAAAATATATTTTTAGAACGGTGCAATAAACGGTAAAAGTGATGCGCAAATATCGCTTGTCGATCCTCTTCAACTGGTAAACCGTGATTTAGTTTTAAATCTCTTGGAATAAATGTATTTACAACATTGGTCTTAGGCAAATTACCTTCATTCATTCCTAATATAATGAGATTTTCAAAATCCAACGTACGTGTTTCCAAAATCCCCATCACTTGCAAACCTTCTATTGGATTCCCTAAAAAAGAAAGAGATTCAGATTGCCAAAATTGGTAAAACAAAACCTTAAATGATTTTAAGTTTAATTGATGCGGATATTGCAATGCAATGGCTTCGAATTTTTTAAACCCTCTGGCAAAATGATAAACTATTTCAAGATCAATTTGGCGATCTGTACCAGCACTTTTTAATGATGCATAAAGTGCACGTGTTAATTCGTTAAACGCTATAAAACCATCTCGCAAAGGAGTTTTCCACACTTGAAATAAATGGCCAATTGCATTTAACTCAGGAAAAACATGAAGCAACTCTTCCCGTTGAATAAATATTTTATTTTTTTCTACTATCTCATTTTCAAAATCATTTAATCGGTTTGGATCGCCTATTAGTTCAACCAAATATGGATGATCCAGATAATTCAATAGTGATTTATGATAAATACGAGTTGAGTTGAACTTTTGGAAATTAAATTGCAATTCAAAAACAATATCTACCAGCCCCTTTAAATGAGAAAATTTTAAAGGATATCCCATTGTAATATTGGCACGTTCAATAGTCTCTGGCAACGACCTTGTCAAAGGTATAAGCAAAGACTCATCTGCCAAAACAATTGCTGTTTGATCCATATTAGCATCATTTGCAACCAATTTTTCTATAATACTACCTGCAATTTTAGTTTGAGCAATTTGTTGCGCGGTTTCTATTACTTCAATTTTTTTAGGCTGTGAATTAAAGTGATTTCCTACTTCCTTTTTTGTCCCCCAGTGTTTTACAATTTTCCGATAAAAATGCCCGGCCTCATGCTCAATATTCTCAAAATAACTTTGATCAACATCAAAGAAAACATCAGCCAGTTTTTCCTTGCGCAAATAATTAATGATTTGCTCTTCACTATTTGACAAAGCATTAAACCCGATAAAATAATAATGTGCAGCAAATTCAAAACCACCTTCAGGATTAATCAATTGATCATAAAAATTTTTATATGCCGCTCCCTGATATATAACTTGTCTTTTTACAAGCTCTGTATTCAACTTTTGGTAATATTCAGGTAATTTATCCCAAAGTGACAAGTATTTCTCTTGCCCATCAGACAATTCTTCTTCTAGAAAACTCCAATTTTCAATCTCCTTTATATTTCTAAGATCTCTAAAAATTAATTTAGACGGGATCAGATAACGATCAATCTCATCAAAATCAGACAAAATAATACGTCCCCATTTAATAAAACTATTAAAATCTTCCGCTTCATCCTTTTCAATTATACAATGAATATCGAAAAGGATAAACAACAATTCAATTTGCGTGATTATTTTTTCATCAGTATTTAAATCAACCCATTCATTAATTGTCAAAATCTCTGGTGAAAATTGTGCTTTTCCTTTTTGCTCGGCCAAGTAGCTTTGAATATAAACTGATGCACGTTTATTTGGTATAATAATGGAAACATCCTTTAGATCATTTGGATGTGTCTGATAAACAAGCTCAATCTTTTCCTTTAGAAAGGTTTCCATCAATATTTTTGAATTAATTATTTAGGGAGCAGAGCCTAAAAATTTTATTGCAGCTTAAAGCTAGCTATTTCGGATGAATTAGAAGAAATAAATTAAAAAACAGCTTGATTATTTTTAAAATAAATCCGAAAAAATAAACAGAGATAAAACAATTTTGATTAATTTTGTGTCGAACAATGATTAATTATTCGTCCATGACAAATTTAAAAATAGGAGACAAAGCCCCCTCATTCAGTGGTAGAGATGAGAATGGTAATCCGATCAATTTAAGTGATTATGCAGGAAAGCGGCTAATCATGTATTTCTACCCTAAAGATATGACGCCTGGGTGCACTACAGAATCTTGCAATTTGCGAGACAATTATGAAGCCTTATTAGAAAAAGGATTTGAAATATTAGGAGTAAGTGCAGATGATGAAAAGCGTCATTTAAAGTTTATTGACAAGCATGAATTACCTTTTCACTTGTTGGCAGATGTTGACAAAGAAGTTATCAATGCATACAATGTATGGGGACCAAAAAAATTCATGGGTAGAGAATATGATGGTATTCACCGCACAACATTTGTTATAGACGGTGATGGAATAATTGAGGCTGTGTTTAAGAAAGTAAAAACAAAAGCACATACTGAACAAATTTTGGAAGAATTAGAAAATAATTAAAAAAAATAAGGAGAACGTAAATAGATTACGTTCTGGTAGAATTCCTTTGTATTAAAATTATTAATTATGGCAGAAGTAAAATCAGAAAAGTTAAAGGCGTTACAATTAACCCTTGACAAATTAGAAAAAACGTATGGAAAAGGTACGGTAATGAAATTGGGCGACAGTGCCATTGAAGACATTGATGTAATTTCATCCGGATCATTAACTTTAGATATCGCACTTGGCGTAAAAGGTTTCCCAAAAGGTAGAATTGTGGAAATTTACGGACCAGAATCATCAGGTAAAACGACATTAGCCTTGCACGCTATTGCAGAATGTCAAAAAAACGGTGGCATTGCTGCATTTGTTGATGCGGAGCACGCTTTTGACAGGTATTATGCCGAATCATTAGGAATAGACACAGAAAACCTATTGGTTTCACAACCAGACAACGGAGAACAGGCTTTAGAAATAGCTGACAATTTGATTCGATCTGGAGCTGTTGACATCCTAATTATAGATTCAGTGGCAGCACTTACTCCAAGAGCAGAGATTGAAGGAGAAATGGGTGATTCACAAATGGGACTACAAGCCCGTTTAATGTCGAAAGCCTTGCGAAAATTAACAAGCTCTATTAACAAAGCAAACACATGTTGTATTTTCATTAACCAGTTGAGAGAAAAAATTGGTGTAATGTTCGGAAATCCAGAAACAACAACAGGTGGTAATGCATTAAAATTCTATTCATCTATTCGTGTTGACATCAGACGTTCAAGCCAAATTAAAGATGGTGACGAAGTAATTGGTAATAGAACACGTGTAAAAATTGTAAAAAACAAAGTAGCTCCTCCCTTTAAAAAAGCCGAATTTGATATCATGTATGGTAAAGGAATCTCTAAAGTAGGTGAGATTTTAGACCTTGGTGTTGATCACGGAATTGTCAAGAAAAGTGGTTCATGGTTTAGCTATGGCGACACCAAACTTGGCCAAGGAAGAGATGCGGTTAAATCATTGATAAAAGACAACCCAGAGCTAATGGAAGAGTTGGAAGCTAAGATAATTGAACAAATTAAAGGCCCTGCTGTTGAAGAAGCGGCGGCGGCAAAGTAAAGCTTTACTTCTACCAAAGGCGAAAAGGGTCGTTCATCTGCAGGTGAATGGCCCTTTTCAGTTTTTAACCAATTTAAGCCCTCTACTTGCATCCCTCCTCCTCTAAACCATATTGCACAAAAAACAAGCAATATTCATTCTCTTTACACGCGTTAAAATTGTATCTTTAAATTCATACAATACAGTAAAACATTCTATTATGAACGCCACGTTAGAATCAAACAAAGAAAATGCTATTGCTTTTTATAAAATGGCCTATGAAGGCGAACCAAGAAAAGCGGTTGAATTATATGTTGGAGAAGACTACATCCAACACAATCCTTTAGTAGGAAATGGCAAAGAGCCATTTATTCTTTATTTTGAAAGAATGCAACGTGAGTATCCAGAAAAGTCAATAGAATTTGTTCGCGCAATAGCACAAGACAACCTAGTCGCTTTGCATACTCATCAAACCTGGCCAGGTAATCAAGAATATGTAACTATGGATTTTTTCAGATTTGATACTGCTGGAAAAATTGTTGAACATTGGGATGCCATGCAAGAAATTCCAGCAGAAACCCTTAATGGCAATACCATGTATTAAAACATACTTTATGATAATAAACCCAGCCAGATTGAGATTACTCAAGTATTCCAAAAGTATGCTGGATTACGGGTTGAATACATTGGTCTAAATTCTCACTTTGACGAACTCGCTGAAACCATCTATTCCATTAGTCAATTCATTTGCGAAAAATGTGGTAATAGCGGCAGCCACACCATTATTGATGGTTGGGAAACCACCTTATGTAATGAACATTCACTATCAATTGAGGAGAGCACAAAACTCTGATAATTATAACCACTGAACAAAAGTTTGATTAAATTAACGCTAACAACACCCAAAACAACACATTATGGCGCAAGATCAAGATTTAAATAAACTTATTGCATATTATTTCTACATAGTCTCATTTAATGGAGACCCAAGTTTAGCGCTTAGCTTATTCACTGGAAACACATTTGAAATTGACAATCCTATATTAGGAAATTCAAAAGCATCATTCATTCGTCATTTTGAAGAATTTGACAATAGTTACGAAGATAGAAGTATCGTTGTTGAAAGATCCATTGCAAGTAAAGACCTTGTAACAATGCAAACCACCCAAACATGGGCTACTAATAAAAAATATGCTTCAATGAATTTCTTTAAGTTTAATGAAGACGGTGAAATTATTGCATATTGGGACAAAGTATCTTCAATAAATTAACTCCTAAGTATTTATGGCACTAGTAGAATCAAACCCTATGGAATTAGGCACAATAGCACCTAGCTTTACATTGTTAAACGTAGCAAATGGACATTACAATCAACTCAATGAATTGTGCGGTACCAATGGAACTGTAATTATGTTTATCTGCAATCATTGTCCATTTGTCATCCATGTTAACCAAGGTATTATACAATTGGCAAATGACTATATATCCAAAGGAATTAGTTTCATTGCGATTAGCAGCAACGACATTAACTCCCATCCGCAAGATGGACCTGAGCATATGAAAACTGTTGCCACTACACTCAATTATCCTTTCCCTTACCTATACGACGAAACCCAAACAGTTGCCAAAGCCTACAATGCTGCCTGCACACCAGATTTCTATCTATTTGACTCTGAACTAAAATCAGTCTACCACGGGCAACTAGATGATTCAAGACCTGGAAATGGGAAACCAGTTACAGGAAACGACCTAAGACAGGGTATTGATGCCCTCCTACAAAACACAACAAATAGCGCTATCCAAAAACCTAGTATTGGATGCAACATTAAATGGAAATAACTCTTTCACTATTGTTTTTTAAATGACTATCTTGTCCATAGACAAAATATAACAAGATGAAATTAGGAGCATTTTCAGTGAGTTTAAATGTTAAAGATATCAACGCCTCGCAAGCTTTTTACGAAAAATTAGGATTCGCAGTTTTTGCCGGCGATTTAAAAATGAATTATCTCATCATGAAAAATGGAGATACACTTATTGGTCTTTTTCAAGGCATGTTTGAAAACAACATACTAACCTTCAATCCTGGTTGGGACCAAAACGCAGGTAATCTAGCATCATTTAATGATGTTCGAGAAATTCAAAGTGAACTGCAATCGGCAGGAATTAAGCTAGAAAAAGAAACCGACAGCGAAACCACAGGACCTGCCAGCATTACTATGATGGATCCAGATGGAAATGTCATTTTAATAGATCAACACCGGTAAACAGAATTGGATCAATGAAAACATTGGAAGAAATCTATACGCCACAACTTAAACTAAGGCGAATGGAATTGAGTGATTTACCCTCATTAATCAAATACGCAAATAATAAAAAAATTGCCGAAAACATTTTCAACATATCATATCCATACAAGGAATCTGATGCTGTTTTTAGATTCAATGTAATTTTGCAAGGATTAGAAAATGAAAACAGATATATTTTTGCTATCACGTATAAAACGCATAATGAACTCATTGGTGAAATTGGCTTAAACATAGACAAAGAGCACAAACGAGCTGAAGTTGGCTACTGGATTGCAGAAGAATTTTGGGGACAAGGTATAGCCACAGAAGCTCTTGGGGCAGCACTTAGTTTTGGTTTCAAATCATTGAAGCTTAACAAGATTTTTGCCACACGCTTTTTAGATAATGTTTCATCTGAAAAAGTACTCACTAAAAACGGCATGATTAAAGAGGCTGAACTTATAGAACATTATAAAATTGACGGCGTTTACAAAAGCATTAATCAATACAGACTCACTAAAAAGGAATACTTTACTATACACCAGCAAGATTAATAATGAATTACAAAATGAAAACCAATCAATCCCTACTCACACTAATTATATTATTTCTTGCCTTTACAAGCTGCAAAAAAAACGACCCCATAACTGACCTAAAACCAGGTTTAATAGAAAACCAAACCTTTAACCAAACTGTACTCATTGATGGACATGACTATGACGGTACTATTATTCGAAATTGCGTTTTTGAAGATATCAAAGGAGATGCTTTACAAATAAGAGATGTTAACAATCTTTGCATTGAAAATTGCACATTTAAAAGTATTTCTGAAAATGCCATTCGATTTAGAAATAGCGGAAGTTCAGATGGCGTAAAGATTTTAGAAAACACCATTTACAACATTGATCACAACGGAATATTGGCAGCAGAAAATCATATCAACACAACTATTAAAGGAAACAACATTCGCAATGTGGGTTTATCAAACGCTAGCAGTATTGCTGGTCATCCTCACCACGGTATCTATTTCCAAGGCTTTAATGTTAACATTAGCGAAAACATTATTCATGATGTGATAAATGACCAAGGAAACTGTGTAAGTATTCGGACTTACGGACAGGTTTCAAAAAACGTTCTCTATAACGCAACGGATCATGGAATAAGTTATTATTCGGATCATCCCGGAAATGATGGTTTACTTTTAATTGAAAATAATTTCATTTACGACAATGGTAAACGAGGAGTCAATTTAGCCAGCAACGGAACATCAGCAAATCATATTGGCGAAGTTATTGTTCGATTTAACACGATTATCACCAATAATAAATCGCCAATTAGCACTAATGAATCACTTACAGACGTTGCCCTTAGTTTTATTGGTAACATCCTCATTCGCACAGACGGTGGTACTGAATTCATCTACAGTAGTCAAACATATTCCGACCTGTACAACCTTACTACTTCAGGTGACCTCAATTTTCAAGACTTTACCAACCGCAACTTACACTTAACTGAAACTTCAAGCGCACAAAATTTTGCAACAGGTGCTGAAAATTTTCCGGACGAAGATATTGACGGTGACATCAGAGATGTAACTAACTTAGACGCAGGAGCAGATCAAAAAAATTAATTATTAGAATATGAACGAAAAGTCTCTTTTTGACTCATTCCCAACACTTCAAGATGCAAGTGAACTAACCAGTATCTTAGAAAGTAACAACATAGAGTTTAGTATTGTAGAAAATTCATTTGATGTAGACATTACTTTTACAGGAAATAAAATTTCTGGGATTCAAGTTTTTATAGATCCTGACAACTTTGACTTGGTCAACAAATTATTAGAAGAACAAGCTGAAAATCAAATTGACTTAACAGACAAAACACATTATCTTTTCAAGTTTTCAAATGAAGAATTGTACGACATTTTAGCCAAGAGAGATGAATGGAGTACATATGACTATGCCTTTGCCAAAAAATTACTACAAGAAAGAGGTGAAGATATTTCTCAAGAAAGATTAAACTCTATTAAAACGGAACGTAATAAAGAACTGGACCACCCAGAAAAAAGCTCTAGCATACAAATAGCCATAGGTTATGGCTGTGCAATTCTCGGAGGAGCATTAGCAATTTTAATTAAAGGAGTATTATTTCTTCTATTTATAACCGTAATGGGGCTGCTAATAGGTTGGTATTTATGGAAGTCAAAGAAAACTACGTCGAAAGGAGACAAAGTTTTTGCTTATTCAGAAAATGATAGAAAACATGGAAAAAATATTAGCATTATTGGTATTGTAATACTTGTAGGATACTTAACCTATCGCATAAGTATTTTCCTAAGCCAAGTTTCTTAATTTACTTGAGTTTTTCATTTTCCAGATGCCGCTTATTATCACGTTTGGTTTTCTTATCAAGGTTCTTTTGCAATGCTGCTTCTAAATCGATCCCTGTTTGATTAGCGAGACAAATTAATACCCAAAGTACATCTGCCATTTCATCTCCAAGATCTTTATTTTTATCTGATTCTTTTTCAGATTGCTCTCCATAGCGCCGTGCAATAATTCGAGCAACTTCACCAACCTCTTCGGTTAATTGAGCCATATTCGTTAGCTCATTAAAATAACGAACCCCATAGGTTTTAATCCAGTTATCTACTAATTCTTGCGCTTCTTTTATCGTCATTTCTTTAATTTATTAATCAAATTTGTGGTTGAAAAACCATCTACTAAATCAATTGTTTTTACTTCTCCGTCATTCTCCAACACAACATCTCTACCTACAATATATTTTTTTGCTTCCTTATCCTCTTCAGTTGGATCGTAATCCCCGCCTTTCACCAACACATTAGGTTGGAGCGATTTAATCAAATTATAAGGAGTGTCAGAATCAAACTCAATCACATAGTCAACAAATCCTAATCCTGCAATAACAGTTGCTCTTGCATCAAAATCATTTACTGGACGATCATCTCCCTTTCCTTGGCGACGAACTGAAGCATCACTATTAAGTCCTAATACAAGTACATCTCCACAGTCGGCAGCAGCAGCAAGATAGGTTACGTGACCTTTATGCAAAATATCAAAACAACCGTTTGTGAACACAACTTTCTTACCTGCATTTTTGCAGGCTTCTAACTCCAATAAAATTTGAGATTCGTTAAGAATTTTCTGATTCAGTTTCTGTAAGTGGCTCATTCTTGTCAAATTTAACATTTTTGCCATTAAGTGCTAGCGAAATTAATCCAAGCACTATCATTAATATGGTTTGAGAAGTCCAATTAATCCAACCAATTGCTAAGGCATCAGGTAAGATTCCACTATACTCTGGGCTTGCCAAATAGATTGTTAGTATTAAACCAACAAAAGCCGGGTAAACGCCAATACCTCCCTGAACTAAAATCATTCCAAGTGTACCCGCGACAAAGCCAGCAAGGACAGCATCCCATCCTAAATTTGCAGTTGAATCAAGCGCGTATAAGCAAACCGTAAAATTAGCTACGTACATTAGCCAAACGAATAATGTGTGTCCTATAAACGGTATTTTTTGATCTGTTTTAAAGATAGAAAAGATCCCTTCAAATAACCCTTTTACAAAATTTACAATCTTAGTTCTGAACGACTTCTTGAAAACTGTTAAAACAACAACTCCAATAACACCAGCAATAATTGCATATTTCACAACCATTCCTAAAATAGAGAATACTGCACCGTTTCCACAAGTAGACATCCCTTCATTAAACGTAGCAATTTTATGTTGAAATAAATCTATCTTATCATACTGCAGTGCTAAAGCGATTAAAGAAACAATACCTAACATAACAACGTCAACAGCACGTTCTGCTACAATTGTTCCAAACCCTTTTTGAAAAGGTACATTCTCTGTTTTTGAAAGCACTCCTGCTCTACTCGCTTCGCCTGCTCTTGGAAAAACGATATTAACAATATAGCCAATCATTAGAGCATGATAAGCATTCCAAAAATTAATTTTGTACCCCATAGGTTTGAGTAAATATCGCCAGCGATAAGCCCGACTTACATGACTCAAAAATGCAAAACTTAATGCTATAAAAACCCAGAAGTAATTTGCTTTGCCAAATGCAGCAAACAAGTCCTTTTTCTGATCTTCACAAAGTGCGTCATAAAACAGCCAAATCAAGAATACGCCAAAACCTAGTGGCAAAACAATCTTTAGTGCTGAAATAATTTTAGACTTCATTCAGTGGTTTTTGAAAATATGCAAACTGCATTAACGAAGAACTAATCAACTAATTGTGTTAATCTAGTTTATTTGTCTCCGTGTTAGGAAAAATTAAGGATGGCTTAAATGTTTTCGCTTCTTCAAACTCCATATAAGCGTATCCAATAATGATAATAACATCTCCGACAGCTACACGACGCGCAGCAGGCCCGTTTAAACAAATACCACCTTTACCACGCTCTCCAGCGATAATATAAGTTTCAATTCGTTCGCCATTATTAATATTGACAATTTGTACTTTTTCGCCCTCAATCATATTGGCCGCCTCCAAAAGGTCTGGATCAATAGTGATACTTCCGATATAATTCAAATCCGCCTCAGTAACTTTTACGCGGTGGATTTTAGACTTTAATGCTTGTATTAACATATCCTGAAATTGTGGTGCAAATTTAGCTATTTTAGATAAACAATTGTCAATTGCATCATTTACTTCAATAATGAATTGACCAAATTGTCCCTGACCACATTAATTGGTTAAGCAAGAATCACGCCGAAAAGCTGAATAATATTAAGTACACACTACTTTTCTAACACATAACGAAATCGACCATCCTTCTCTTGATAAGAAGCTTGCATTTTTCGATTGCAAACATTTGCGTTTTCTAAAACAACTTGGCTTAACTCGCCATTTTCATCATCTGTAAATGATGCATAGATAGTGTTAACACAGTTATCATCCGAATAAGATTGCGTTAACTCCCAAAGTCCAGTTCCTGTTTCTCCTGTTGCTGAATTAAAATAATTAGCCGAAAAATCTGCATTAAAATCCAGTTGTATTGTTTCATAATCTGATGTTAGGTCTGACGCAGAAACAGACCAAGACCTAGTATACTTCACCTTGGTATAATCCCAAGATCCAACAATTTTTCTTTCTGTATAATTTAAGCCGTCCTTTTCACAGCACACGAATAAAAAAGCTGCAAATACAGCCATAATTTGTAATCCTTTTTTCATAATTCTATTTTTTGCGATTCAACAAAAATCTGCAAGAATCATGCCTTTAGAATAAAAGCTTATTTAAAACGGTTAAGTAATCTAAAAAGAATAAAAAGTCTAATTCAAAACAACCTTTACCTTTTCAACGCCTCCATTTTGTAAACGAATTTCAAAGAAATAAATACCTGACGATAAAGTTGAAACATCCATTCGAACAGCATAGTCATCTGCATCAACAAGCATAACAGATTCACCAGTATAAGAATAAACAGTCACTAAGTCTATTTCTTGACTTGCGGTTACATCCAGTGACGTAGATGCTGGATTAGGGTAACAAGCAACCTGACTTAATTGGGTGTTTTCGGGTAGCCCTACCACCTTAGTACAAGAATTACTTGTTGGATTATAAAGGGAAAAGGAATCATCTTCAAAACACAAGAATCCAAAATAACCAAATTCAGTTGGCAAGTCATCTGGAATCCCTTCGCAACCATATTCTTGCGGAAACAAATGTCTAAATCGCTCTAAACCTGTAGATACTAAACCAAATCGCTCTACATATCTTCCTTTAAAACCAAACGGAGAGTTTGGTGTTGGCTCTAAATCCAGATAACGATAGGACTCTCCTGCAATATCCATCACTCCAGTATCCATTACTTGAATAACTGACAATTCATCACAGTCCATAAACTCGTCAGATGGTACATCCGAAATCACCCAAGTATCACCAACCTCTGCTCCAAAATCAAATAGAACAAAAAACTCATCATTATTTCTGTAAAACACTGTATCTCCAGATACATAAGTAATCTCCAATGGATACTTCATTTCTCCAGCAAAATCACCTCCATCAAAAAACTTATAAAGAGTACTCTCGATCACTTGGCAAGAAACACCATCAATTAAAGTATCTCTGTCATAATTTGTTTCAACATATCCAGACATTAGTGGCCCCCAAAACTCTTGGTGCCAACTTGCACCATTATCAACCCAAACTTGGGAATATGAAGATTGAAAAGTAAAACATAAAAAGATTAGTAAGTTAATTTTGCGCATAGTATTGGGTAAATAAGATTATACCCCTAACACGCAAGAACAACAAATAAGGTTGGTAATTTTAAGAATTACTCATTAAAAATGCCTTTAAGAACTCATCAATTTCACCATTCATTACCCCATCTACATTTGAAGTTTCATAGCCTGTTCTCACATCTTTAACAAGTTTATAAGGCTGCATAACGTAATTTCGAATTTGAGAACCCCATTCTATTTTCTTTTTCCCAGCTTCAATGGCATTTTGCTTCTCCATTCGTTTACGCAATTCTAACTCATACAATTGTGATTTTAACAATTGCATAGCTTTTTCTTTATTCGCCAATTGCGATCGCGATTCTGAATTCTCAATAATTATTCCAGATGGGGCATGACGCAAACGCACAGCAGTTTCTACCTTATTTACATTTTGTCCTCCTGCGCCACCTGCACGGAAAGTTTCATAGGTAATATCAGCTGGATTAACGTGAATCTCAATAGAATCATCTACCAAAGGATAGACATAAACGGAGGCAAATGATGTATGACGTTTCGCATTAGAATCGAACGGTGAAATTCGAACTAGGCGGTGAACACCATTTTCCCCTTTTAAATAACCAAAAGCAAAATCACCATCAAACTCAAGCGTCACAGTTTTAATTCCTGCAACATCTCCAGCCTGATAATTTAGCTCTTTAATTTTCATTCCATTTCTTTCTCCCCACATGATATACATCCGCATTAACATAGATGCCCAATCACAACTTTCAGTACCACCGGCACCAGCTGTAATTTGAAGCACGGCTTTAAAATTATCCTCTTCCGCTTTAAGCATGTTTTTCAATTCCAACTCTTCCAAACGGTTCAATGAAGTATGATAGTGCTTCATCACCTCTTCTTCCTCCACCTCATCCATTTCATAAAACTCGATTAAGACTTTTAAATCTTCCAACTCAGTTTTAACCTCTTCGTGCGCAGTAATCCAGAATTTTTTATTCCGCATTTTCTTTAAAACCAACTCAGCTGCCTTTGGATCATCCCAAAAAGTAGGATCTTGAGACTTTAGTTCATCCTCACGAACATCAATAAGTTTATCCTCTATTTTGAGGTATCCGTATAATTCATTTACACGTCTTTCGAAATCCTTGAGTTGATCTGATGTTACCATGTTACAAAAATTAGATTTTTTTTTGTTTTGATCCGTACAAACAACAAATAATTAATTGATTTGGGTCATTTTTTTTATTCGGTTAAAATAACTTTATAACCAAAAATCACCAAAGTTTTAACAAGCCTATTAATTATTACAATATTATTCTAAATTTGTGATACACTTTTTAAAGAATTAAGAACATGAATGTACCAGCGGATTTAAAATACACTAAAGACCACGAATGGGTTAAAGTTGAAGGCGATACTGCTACTATTGGAGTAACAGACTTTGCACAGAGTGAACTAGGTGATATTGTATACGTTGAAGTTGAAACAGAAGGAGACACTTTAGATAAAGAAGAAGTTTTTGGATCAATCGAAGCAGTAAAAACAGTTTCAGATTTATTTATGCCAATTAGCGGAGAAATCACTTCGTTTAATGAAGAATTAGAATCTAATCCAGAAGTTGTTAATACGGATCCTTACGGTGAAGGGTGGATGATTAAAGTTGCTATTTCTGATCAGTCAGAAATTGATGCTTTAATGTCTGCAAGTGATTACGAGGCATTAATTGGTTAAGAGGTTTCTTTACCATATCCCTTGGATAATTTGGCTTTTAATCATTATGGTTTTGAGCCTAGTTCCCGGAGATCAGCTTCCAAGCATTAAATTTGATTGGATCTCGATAGACTCCGCCGTACATTTCGGCATGTATTTCATCTTGAGCATCCTATTTTTATTCGGTTTTTTAACATTTGAAAAAAAAATCAAAAAAAAACTGAACCTTTCAAATTTACAGTTGTACGGAGTAGTGATATTGGTTGGTATATTGATTGGATATGCCATAGAACTAATACAGGGGAATTTTATCTTTCGGCGGTATTTTGATGTAGCTGATATTGTAATGAATAGTTTTGGTACAATTTTTGGTGTAATCATGTACAGTTTGACTGGTAGAAAATTAACATAAATTTAAAGCGCTCTTAATACAGATTTTTGTAATTTAGCGTTGTTCAAAATTTTGAAAATGGAACTAAAAAAATCAAAAGAAGCAAACTTAGAGAACAAAAAGAACGGTTTTCGACTTGTAGGTCTTGTTATGATCTGTGCAATTGTCGGAATGGCTTTTGAGTACACTGGGTTTACAGCCTTGGAAGGCAACAACATTGTGCAAGAAAACACAATGGATGATGATTTAATCTTCGATATACCTGAAGAAGAAGAGCCACCACCACCAGAAGAAGAAGCACCACCACCACCGCCAATCATTGAAGAAATTGAGGTTGTTGATGATGAAGAAGAAGTGGAAGATGTGGATTTATCTGTAGTGGATGATGTTGTTGATGAAGTTCCGGATGAAGAGCCGCCTGCACCAGTTGCGGAAAAGGTATTTGACTTTGTTGAAGTTGATCCAAGTTTCCCTGGTGGACCTGCTGCTATGAACCAATGGATTGTTGACAATGTAGAATATCCTGAATTAGCTCGTGAAATGGGTGAACAAGGTATTGTTTATGTTAAATTCGTTGTTAACAGTAAAGGAAGCATTGAAAAAGTATCTATCCGTAAAGGAATTTCAGATGCATTGGATGCTGAAGCGAAAAGAGTTGTTAAAAAGATGCCTAAATGGGTTCCTGGTGAGCAAGCTGGAAAACCTGTAAGCGTAAACTTTACACTCCCTATTCACTTTAGACTAGGATAAAAAACAAAAAATTATATAAAACCGTTCTAATTTTTATTAGGACGGTTTTTTTATGGAATAACATTTCGCCCTAACCTACTAGAACACCACAACAACACAACTAAACTGCTCTCCATAAGCAACTTCACATGTTTTAAAATTGAATTTTGGTATAATTCTTGGTGTTTACGAATTATGATTATCAAACGATAATTCTAACACCTAAGAGACTTCGCAATCTCTTAAGGCACTTAACCAAAATTCAAAAATATGGAACTAAAAAAATCAAAAGAAGCAAACTTAGAAAAGAAAACTTTGAGCTTTCGCCTCATGGGACTCGTTATGGTTTGCGCCGTTGTTGGTATGGCATTTGAACACACCGAATATGAAGCAATAGATGAAGCACCAATCATTCAAGAAGAGTCAGATATAATTTCATGCTTCTTCGACCCGCCACTGGTGGAACCAGTAGAAGAAGAGACTCCCCCTCCACCACCAATTCAAATTGAGGAACCAGTAATCGTTCCAGATGAAATAGAAGTAGAAGATCTTGATTTGTCTATTATTGAAATAATTCAAGAGGAAGCACCTATTGATCCTTCACCAATGTCTCCAGAACCAGAAATAATTTACAACAATGTGGACATTGAACCAACCTTTCCTGGCGGATATGCAGCAATGAATCAATGGATTGTTGACAACATAAGCTACCCAGAACTGGCTAGCGAGATGGGTGAACAAGGAAAAGTTTATGTGGGATTTGTAGTAAACAAAAAAGGGAATATTGAAAAAGTTTCGATTCGTAAAGGAATCTCTGATGCTTTGGATGCTGAAGCCAAACGCGTAGTTAAAAAAATGCCCAAATGGGTTCCTGGAGAAAAAAATGGCAAACCAGTAAGCTCTAACTTCACTCTTCCAATCCACTTTAAAATAGGATAAAAAACACAAATTTTATATAAATCCGTCTTGAAATCTATCAGGACGGATTTTTTATGCCTTCAATCCTACAAAAGAATCAAAACTATTTTGTCGGCTACAAGAAATAACAATAGGAATTCGTTATTTTAAAAGGCAAGGCTTAATTTTGTAAAACTTCAATTGCAGATTGCTGGAATGATTAATTTGATACACTTATATGATATTATTATCTAAAATATTAAAACAACCAATAATCGCTAAGAAAGAACTTGTACTTGAGTTAATCTCTTATATTGATTTAACAACTTTAAGTGAATCTGACACCAAAGAAAGTGTTTTAGAACTAGTAAAAAAAGCAAATAAAGGATTTAAGGGCACACATCCAGCTGCAATATGTAGCTACGCCCGTTTTGGAAATTTAGTTCAAGAAAACCTTACCCCACCTATGCAAACAGTTGTGGTTGGAATGGGGTTTCCGTCTGGGCTAAGTACAACAGAAGAAAAAATTATTGACGCTGAAACCATAGAGAAATCGGGCGCACAGGAACTCGATATTGTTTTGAATCATACCGATTATTTTGAAAACAACTACAATAAAATAACTACCGAAATAAAAAAAGTTAAAGCTGCACTTAAAGGAAAACACTTAAAAGTCATATTAGAAACTGGCGCGTTAAAAACAGCTGAAAATGTAAAAAAAGCAAGTAAAGTTGCTTGCAATGCAGGCGCAGATTTTATTAAAACGTCAACAGGTAAAATTCCTATAGGGTCAACTCCTGAAGCGGTATATGAAATGTGTTTGGTTATTTCGGACTATTATAAAAAAACTGGGCGCCGAGTAGGCATTAAACCCTCTGGTGGAATTCGCACATTTGAAGATGCTGCCCTCCTTCACTTAATAATAAAAAGCACACTTGGAAATGATTGGCTAAACCCAACCTTATTTAGAATTGGAGCAAGCTCATTATACGATAACTTGATTGAAAAATACAAGGAACTATCATGAAGAAAAAAAACATCCAAATTGACTGGATAAAGGCAGCCGTTACTGCAGCCAAAGAAGCATCTGAAGCTATCCTTAAAATTTATGACACTGGATTTGAAGTTGACTTAAAAGCAGACCAATCTCCAGTTACGGTGGCTGATAAAACATCTAGTCAGATAATTTCTAAACATCTTAGCAAAACTAATATTCAGATTATCTCTGAAGAAGAAGAAGCGGCTAGTTATACTGAAAGACAAAAACAAGAATATATTTGGATTATAGATCCACTTGACGGAACAAAAGAGTTTATTGCAAAAAATGGTGAGTTTTGCATTTGCATTGCCTTAGTAAAAAATGGCAATCCTATTTTCGGTCTTATTGCTGCGCCTATTGAACAAACCATTTTATTAGGTGGCAAAGAAATTGGTGCTTACTATTTTAATTACCAAACGACTGATTTTTTAGTTGATGATTACAAAGTTCCTCAACTAAGTATCAATACTCAAAAAACAATTGCGTATTCTCGGTCGCATTTTTCAAATAAAGCACAGCAAGTAATTGATGCAATTACAGAAAAACATGGCATGCCTCAATTCATAAAAAAAGGAAGCGCATTAAAGTTTATTGACCTAACACTGGGCAAAGCAGACTTTTACCCAAGACTTGCTCCAACCATGGAATGGGATATTGCAGCAGGGCAGGCAATTTACGAGTCCGTTGGTGGTGAAGTACTCGATTTTACTAACTTTGAACCTTTAAAATACAATAAAGAAGATTTGTACAATCCTTTTTTTATTGCAAAAAACAAAGAATTAAACATTTGAATATCATATGAGCAAAGTAGCATTAATAACGGGAATAACAGGCCAGGATGGAGCGTATCTGGCTGAACTTCTATTATCAAAAGGATATATTGTTCATGGAATTAAGCGAAGATCATCCTTATTCAACACGGATAGGATTGATCATTTATACCAAGACAAACATGAGTCTGGAGTTCGTTTATTCTTACACTATGGTGATCTAACTGACGCTACCAATCTTATTCGGTTAGTTCAGGAAATTGAACCGGATGAAATCTACAATTTAGCAGCAATGTCTCATGTAAAAGTTTCTTTTGACACGCCTGAGTACACTGCAAACACAGATGCCTTAGGAACATTAAGACTTTTAGAAGCAATCCGTATTTTAAAAATGGAAAAAGATGTAAAGCTATACCAAGCTTCTACATCCGAACTGTATGGAAAAGTAGTTGAAACACCGCAAAGTGAAACAACCCCCTTTTATCCAAGAAGCCCTTATGCAGTTGCAAAACTATATGCATTTTGGATTATTAAAAACTATAGAGAAGCATACGGCATTTATGCTTGTAACGGAATCCTTTTCAACCACGAAAGCCCTTACAGAGGAGAAACCTTTGTTACGCGTAAAATAACCAGAGCTGTAGCCAAAATTAGCTTAGGACTTCAGGAAAAATTATACTTAGGTAATCTAGATGCTCAACGTGATTGGGGACATGCAAAGGACTATGTATACGGTATGTGGCAAATGATGCAACAGGACAAAGCAGATGACTATGTGTTAGCAACAGGCGAAACGCATCCTGTAAAAGAGTTTGTTGAAAAATCATTTAACCACGTTGGAATAGAAATGCGCTGGGAAGGTGAAGGAATTAACGAAAAAGGATATAACAAAGCTACGAATGAAGTTTTGGTTGAAGTTGATGAAAAATACTTCCGTCCAACTGAAGTTGATCTTTTATTGGGAGATCCAACTAAAGCCAACACAGAGTTGGGATGGAAAACAACCTACTCTTTTGACGAGCTTGTAAAAGAAATGGTTGAGGCAGACGTAGCCTTATTTAAACGCGACAAATACCTCATGGATGGAGGTCATAAAATATATCATCAAAACGAATAGCAAGCGTGGATAAAGCATCAAAAATTTACATTGCAGGTCATAACGGAATGGTTGGATCTGCTATATTAAGATTATTGCAGAAAAAAGGTTATTCTAACCTGATATGCAAAAGCTCTAAAGAACTAGATTTACGCAATCAAGCAGCCGTGCATCATTTTTTTGAAACGGAGAAACCTGAATTTGTGTTTTTAGCAGCTGCAAAAGTGGGTGGTATCTTAGCTAACAATAGCTATAGAGGTGAGTTTTTATACGACAACCTCATGATCACAGCTAATATTATTCAGGCCGCGCATCATTTTAAAGTTGAGAAATTACTTTTTTTAGGATCTTCTTGTATCTACCCAAAAATGGCTCCCCAACCTTTAAAAGAAGATTATCTTTTAACAGGAGCCTTAGAAGAAACTAACGAACCTTATGCCATTGCCAAAATTACCGGGATTAAACTTTGCGAAACTTATCGCGATCAGTATGGAGATAATTTCATTTCTGCTATGCCCACCAATCTATATGGCCCAAATGACAATTACCACCTCAAAAACTCGCACGTTTTACCTGCATTAATCAAGAAATTTCATCAAGCCAAAGTTAATGGCGAACCTCATGTAGAAATATGGGGCACAGGAAACCCGAAGAGAGAGTTTTTACATGTTGATGACCTTGCAGAGGCCTGCTATTTCCTTATGGAAACATATAATGAAAAACAATTTGTAAATATTGGTACTGGAGAGGATATCTCGATTAAGGATTTGGCTTTAAAAGTAAAATCAATTGTGGATTATAAAGGTGAATTAAAATTTGATTTAACGAAACCTGATGGCACTCCACGAAAATTAATGGATGTTTCTTTCATTCATGACAAAGGATGGAAACACAATATTGATTTAAACGCTGGTATTCAAAACACTTACGAGCAAGCTTTGCATGATGGCGTGCTAAACAATTAATTCTGCATCTCATTTTTGAAACTAAATTGATCTAAACACGTACCTTCTAACGGTAATGCGCAATTTATTAAATACCACACTCCTACTCTTGCTCACAGCAATTACTGGTATTGCGCAAAATTATTTACCCAACAATAACTATTACCAAACAGAGGCTGAACGTCTATTAATTCATGCAAAAAACGACAGTTCTTATTACAATCAACATGTCAGCTTACGCCCAATATTAGACACACGCACCAATCGCGACTCTATTTTTGCAATACCGGACAAACAATACTATTGGGTAACACAAAAACTGTTTAAAGAAAACCTAATTATTTTTAAAGGACCTGGTTTTTGGTGTAGCATTGACCCCATACTTGATTTGGAATTGGGCGGAGATTTATCAGCTGATTCGTTGGAGAGGCTTTATTGGAATACCAGAGGGATTCGCGTTCAAGGGCGTTTTTTAAACAAAGTTGGTTTCACCACCTCATTTTATGAAAACCAGGCCTTATTACCTGGATACATGAACGATTATGTTGATGCTCATGGAGAGTTTTTCCCCAACAGCATAAACACTAACTACATTCAAAATAACGCTGTTGTACCAGGTTACGCAAGAACGAAGGTGTTCAAAACAACAGGTTACGATTTTGCATTTGCCCAAGGAAACATCTCTTATGTACCTAGCGAATTTGTTAATTTTCAAGTAGGAAATGGAAACCATTTTATTGGGAATGGATACCGCTCTCTTCTCTTGTCAGATTTTACAGCAAATTATCCTTTCGCAAAAATTGAAGCCAACTTCCTTAAAGGTCGCATTCAATACAATGTTATATATGCTCTGCATCAAAATTTGTATCGTTTGCATGTATTTACTACACCAGAGGCCACATATGAAAAGAAAATTGGCACCTACCATTATTTAGACATTTCCTTATCTAAAAATATTCAAGTTGGAATTTTTGAAGGTAAACTTTGGCGCAATGTTGACTCTTTAGGTTCGCACAAACCAGACTACGCTTATCTTAGTCCAATTATGTTCACTACTCCGCGAACAAAACAATTCGACAATAGTGGTTTTAATTCCATATTAGGTTTTAATGCTTCAATCAATTTTGGCAATAATCGTTTGTATGGGCAGGCAGTAATTGACGCAGGAACATTGGGCGCTTTTCAGTTAGGTTATAAATTCTATAATTTAGGTGGTCATAAACTTGACGGTGGTGTAGAATTTAACCATGCCGAGCTCAACACATACCTCTCTACAGACAAACGATATAATTATTCGCACTACAACTTGCCATTGGCACATCCATACGTTAATGGATTCAACGAACTAATCATTCACTTTACATATCAGCACAATCGTTTCTTTTTCAGTAACCGAATCAACTATTCGCAGCGTATCCAAAACGACTCAACTGCAATTGGCAATAATATTTTACAACCGTTATATAACGGCACACCAGCAACTCCAAATCGATTAGACTACATAGCGTACAACCAATTTGAAATGGGGTATAGGTTTAATAAATCGAATAATTTCCAAGCCTTTTTTGGATTATTGACACGAAGTGATTTAGATGCAGACAATAACCCTCTTACGAATTACGCGTATATTGGAGTTAGAACACGGTTAAAGAATAAATACCTTGATTATTAACGGATGAAAGACTACCATTTAGTATTAGCTTTTATTACTGCTTTCAGTGTTGTGCTGCTTGCAACTCCGTCATTGATCAAAGTGGCGAAACTCAAACATTTAGTTGACGAACCGCTAGAAGCACGTAAAAAACATGCTATTAGCATTCCGACAATTGGAGGAGTAATTATTTTTAGTGCTTTTATTTTCTCAACTTTTTTATGGCTTCCTGTTCATGAACCAAGTGTAATTGAAGGTATGAGTCAGTTCATGTTCTTAATGGCAAGTTTAATCTTGCTATTCTTTGTTGGAGTTAAAGATGACATTATAGGTATGTCTCCAATGAAAAAGTTAATTGCGCATGTTATGGTTGGATTTATTCTAGTTGTAATGGGAGGAATTAAAATTAGTAGTTTTCATGGTTTACTTGGAATGGATATCATTTTACCTGATTATGCCAGTATATTATTATCGATCTTCATTTATATTGTAATCGTTAATTCAATCAACCTTATTGATGGTGTTGACGGATTAGCTTCTGGAGTTGGTTTAATTTCAACCATTGCTTTTGGGTTATGGTTTGCATTTATAGGAGACATCCATTGGGCTCTGATTTCATTCTCAATGTCAGGCGCATTGCTTGGTTTTTTAGTATTCAACTTTAATCCTGCCCGCATATTTATGGGAGATTCAGGATCTCTAATCATTGGCGCTGTTATCAGTGTTTTAGCCATTCAACTCATTGAATCTCCAACTGAAAAACTAACCGCATTAGGATATCAAAATGTTTCAACCCCGGTATTAGCTATGTCAATCTTAGCTTACCCATTACTTGACACATTACGTGTATTCATTATTAGAACCTTAAAGGGAAAATCTCCACTAAGTGCAGATAGAAACCACCTACATCACAAATTACAAGACCGTAAAATGGGGCATAAAAAAACGGTAATTATTATTTACATTTTCAGTTTAGTAATGATTGCTCAGGCCTTTTTCATTCAATTTGAAAATCCTAATTATAGCTTTTTCATTAGTTTCGGAATTGCCATGTTATTTACGCTAATAGTATTTATAGGCGCCAAGAAAAAAAACAATGCAGGTAGTTAAATATATACTCATATTGCTTTTTATGTTGAGCATTAGTGCTCATGGTCAACTTGAATTCAAGAATATGCATTATCGGCACCGTCTTGAAAAATCTGTCCCCTATTTTAAATTAGACAAACGAAACCACAGCTCTATATTCCCCGTTTTAGAATCTTCTGTTTATTCTCAAAAAGGAGAGCATTCAAAAACAGACCGTGGCTATCTCAACCTAACTAATGCAAACAAAGAAACTGGAAATCGTCCATATTCATTCAAAGTATATCCATTAATTGCATTAGGCACAGGTTTAAATGCTCAAAACCAACAAGGAATTGACTTACAATTGACAACCGGTTTAGGTGCCGCGATTGATTTTACAGCTGGGAAATTCTTAATTTCAGGAAAACTCCTTCCATACGCCACTAAAGGTGGTTTTGTCCGCGACTCTATTTACCAAAGCGTTAATTATGACCCAGGCGCAAGTCGAGCCATATTTGAAAATGGATTCTTACAAAGCGAATTATTATTAGCATATCGCCCCAATCGTTTTTTTACTTTTATTGGCGGACAAGGCAAAAACAGCTTTGGAGAAGGTTATCGATCCTTGATACTTTCTGATAACGCCATGGCAAATCCATTTTTCAAAATTGAAACAACCTTTGCTAACGTAAAATATGTCAATCTCTATCAGATATGGAAAGACAACACAATTGATCCATCAGACAAAAGCTTAGATAAAAGGAAATTTGCAGCCATGCATTATATTAGCTGGAATATCACTAAATCTTTTAATTTAAGTGTATTTGAAACAGTTATTTGGCAAGCGAATGACACCTTAATCAACAGAGGATTTGATCCGAATTACATTAATCCAATTGTGTTTTATCGCCCAGTTGAATATGGAAATGGATCTGCAGACAATGTGCTTTTAGGTGCTAATTTAAGCTACAAGTTTGACGAAAACCACTCTGTTTACACTCAAATAATATTTGATGATTTTTTACTGAGAGAACTACGAGCACGTTCTCGTTGGTGGGCTAATAAATATGGTTTTCAGTTAGGGTATAAATCACGCGATTTTTTAGATTACGACAACCTTTATTTCCAAACAGAATTTAATATGGTGCGCCCGTTCACTTTCTCTCACAAACACTCTGGACAAAGTTATGGTAACCTCAATGCCTCTGTAACGCATCCTGTTGGCGCCAATTTTTTTGAAGTATTAAATATTGTTTCTTACCAACCTAAAAAAATTCGGTATACCAATAAATTAACCTATACGGCATATGGTGTTGACAGTTCTGACGTTAGTTATGGACAAAATATATTTGTATCCTACAGCAACCGTGAAGGGAAATATGATCATTTAGTAATGCAAGGTTATCGGAAAAATGTTTTGAACGAAACTTTTATTGCTGAAATTCCAATTCTTCCTAAAATAAATCTCTATGCCAATTTAACTTATAATTGGAGAATGGAAATATCAGAGACAGGCACGCAACACAATCATGCTATTTTGTTTGGGCTTCGTTCGAGAATTTGGAATAGTTATACGGATTTTTGATCTGTTCGTAGAATAAGCAACTCTTTTAGAATCATTCTAATTAAAATTCACTGAATTATAATTGAATTTTATTAAATTTGCAGCCAAATTACCAGACAAGAATGGTTGCAGAAGAATCCGCTATAGAGAAAACTCGAACACCCTCAAAAATGAAAGATTACGCTCTTTTATTAAAATTGCGCTTAGCATTTTTAGTGGTTTTATCTGCCATTTCAGGCTATCTATTTGTCGGTGGTGGATTTGGGGTTGACTTTTGGCTGTTGATTTTAGGTGGTTTCTTAATTACAGGTGCATCTAACGGATTTAATCAAGTAATTGAGCGCGATTTAGACAAAAAAATGTCGCGGACTTCTAACCGTCCTTTACCAACAGGGCGTATGTCGGTTAACGAGGCGGTAATTGTCTCTTCACTTTCAGCTATTATTGGTGCATTCTTACTTTTTCAAATTAATTATTTCGCAGGTGTTTTAGGAATATTAGCTTTAGTGCTGTATGTTTTGATTTATACACCTATGAAACGTATTTCGCCATGGGCTGTATTTGTTGGAGCTTTTCCTGGCGCAATTCCTCCAATGTTAGGAGTTATTGCTTATACAGGCACATTTAGTGACAAGGCCGGAATGATAGCAGGAATGATGTTTTTCATTCAGTTCATTTGGCAGTTTCCACATTTTTGGGCAATTGCATGGGTTTTAGATGAGGATTATGCCAAAGGAGGCTTTTCTTTACTCCCAAGTAAAACAAGAAAATCAAAACGCTCAGCATTTCACATTTTAATTTACACCTTATTTATGGTGCCTGTGAGTTTAATTCCATGGGTGCTTGATTTAACGGGAGATGTAACACTTGTAATAGGAACAATTGCTGGTGCATGGTTCTTTTTATATGCCTACAAACTCTACTTAAACTTAGATGATAAGTCGGCTAAAAGTCTCATGTTTGCTTCATTCATTTATTTGCCAATCATACAATTTTTGTACGTTTTTAATAAATTCTAACGACTGTGACAACTTACGATAACGGGAATCAAATTAGTCCTGAACTAAACAAAAAAATGAAGAAAAATCTCATGTGGATTTTCATTTTTGCGGTAATCATGATTTTTGCAGGGTTAACAAGTGGCTATGTTGTTTCGCAAGGCGGAACTTTTTGGGTAACCATTAAAATGCCAACTGCTTTTAACATCTCCACAATTGCAATTGTTATAAGCAGTATTTGCTTATTTATAGCTCAAAAAGCGGTAAAGCAAGGCAAACAAGGAATGGTTAAAATCAGCCTTGGTTTAGCCTTTTTCTTTGGAATCATCTTTGGAATTTATCAATTTGTTGGTTGGGGAGAACTTTATAAAAATGGTAACGCTTTATCTTCCAACATCATGAACACACGAGGAAGATACGGTAAATACTACGCCCTTTCATATGAAGGTAAAGAAATTAGCTATAACAACGCCGAGTTTTACTATAAAGGCGAAGTAATGTCACCTGAATTAATGAGCGAGATGAAAAGCTTCTCCTCTGCTTTAATGGATGGATACGATACTGAAGGGCACGTTTATTCGCTTAATGATTACGGGGCTAAGTTCTCAATATCTTACAGAGGGAAATTAATGACATATGTAAATGGCCAATTCATGATTGAAGGCGTGCTTTTATCTGCCAGCCAACATGAAAGACTCGATAGATTTGCCGAGAACATTGTCAATGACAGGGGAGATTTCATCATGAAGGGAAAGTATGGCGAAGATTTCGTTATTTTTTATGCAGGAGATGAATTAGAGTATGAAAATCGTACATTTTACCGAAACGGTTCTCAATTATCAGCCTTACATGTTGATCAATTAATGAAACAAGGTAACACAGCAAGTTCATATATATATGCTTTCAGCGGTATCCATCTTTTACATTGGATTGGTGGAATTATCGCGCTATTAGTAATGTTTATCAAGGGGTTACAATTAAGATATTCCGAATCGGATTATTTAGGTATAACCCTTGGTTCAACTTATTGGCATTTTTTAGGCATATTGTGGCTTTATTTATATGCTTTTTTAATTTTTATTCATTAAACTTGCACAAACAATTTTTGATTTATGTCAGCAGCAACGCAAGAAATCGATCAGTCTAAAGCTTGGGATGGGAAAGAATCTCCGTTTAGAGTGAGTTACGGAAAACTAATGATGTGGTTTTTCTTAGTTTCAGATGGTTTAACTTTTGGTGGTTTATTAACTGCTTTAGGCTATGCTAAATTTTCAAATATTGAGTCAGTTTCAGCTTGGCCCTCAGGTGAGAGTGTGTTTTTTCACTTCCCCTTCACCCATGCTGAGCTTCCGCTACTATACGTAGCATTCATGACATTTATTTTAATTGTCTCTTCTGTAACTATGGTATTAGCTGTAGAAGCAGGACACCGAATGGACAAAAGAGGCGTAATTAAATGGTTACTTTGGACCGTTATTGGTGGTTTAATATTCTTAGGTTCTCAAGTTTGGGAGTGGGCTACTTTTATTGCTGGTCCTGATGGTGACATTACTACTTGGGTAGATAATGCAACACTATCCTATAATCCTTATGGTCCTACATTATACGCTGACTTCTTCTTCTTTATTACAGGTTTCCACGGATTCCACGTATTTACAGGAGTATTGTTCAATAGTTTAGTTTTAAGAAACGTTATTCGTGGTGTATATCACAAGCGTGGTCACTACGAAATGGTTGAAAAAGTAGGTCTTTATTGGCACTTTGTCGATTTAGTTTGGGTATTTGTATTCACCTTCTATTATTTGGTATAATTTCATTCTAAGACTGATTTAAAGAATTGATTAAAACAAAAGAAAATGGTTAGAGACGACATTATAGAATATTCACTACACGCACACCACTCTGAAGAGGAAGGTAAAAAAGTAAGAAAGAAAATCTGGAAAGTAACAGCTATTCTTTCAATCATTACTACTGTTGAAGTTTTAGTTGGTGCATTTTTTCCAAAAGATGCTGTTGGAGATGTTACTTGGGAAATCATCAAATGGGGATACATCTTATTAACTGTTGTTAAAGCAGCTTATATTGTATTAATATTTATGCACTTAGGTGATGAATCAAAAACATTGAAATATATGATTTTGGTGCCTTACATTATCTTCATCCTATACCTTATCTTCATTGTTGTAATGGAGGCTAGATATATTGGAGATGGTTGGTTAAACATGCATTAAGCATAGTTTACTACTCACTTATTTTTACACAAACTTAAAGGGACATTGATATGGCCAAAGCAAAACGCGTAATACTTGTTATGCTAGTACTGTTGGGGCCAGGTGCAATCATCTACTTCATATCTAAAACAGTAAGCAATCACTTTATAAAGCTTCCGTATATTGGATATGAATATCAATTAGATTCTAATGGTAACAAAGTTGATTCAACAGCATATAATGTACCAGAATTTGACCTAACAGCTTTTGACGGAACACCAATTACTAAAGACTCTATTGACGGCAAGTTCATTGTATTAACTACAATTCAAAACCAATGTCCTGACATGTCTCAATGTGGAATGAGCATTTACCATTTCAATGAAATCTTTTTTGAAAAGCTTGTAAAGAATCAGGAAAATTACGGAAATGTTAGAGTGCTCTCTATCTTAACGGATGTTGATGGAAACCCAATTGCTGAACCGACTCAAAAGTTGAAGGATGAAATGATACCGTATGATACCACGGGATTATGGTGGCTTGCAACTGGTGATGTTACTCCTTTCTATAATTTCAATTATTACGGAGATAAGTTTATTAATCACTTGGCATCAAATAAAGATGGAGAAATTGGATTAAAGGCATATACCAACAGTATTGTCTTAATTGATGAAAAAGGATTCATACGTGGTGTCTCTGGTGCTAAAACAGATTCACACATCCGTAACTTCTTTGATATGCTCAAATTATTGAAGAAAGAAGAATTTGACAGAAACAAAGCTGCCGAAGAAGTAGCAGAATCTCAAGATTAAATTCAACGAACACCCCTTTTTGCTCTACTTAATACGCTTAATATTTCTTATTTTTGCAGCGAATTAAGATATCAAATCAATGAAAAAAATTCTCATTTTCTTATCCTTACCAATTTTGTTTTTTGCTTGTGCCGGTGATGCAGAATCAGAAACAACGGAATCAACCGAACCTGTAGGATCGGGTTTACCATATATTGGCTTTCATGATTTTGGCAAAGTAATGAAAGATGGTAAAGAAGTTATGGACACTATTTACCATACTGTTCCAGAATTCTTTTTAACCGCGCAGGACAGCTCTATGTTTTCAAATGAAACCGTTGCAGGAAAAGTACACGTAGTTAATTTCTTTTTTACGAGTTGCCCATCTATTTGTCCTGCAATGATTGCACAAATGAAACGCCTACAAGGCAACACAGCAGATATTGATGAATTAGTTTTCTTATCTCACACAATCGATCCTCGCCGTGACACAATTCCAAAGCTCAATGCATACATCAGAAAGAAAGAATTAGATACGCACAACTGGTACTTTTTATATGGAGAAAAAGAATATGTACACGATTTAGGAATAAATGGATATATGATAAACGCCATGGAAGACGAAGAAGCTGATGGAGGCTTTTTACATTCAGAACATTTCATATTAGTTGATAGAGAAGGTCATATTAGAGGCCTATACGAAGGTACTGACACTGAACGCGTAGATCAATTAGAAAAAGACATTCGTAAATTAATTGAAACTGAATATGGCAACTAATCAACCGATTGATCAAGCAGAATTTGACGATACACTTGAAAAAAAGTATCGTCCATTAGTTATTTCTTTATCCATTATTATTCCACTCGCTGTTGCTGCTTTGTTTGGAGTAAAAATAAAAGGGGTAGACTTAAGTTTTCTTCCGCCAATTTATGCTGCAATAAACGGTTTTACAGCTATTGTTCTTGTACTTGCCGTAATTCAAATTAAAAAGGGCAACAAGAAAAGACATGAACAATTGATTACACTTGCTGTCATCTGTTCTCTATTGTTTTTGGTAGGCTACATAGCATATCACATCACTTCAGATTCTACTCCATATGGAGGATCTGGAATTAGTGCTACCATTTACTACGTTATACTGGTTTCACACATCCTACTGAGTATTGCAGTTATTCCAATGGTTATGATGACTTACTTAAAAGGTTGGGCAGGCAATGTTGTATCGCACAGAAAGTGGGCTAAAATCACTTTCCCTATTTGGCTCTACGTTGCCATTACAGGAGTTGTTGTCTATCTAATGATTAGTCCTTATTACGGCTAAAAAAGTAAACTTTCATAAAATTAATTGACCAACGATTGCAAGTCCTCCAGCTTTCAACCTTGAGAGCAAACTACGAAATAGGTTCTGATTTTGACATGAAAAATATCAAAAGAGACGTTAAAACGACTGATTAAACTCGCAGACATCTTTTTTGAAAGGCTTAAATGTCAACATTACACCGTAAAATGAATACCAATCTTTGTTATTAGAATTTCCGCGATTCATTCCCACTGTCTCAGTAAGGCTTCTATTAGCTAATTCAGCTGCTAACGGACCATTTTCAGCTCTTAGCACATCTGTGTCAGCATAAACGCCAGAAACATCATCTAAATAGTCTGTAAAGGTTTTACGAATACCATACTCAAATGACATAGCGACTCTTTTGCGCAAATTAAATTTAACACCAATCCCTAAAGGAACGGTAAATTGATTTAGCGAATAATTCTTTTTTGAAGAAGCACTTGTTCCCTGCCCTTCAGTTCCTAATGGCTGCAAAGCAATGTCATTTCCATTTAACTCTGTCATTGGATTGATACGAGCATAAGCCAACTGATAAAAGAAATAAGGCGTTATTGGGTCGCGCATATCCTTGATATAGTATTTGAATAAATTCAGTTCATACCCCACTGCCAATTCTAAAACACTTGATTTAAAGCTTAAGTTCCGATTAATTTGTGCCTCTGTTTTCCCTTCAGAGTCATTCGCATATACATTACCGTAAAATGCTGTTACCCTTAATGAGTGTCGGGTAGAAAGATTGTTACGATAAACCAGCCCGAAACCTGGTTTACTATTTACAAAATGTTTATTGGTATTTAAATCACCGATATAATAAGAACCACCTCCAAACACACCAATTTCAGTTGCTGCTTTATAAGTTTGTCCCCAAGATAGACTTGAGGCAATTGCCAACAAAATAAGTAAGGCACTTTGCATTAACCCACCACAATTTTTCCTATTCATAATAATGCTCATTGTACCTATGAACGCATTATAAATGGGAATATTGCGGAAAATCTAAGAACTAATTTCGTTTAATTTCAACATCATCAAGATAAAGAATAGCAGAATTTTTATCTGAATTAGCTGTTATTCCTACCTGTAATGAATTGTAAATTCCTTTTGTTCCTTGCAAATAGAATAATTTATCCTTTGGCATAGTTTCAACATCTGAAAAATCGATTATTAAAACCCCATCCTGCCAAACTTTAACTGTTCCTTTTTCTTTCCGTTGCAAGTTTATTTCAATTTGGAGATACACCCATTGATTTCGCGGAAAAGCAATCTCACTCCCACTCTCCTGTCTTAAAGTAGATTCTGTAAATTTATTACGTTCCACAACTAAAAACCCTTCAGAACCTTCTAAAGCAAATCTTAATCCTGGCCCCGCTCCTATAGGCACCGACTCTTCCAAATCAAGTAAGAATATATAATCCAAATTATCTGTTCCATTTATATAAAACCAAGCACTAATCTCTACTGTTTCTCCTTCATTGAATCTGAGATCATTATTTGCAATATCACTCTTAGATGCTCCATTAATTGATGGTTCTGCTGTAAATTTCAAACTTTGTTCTCCTGAATGTACAATAGTTGTATCAATAGAAATGCTATTGGATTCATTTGAATTTTGATAAAAGGACCATTTACCAGCTTCATCCACCAATTCATCTGTCGTTGCTATTCCTTCAAAATCATCCATCAGGTAATCAGTCCCATCAAAATGTTTGTCTTTACTGCAGGAAACTGCAATAAAAAGAAACATAATCGATATGAAAACTGCCCAGTTTCTCATTCTTTTAAAAATTGATAACCAATTGAAAAACCACCCCAATGTTGAAATTGAATATCCCACACATTAGACATTAACGGAGTATAGGTAAGTCGGTAAAACATTCGTTTATCTGACTTTTGAAAACGATAACCTAAGTTAAAGACTGTTCTAATAAAAAATGCTCCTTTTAAACGAATACTCAATGTTTGTCCAATGCCCAACTCCAATTTATGCGCATTACCGTATAAAAAATTAAATGAGTTTGGAAACAATAAAGTAGTTCCTGTATTCACATCTCCAGGAAAACCAGACAAGCCTGTTCTAAAAACAAATTCACTTTTAGTGCGGTCTAATTTTACTAGGCGTTTTTCATAATTTATAGAACCAAACCCGGCGTTCCCGAGTCCTTCAAAAAACAAACGGTGCTCTGATTTTCCTTGAGCAAATATTGAACTACCTAAAAGTGAGATTAGAAAAAATAAGACTATGTATGCGAAGCCACGCATAATACTAACGCCAGCCGCGCATGTCGCAAATATTCTTTTTAAACGGTTTAAACGTTAGCATAATACCGTAAAACGAATACCAGTCTTTGTTTAATGAAGTTCCACGGTTCAACCCAGCTTTACTTCCTTCTGACAAACTTCTATCAGAAAACTCGGCAGCTAAAGGGCCGTTTAATGAAGTAACGGCATCTACATCTAGATAATTACCCGATACGTCATCTATATAATCTGTAAAAGTTTTACGTATACCATACTCTATTGAAATAGCTACCCGTTTTCTAAGGTTAAATTTTAAACCTATTCCTAATGGCACTGTGAATTGATTTAATTTATAACGGTTATTCTTGGTACCAGGGAGACCTGAGCCTTGTCCTTCGGTAGCCAATGGCTGTAATGCATATTCTGTACCGTCCAACTCTGCTTTAGGATTAATTCTTGTATAGGCCAACTGATAAAAGAAATAAGGACTGATAGGATATTTCATATCGTTGATACGATACTTGAACAAATCCAGCTCGACTCCAAAGGCAAATTCTAGCACCTGCGTTTTAAAGCTTAAATTTCTATCTACTTGGTAAGAATCAGAACTTTCAGAATCTTCTCCATAAATATTTCCATAAGTCACATTAAAACGAAGAGAATGTCTTGTTGAAAGATTATATCTAAAAATTCCACCGTAAGCCGGTTTGCTATAAACAAAATGTTTTCTAGGATTTAGGTCTCCAATATAATATGATCCACCTCCGAAAAAACCTACTTCAGACGAAGTTTTAAATCCTTGAGCCAACGCTGAAGAACTCAATAGTATGCAAACCAGAGCGGTAAATAAAGCACGCATATTCAATTAGAATTTTGGGATAAATGTTTGTCCTTTAACAAATCGGTAATGAATGGAAAAGATTCCAAACATATATGCGTCATTCCATCTTGGGTCGCCTCTTTGCAAATAATTATTTCTACCATCACCATATTCAATTACACCATTAATTGCAGGATTAATTGATCGATCAGACAGTTCTGCAGCAATTGCACCTGTATTTGCTTCAATTTCATCTGGCAAATAATATGAGGTACTAACATCATCAATATAATCAGTCAAAGTATACCTTAAACTTAATTCAAAACTTAACGCCAACTGTTTACTAATTCTATACTTTACACCTGCTCCAATTGGAAAAGACATTGTAACTCGCTTGTATTTTTCTGGTCGACCAGCCAAACCTTGTCCTTCAGTTGCTAAAGGTTGTAATGCAACCCAATCTCCATTATAATTTGCTTTAGGGTTAAATAATGTTACTCCAATTCCAGTAAACAAATATGGAGACAAAGAAAAAGCTTTATTTCCTCGAACACCTTTTAACTTATATCTAGGGTACACTTTATCCCCATAAGGGAAATACTCAATATATGCTGCTGCTTCTCCAATATTAGATCTAAAACTTAAGTTTCTATTATTTCTAATTTCATTTTTAGTAACTGCATCATCTCCATTCAATAGTCCCCAAATTAAACTTCCTTTTACTGATAAGTATTGGTTAAGCATATATTTATAACCAACCATTACAGTTGGTCTTGTCATACGAATTTTCAAATCCTTAATCCCATGTGTACCAATGCCTTTCGCTCCACCCAAATCACCTAAAAAGTTAGAAGCTCCTAATCCAAAGTACGCCTCATGACGCACAGTTTTCCACGCTTGCGCATTGCTGCTTAAGCTGAAAATTAGTAGGAGTAGAGTGATGAAGTGTTTTATCATTTAACCTTAATATACGGTATTAATACATAAAAGGGTTACTAACAAAGATATAAAAATATCGCTACAAACAACCTACAGTATTGGGCTAGGCATTTTCAAAGAGATTTGTAAGCGTCACAAATTCATCAACCGAAAACGACTCAGGTCGCCTTGCAAACATTTCACTGTGGTCTTGATAAGGTAAATTACGCTCATTAATCATTGCCTTTAAAGAATTCCGCAATGTTTTACGACGTTGGTTAAAAGCCATTTTAACAATTCGTTTAAACAAGACTTCGTCACAGTTTAGTTTTTTTGTTTCATTACGTTTTAAGATAATGATTCCTGAATCTACTTTTGGCGGAGGAGTAAACACATCAGGCGGCACAGTAAAAAGATAATCTATATCATAGTATGCCTGCAATAAAACGCTGGTAATTCCATACTTTTTTGATCCAGGAGGCTCAGCAATTCTCACTGCAACTTCCTTTTGAAACATTCCAACAACCAAAGGAATTTGATCCTTATAATCCAACACTTTAAATAAAATTTGGGTCGATATATTATAAGGAAAGTTTCCCGCAACAGCAAAGGGCTTATTCCCCATAATTGTTGTTAGGTCTGAATGCAAAAAATCCTTTTCATAAATTCGATCACCCAATGCTGGAAAGTGCTCTTTAAGATAGACTACAGATTCGGTGTCTATTTCAATTACATGTGTTTCAAATTCACTTGACTGTAGCAAAGGCTCAGTCAATGCTCCCATACCGGGTCCCACCTCTAAAACCGATTCGAATTCGTATCCAGTACCTTCTATGGCACTCGTCATTCTAGTACACACCGTTTTATCATTTAAAAAATGTTGACCTAGGTGTTTTTTAGCTTTAACTGTCATGCTTAAAAGCTCTGATGAACGTGTAATAAGGTTCTAAATGCTGCTGTATTTTTTCCAAACTTTTCAGTATGGTCTTTCTGCAAAGCAGGCGCAGCCTTTTCTTGATATTCTTCGTAGGTTGCCATGTTTGCACAGAGGTATTGAATAGCAAAAGTTTTCCCTCCTTCTTCATGCCCGATTACTTTAGAAATTTTTGATTCTAAAAAAAAGCCTGATTTCATAACATCCGGAATGTGAACTTCTTTCATATAAGTTAGCCACTCTTCACTCTTATCAACATCTACCGAAACGGTAACATTGTAAATAACTTGCATCTCTTTTTCTGACATAATTAATTCATTGAGGACACTATTTCGACTCGAAACAGCTTAATTAAACTCGGCTACAATATTACGATATTTTTCTCGAGCTTCAGCAGTATAAAGACTCCCACTAAAATCAAAAAGAATTTTCTTATAATACTCGGCTGCCTTTTCACGATTATCTAACCTTGTTTCGTAAATTCTTGCAAGACGCATGGTCGCATCATCTCCCAATATATCATGTGAATAAGATTCTACAACAACTGTATACAACTCCACGGCTTTTGACCAATTTTGCTGACCTTCATATATTTCTGCCTTTTTAAAAAGAACTTCATCTACCATACTATGAAATGGATAACCTCTTTCTAAACTATCTAATATTGCAATGGCTTCATCAAATTTATTTTGTGTCAATAACAAATCAGCATTAGCATAAAGTTGCACTGGAGCCGTGGTTGTGTCAATGCCCAAATTGTCTTGCAAAAGCAATGATAATTGCATGGCATCATTAGCGATTAATTTACTTGTAGATGCTTTTAAAACATCCAACTGTGCTTTAGCATATTCAAATTCACCGTCATAATAAAACACTTTTGCATTTTTAAACTTGGCTTCATGTCCTATTACGTCTTCACTAAATGCTTTTTCAACCTGCATATAAAGTAAAGAGGCATCCCAAATATCGTTAGACACTACATGAATATCTCCTTTAAGAATTTTAAGACGAGCAATTTCTTGCCTTCCCACAGGCAGCTCTAAACATTCATTTACCAAGGCCATGGCTTTTTTCGTATCATTTAAATGAAAAGCATAGATACGCGCCAACTGCTCCATTACACCTAAACTTCTTGAAGTTTTGCCCATATCTTGCAAGGCAGCTTCAAAATCTTCCGCAACGGTTTTAATTTCATCTTGTGTGAATGATTTGCGTTGTGTTAGCTCTTCAAACTCTGCCGCAAGTTTACTTTGAACAGCAATATGGTAATTAGGATATTTACTTCCTAAATCAATTACATACTGATAAGCCTTCATTGCTTCACGATATGCTCCATTTGCTTGGCACACATTTCCAATCTCCAACACACGGCGACCACTTTCATCTTTTTTCTTATCTAAAGCTTTGGCCTGAATTACTGCACCATTAAATTCCTTTTTTTGCAAATAATACCAAATAAACATTTCGTTGTAAACCTCTTGATCTGGATTTTTTTGAACCTTTAAAAGGATCTCCTCTCTCAACATTTCAACAAGTTCCTTGTCCGTTTCAAAATCAACCACACGAGAAAGGTAGGTTTGAACCGTGCGAACATAAACGGGGCTATAATCTAATAAATTCAAATACTCCTCAATCATATCAGAAGGACGATTCAGTAATGAATAAAGCGAAGCTAACTCTAATTGAAAACCATATCCCTTTTTCAAAATTTTACGCCCTTTCAAAAATGTTTGCAAGGCATAATCGTACATCCCCTTTGATTGAAAAGTTTTACCCAAATTTTCAACTCTTGTCTGTATAGGAGGCAATTCTTGAATTAGATTATCATATATCTTATCTGCCTCATTTTCACGATTTGTTTCTTTATAGACATCAGCCAATTTAAATTGATTGGTAATTGTATACGGGTCGCGCTTAATCCTTTTCTTCACTAATTTTTCGGCCTCAACAAACTTTTCCTGATAAAAAAGGCATAGAAAATAACGGTCAAAATATAATTGAGAATCATATTTTTTAAACGACTTCTGATAATAAATCTCGGCTTTTTCAAATTGACCCTTACCAAAATAATGTCCCGCTAATTTGGTATCATTATCTCGAGGTTGCCCATAGACTGGCTGAATTAATGCAAGCATTAATCCAAAAATACATAAGGTGATATATTTAGTCCAATTGGTCATTATTTGCTTTCAATTCTTCTATAAAGCTATCTACTTTAGGCACCACTACATAATAACGATAACGCTCAGCTGAAACCATGCTATAAAAAGATCCAAATGATAAACTTACTTTATCTAAAGCTGCCTTTTCAATCGACAAATATTCAGTTACCTGATCTTTCTTCAAAACACCATTTGAAATATCGTCCTTCAAATCTAGAAACTGATGTTTAACTGCATTTAGTTCATCTCCATAGACTCCTTGATCTTTCCCAACGTTTCCTAAGCTTTTACGAATCGATTTGCAGTCATTCATCCATTTACCAAACTCTTCGTTTAGTGTGTCAGGTGTATACAAATTTTTAATCTCAGCTTCGTTCGCCTTCACGTGATCTACCATTATGGTAAGACTATCAAAATCTATTCCATCAAATAAATTTTCTAAACTATCTACATGCGCCAATTGCAATTCAATATCACTCAACTCTGTTTCAAACTCCTTTGCAGGATCGCAGGAAGTGGCTATTATTGGTAATACAATAAGTAAAAATATAAACTTAGTTACGTTATTCAATTGTTTCATTTTAATCACATTAAATCGTCTCAAACCCAGTGTAAGGCACTAGCACTTTTGGTATGGTAATTCCATTCTCAGTTTGATTATTCTCTAATAAGGCAGCCATAATACGAGGTAAAGCCAAAGCACTTCCGTTTAACGTATGTGCCAAAGTTTTTTTCTTATCTGCTCCTTTAAATCTTAATTTTAATCGATTAGATTGATAAGCTTCAAAATTTGAAATTGAGCTCACTTCTAACCATTTGTCTTGTGCTGCAGAATATACTTCTAAATCAAAAGTTAAAGCAGATGTAAATCCTAAATCACCACCACATAATCTTAAAGTTCTATAAGGTAAGCCTAATTTAGTTAATAAACCTTGTACATAAGCCACCATTTGATCTAACACTGCATATGATTGACTAGGATGTTCAATGCGCACTAATTCAACCTTGTCAAATTGGTGCAATCTATTTAATCCACGAACATCACTACCATAAGATCCTGCCTCTCTTCTAAAGCAAGGTGTATAACCAGTAAGTTTTACAGGAAGGTTCTCCTCCTTCATCATTACATTTCTATACATATTGGTTAAAGGCACTTCAGCTGTTGGAATTAAATACAATGCATCTTTTCCTTCACCATCTTGGTACATTTGCCCCTCTTTATCTGGCAATTGTCCTGTTCCATATCCAGAGTCCTCATTCACCATAAATGGTGGTATAATTTCTTTATAACCGGCATCTCTAGCCTCATCTAAAAAGAAATTGATTAACGCACGTTGCAACCTAGCTCCTTTTCCAGTATAAAACGGAAAACCTGCTCCAGTCACCTTCACGCCCATTTCAAAATCAATTAGCTCATGCTTTTTAGCCAATTCCCAATGCGGAATCCAATAATCACTGACTCGCCGCTCCCTTTTGCGTTCACGCGATAGCGCTTAATGGTTGTAAGGCCAGGACCGTATTCGTCAGTCTGGTTGTAGTACGCTACGTTGTATAGCGCTGGGGCCTGAGCGGTAATGG
>CAKZON010000115.1 GCA_937136425.1 uncultured Crocinitomix sp.
CAGCGACAAAAGCGTCGGCTGATATGTTTTCGGTAGAAGTTAGAGAGGGGTATGGTACACCTAACAACAATTTAGGAGTAGAAGAACCTCAAGATGGTTCAAACTATGTTGGAATTCGAGCTTTTAGTTATAATGACAAGGAAGCGCGTAACTACATTTCTTCTAAGTTGAAAATGACAATGAAGAAAGACCAAAAATATTGCGTTAAGTTTTATGTAAACTTGGCTGAGGCGTCTAAATATGCTTCAAACAATATTGGAATCAATTTCTCTAAAAAGCAATACAATATTAGTGAGGCAAAAAGCATTATGACTTCAACTAGTGTAATGCACAAAGACAATCCTGTATTTAATGGACAGTTTGGTTGGGATGAAGTTTGTGGTGTTTATAAAGCTGCAGGTGGAGAAAAATTCTTAACAATTGGAAACTTCTCTTCTAATGGATCTACAGAAAATCAACGTTTAAAGAAAAGTAAAACGTTTTCTGGAGCTGCTGTTGTAAGTGCTTACTATTTCATTGATAATATTTCAGTTGTTGCAATTGATGACGAAACAATGTGTGAGTGTGAAGCTGATGCAAGACAACCAGAAACTAAATTCATTTATGAGGTTGCTCCAATGTCTAGCATTGAAGGAATGGATCCTGCTGTAGTAGCTAAAAACACTTCAATCTATTTTGCTTATGGTTCTACTGAAATTTCAGAAAACAGCCAAAAGCACTTAGATGTAATGTTAAAAATGTGGTTAGAGAATCGCGGTTCAAAAATTATGATTACTGCTCACACTGATGAAAATGAAGATGAAGATCCTTCATTAACAGCATTAGGTGATGAAAGAGTTGAGGCCGTTAAATTATTCTTTATGGAAAACGGTATTAACTATACAAAAGTATTAACTGAAAATGCTAAAAACACTAGAAAAGCTGATGCTTCTGGAACTGACTTAGCGAAAGCTAAGAACAGAAGAGTAACCTTCCAGTTGATTCAGTAATTCAGATATAAAACGTTTTAAAATCCCATCTTGGTTTAACCGAGATGGGATTTTTTATTGCATAAGTTTAACGGGTCTGCTTTATTTTTAGCATTTTTGTTTAAAACCTACATTGCTATATGATTAAAAAAGGAGATAAAAAAATAATGAACGGTTGGGCGTTCTACGATTGGGCCAACTCTGTGTACCCTCTAGTTATTTCCACAGCAATTTTTCCTATTTTTTATGAAACCGTTACATCTAAGCAAGTTGGCCTAGGGGTAAATGGAGATGAAGTAATGTTTTGGGGGAGTCAGATTAAAAATACTGTACTCTACTCTTATATTGTTGCTGCATCTTTCTTAATGGTTTGTATACTCTCTCCTATTCTTTCAGGAGTAGCAGACTATAGTGGAAGCAAAAAACGCTTCTTACAATTCTTCTGCTATCTTGGAGCATTAGCAACAGCTTCTTTATTCTTTTTCGACCCTACTAAGATGGAATGGAGTATGCTATCCTTGTTCTTTGCAAGTCTTGGTTTTTGGAATAGTTTAGTATTCTATAACGCCTACCTTCCAGAGGTTGCAGAAAAAGAGGACCATGACCGACTTAGTGCTAAAGGTTTTTCTTTGGGGTATGCGGGAGCATCTATTCTATTAATTGTTTGCTTAATTTTAATACAAACCGAAACAATGCCTGCTGAGTACGCCTTCGTTTTAACAGGTATTTGGTGGATTGGGTTTAGTCAATTTACTTATAAAGTCTTACCTAATTCGCAGTCTAAAAACAAAATTACTGGTAAAATACTTGGTGATGGTTTTAGAGAACTAAAAAAGGTAGGAAGATTTATCAAGACAACAAAACGTTTAAAACGTTACTTATACTCTTTCTTTCTGTTTAGTATGGGCGTTCAAACAGTAATGCTAATTGCTGTATTATTTGCAAAAAAGGAAGTTTTTGTTGGAGACAATGCCAATGATGCGGGGTTAATTATTGCCGTGCTTCTTATCCAGTTTATTGCTATTCCTGGTGCTTATACATTTAGTTGGGCGTCTAAAAAAATTGGTAATATTAAAACTCTAGGAATAGCTTTGTTTATTTGGTCTTTATGCTGTGCATACGCTTATTTCTTCGTCTATGATCCTATCAATTTCTATTTGTTAGCAGGTTTTGTTGGATTTGTAATGGGTGGAACTCAATCTCTATCTCGCTCTACTTATTCTAAATATATTCCAGAAACCAAAGACACGGCTTCATTTTTCAGCTTTTATGACATCACCGAAAAAATTGGAATTGTAATTGGTATGGTGATTTTTGGATATGTTGAAGCTACTTCAGGTAATATGAGAACTTCAGTATTAGCATTGATTGTCTTCTTTGTACTCGGATTTTTAGCATTGTTTCTTATTCCTGCTAAAGAAAATGAAAGCATGCCTAAAGAACCAGAAGCCGACCCTCTATTTGAAGGCCATGATGAGAATACGATTGACGGATAGTTACTCCTCTAAAAGCATTTGAACATCTTCAATAATACGATCCATTTCTAATTCAAGCGTACCGTTATAGATTCCACGAATGTGTTTATTTCGATCTACTAAGATAAAATGCTCAGTATGTAAAAACTGTGTGGAATCTTTATTAAACCCTGGTTCTTCCTCAGCAAAATAGGATTGTCTTGCCATTTCGTATATTTCGCTTTTATTCCCCGTTAAAAAATGCCATTGTTTGTCGTTGACATTAAAGTTATTGGCGTATGTTTTCAACTTTGCAACAGAGTCAACCTGAGGAGCAACCGAATGAGACAAAAACAAGACATCCTCTTCCGTTTCAAAAGCATTCTGTACCTTTTCCATATTCCGAGTCATTTTAGGGCAAATACCGCCGCAATTCGTAAAGAAAAAATTAGACAAATAAATTTTATCTTGAATAGTTTCATCCGTCACCAATTGTCCATTTTGATTTGTGAAACTAAAATTGGCAATGGTATGCAAAGTATCCAAATCATCCGATTCCCAAATTGGATTAAAGTCGGGGGTGTGGTAATATGGAAGACTTTCTACGTTTAAAGGAGCAGCATTTTCACTCGTGGTTTTATCATTTCCACAAGCAAAAACCACAAAAGCGATTATTAAAGAAAGGCTATTCTTCCCAATCATTGCTACAATTTTTAATTCCTGTTAATCCGTATTTCCGATCACCAATAACTTCATAGTTTGCCTTAAACTTGCCATTTTCTTGCCATGCTTGTTGGCGCCCCACTTCTTTTCCTGCCTCATAATTAAACAAACTGTAAGGTTGACCGTTTGGATACCATTCTGCAACGCTACCATCATAGCTACCATCAATGTAATGCCCTTCAAATTTTAACTGACCTCCTTGATACCATTTTTGAGTAATACCATTCTTAACACCACCTGTATATTGTGCTATTGAAGCCGTGTCTCCATTTTCAAAATAGGTTGTAATACTGCCATTTAACGGCGCATCAAAAAGATAATAAACACCTTTAACCTTGTTAAGTTTCCCATGCGTGCTTTCAACATCAAAACGTTCTACCTCTGACTGGCAAGCGAAACTAAAAGCTAAGATTAGTGTAATTAAAACGCTATTGCGTAACTGTGCCTGCCGTGCCATAAAAACCATCTCCGTTTATGTAAGGATCTTCTGCAGTAATATGATAATGATATATCCCATCAGGATAATCTGCTGTAGCATGCGAATGCCCATGATAAGCATCCAAATCGTCATTCGTCACTAATTCACCATCTTCCATTGGACCATAGACAGGAAAACCATCTAACAAAAAACCAATTAATGAACTTGAACCTAACGTAGCCGTTAAATAAACTGGTTCAATATGGTAATGGTAAGTTTTAGTTCCCGTAGGATGACCGTAATATTGATCAAACGAGTTGATTTCTTCTTCTAAATCATCTCCAGGCCCTGCATATTGATTAAATATTGCAACTCCATTTAATGCTACTCCTATTGGTCCTAGCGGTGTCGCGGAATGAGCCGCATCTACTGATGGATTCATTGGAATTCGGAAAGTAAAATTCTGCTCCCCAATTCTATTCGGATTCAAATTAAATTCAGGATTTGTTCCGTCATATGCAGTATATCTGTCTGACTCCCACTCCGTATCTGTGTAATACGGGCTTTTATGGTCAGGAATTCCTTCTGATTCTATTACAACAAAATCACCATCCTGATAGACAGCATTAATATTGTAAAATTTTTGATAAACAGCTGGTAGGCTTTCGTCTACCCCTTCTTCATTTTTATTGCAAGCGGAAATTGATAATACACCTAGCAATAAAAAAAATCCACTTTGTAATACCGTTAATTTTTTCATAGTTTTTTGAATTAGATGAGTTTGATTCACTGTTATATGTTAACAGAAAGGTTTGGTTTTAATAGGTTTTAAATGAGGAATAAAACTGCGCCTAGCAGCACATATATTATTGTGTTCAATACCTTTAGTCTAACTTCTACCATACCTCTTCGTTTTAATGAAGTACTTTAATCCATAAATTACTTCTTGTTCTTAATTATCAGACTTCAATTTTAAAGAATGGTTTAATCTGGTGATGAAAAAAAAACAAATTGTAATATAAATTACACTTTGGCCTTAGCAGCTTTTCTTCTTTTTAGAAACCACGAAACACTCAAAAAACCAAGTGCCGTTAACATAACACCATACCAGAAAAAACGGTGTTTCAACATCAGCTCAATATAGTAAGGAATTAATTTCCAATTAAAAGGATCAGTTCCTACCTCTGTTTGCCAAAAATCAACATCATAATGTGTTAATGGTTGCAAAACTTCGCCTGTCAAACTTTTTGTTACAAAGCTTGCTTCCCCCATTTCATTTACTAAAACCTGCAGCATTGCATCCCTTGGTAAACCACGAATTGCAGTTGCTATAATTTTAACATTATTATCCTTATCATAAAAATGAAAAAAAGAAGCAGGAGCACTTCCTAGCGATCCAGAAAATAAATAAACATGAGATTTTTTTCCCATTTCTTTTAAAACAGGTAATACTTCAGATTCATAATTGGTTCCACCCAAACTTTGCGTATTGTCTTCAAAAATTCCATCCATTTCAGTATAGGCCTCTTTCCAAATGGTACGGTGCATATAAATAAAAACGTTGCTGACATCACCTTTTTTCACTTTTTCAGCAGCATCATTTATTAAATCAAGTTGAGTACCTGAAATATCTCCATTATCTCGCTCTGTGTCTAAAACAATATGGATATCTGCATTGACCTCGAATGAAAAGGCCGTTTCACCAAAATTATCCTGATAAATATTATCTGTTAAATCATGATTTCCAACTGCATTAATCAACGGCATTTCAAGTTTATCGAATAGGCTTGTTCTATAATTGGGAATATCATTTGAAATATCTTTGAATAAATCTCCCAAACAAACTAACATGGCTGCATTTGAGCCATTCACCCAATCTAAATTTGCTAATAACGTATTGACTGGAAAATGAGACTTATTTCCTCCGTCTCCATAAAAATGGCCACTAACAATAAATGAGTATTGTGCTCCTTCAACTTCAATTTCTTTTTCGTTAAAAGGAGATTTATATTGACCGAATAAATTGATTGATAACAAACAAAAAACAACGATCCATATGTAATTGAATAGCTTCATTTATCCTATTGTCCTTAATACTTCATTCTTTAAATTTCCTACTGGGGTTTTATAAAACAAGTAGGTTGATTGCATCTCATGAGGAGCCACTAAATCATTAATTAAAACACCATTATCACCAGAAATGATAGTACTTCCATAAGTTTTAAAGGCAGAAATATTATTCAATTCACTTATTATTCCATTACCTTCAAACACGGAGTCCCACGAACTAAAATCAGATGAATAATTTAAACTAGAGACTGATTCATAGCCAGAAATTTTTGATTGATACATTTCAATATCAGACCCTAAAGAAGTAATGAAAGTTTGTCCATTTTTAGCAGAGAACCGTTTCATTTTAACCATGCATTGATTAAATGAACCAAGACTACTCATTTTTCCACTGCTACAATCGACAAAAGTAATTTCAGATTCTGTAGCAGTAATTAATTTCCTTTCGGCATCTGCAATAACACATTTTTGAAAACTAGAATTTCCCCTTTCCATTTCAATTAACTGATTTTGGATATTAGAAAATTGTGTGTGGACAGCGAGAAGGTTTCCTTCAATAATTGTGATACAAGGTCGATTCTGTTTCAAATCGGATGCACTAACCATCACCTCATCAAAATCATTACCTAATAATTTTAAATTTCCCTTCACAATGATCCTACCTTCATTCTCAAAATCTAAAGATTGTCCTGCATTCACCACTAAGGTTTCATTTTTAGAAATTTCTACGATTCCAGATAATTGCGTATGCACATTTGAAAAAACGGCTACAGAATCATTCAACCAAGTTAAAACACTGTCCCTTTTATTATTCTGTAGATTCTTTTCTTCAATATTATAGTTAGTGTTCACAGGCAAATCAGACACCTCAATTTCAAATATTGTATTTCCTCCAGGAATTTTTGCTTTAACTTTTAAATTCTTTAGTTTTTTTCCTTCATGTTTAAAAGTTAAATTAAAATAGTGTGCATAAGTATTACGGGCCTTAGGAGGCAGAACAAATGCAGAGTCTAAAAAATACTCCCGTTTATCATTTACTGATAAGGACATGATTTCAATTGGATAATCACTTACTGGTGAAAGTGAAATCAATACAGTAGAATCCGTTGACGCTTGTAAAAATGCATGAAATGCCTTAGGCAATTCTAAATTGTGCCGAATGAGTTCAATATTTTCATAATAAGGTTGAAAAGAAAACTTGATATATGCGAATTCATCTGCTAATACACCTCGTTTTTTGTTTAGCTCTGTTTCTATTTTTGTTGAGAACTCTTTAAAGTAAGCTTCGTCACAAATGCGTTGTAAAGACTGAATGTAAACCTCAAAAAACTCAGGATCAGAAAACAATTGATCATGATAATTAAAACCGGCTGTTGCATAATTTTCAGGAGTTCGCTGCCCAGCAATTTTAAAGGTTTCTCTAACAGAAAAGCTTTCATAACCTACAGGTTCAACTTTTCCAGTATTGCTATTGTAATAAAATTTAACATCACTCCAGTCTAGCGAATGGTATCCACCAACCAAATCTATAACGGCATGAAATCTTGCCATTTTTTCAACATCAAAAACCTCTGATGTTGTTTTAATGCCTCTTCTAAATTGCTCTAATAACAACGCCCCTTTTTGATAGGTTTTTATTAATTCAGGATCTTTTTTTACAACGCCTTGATCGTATGCCTCTGGAAAAGATGCGCTATAATTTGAATACCCTTCATCCAAATAAACTCCATCTAATTCATCCAAGCGCTGTTCCCAATATAACTCTGGATTCCAGCGCAGGATAGCTCCTGGAGGACGATTGTTATCTCTTAGAATATGTTGTCCAAAATGCTCTTCTATGGCATAAATTCCTAAATCCTGATCATTTAATTTGAGGCGAATAAAATCATACTTAAGATGAATAACATCCTCATTTTCTAATAATTCATGATAAACCCATTCGTATGCATAATTTCTTGTTGCTGGGTTTTGTAATGAAAAACGATACATTCCCATTACTTCATCTTTAGTTTTTACTCTAAAGGACCATTTGTTTCCTTCTAAATGATCGGTCATATGTCCTTTTAAGCGCATCTCACCTTTGATTGTATCTCCTTTATAAAGCAGTTTACAATCTACATAGTTATCACCTTTATTTACTTGAATTCCGCGGTCTAAACTTTCTTGGCGTTTATCATTTAAAAACTGATAATCTCCATCTGAAAGCAGTAATTGAATTTCCTCAGCTTCTACTCCATCTGCTAATCCTTTATTGGTTTGATAAGTGGAAACGAAGTCTCCAAGTCCTTCAAACCCCTTTGTTTTGATGTATTTATTTGACAAGTACAGACCAACCGTACCAATAACAAGTAATATCAAAATTATATTACGAAATAAACGTCCTTTATTAATTTTTCTACTCATCCGCTATACTGAATTCATCTTGTACGTAGTCTTCTCCCGTCAAGTTACCTATAAATATGGTCAGAATTATTAAATAAATTATGGTGAATGGATTCAATGAAGCCACTAACCACGATTCGAAATAAATATTAAATGCTATTGAGGTTACAAATGCAATTATAATGTAGTTGTTTTTCATGGTTTTACTGATGATAGCAATAATACCTCCGAAATAAGCCGAAATTCCTAGTACACCTGCATCCATCCACATGGACAGATAAGAATTATGCACCCCGCCGGAATGCCCTTGCATTGAAAGCCATTTATAATTAGGGCGCATAATATGTTCATCATGCCCAAAACCTCCTCCAATAAAGAAATAATCCTGAATTTCCTGCCAAGCAAACACCCAAGCAATAGCTCGCCCTGATCCCTCCTCGATCGAATCAATTCTGAAGAAACCCTGTAAACCAAAAAACTCTACTACCGCCACAAACACAACAAATAACTGATCATTAAAGGTTAATATGGCCGCCAATAAAACTAGTGCAAAAAACCAATTAACCTGAATCATTTTATACATGACATAAAATAGGAACATACTCATCATTCCATTTCGCGAGCCTGTCCAAATAACGGAAAGTAGAATTATGAACAGAATGTACATGTTCTCTTTTTTAGTAAATGTTGCCAGGTTAAACCGCCGAATTAAAATCCAAAGAATAAAGGTTAAATTCAAAAACACTCCTAGCCCATTTGGATTTCCTAGCACTCCTTTAAATCGTCCAACTTTCATGGCAATATCTGGTGCCACAAAACGCAATACAATACCAATTGTGAGCATCCCAATAATGAAAGTGAGCACGGCTTTCCAAAAATTTTGCTGATCTCTTCTGTGTAAAATAGTTACATATAATGGGATGCAGAGATACATTAAAACAAAAGAAATTGTCTTTTGAAAACCGACTTGAAAAAAGATAGAATCTGTCAACCCAATGGTGACAATAACCATAAAAGGTATGAAGTAAACAAAGAGTTTAGGATATGGTTTAAAGCTTTCCCTATCTCTAAGAAAAAAGAGAAAGAGTGTTAAAGGCACCAGTGGTTTTAGCTTTTTCGCCCACAAAAGATCATCATAAGTTGCATTTTCTACGGGTACGTAGTCTGCCAACATTAATGTCCAAATGGCAATGATAATCATTTCAAAATATCGTCCACGAAGCCCATAAAGAAAGAGAAAAAGTGGATAAACAGGATAAATTAATGGCCCACCCCAAACACCCAAAATATACATGATTGCCAAAATCATGATAAACTGTGAATGCTCTTTGTACGCAATAATCATTAGAGTGCCTGAACCTGTTTTTGATAGATTGTACGGCGTTCAAGCAAAAAAGTCTCATTTTCAGCGCAATCTTTTTCCCATTGCTCTATTGAATCAATAAAACGCCATCTTCTTATTTGCAAATCAATCTTCTCCAAATACTCCTTTTTCAACATTCTACACTGCTCTCTTACGCGCTCTTCAGACAGGTTAGTACTTAGTAATTCATCTACCCTATTTTGAAAACGTTCTTTAAACTTTGGGTAGGAGATAAGACTAGAAAACAACTGCCCCGTAACGGAATTTCGTGTCTTCAACTTGTCAAATAAATTTGCATTTACGTTCTCTGTTCCAGGATATGCTAAACTATAATCCAAATCATTCAAAATCCATTTCCATTTTTTACTCTCTGCCTTGTACCATGTTGTATTATTGTGCAACCAATCTTGGTTGCAATAGTAAGTTTCAAAAATGATATAATCAATAAATGATTTGATGCTTACCTGTTCCTTTACTCTTTTATAATCTGCATCTTCTGTAATCTCATTCGGCAAACTTTGAATCAATGAATCAAAGCGTGCTTTTTCTCTTTTAGAGCCATCTTTGAGAATTGTGCGATCGCCGTATACTTCGCAATAAAGAATTGTAATATCCTTCTTTTTTTTGTCTTCGTATTCAGCAATTAAAAGTGGATCAATGCGCTGACGTTTGTTATACACTCCCCAATAATTACCATTAATAAAAACAGGAATTGGTCCTCCATTTAAAACCGCCACCTCAGAATTACTTGCTAATCTATGCATCAATAAATCTGCAAACATAGTTCTGTTATTGTCATTCCCTCCCTGTCTCAATAAAAAACTTGAAACCTCAATCGATCGTCCGTCATATGGCCCATCAAAAGAGGGTACTTTTGTTGGTTTTCCCTGTTCATCTAAAACCTTAAACTTTAATGATTTTTGAGGGAAATAGCGCGTAGCATTTCCACTTATCTTCATTTCGCAAGGATATTCAACTAACGAACTATGATTATAAATGTGCCTAAAAAATTGAACATTAACTCTTCTTCCCCATTCAGGCCCTCTACTTGCAAAATTTGCAGCCCTATACCACCAATCTTTTTGAAATCCTTCATCATGCGAAGATTCCTCACCGTAAATCATTAAGCCTTTTTCCCAGTCAAATAAATCTTCTTGACTAATTGTAATATTTACAAGCCCATCACTAAAAAGCCCTAAATCAAAATAAGTTAACACTTTTGGTTTGGATTCTGTTAGCTTCGATTCATCCCTCACTTTTACAACAATATTTTTTAGAGAAGGAAAATCGCCTTTTGGATGACGCCAACGAATAGACGTGCTTTTATAGATAATTTCAGAATTTTTTAATTCCTCAATTTTTAATCCTTGTTCCGGCGCCTCGCGATACGAATCACCTCCATTCATAGAATACAACAAGGTTAAATTTGAATTATTTAAAGTGATGTCTCCTCCTAAAAATACACCTTGTATTGGATAACTTACCTGATCATCCACTGATAAACTAGAAATTGTATATTTTTTTGGATTAAGAAGAGGTTCCTTTATGTCGGGAAAAGCTACCCATAAAAAAGCAATGCTCAAGACTAAGAACAGCAAGAGTGAATCTATGCCTAATTTCTTTAACATTACTAAATGAGCTTATTTTTTAAGTGGCGTAAAAAGAACGATACCAAATAACACCACCCAACCTATTCCTGTTTGCACAACACTGCCAACACCACAACCAACACCAATTAGCACCACCATTACTTGTCCAATAGTTTCTAATTTACCTTTTTCTTTACCACGTAATAACAACAATAGCACCGCAGCTCCTAAAATAGCTAACGGTTCAGTCATTTTCACCAGCGAAGCTATTAACGCAGCCGAAACTCCAATCAAAGCACTATATTCTAACAATGACTCTCCAAGCTTTTTATTGACAATGATTTGAAGAATGTGTGCCGCAAGCCCTGCGCAGAGCAATTGAAACAAAAAAAGTGGTATCTGATCTGTTGGAAAACCATTCAACAAGTCAGTAAAAAAATCTTGAATCGTACTCATAAATTGACTAGCTTAAAATATTTATGCTTGGCTTTTGTGCATACGAAGGTACATCAACCGCGAAGTTTTGCAAAATTGTAGGCATTAATTCTCTTGTCGAGACTTGGTGCGAACTCATTTCACTCACCTTATAAGAAGGGTGATAAATATAACAATGTCCTTCCGGAATATGATAAGCTGTGGCAGAAGATTTATCTTCAATCACCACATTTTCTAAACCAGTTTGATCAAATGGAATTTCTACTCCGTTCAATTCAACTACAACGTTTTTTAAATTTTGCTGTCCCAAATCAACAGAGAACCTTCCCTCTCCCATTTCACGGTAATGAACAGTCTTTGTATTAATTTTTAATCCATCAACCTTAGCCTTAAACGCCTCAACATCCTTTACAGAATAGTTAAACTGCGGCAACATAGATGGTAAAAATTCATAATCATTAGGTGCAATTCCTAGCATTCTAAAAAACGCATCATGATCTGTAACATACAACTGTGTTTCTATAGGTTCAGACTCTACAGCCTCTTGCCCCATACTAGATGTTATCACCAATTTATACGCCGGGTTTTTATCAACAAACGCAGCTAACTTTTGTAGCATTTCATCCGTTTTCCCCATGGTAAAGAGGATCTCATTCTCATAAGTTGAAATCCAATCTTGCCCATACTTCATGTCCTTATACTCTGTTGGAAAAACTGCTGCCCAATAACGGTGTTGGCTTGAAGCAACATGATTAGTGAAGAAAGTTGTAAAATCAGGTTTTTCCTTTTTTAGCAGTTTAAAAAACACGTCAAAACTTAAAACAGTTTGATATGTTCGGCGTCTAACGGTTTTCCACGGCGTTCTTTTTTCTTGAATCAAATGTCCCCCAATATCTTTCATTGTTCCGGCCTTGAATCCTAAACTGCCAATTTTTCCAAACAACTTAAACATATCCTTATACGGAATAGTTGAATCTACATTTCTTGCAGATTTACGACTCAATTTCAAATTAATATCTTGAAAAAGTTCCACATTTTTTGGAAAACATTCCTTTCCAGTGGCAAAAACATCCGGCACATAAAAACTATAATGTCCTTGCGTTTCAGGAGGAGGATAAGAATGTAATGATCCGAAAACACCAGTTTTCACATTATTTTTAGCCAAAATCTGCCAAATAGGAGGAAACTCAGCATCTACCTTAGACAAATCTTGATTGAAATCAGAAATAAAATGTTCTTGATTAGTTACTCCTCTATGCAAAGTTGGCCATGTATTCCAAGGCGAAATATGCCCTCCATTTTCACAATAAGTTTCGAATTTCTTTAACGAGGAAATGTTTTTTGCAATCCATGAATTAGGACGCATTTTACAATAATATTCGATAATTCGAATTGGCACCTCATTTAATTCGTAAAGTATAATTTTATCCATTTCAATCAGATTTTGCGCAGTTTTCAGTGCATTTCTAAAGCTGAAACAACACCCCGTAAATGTAGTCAAAAAAGCCGAAAAATGCTTGTTTGAGCCTTATTAAAGACGCAAAGAAAAAATGATTCTTGTCAGTTATTACACGTGCAGTAGATTTTCAAATAACTATATTTGGCGATAATCTTAGAATACCAAATAAGTCAAACAACTGGTTATTTGAGCTTGAGCAAGATGGATAAAAAAAATGATCACATATTAATCATCAATAGTCTGCGTGGATTAGCTGCCACAGCTGTTTGTTTTTTCCATTTTGTTGCAACAACTCAAGATTACGTAAATAATGAAACTATCCTTTCCATTTTTGAATATGGAGACCGAGGCGTGCAGTTATTTTTCATCATCTCAGGAATTGTGATTCCATTATCAATGATAAATAGCGGATACTCACTAAAAAAATGGAAAAGCTTTATTCTAAAACGCTTTGTTAGAATTGAACCACCTTATTTAGTAGCTGTTGCAATTGGTGTAGTTTATTTAATTGCTAGAAATTATGTTCCAGGAACGGTTGCAGTAGATTTGACGCCTAGTTTTACAGAAATTCTATTGCACATAGGCTACCTCATTCCTTTTGTTGAAAATGCGAATTGGGTGAATCCAGTGTTTTGGACACTCGCTGTTGAATTTCAATATTATTTGGCTTTATCATTGTTTTTCCCACTTGTTTTAACGGGTAAATTACTTTACCGTTCAATATTTTACGCCCTATTTATCGGCGGAGGTTTTGCAACCTTATCCTATGCCTTTTTTCCTCATTGGAGTCCCTATTTTTTAGCTGGAATTATTTATATTTTAATGCGTAAAGAGGTGATCTCTAAAGTAGAATTTGGAATTATGGCAATGATTTTAATTCCTGTTATTTATTTTAATTTGGGCGTGGTTGATTTGATTATCGCAATCTCTAGTCTTGCACTTATACACTATTTCTCCAATTTTAAAACTAAACTAACCTTGTTTTTAGGAAAAATCTCTTACTCTTTATACTTAGTACACTCCATGATTGGAGCTGCATTCATCAATTACTTATCGCATAGTTACAGAGAACCTTACCAAAAATTTCTAGTAATAAGCTTAGGATTTGCAATCAGTGTAGGATCTGCCTATATCCTTTATCGATTTATAGAAAAACCGAGTCACAAATGGGCTAAAAAAATTGGGCAATAATTAAAACGCTTGATTCTTTTTATCCAAAATTTTTAAAAGATATTGTCCATATTGATTCTTAGACAATGGTTTTGCTAATTCAGCCAATTGATCTGCAGTAATATACCCTTTCCTATAAGCTATTTCTTCAATACAAGAAACCTTTAAACCTTGCCTTTGCTCAATTGATGCAATAAAGTTTGAAGCTTGAATCAAGGACTCATGCGTACCTGTATCCAACCAAGCCATTCCTCTTCCGAGCAATTCTGTTTTCAATGTCCCTTCTTCTAGGTAGCGTTTATTTAAATCCGTTATTTCCAATTCTCCACGTGCAGAAGGCTTTAATGTTTTAGCTTTTTGAATTACTGAATTATCATAATAATAGAGTCCAGTTACTGCATAATTTGATTTTGGATCTGTCGGTTTTTCCTCCAAACCAACCACATTTCGATTTTCATCAAACTCCACTACTCCATATCTTTCCGGATCATTTACATAGTATCCGAATACAACGGCACCTTTCTCTAACTCAGCAGCACTTTTCAAAATTTTAGGCAATCCATATCCGTAAAATATATTATCTCCTAAAACCAGACATACATTATCGTCTCCTATAAAGTCTTCACCCAAAATAAATGCTTGCGCTAATCCATCAGGAGAAGGTTGCACACAGTAAGAAATTTCTAAACCAAGGAAACTTCCATCCCCAAACAATTCTTTAAATACCGTAATATCTCTAGGTGTAGAAATGATCAAAATCTCCCTAATCCCTGACAGCATTAGAACAGAGAGCGGATAGTAAATCATAGGTTTATCATAGATGGGCAATATTTGCTTTGACACCGACTTTGTCAATGGATAAAGCCTTGTACCTGATCCTCCTGCTAGAATAATTCCTTTCATGTGATTTTGCTATTTGTAAGTTAATAAACGATTTTTTTTCAATTGTGTTACCTAATAGCTGAATTTAATTATTTTTGCTTAGCTATCTATTAAAACGATAGACAATCTAAATTTTATTTTATGAAAAAAAACTACAAAAACTTAAAGTTAATTTTAGGTTTAGCATTATTTGCCTCTGTTCAAGCAGAAGCTCAAGATGTCTATACCTACACAGGAGCAACTGATACTTACGTCGTTCCTGCAGACATTACAAGTATCAGTATTGAGGCAAACGGATCTAAAGGATTAGACGGAGCTTCTTCAACTGGAGGAAATGGTGCAACCATGTATGGAGAATTTGCAGTAAGTCCTGGTGACGTTCTTACCTTTTATGTTGGTGGAAATTCAGCAGGGATTAAAGCAGGTGGAGATGGATCATGGGTTGAAAACACAACTTCAGGAACATTATTAATTGTTGCCGGTGGCGGTGGCGGAGCTACTCATAGCCGTAACGGAGCTGGAGCGCCTATTACAAATGACGGAACTGCTTCTATTAGCCATGACGGGTACACGGATGGTGCACCAGGAATTGGCGGAAACGGCGGAGGAGCTGGGACTGGAGCTTGGGGAACCGGTGGTGGCGGAGGATGGCTATCAGCTGGAAGCGCAGGTGCAGGATCTCCTGGTGGAGGAATGCCTTGTTTAGCTAGTTACGGAACTACTTATGCTGGTGGTGCTGGTGGAGGATACTCTGGCGGTGGCGGAGTAGATATGGATTCTGGTTGGGGAACTGGTGGCGGTGGTGCCGGAGGTTCTTACAATGTTGGAGACGCACAAGATAATGTTGCGGCTAATAATGCTGCCTTAGGTGAAATTACTTTCACTGAATTATGTACTCCAATTACAGTAACTGTAACTGCTGAATCAGTTTGTTTAGGAGATACCTTCACAATTAACGGATCTGGAGCAGGAACAATTTCTTGGGATGGTGGAGTTGTTAATGGAGAACCATTTACAACTGTAGGCACTGGAGTTTTCACATATACTTCAACAAGTGATTCTGATGCCGATTGTGGTTATTCAGTTGAAATTGAAGTTTTAGAATTACCTGAAGTAACTGCAAGTGCTGACGAAACTTCAGTTTGTGAAGGAGAATCAATTACCTTAACAGGTGGTGGAGCTGACACTTATGAGTGGACGCCAGGTGACATTGTAGACGGAGAAGCATTTACTCCAGAAGCAGGAGAATATACTTTTATGGTTGTTGGAACGGATGACGCAGGTTGTGAAAACGCAGCTGAAATTGATGTACTTGTTTTTGATTTACCAGAAGTAACAGCTACTGCTGATGATGATGAAATTTGTTTAGGAGAATCTGTTACTTTAACTGGTGACGGCGCTACTTCTTACGAGTGGGATGGCGGTGTTGAAGATGGTGTTTCTTTTACACCTGATGCTACTGGAACAACAACTTATGAAGTTACAGGTACTGATGACAATGGATGTGTAAATACAGAAACAATTGATGTAACTGTTTACGAAGCATTGGAAATTACTTATACTACTTCTGACGAGCTATTTGGAGATGATGGAGAGATTAATATTACAGTAACTGGAGGAAACCCAGCTTATACATTTGATTGGGATAATGACGGAACTGGAGATTTTGATGATGATGAGGATTTAACAGGACTTGCTGGTGGAACTTATGTAGTTGTTGTAGAAGATGCTGCAGGATGTACTGCAACTGAAACAATTGACTTAGCAACACAATTAAGTATTGGAACTGAAAATGGAATTGCTTTAGCTGTATATCCTAACCCTACAGTAGGTGCAATTACAATTCAAACAGCTGGAAACTTTAACTATGAATTAACAGCTATTAACGGTGACATTTTGCTAAATGGACAAGCTGTTGATAACACTGAAATTGCTTTAGATAATTTTGCTAGCGGAATCTATTTTGTTAGTGTAAAAACTCAAGGACAAGTTAAGACTATCAAAGTAGTTAAGAAATAAAGAATACGTTTTTCAAAAGAAAGAGGCTGCCACTATTGGTAGCCTCTTTTTTTTGTATTACAAGAACTAGCTTATCCCCTTTTCTACAATGATGTAAATATTAGTTCTTCCTTTTAATGCTGAATCTTAGATTTTTTTTCGATATTTGGTTGCATACCCTCTTTGAACAAACCGCCATGAAGAAATTTTTAATTTTCTTACTCCTACTTCATGTTTCAACTCAAGTGAGTTGGGGACAATGTGAACCACAACAGGAAACCGACACTTATAGAAATAGAGCTTATGCCAAAGGAACTGTGCGCTGTGGCGAAAAGGAAGGAGTATGGAAATACTATGATCGTAAAGATAGACTGATCAAACGTATCCAATTTGAAGGGGGGCAATTTCATGGAGAGCATTTAATTTGGTACAAAACAGGGAAAAAGAAATCAGTCGCCAATTATAAAGGAGGTAAACTTGATGGCACATACTCGCGTTGGACATCTAACGGTGAATTGATTGAAGAGTCTAATTACAAGAATGGACTTTTACATGGCACTTCTAAATTTTGGGCAGAAAATGGTGTATTAATTAGTTCAACAACTTATGAAAATGGTTCCAAGTCAGGAAAGTTTGAATTATACTGGAAAAATGCATTAATAAAAGAACGCGGCACTTATACTGAAAATCAATTAGACGGTTTATATCAGTCTTATTATGAAAACGGAAAGCTTAGTTCGCAAATCAATTATAATTCAGGTATTCGACATGGAAGCTATACCACTTATTTTGAAGATGGTAAAGTAAGTGTAGTTGGAAGTTATGAAAATGGAATTCAAAACAAAGCCTGGAAAATTTATTACCCTACCGGACAATTACAAAGCTCTGGAGAATACACAATGGGAGCCAAAAATGGCATTTGGCAAGAATGGTTTCAAAGCGGTACCCAAAAATCAAAAGGCGAATATTTAAATGATGATAGAATTGGAATTTGGTATGAATGGACAGCCTCAGGCAAACGAAAAAAGATAAAATACTAAGTTGAAAAACCTTCTTAAAACACTTGGCCCTGGAATCCTTTTTGCATCTACCGCGATTGGTGTCTCTCATTTAGTTCAATCCACACAAGCAGGAGCAAATTTTGGTTTCACCATGTTGTGGGCAGTTATTCTAGCCAATCTTTTTAAATATCCTTTTTTCGAATACGGCGCTCGCTACGCCAATGCAACAGGCGAAAGTATTATTGCAGGTTATAACCGATTAGGAAAACCTGCCATTTGGATTTTCTTTTTCATAACGGTTATTTCTATGTTTTTAGTAACCGCAGCCGTGGGAAATGTCACCGCAGGTTTCATGCAAAACCTTTTTGGTATTGAAAGCGCAATTGGAACAGTTGTATTAATCTTTTTGGTTTGCATTTTAATATTGATTTCTAATAATTTTAAACTACTAGATGGCCTAATCAAAATAATAGGAATCGTCCTTTTATTATCCACCATTTTAGCATTTATACTCGTTTTATTCAAAGGTCCGCAAGGTAACCTAGCTCTTTGGGATTTTGATGCCATTAACAAAACCTCCTATTTTGCCTTTCTAATTCCGTTTATGGGATGGATGCCAACCGCCTTAGACCTTTCCGCTTGGAGTAGTTTATGGACTATTGAACGTATTGAGCAAACTGGCTACCACCCTACCTTAAAAGAAACAAAATTTGATTTTAATTTAGGATATATCCTCTCTGCTTTGCTTGCAATTTGTTTCGTAACCTTAGGTGCTTTTATTATGTTTGGTACCTCTTTTGAATTTTCTGATTCGGGCGTTAAATTTTCTAAAGAAATCGTTTCATTATACACTGATACATTTGGTGAGTGGGCGAATATAGTTATCTCAGCATCAGCTTTTTCAATCATGTTCGGAACCTGTGTTGCCGTTTTTGATGGGTATTCAAGAGCTATTTCAGCAACTAGCCGAATCCTCTTTAAAAAGTCTTTAGTAAATGTCTCTAAGACCAAGCTTTATCGCATCATGCTTTTATTAATTTCAGTAGGTTCTTTTTTACTGATCTATGTTTTTCAGGGGGATCCTAAAGGGTTTAAAAAATTAATTATTTTGGCCACTTCCATTTCATTTGTACTGGCTCCACTTATCGCTTTTTTCAATCTATTATTAGTCCGCGAAAAATACGTTGGAGCTGAATATGTCCCTAACAAAATTATGCGAATCTTATCTTATTTCGGGATTATTTTTCTATCTGCCTTTACGCTACTCTACCTATTTCAAGGGTATTTGCCTAAATGGTAAAAATTAGTTTGTAACCATTTAAATGGTTTTAATTTATATGCACTAAACAAGCCTATGAAACCCCTAACAATTACGATTTTAATACTTCTATTTTCAGTATCAATTGGATTTGCTAATCAACCTCTTGCAAAAGCTTTGAGTAGTTCTTCTAAAAAACAAGTCATTCCTCCTGGCACAGTGCTATTTGAAGAGGGACTCTATGTAGATATGACAGAAATAACCAATTTTAGTTGGTTAGAATATATGTACTGGAATAAAAATAAATACGGAACAGCTTCAGAGGCTTATAAAGCTGCATTACCCGACACAACAGTTTGGCAAAATACCAACCCTCTTTTTGAGCAAATGTATTTACGACATCCAGCTTTTCACAACTACCCGGTTGTTGGAGTATCTTATGAGCAAGCACTGAAATTTTGTGCATGGCGATCCGACAGAGTAAATGAACTCCTTTTTGCTAAAAAGAACAAATTTGAGTATCACTTTTACAAAACAGATTCAACCTTCTGTGAAATTCCACAAATTTGCAGTTATCGCCTTCCTACTGAAAAAGAATGGGAAAAATTTGCAGCTGCTCCGTTCTCTAAAAAAGTAATTCGAAAACAAAAAGACAACGCTATTTACAATGTAAAAGGAACCGCTATTACAGATAAAAAAGGAAATGAAACAAATGATGTTACCGCATCTGTGCATTCATTTTGGCCAAATAATTACGGCATGTATCAGGTTGTTGGCAATGTCGCCGAAATGGTTTCTGAAAAAGGAATAGCAAAAGGTGGTAGTTGGTTTCACACCATTCAAGAATCTGCGATAAGCACATCTATTCCCTACTCCGCATCAGCAGGTTGGTTGGGCTTTCGTTGTGTTTGCGAGGTTAAAAAGTAGGCTTTATCTTCCTTCTCAATACAGGTAAAAAATAATCTTCTTTTTCACGTATTTATACCCTTGCAAGGCGAATTGAATATCCCGATTTTTGTTATTGCATTACTACTATTGCGCAGTATTGCTCAAAAACCACACCTTGAGAAAAATTGAGATTGCAAATATGACCTGGTTTATTTTTGGCGGATTAATAATCGCCTTGGAATATATTATAGCCAGTATTCTAATTTTACTCACCGTAGTTGGTGTTTCATTTGCTAAAGAAACCTTAAAAATTGGTTCATTAAATTCTGGTCCTTTTGGAAAGCGTGTTTACCAAAAAAAGCCTTTTGGACAACCCACATTTTTTTTAAATATTATTTGGATTATATTTGGAGGAATGTGGATTGCAGCGTCCCATGTAATTTTAGGAACTGCCTTTGCAATTACAATAATTGGAATTCCATTTGCACAAAAACATTTTAGAATGGCTGCCATTGCCTTAACTCCCTATGGCGTAAAAATTATGGATGATTAGCAAATAGATTAGTTCTCACAAAGTGTCTACCCTACAAAAAAATATCACTCAAGAAGAATTATTGCATCTCTTAGCAACCAATGGTAAAGAGGGAATGCATTTATTATATGACAAATATGCACCAGCGCTATATGGTATCATTCTAAAAATTGTGAGGTCAGAGAAAATTGCAGAAGATGTGTTACAAGATACTTTCGTAAAAATTTGGTCCAACATTACAACCTACGATAAAAACAAAGGGAGATTGTTTACATGGATGCTAAATATTGCAAGAAATAAAGCGATTGATTGTACTCGATCAAAAAATTACAAAGCAATCTATTACACAGAAAAGATTAGTGAGTCAACTAAGAAGAGTACCGTCATGAATATTGACCATATAGGATTGTTGGATCTTGTGAATACGCTTGACCCTGAAATCCAAAAGGTCATTAATATCGTATACTTTAAAGGATATACACATATTGAAGCTGCTGAGCACCTAAACTTACCTTTAGGAACAGTAAAAGGCAGAATTAGAAAAGGATTAAAAATTTTACGAGAGATAATTTGAATATTAAAGCATACATAGAATCAGGAGTCTTAGAAGAATATGTTCTGGGAACTTTACCAGCAGATGAGCGGCTACAGGTGGAAATGTACGCAGATAAATATGCTGCTGTACAAACCGAAATTGATGCCATTGCTCTTTCTTTTGAAAACTTTGCTACTGTTCATGCAAACACACATGCTCATCAAATTAAGGAAAGTATTATTAAGTCGGTTGATTCTAAAAACGGACTTCAATTACAGCCCCCTGCAATAAATGAAACCTCAACTCTTGATGCTTATAAATTTTGGTTAGATTCTGTTTTAGAAAGTGATTATGACGACATGCATATGGAGGTTATTTATCAGTCTGAACTGGAAACAACCGTAATTGCTTGGGTGAAAAAAGGCGAACCATTGCACACACATGAAGAGTATACAGAACGTTTTTTAATTGCTGAAGGAAGTTGTACAGCCACTATTGGAGCCCAAACAAATGAATATGGCGTTGGAGACTATATTGAATTTCCTCTTCACGTTCCTCATTCATATATAGTAACCTCTGATTGTCCAATGAAGGTTGTTGCATGCCTAAAATACTAACCCAACCTCAACAGGTCATAGCTGAGATTGGGCGAAATAATTAACTGATTAGATTAAATAATTGCTTTTAATTTTAAAAACATATCCTCAGGATTAAAACTAGAAGGCATCTTCACTTTTGACGCTTCAAAGACTTCAATAAGATCCTCGGCTCGCTCTATTTTTCTTGCCACTTCTAAAACGTCTGTTAGGTTCTTGGCTTTAAAACCTTTCACTAACCCCTCTACTTCTTCATCATTAAAACTAACCAGTAGCTTTGCTGATGGAATTAAATAGGAGGTTAATTCAGATTTAGAAATTCCTTCAATTTCTGTTTTTTTAAGCCCTGCTAGTTCGGTTATAGAGTTTACACCACCATTTTTCAATAATTTTTCTTTAGCCGTTCCAACTCCATCTATTGTTTTTAATCCTATTTTTTTGTTCCCTACAGATGACTTTTCAGTCTTTGGCTGCTCTTTCTTTTCTACTTTTGGCTGCTCCTCTTTCTTCTTATCGCTAGGGCAAGGAACAACTTTAATTACAAAACGAATTCGTGTAATATGAATTAGGGAAATTGAATCAGTATTAAATCCAAATTCTCCATCAGTGCTGCAATCTTCCTTAATAGACGCTGACACTAGAAAAGAGCTTTTTCTCTTCATTGGCCCTACATCTGTCGTAAAAGAAATATTCTCTCGAGTATCATCTTTTTTAAGGTTATTTTGAATTTTTGGCGGTTGTTTACCAATACCTTGCGCACTTAATTTAGTCGTTAATCGTGCCAATTCATCCTTCGTTTTATCTTCAGAATTTGATATTAATGAGCCTCCCTCTATTTCCATTTGAACAGAGTAGCATTCTTCTACTCCATTTTCAGGTTGTGGAATCATTCTAAAATCAATTTGCTGATTACCTGCTTGAACTTTATTGGTTGTAATATCTTTAAGTAATTTATTCGTTAAATCTGCAGCATTTAAAACGGTAACAAACGAACCTTCCGATCCTAATCCAATACCTTGTCGCAAAGCATCAATTATTTTATCAAAAGCTGATACATTAGTCGCCGCCACTACATAATCAACTTTATAATCTAACTGGACGGATTCATCACTAATTCCATTAGGTGGCGTAATTTGAATTTTATCAATTAACTCTTCATTACTACTTGCCAATCCTGGAAACATAGCGTTTGCCGTTACCTTATTAATACTTGTTTTTAATGATTCTAAATCAACTTTAATACTCATAATAATTTAATTTTAGGTTAATGATCAAGCCGTTCATCAGCTTATCAGCATACCTACGATTAATTATAGTATCCAGATCAAATAGGTTGAAAATTCAACCTTAATAACAAGAGAAAAAGGAGTGCATTTAGCCAATAATATCAGCCACAAAAGCCTTGGTAGAAACTTTATTTGCAATGCTTTTCAAATAAGCGGTTCCAATAATTGCGCCATCAAACAAATTACAAACCGTTCTATAAGTTTCGTTATTATGTATGCCGAAACCGACCATAATAGGCACCTTTAAATTAAGTGCCTTAATTCGCTCAAAGGCTTGAATTTGACCTTTGCTAAAACTAGCTTTTGCTCCAGTTGTTGCCGAACTTGACACCAAATAAATAAAGGCCTTAGACATTTTTTCCACTCTTCTAATTCGATCAACCGGAGTTGCAGTAGTTATCAAAAATATAAGCGGAATATCGTAAGTTTCGAACAGTGCTTTATATTCGAATTCATAAATGTCTATTTCAAGATCAGGAATAATTAATCCATCAACTCCTAAGGCCTTGCATTGTTTTAAAAACTTTTCAACTCCATATGTGTAAATTGGATTAAAATAACCCATTAACACAATTGGCAGTGCCGAATTCATCTTAATTTCAGCTACTTGCTCGAATAAAACATCAATTGTCATTCCATTATTCAAAGCAATGGTTGATGTTTCTTGTATAACTGGTCCGTCAGCTAGTGGATCGGAAAAAGGAATTCCTAGCTCAATAAAATCAATCCCTGCATTCTCCAATTCCTCTACCAATTTTGGCGCACTATTTAGTTGCGGATACCCGGCGGTTAAAAATATGCTACAATTATTTTTTTTATTCAATTTCATTTTCGGCTAGATTAAGTTTTGTTAAATAGGTTTCTAAATCTTTATCTCCCCTACCTGATAGGTTTACAACAACTGTTTTATTCTTCAGTTCTATTTTATCAAGCGCGGCTAATGCATGTGCAGACTCTAATGCAGGTATTATTCCTTCTATTCGCGTTAAATCAAGCCCTGCTTTAATCGCTTCTGCATCTGTCACCGCGATAGATTTTGCTCTTCCGCTTTTAATTAAGTGTGCATGCAACGGACCAATTCCAGGATAATCTAATCCTGCTGAAATAGAATGAGGTTCTATTATTTGTCCATTATCTGTTTGCATAACTAAGGATTTAGATCCATGAATTATTCCGACAGTCCCTAAATGTGAAGTTGCGGCAGATTTTCCTGAATCTATCCCAAGCCCTGCCGCCTCAACACAATATAATGCCACAGCATCTTCTTCCAAATAATGATAAAATGCTCCTGCTGCATTACTTCCTCCGCCAACACAAGCCACAATAATATCTGGATTCATTTTTTGCGTTTTTTCTTGCAATTGAAACCTCATCTCTTCACTGATTACAGATTGAAAGTGGGCTACCATTTCTGGATATGGGTGTGGTCCAACAACCGACCCTATCACATAGAATGTAGAGGGATTATTAATCCAATACCGAATGGCTTCATTTGTTGCATCCTTCAGTGTTTTACTTCCAGATTCTGCAGGAACAACCTTTGCTCCAAGCATTTTCATTCGCTGCACATTGGGCTTTTGTCGCTCCATATCTACAGTCCCCATAAAAACAGTACAATCCAGTCCCATTAATGCACAAACGGTTGCTGTTGCAACACCATGTTGACCTGCACCTGTTTCAGCAATTATATTTGTTTTACCCATTTCTTTTGCCAATAAAATTTGCCCAATTGTATTATTGATTTTATGTGCACCTGTATGGTTTAAATCCTCTCTTTTCAAAAAAATAGTTGCGTCGTGCTTTTCTGAAAGTTTATTGGAAAAATAAAGTGGTGTAGGTCTTCCCACATAATCTCGCAACAAGTGTTTAAACTTGCTTTTGAACTCTTCATTTGTCTTTATTCTTTCAAAGGCAGTTTCTAATTCTTGAACAGGATTGTACAATAATTCTGGAATATAAGCTCCTCCAAATTCACCATAATATCCTTTTCTAGTTTTGGATATTGATTTATTCAATTCTTCCATAAATGTCTTAATTTCAGGTATATTTTTCCTACTAGGTTCTATTTCAAATTTGGAATTGACATCAATTCCTTCAAAAAATGGATGATTCATCTCCTTGATTGCTTTAACATCATTCTTTCCAATTCCTCCACTTAATAAAAACGGAATGTCTCCTTGATAAGAATCAAGTAATTTCCAGTCAAATTGTGTTCCATTGCCTCCTGCTAAATCTCCCTTTGTGTCAAACAAAAGCAAATCTGCCGACGGATATAAATCACAAACCCGAAAATCAAACTTTGAATGAATAGAAAATGCCTTTATTACTTTAAAATAACGACTTAATGCTTGAACCATTCCAGGACTTTCGTTGCCATGCAACTGTACATGTGTTAAGCTAAAATAAAACCCTGTTTGCAAAATATAATCAAACTCTTCATTCACAAACACCCCTACTTTTTCACAAGCTAAATTGCGAATAAAAGCCCCCTTCGCTTCATCATAATTCAAATTTCGCCGAGACGCTTTATGAAAAATAAAACCTAACATATCTATACCTGAATTTGCTAATTCAGTAATTTCAGATTCTTCTGATAATCCGCATACTTTAATAAGCATAATTCGAACTTTTAAACTTTGCAATGGTTTTATTAAATCCATTCAACAAATCCTTATCTTTTAGCAACGACTCACCAATCAAAAAACCTTCGTACCCAACTTTTAGTAATTCTTGAATTTCAAATTCACTTGAGATGCCACTTTCCGCAATTTTAAGACGGTCATATGGTAGTTTCCGAATCAAATCAAAAGCTGTTCTTACATCTGTTTTCAAGGTCTTTAAGTTTCGGTTATTAATACCGATTACATCTACATTTTCATTTAACTTATGTAATTCACTTGCTCCATGAAACTCCATGAGCACCTCTAATCCAATAGATTTAGCAATAGTTGCCAAATAAGTTGCATGATAGTCATCCAAAGCCTCAGCTATTAACAAAATCGCATCTGCCCCATAAGCTTTTGCTTCAAAAATTTGATACTCATCTATAATGAAGTCCTTTCTTAAAACGGGCGCAAAATTTAAATTTGATGCTTTTTCAAGATCATCCAATTTTCCAGCAAAATAATGGTCATCTGTTAAGACAGAAACTCCTGCAACCTCATTATTTTTATAAGTATTCAAAACATCATCAATTAGACATTTATTAAACTCACCTGCTGATGGTGATTTTCTTTTAAACTCAGCAATAATTCCATTTCCATTTTTAATGGAAGCCGAAAACGATTTAACCGCCTTTTTAAAATTAGGTTTTACAAGCAATTCATCTAAAGGCACCTTTGCACGCGCATCTATTACCTCTGCTTTTTTATATTCAATAATTTCTTCCAGAAGATTCATAATTTCATTTTTTTGACCACTAACGATCGATTGGATAATTTAATTAGGTTTGTTATTTTTTCTAGTGCTTTTCCAGTTTGCAAGGCCTCTTTAGCCTCTTCAAAACATACACTGAAAGATTTTTGAGGATTAAAACATTGAATGCCATAAGCAGCATTAGTTATTACCACTTGTGCTTGAATTTCTGTTCCTCGGCCACTCAATATATCCATGAAAAGTACTTTAGCATTTTCCATATCACCTCCTCCAAACAGTGCTTCTTCTGCTACATAAGCTTGTCCTATTTGATCAGGATAAATCAACTCATCTTTAAACTTTGTGATCAGTTTAAACGCATCAGTCAAACTCACCTCATCATATCCGTCTAAACTGTGAACAATTGAAAAAGCTGCTCTCTCATTCATCAAAATTTCTTTATACATGCGCGCAATTTTCAAATTATAAACTCCAGTTAACTGATAAGCAGGCTGAACAGGATTCACTAAAGGACCAAGGAAATTGAAGAATGTTCTTACACCTAAATCTTTCCTAATTTTTCCTACTCGTGACAAACAAGGGTGGAATAATGGAGCATGCAAAAAACAAATTCCTTCCTCCTCCATTTGCGCTTGTAAATCTTCCGATTGATTTGAGAATCGATAACCTAAACCTTCAATAATTGTGGATGATCCACAAAACGAAGACACACCGTAATTGCCATGCTTAATCACTTTGTAACCAGCAGCTGCTATTACAATAGCACTCAGCGTAGAAATATTAAAGGTGTTTTTTGAATCTCCTCCTGTACCACACACATCAATTGCATTTGATGCATCTAATTCTGGTATAATCGCCTGTTCCAAAATTGACTGACGGAAACCTCTAAGTTCATCAGTAGTGATATCTCGTTGCATCATGCAGGTTATAGCACAAACAATTTGAGCTTCATTCATTTCCTGATTCGTAATGTCATGTAATAATTGAGCTGCCTCAGCAGCTGACAATGTACCGCCGTGTATTAGTTTATTGAGTAACATTTTGTGTTAGATTAATCTGATTTAAAAAATTATTTATTAAAATTTGACCGTGATTTGTCATGATTGATTCAGGATGAAATTGAACGCCATAAACTGGAAATCCAACTGCTTTTATTGCCATAATTTGATCAGAATCTGTTGCCAGTACAGTCAACTGATCAGACACTTCCTTTTCATCTACCACCCAAGAATGATATCGGCCTACCGTAAATTCTTCTGGAATGCCATTGAATATTTTCTCTTTAAAATGTTGAATTGGAGTTGCATGCCCATGTAATGGTTTATCCAACAATCGCAATTTACTTTGAAAAACTTCTGCAATTGCTTGCATTCCCAAACAAACACCAAACATTGGTTTTGTTTGGTAAAACTGTTGAATAATCTTCTTCATTTCTCCAGCATTTTCAGGAATACCAGGTCCTGGAGAAAAAACAATCCCCTGATAATCCTCAATTGTTGAGAAACATATCTGATCATTTCTAACCACGTCTACCTCCACATTTAGGCTAACTAAAATTTGCTTTAAATTATGGACGAATGAATCGTAATTATCAATAAGTAAAATCTTCATATTATATGCTTGTTGAATGAGAAGCCAAGTCGATTGCTTTTTGCACGGCTCCAATTTTATTATACACTTCTTGCAATTCGTTTTCAGGAACAGAATCCATAACAATTCCTGCACCCGCTTGGTAATGCAACTGACCTTTATAGGATAAACAGGAACGAATAATTATCGCCATATTTACATCTCCTTTTGGAGAAATATGTCCTATTGCGCCTCCGTAATAACCTCTATTATTCTCTTCTAAATCTGCAATAATTTCCATGGCTCTGTATTTTGGAGCACCAGACAATGTTCCAGCAGGAAAAGACTTAGCAAAAGCTTCAATACTTTCTTCATTGTTCAATTCGCCAGTCACTTTAGACACCATATGAATGACATGACTAAATGATTGAATTTCTTTATATGCATCCACCTTCACATCTCGGCATGTTATATTCAAATCATTACGCGCCAAGTCAACTAACATAGTGTGTTCGGCATTTTCTTTAATGTCGTTTTTTAATTCCTCTGCTCGCATATTATCAATTTCTAAATCACCAGATCTTTTTACCGTTCCAGCAATGGGATGAATCTCTACTTGGCCATTACTAATTCGAATTTGTGCCTCAGGTGATGCTCCAAATAATTTCCCTTTGTCCAATTCGAAATAAAACATATATGGTGAAGGGTTAAGTCCGCGCAGTTTGCGATAAACTTCGAACTCATCTCCCTGAAAATCTTGCTGGAAAGCTCTTGATATTACAACTTGAAAAATATCTCCTTTTTTGACGTGTCCCTTGGCTTTTGCAACTTTTTCAATAAACGAAGCCTCTGTCTCATTGGACTCATAAGTTCCTGTTTTTTGAAAATTGTTTTGGTAATTTTTATGTTGTCCTAATTGTGATAAAAATTGATCCACATCCACTACTTCTGCATCAAACGTATTGATTAAAACATCTATTTGATTGGTGAAATTATCGAAAACAATGACGTATCTATAAACGGAAAAACAGACAATTGGTAAGTCTTTAAAAAACTTGCGGGCCTTAAATTTCACGGTTTCAAAATGAGGTATAGCATCATACCCCACTAAACCAAAAAAGCCATTATTGTCATTCATTTCTTGATTTTTAAAATCAAACGAATGCTGATAATCCTCAATTGATTTAGACAAGTTTTTGATAGATTCGGTAGAGACATTTTTACCTTCGCGAAGTGTTATTTGCTCTTCATTAGCTGAGAATGTGGAGATAGGCTCAACGCAAATAAAAGATTTGCTATTCGCTTTACTGCTATATTCTGAACTTTCAAAAAGTGCTACAGAAGCATACACATCTCTCAAGTTTAGAAAACAACTAATGGGAGTCATAGTGTCTCCTGAAAGTTTTATTTGATGTGTACGTATTATTCTTTTTTTCATTGTTTATTCTTTGATTTGATTTAGGGAAATTAAGGCACAAAAAAACGGCCTATCGAGAGTTCGATAAGCCGTTTGCTATTTTTTTGATATACAAATTACTTGACCACTCTCCAAAGTTGAGAAGGCCACCACCAATTTGTATTTTGTCTATTCATTTTCATCATCTGTCTTTCGACGGTGTAAATGTTCAAAATTTTATTTTAGAAAAACAACCTTTTTTTTCAATTTATTTTTTACCTACGGTAAGGATTACAATTTTCACTTATCAGAAAATAAAAGTGTCTTTTTTTCGTCTTATCATTGAAAATGTAATTAGATTTGTGAGAATAAAATGAACCAAACAACACAACATATTGTTTTCTTAAACTGGTGGACTGAATAAATTCACTTGGGAGAAATATGTACATTATAAAACTGAGGTCTCCCGTAATAGGAGACTTTTTTTTTACCTTGAACTCAATTAGAAAGACAAAATGAGTACGATACAAACGATCAAACGCCCAATTATAATTTCAGGCCCATGTAGCGCTGAAACAGAGGAGCAAATGATGCAAACAGCGCTAGACTTAAAAGCGACTGGTAAGATCAACATTTTACGCGCTGGAATATGGAAACCACGCACCCGCCCAAATTCATTTGAAGGTGTTGGTGAAGTTGGGCTTGAATGGCTCATTAACGCGGGTATTGAAACGAATTTACCTGTTATAACAGAAGTAGCAAACACTAAACATGTTGAAGCGGCATTAAAAGCCGGATTTAAAATGCTTTGGATTGGAGCCCGAACTACGGTAAATCCATTTGCTGTACAAGAAATTGCAGATGCGTTAAAAGGTACAGGAGTTGAAATTCTTGTTAAAAATCCAATTAATCCTGACCTTAACTTATGGATTGGTGCTATTGAAAGATTTAAAAATGCCGGATTAGCAGAAGTACATGCCATTCACCGTGGTTTTTCAGCTGTAAAAAGTAAGACTTATCGTAATGAACCAATGTGGGAAATTCCGTTGGCTTTGAAGCAAGAATTCCCTCAGATTAATTTAATCTGTGACCCTAGTCATATCACTGGTAAAAGAGATTTATTACAAACCGTTTCTCAAAAAGCAATGGATTTAATTTATGATGGACTCATGATTGAATCTCATATTGATCCGGACAATGCATGGAGTGATGCCCAACAACAAATTACACCAAAAGTATTGGATAATTTATTGGAAAGTTTGATTCTACGATCAGAAAACACCGACAATAAGGAAGTCTTCCAAAATTTAACTGATTTACGAAATTCTATTGATAATATTGATTCAGAAATCAACGAATTAATAGCCAAACGTATGGCTGTTGCAACTGAAATTGGGAATTATAAAAAAGAACATAACATCACCATTTTGCAGCCTAATCGTTGGGAAGAGATTCAAAAAAGACAACTAAGTTTAGGTTTAGAATTGGGACTTTCAGCCAAATTCATTCATAAATATTTAGAAGCAATTCATCAGGAATCTATCCGCCACCAAACGGCAGTAATGAACAAATAATGGAGCAATTTATAAATGCAAATCAGGAAGTTAATGAGGTGAATATTCCGCCTTCAAAAAGCTATGCCCAACGAGCAATTTTAGCAGCTGCTTTATCTAAACATACTAGTATCATTCAAAATACTGGTTCAAGTGCAGATGTATTGGCCATGATTGAAGTTGCAAAAAAATTAGGTGCTCAAGTTGATGTTAAAGATACAGATGTTCATATTACTGGTTTTGTTAATCCAATAGAGCGGAGTTTAAACCTTGGTGAATCTGGTTTAGGAATGCGACTGGTTACGGCTATTGTAGCTGTGCTTGATGGAGATTTTAAACTCACTGGAGAAGGCAGTTTAAAAACGCGTCCTATGGACGAATTTACTACAATTCTACCTCAGCTTGGTGTAACATATGAGCAAAATAAAACAGAAGGTTACTTTCAGGTTCTTGGAAATGCACACCCTGCAAAAATAAAGATGGATGGAGGATTAAGCTCTCAATATTTATCAGGCTTGCTTATGGCACTTCCTTTATTAAAAGGAGATTCTGACATTTTTGTACATGAGTTAAAAAGTAAACCGTACATCAATATCACTTTAGACGTTATGCAGGCCTTTAACGTTAAAGTGAGTCATCAAAAATTTTCTCATTTTAATATTGGCGGAAACCAACCATACAAAAGAGAGCAAAAATTTACAATTGAAGGAGACTATAGTGGTGCATCAATTTGGATGGTACACGGTGCATTGAGTAACGGAACAATTATAAAAGGATTAAACCAACACTCTGTACAAGGAGACAAACAAATGCTTGACGCATTGACCGAAGCTGGGGTTTCGTTTGAATGGAATACTCAAGGACTGCAAGTTTTTAAATCAGAGATTAAACCGTTTACTTTTAACGCCAATGAATGTCCTGATTTATTTCCTGCATTAGTTGTGCTTGCGGCGGCAGCAAATGGAATGAGCGAAATAACAGGTGCACAGCGCTTAATCCATAAAGAAAGTAACCGCGCCATAGTTTTGCAAAATGAATTTAAGAAGTTGGGCTTGAAAATTGAATTAGAAGGTGACGTAATGAAAATACATGGCACTGGAAAATTGGCAGATGGTACTATTCATTCAAATAACGATCACCGTATTGCAATGGCAGGAGCCGCAGCTGCATGCATTTCACCTTCTGGAATAACAATTGAAAATAGTGAGAGTGTATCTAAAAGTTATCCCGAATTTTGGCAAAGTTTCGACCAAGTATAACCTTCATAATTATATTCCTGAGGTAAACCAATATTTTAGAACCTCTGATATTTCATGCAAAAGTTAATTTTTTTGCCATAAATTAGAGATTCAATAAAATAACTAATATCGCTATAATCAATAATCATCAACAAGAATTAGACGCCTCACTGGATCAGGCGAGATATAATCTATCTAAAAACTTGACGCTATTAGCAACTGGTTTATTATTAACGATAGGTATAATCTATTTCTTTGAAAACGATTTATCAGCCTACTTAATTACGGCAGGTGGACTTATAGCTTTGGTTTCGTATATCGTTACTGTTAAAACCAAAAAGTATCGTATAACTGTAATAACAAGTTTACTATTGTTGACTTTACTGAGCGTGTTTAATTTAAGCGTAAAGTCTAACTTTCATCACATTGGGGATTTTTTCTGGGTAATTTGCATTGTAACATCTGCTTTTTTTGTTTTAGGAAAACGTTGGGGCATTGCATTAATTGTGGTAAATCTGGGGATTATCTTCATCATATTCTACTTAATTCGAATTGGAACTTTAGTTCAAATTCCCAAGCCTTTAACAAGTTTTAGCCAAATTAATTTCTTCATCAATTTATGCATTGGAGGGATTCTATTTTCATTTTTAATTATTCAATTTTTGAAAGAAAATAATAAGATGGCACATAAATATCTTGTAGCTAATGGTGAACTTCAATTATTGAATGAAGAAAAAACAGTAATGCTTAAAGAAATTCATCACCGAGTTAAAAACAACTTGCAAATTGTGACCAGTTTATTGCGATTGCAAACCAGCGAAGTTGATGACCCTAAAGTGCTAAATGAATTTTCAGAGGCCATAGATCGTATATCCGCAATAGCAAAGATTCATGATAAGATGTACAATAACAAGGCACTTAATCAAATTGATTTGTCGGATTATTTGGAAGATTTAATTAGCGATTTACTGGATTCATACACAGAAAACAACAGCATTCGTGCAGAGATTACCTCTAACATTAACTCTATTCCACCTAAGCACCTAGTTCCAATTGCACTCATATTTAATGAACTTGTTACGAACTCTGTAAAGCATGCTTTTAAAGGTCAAGATGAAAATAAGATCGTTATTGACGCCTTTATAACTGATAAAAATGAGGTTAAGCTTTCTTACTCTGACAATGGAAATTGGGCAGAACCAAAAATAGCATCACAAAGCATTGGGTTAGATTTAATAGAAAGCTTTGTTGATCAATTAGATGGTACTTATGAAATAGACAAGTCGAATGGAACAAAATACATTATTCGATTTGAAATTAGCGAATAGTCAATTCTACATCAATTAAATACCTAAATGCTTAGCATGAACAGATGTTTTCCGAGGATTCCATGGATCTTGATATGACTTTTTAAAGAACAACTCCTGGATATAAGCAATGGTTCGTACTACTCTTAAGTAAATTCCGAAATAGAACACCATACAAGGCAAATAAATAAGAAAATAGGACATTGAATTATGTGCTTTTTCTCTGTAAAGTGAGTAGACAATAAACTTGACAAAATTCGTGGTTGTATACAACAGAATATTAGTAATAAAAATATTCAAAAACAGTGGTCGGTAAAAGGTTAACATGATTAACAAATAAACGTACCACTTAAAATTTAGAATAACATTATACGTAATATTTTCAAATGCAGAGAAAAAATCTAACAACTTAAATGAGGCTGTCGGCATCAACACATCCTTATGCTTTCGCATTCTAAATCGTACCAATGATTTATCCCAACGCAACCTTTGTTTAATTAATTTTCGGAAAGTATTTGGCACAGAGGTTAAACAATTGGCGTCTTGTGCAAATCTTATTTTGTATCCCTTTTTTCGAATTTTAACAGTGATGTCTCCATCTAGTCCGGGTCCAATATCCCAACCTTTTATTTGATGAATTACGTCTGCCCGGAATGCGCCAAACGCCCCAGAGATAATTCTATAAATACCTAAATATGACGTTACCGTTCTACCAGTTGTAATTGTATTGTAATATTCAATGCCTTGTAATGTTGTTACCAAACTCTCCTTATAGTTTCGCACGCTTACATTACCGCCAACACCGCCAACACGCTCATCTTCAAAAAATGGAATCAATATTTTTTCCATTGCGTCGTTGTCATAAGAGCAATCAGCATCTAAGTGAATAATGTATTTACCCTTTGCAAAACGCAGTGCTGTATTTGCTGCAGAGGCTTTCCCTCCTCTTACTTCATTTCGAATAAATAAGTCTATTAAACCAGCTTTCTCAAGCGACCTTCCAATAATTGGAGTGTCGTCATCAGATCCATCACAAACAACAATTATTTCAATGTTTTTATAGGTTTGCTCCCCTAATGAATTAACGAGTTTATAAAGGTGCTTTCCTTCATTTTTACCAGGAATTAAAATGGAAACCAAGGGATTCTCCATAAAGAGTCTCCTACGAGCATCTTCTTTATTCGATTTATTAAAAATCGACTTTATTTTAGCCAGGTTTAATACAACAAACTCCAATAAAAAGTAGCGAACAAATTCAAAAACGAAGTAAAACCAAAATAGTTCTACAAAGTAGGCAGGCGTTAACGTTGCCAAAAATCTAATATAATTATCTAAGAGCTCATCCACCGCTTAGCTAAAATCAGAAATTAGTTCCTTTAAATGTGCATCATGTGTTTTAGCATAATCAAGTGCCACAACTTTGGTGTCAAATAACACATCTAAATCTTCAAAGCTTGTTTTAATCAAGTCATTTAATAGAGATACCATTTCTCCAATAATCTTTTTTGCAATCTTATTAGGAATCGCATTCATGGACATAACAATGGTTGAAGAACTCTCAAATGCAATCACATCTGAAGAACGAATATTACTTCGAATAACAGAAACTAAGTCTTTTAATAAACCTCTTTGCAAGTCACTTCCTAACTTAGAATATACTTGAGATGAATTGCTAATATTTATTGCACATATATTACTTGAACCTTCGGTTTGTTTCAAACGTTCAATTTCATATTTGAGCATTGTTTTAAAGGTATCGTACTTAATAGTCCCGATTACCTCATCAATATCTTTAGTTGTAGTTACAAAACCTTTAATCGCTGCTAATTCACCTTTTTTAGTAAGACGATAAGACATAATCTCAGTAGATTTCAAACTTTCAACTGACTTGTCTGAATGGCATGATAGGCATTTTGCATGTACATGATAATCTTGAAATTTATGATTACAGTTGTTGCATTCGTGAATCACGGATGGTTTATCATAATCAACTCCAATATGTCTTAATCTCTTATTACATTTTGGACAATCTAATTTATCATCAATTTCATTCTTAAAATCTTGCATTGGTCCAACATATCCACATGGGAAATGGTGAATAATGTCATCAGGAGTAGTATTAGAACTGCTACATTTTGGACAAACCTCACGATAACTTAAATGGTTACTTGAGCAAGAAGAGCAAAGGTAAACACGGTCATAATAATCAGATCTTAAAATACCTTCTTCCTCTGCAATTTTTAAAATATCAAGAGCTACTGTTTCCTCTTCTTGCGCAAAGTTTACAGACAAGAGCGGGAAATAATAACCGATATTAGAATAGATATATGGAAACGGTTCAACCGTTTTTTGTTCTTTAGTATAAAGTAGCGTAATTAATTTAGTAATAACTTGTGCTTCAAACGAAATTGAATTGGTAAAGGTCAAATCCTGAACGCGCGTTGAAATGCGTTCAACAGTTGGAACAACCAAATCTAGTTCATCCAGTCCTTTAATGGCACCATCAGACAATTCATCCAATACAGGTTGATCTTGCGCATCTTTCTTGAGTAAGAAAATGGGCTTTAAATAAATATCTGGGCTATGATTAGCTCTGATACTCGAAACCATCAGTCGGACGAAGTCATAGTTTTTTACTTCTATGATTACAGCACTGTGGTACTGCACCTCTTCTACTGGAATAGGGCTTAAGTTCCGAATATACAAGAACGAGAAACCAGCGTGCTTTATGACAGACTCCGCATTGTCCTTATGTTCTGCAATTTGCTTCATTAAAAGGTTCTTTTTGTTAATTCAACGCTTAACTTGTAATATCTTTTCCAAAGGTCCAAGTCGCTTCCTTCGGCAGGTTTAATATCTACGGCAATTGTTCTTTTTACCGGCTCAAATTTCTTTTGAAATTCTTCTGGCATTATAACAGTAGACGAGTAAAATCGGTCAATGACACCCTCACTCTCTTGTCCATCAGGAAAAAGAATGCTTACATGGTCATCTACTTTTACATATTTTAAATCTTTTTGTTCAAAGTATCCTTTAATATGAACAGAATCTGACTGATGAATTTTAATGATCATTTCACTTTTTAAAGCAACCTCAAAAGGTTCTTTAAATATTCGAGAAATATATCCATCAATTGGAGAAACAAAAACGCGATAAGGCGAAAACTCTTGTGGGCCTGCCGTAACGGTATTAGCAACCTCTTCTTCTCCATTTTTCAATGCAGACAATTGTTTGTTTAGCACGCCATTTTCTGACTGTGTCAAGCTTATAGAGGTTTCTAATTTGCTAATTTGATATTCCAAATTTTGCAAATCACGCTCATTTGCAGCTCCCAAAATCACTTCATTTTCTAATTGATTTAATTGAGATTTGTACGAAGCCAACAGTTGTCTATCTCCGCGAATTTGACTGTTATTTAAATCAATACTCTTCTGCAGTGAGTACATTTCGCGTTCTGCCCAATTGCTTTCATTGCCTCCATTACTCACAGCTTCAATCTCTGTTGCAAATGCAGGATCTTCAATCAAGTATGAAAACAAAGTATCCCCTACTTTAATATTATCTCCTTCTGAATAATAAAACTTATCGATTCTAATATCCTCTGTTTGACTAATATCAACATTATCAAAAATCACTTGACCATTGGCAGTTATGTAAAAGTTATTAAGGAAAAAATAACGCAACACAAAAAACACGATCACCCCTAAAATAGACAAATAGACTACTCTATCCCAATTGAATCGGGCTCTCTTTTTACCCGTTACTTTTTCTTCCAAGTAACGAATCTGAGCATTCTCTTTTCTTTTAAAATTAAGGCTCTTCATTTATTCTCTTCCTCTTTTATCAAAACTAATTATACGCTGTAAATCATGATAAGCAAATTCCACGATATCCAACCTTTTTTGAAGATCGTCAATTTTGTTTTCCATTTCAAGGCGATTATCAAAATCTTCCGTTCTTAATGCGATTACTACTTTATCAGCATATTTATCCATGTACGTTTTTAGTTTTCTTACTAAAAAGTCTGTATCAACATTCTCGTAACACATAAAGTACACCTTATCTACCAATTGGAATAACTGATCCATTATGAATTCATCATAATGTTTAGGCACTGAAATCTCTAATTTCAAATTATTCTTTGTGCAAAAACGACTTACCTCCGCTACTAATACAACATATTTATTCAAAAGACCTCTACGATCATTATCCCAACTGTCGAATGTATGCGGCTCAATATCTAAATGTATTCCTGTTGGCGAAGTTTTTTCATAATTCGTTAAAACTCGCTCTAAATAACCTGTAATATCACTGTTATAGAACAATTTATTATTTCCTAACATGAAATAAACTTCACTACTCTCTGCCGCATATTGCATGAATAGTTTCTTTTCTTTGGAATCATCCTTGTCGCTAACAGCAACAATCATCTTACCAAACTCATTATAAACAGCATACTCTGCTAAAAAATCGCCTGTATAGTTTTCAAATGTCTTGCTCCATATATAAACATCTCTCTTTTTAACCTTTACATATTCAAACAAATCACCAGCAGATTGGCTTTTAATAATATCATCAATAGCAACGCCTGGAATTTTAGTATGAATTTTAAGAGCTTTCAAATACAAACCTTGCAATAATTCAAGTAATTCAATATCCGACTCCATGAGTTCATCAAACAGGTCTAACCCTTTAAAAGGATCTACAGATATTTCACTTAATCGCATTTTCGCTTTTTCTATTCTAAGGCGTTCGTTAATCAGCTTTCGTGTTTGATAATTATCTACAAATTGCTTCATTTGATAACGAAATTCGTAAGCCGTATTCAAAACATCCTCATGCAGTTGTGCTCTATTTCTTGTAAACCGCTCATTCTCATACTTCCATTTTTCATGTTCAACCTCATTGTTCAATTTTGTATTAAAGCTCAATGGAACGGTAACATTTACACCAGCAGAGAAATACTGTCTATTATCACCAGTAATGATATCGTAATAGTTATAACGCGCAAATGGACGCAAGCCTACTTCATGATACCATTTAAAATATTCTACGTAATCAACCCCCGCCAAAAGACTATCAGTCTGCATTCCAACCAACTTGAAAATGGCATCATAATTCAAATCAATTAATGGTAGGTCTTCATTTAAATCTGAGACAGAATCTTCATCAATCTCTAAATAGTCGTTATAACTTTTATAAACATTAATTAAACTCTCTACCTCCGCAAGACGTATTTCAACCTTAATAAGCTGCTCTTTTTTTAATTTTTTCAAAAACACAAGATCACGAATCAAACCATGCTGCTTATCTAACTCAATCAATCTTTTTTCTAATAGATCCAGCTTCATGCGATTAAAGGTAAAAACGGTTTGATCAAACCGTTTTACATAAAACTGTCCTTCTTTAGTAATATCGTTGCTTAATTTTTCTCTTAAAATGCGGTCTTCTAACATTTGAGCGCGCACTTTGTTTTCTAAATAACCTGCATCTAACACTTCCCATTGGATACCTGCTTGTACGCGGCGTTGATAACCAATATTGTTTTCCAATCCATCAGCTGGGTCTGCACTTAAATTCTCAATATAACTTCCAACTGCATTTAATCCAATATCTTTACGCAACTGCTCTGCTCTCTTTTGCAAATACACAGAACGATCTGGAAATTGTGTTAAATCTTCTAATTTTGAAATATCTCGAATTACGACTAAAGACGTATCTTCAAACTCGATTGGGTCATAATCATAATCTTCAAAAAGGACTTTTAACTCTTCGATTTTTGTTAAAAGCAAAGAATCCTGCTGGGAAAATGTTGTTCCCACGCAAAGCATAAATATGAGCAAAAAAGTTCTTTTCATTTGGTAAAGTAGCCTACTAATATAAGCATTTTGGTACAATTGGTTATCTCACAGCATCTCTATAAGTTGAATTAAAAAAATGTGCTACAATATCACTACAAACACACTTTAATTCTCCCCTATTCCTTACCTCGCCAATAAAATAGGTATAAAAACCTAGCAAACACTATACATTATAATAGACAATGGGATACGCGCAACTCATGAATTAGTTACAAAAGCCTGAGATAAAAGGTTGATTAATTGGTTAAACAGAGAATAATATCACCAAACAAAGGTAGATTTTAAATCTTATTTAGGTCGATTTTATACCCACAATCAAAATGCCCTTTTGGACATTTTTTATGCCCATGTAAACCGCAAGGACGGCAGTTCAATTTCTCTTGCACTTCTACAATTGCCGCATCAGATGAAACTGGACCAAAACCAAATGAAGGAACCGTAGAGCAGAAAAATGCCGTAACAGGCGCATTAACAGCACTTGCTAAATGCAATGGTGCCGAGTCATTTACAAAAGTTCGATCTGCCTTAGCTATTAATGCCGCAGATTCTAACAAATTTAATTGCCCTGCCATATTAACGACTGTACCCGATTTGCTTTCATCAATAATTCCTTGAAGAAAGTCCTGATCTGTTGGCGCACCAATGAGAAAAATTGTATGATTATCGGCTTGCATCCGAATTAACTCTATCCATTTTTCACGAGGTAATTGTTTTGTAAACCAGACGGATGCAGGCGCCATAACTAAGAAAGAGCCTCTTTCAGCAACAATTTCATTAACCTTTTTGATATTTGCAGGCGTTGGATATAATTTGGGCGGTAAAACTTCAAATTCGGTAACACTATTGTCAGCTTTTAACAATGCTGCATTACGCTCAATTTCGTGTTTACCGCTTCCAATATCATGAACAATTGCAAAATCAAATAGTCTTGAAAACGGATTACCTTTAAAACCTATCTTCAACTTTGCTTTACTCAACCCCGTCAATAAACCAGTTGAAGCAAAGCGTTGCAAATTATAAACAACGTCATACCTTGTTTTTTTAATTTGCCTAGAAAGTTTCCATAAATTCTTGTATTTGCCTTCCTTTTTATTCCAAACAATTACTTCATTGAGGTATGGATGCTCTTTCAACAATGCTTCATTCCCCTTACGTACAAGCATATCTAAAGCTACTTCATCACCATAATGGGCATGAATAGTCTCCACCATTGAAGTTGCCAAAATAACATCTCCAATAAACGCTGTTTGTATGAGTAATATTTTCTTCAATTTTACTGTTCTAAATGCGCATATCTATCTCGAACTTCTTGATCAATTGGAATTGATTTTCCTTTTTCATTTACACGAACAAAAATGAATATTGTTGAGCATACAATCTCCTCTTCATGCGAATAAAAATCTTTATTTCTAGCCTCAATATAAATAGTTAATGAAGATCTTCCAACACGTTTAACGTCTCCATAAATGATTACTTGATCGCCATTTTTAACGGGGCGTTCAAATACCATTTCATCAATCTTTGCTGTAACCATATTTGGATTTTGACAAACACTACAAGCCCATGTCGCAGCTGCTTCATCTAGCCATGCTAACATATTTCCTCCAAACAAGTTTCCATGCACACCAATATCCTTTGTCATGCATAATTTGATTGCTAATTTCTCCATTTATTTTGCTTTAATATCTAATATTTTTTGCGCCCATTGATTTGTTGTATAAGACATACCAATCTCATGGCTCGCCTTTCCTTTCTCAATCAATTGATCATCATTCATTTCTATTATTTGCCACATAGCATTTTTTATCTCTTCTACACTCCCCGCCTTAAACAAATGCCCATTATTTGTTTGTAAAAACTGTTCTCTAGCTCCTATTTTATCACTCAACAATAAAGGAAATCCAGCCACGGCAAATTCTTGCACACTCACTCCCCAAGGTTCAAACTTACTTGGCAATATATATACGCCAGTTTCGCCAATATATTGGTTCATATCTGCAGGTTGAACAAACCCAAAATGCTTAATTTTCTCATGCTCTACTCTATTCCCCCATTGGTCACCAGTTCCCAAACACCACAGTTCCCAATCATTTGGATTTTCCTTTTGCAATTGAACAAATGCCTCCCATAATTCAAATATTCCTTTATGTTCAACATAGCGCCCAACATATAAAAATCGCTTTGGAAATAGTTTTTGTTTTTGAGCAAATGTTGCTTCAAACTTTTCATTAAAAAGACTTGTATTTGCGCAATAAAATCCACAAATGGTACAATTACCAAACCCTAGTTTTTTAGCATACTCGGCTTGCGGTGCTCCAGGAACCCATGCATGTGTAAATATCTTTTTTAAATAAAACGGAGATATAAATGAAGCTACTTTTTGCTTTAAGCCTCCATTCCAATGATTATCTAGCGATAATACCCGTTTTACATCTTTTTTTAGGCCTTTGACTATTTTTAAATAATCCTTATCCATCCAACCACTACAAACCACAATGTCAGGTTCAAAACCAGACAATAAATCACTTAATTGAACCAATGTATAATCTGATTTTGTGACAACTTTTAATTGCTCAGATTTTTCAAACTCGAAGGGAGCTTCTGCATTTGTAGGCCAGCGCACTATCAAAACATCAGCTTGCTGTGACAAAGATTGTGCACAAGCCATAAAATAACCAGCCACTTCACTGTATAAAAATGCTATTTTTGTCCTTGTCATTAATCTTCTTTGCTATTGCAAAAGTACAGTTTTGATTTATGTATACTGCTAAACATACTTTTTTTTGTGAATCCCTGGATGAAGGGGTTCTATCTTCGGATGAATCTAACCATGCCGTGCGCGTTTTAAGGCTGCAGGAAGGAAACACAATTACTTTGATTGACGGCAAAGGTCAAACGGCTTTAGGAGAAATAACTGCTGCCAATAAAAAACAATTGCAATTTAAAATTACTGAACGCAGTCAGCAAGAGGTAAGAAAAAACCAAATTCACATTGCAATTGCTCCTACAAAAAACATGGATCGTTTTTCATTTTTCATTGAAAAAGTAATCGAGATTGGTGTCGATCGTATTACCCCTATCTTAACTGTTAATTCGGAACGCAAAATATTAAATGCAGATAAAGTGCGGAAAAATGCAATCTCGGCGTTAAAGCAATCTGGGAATTTATTTTTACCGCAGATTGATGACTTAACTTCTTATAAAGATTTCATTTCCAACCAGAACAATCATAATCAACGGTTTATAGCACATTGCGATAATGATAATGACAAGATAGAATTGAAGCAAGCACTCGATCCCCAAAAAAATATCGTAATTTTAATAGGTCCAGAGGGAGATTTTACGTTGGAAGAAATTAATTTAGCAAAACAAAATAATTTTAATCCCGTTAGTTTGGGTAATAGTAGACTTAGAACTGAAACAGCAGGAATTATAGCATGCCATACCGTACATCTCATATCATAACATTTATTTTGTTCGTAATGAGCATAAATGGGGCTTTTTCTCAGGGTCAAGCCTCATATCAAGTGGCCGTGCTTAAATATAAAGGTGGAGGAGATTGGTATGCTAATCCTACAGCTTTGCCAAACCTAGTGAAATTTTGCAATGAAAATCTAGGAACTTCAATATCTACAGATGTTGCTACTGTTGACATCAGTGATCCTGAAATCTTTAATTACCCATTTGTACATATGACAGGACATGGAAATGTTGTGTTTACAAGTGAGGATGCCGAAAACTTGCGTAATTACTTATTGGGAGGTGGATTTTTGCACATTGATGATAATTATGGAATGGATCAGTTCATTCGAACAGAATTGAAAAAAGTATTTCCTGCGATTGACTTAGTAGAACTTCCTAACAATCACCCCATTTTTAATCAAACCTACAAGTTTCCAAAAGGATTACCTAAAATTCACGAACATGATGACAAAAACAGCCAGGCTTTTGGAATTGTTTATCAAGGACGCTTGATTTGCCTTTACACATATGAGACCGACCTTGGAGATGGATGGGAAGATCCGGAAGTGCATGGAGATAGTCCTGAAAAAAGAACTGAAGCTTTAAGAATGGGCTCTAATATTATTGAATATGTTTTCACAGCTGTTCACTAAAACCTTAGCAATAGCTATTTTGACCATGATGTCCTTTGGGACATTTGGACAAAACGATTCTATTGTCCGCCCTACTTCGCCTTATCGCACTGAGTATAATCCGTGGTATAAATTAACCACGTTTAAACGCGGTTTTCATGGTGATTCTTTAACACTAACTCTAGATAAATTAGAGGCCAAACCAAGAGAAGATTGGAGCCGAATGGACAGTTTAGATTTTGCCCAAGCATCACTCCACACGGGAAATATTCCTTTATCTGAGTATTATTTTGAGCGTCTTAACTTAGATTATGACCGTGATGGTGACTTCTGGTGGGATCAAATGTTGATTTACATCCTAAACAAAGATTATGAATTAGGTATTGAAAGTATTCATAAGTCAAGCCCTGGTATATTAGAGTTTTCAAAAATCTACTTTTTAGACAAAATGTTATTGGCATATATCGCCAATAACGAAACTGATAAATGGTATAAAACTGGAAATGTTTTTAATTGGGAGATTGATTCTACGCTTTTCGATATCGATAAAAAAAGTCCTCGTTTTCAAACTGAAGTTATTGACCCTCTTAAAAATTTAGACTTTGTATTAAGAGAATTGATTCACTTTATTCATGAAGATGATCCAGTCATTTCAAAAGCTTGTTTTGAAATGGGAGTTATATTTGAAAATCACATCTCGCTCACGCAAGCGTATATTGCATATAGTTTAGGTCGTCAATACAATAAATCTGACAAAACACTTTTGAATAGCATTAAACAGGTCAAAGGTAAACTCTCTTTAAAAAAATATAAGATTCCTAACTTCAGAAAATACTTTCCAAAGATTAAACAATGGCGCTTTGAATATGAAGTATTAAAAGAAAAAATATATCCTCAAAACGACACTGTATCTGTAAAAAACTTACCATTAATGGTACCTGTAGAAGAAATTGAATTACCTTTTCCACCAGAATTAATTATTCTTACAGGAATTTTAATCTTATTTATTCTAGTACTCTTTTTCTTAAAAACTAAAAAATCATAAAATGAAATTATACACTTTATCGCTTTTTGCAATTGTTTCGTTATTAGTTGCTTGTACAAATGCTAAAGAACTAGAACCTGAGGTAGAAGCGCCACAAGATACCAATGTCATAAAAGGAGTTGTTGTTACAGATATGAACTCTTATAAATCTGATCCATTAGGAATTACAAGTGTTGTAGTTGACAAGAATAAAATGCGAGTTGGTGTAAAATATAGTGGAGGCTGTAAGAAGCATGAGTTTGAATTGATGGGAAATAAAATGATATCAAAATCATTACCTCCAAAACGCTCAATTAAAATATTTCATCATGCAGATAGTGATGATTGCAGAGAAATAATTGAAGAAATAATTGTCTTTGACTTGTCTGCTTTTGCAGTTGGAGATGGGGAGATAACTTTACGTTTAGATGGTTGGGAGGAACCAATTTCTTACCTTCCTATCCGTTAAAACAAGCAATTAAAGCTGTTGATATAGTTGCCCAAAATCTTTTGCAAAGTAGGTCAATATAACGTCAGATCCTGCGCGCTTCAAACTTAGCAACATTTCAGGCATGGCAACTTCATAATCTAGCCATCCTTTTTCACATGCTGCCTTCAACATGGCATATTCACCACTTACGTTATAAGCAGCAATAGGTAAATCGCTATGTTCTTTCAAAGTGTGAATTACATCCATATAACATAAAGCAGGTTTTACCATTAAAAAATCTGCTCCTTCAGCTTCGTCCAACCTTGCCTCAATTAACGCTTCTCTTTTATTTGCAGGATTCATTTGATACGTCTTTTTATCTCCTGCTTTAGGGGCAGAATCCAATGCTTGGCGAAAAGGTCCGTAGAATGCACTTGCATATTTAGCCGTGTAAGACATAATGGAAGTATTAACAAAGTTGTTCTTATCCAATACGTCACGAATATAACCTACTCTTCCGTCCATCATATCTGACGGTCCAATAATATCAAACCCTGCCTGAGCTTGAGCCAAAGCCATATCTCCTAAAATAGGTAATGTTCGATCATTTAAAATTTCGCCATTCTCAACATAGCCATCATGCCCGTCAGAACTATATGGATCCATTGCTACATCACTCATCAGCACAATTTGCGGAAACCTTTGCTTCAATTGTCGCACGGCTTCTAAATAAAAGTTATCTGCATGAACAGAATATGTAGCCGTTTTATCTTTATACTTTTCAGGAACTGCAGGGAATAATACAAAGCTTGAAACGCCCACAGCTATGGAATTCTCTACTTCAACACACAAATCATTCAAATTCATTCTGAAAATTCCAGGTAATGATTCAATAGGCTGTTTATCAGTATCCCCCTCCAATAAAAACAACGGATAGATTAAGTTTGTTGGACGTAACACAGTTTCTTCAACCATGTTTCTAATTAGCTGATTCTTTCTATTTCTTCTAGGCCTTGCACGCATCTTAATTGTTTTTTAACAAAATTAGGATTAAACTCGAAATAAAGCATACAGAATATCCTTAAACTGTTAGTAACTTTCTTCACAATATTTCCTTTATATACGCGTATTTTTTGCCGAAAATCGAATTATTTTTTTAGTTTTGAATTAAATTAGCGCTATGAAATTTGCCTATAAACTTTTTTTACCATTGTTTCTCGTATTTGCCTTAGTTTCCTGTGGAGGAGAAGGTGTTGATATAACAACGGAAGAACCTGATACCAACGAATTGGTAATTGTTACGAATGATGTACTTGATTCGGCACAATCAATGAATACGAATATTAATGGTAAAATATTTAGTATTCCGTCCCCAATTCAAATGGTTTCCTTGCTTAAGAGTCAAGATGATGTTTTTAATGAATCTGTATTAACAGATCCGAAAAACGTAGAAAACTTCACAACCACGTTCAAACGAGCAATTAACATGGGGGTTTATGGAGCTGATTTGGGCTATGCAACAATCTATGAGAAAAACATGCAAGCAGTTTCTTATTTAAACTCAGTTGATAAACTATCTACCGAGCTTGGAATTTCAGGAGCTTTTGATGCAGAATTGGTTCAGCGATTTATTGAAAACGGAAATAACCAAGATTCTATGTTGGTGATCATGTCAGAAGGTTATCGCAAAGGAGATCAGTTTTTAAAAGATAACGAACAACATGATGTTGCTTCGCTGATCTTAACCGGAGGTTGGATTGAATCACTTTTCTTTGCTACAACGATTTATGAAAAAACAGAAGATCAAGAAATTGCAAACAGAATTGGCGAACAAAAAACGGCACTAAAAACAATCATTGATTTGTTAACTGATTTTAATACTGAAGGCACATATACCAAATTAATTGACGATTTAAAAGACTTAAAAACCGATTTTGATCAGATCAAATTCAATTATCAATTTATTGAGCCCGTTACATTGGCAGATAAATTTCAAACGAATATTAAAAGTAAATCATCAGTACAAATTGATGCGGAAGTTTTGAACAATATAGTTTCAAAAGTTAAAGTTATCAGAAACGAATTAATCGGATAAAAATGAAAAAACTAATCGGAATATTTGCCTTACTATTTGTGTCTAGCTTAAGCTTTGCACAAGAGTGCGATTCGTTAGCGAATGTTTGCTATAAACATTTGTCTGCTGATGCTAGTGTTGGAAAAATTTTCATCTCAGATGGTCAGGTTTACAAAGCATTTGTTGATGCTGAACAGGCTGCAGAATTTAAAGTAACACTTTATGGAGGATCATTGTATCGTATTGCTGCAACAGCAGGCGAAAAAGATGATTATGTTATTTTTAATGTATACGATAAAGAGAGAAACTTGCTCTTTTCGAACCAAGATTACGAAAACAAACCTTATTGGGATTTCAAAATAGACAATACGCTTGATTGTTATATTGAGGCGTATTTAGACATTGATAAAAAAGTTTCAGGATGCATTGTTGTACTCCTCGGCTTCCAAAAATAGGCATTCGCTTAAATGAGTCAAAGAATACTAAAAGCTCTGATGCAACTCTTCGCAATTATTGCGAGGGTTGATGAAGAAATAGACATCTTAAATCCTGTTACTCAAGGTGCAGGGCGTAATATTGTACAGTCTTTTCTTAAACAAGAGCTTGGTTCTGCTGCGGTAGAAGAGTATTTAAAATTATTTGACGAATTCTTAATTGCGTACCAAGGTAAGTCCACAAAAAAAGATGGCAAACGTAAAAAAACATCTGTACATTCTGTAAAGGTTTTAAGAATTTGTACCCAAATTAATGAGGAGTTAACGCAACGTCAAAAAATGATTGTGTTGGTACGAATTTTAGAATTCATCAATGCCAACGAGGTTGTTAATGACCAAGAACTTGAGTTTGCCGCAACTGTTGCTGATACGTTTAACGTTTCAATGGACGAATACAAAGAAATTAAAAGCTTTGTTGAAACTCCAATTGAAACAATCATTGACGACTCCAACTTGCTTTATATTACTTCCAAGAAAGATGAATCGTTTGAAAAAGCGAAACATATATTTTCTGAAGGTATAGAAGGACAAATTCGTGTTTTAAAAATTGAAAGTGTCAACTTCCATTTCTTTAAGTATTTAGGAAAAGCCGAACTCAATTTAAACGGTCAGGCTGTTCGACCATA
>CAKZON010000116.1 GCA_937136425.1 uncultured Crocinitomix sp.
GTGGCGCAACTGAATAGCGCATCAGATTTCGGCTCTGAGGGTTGCAGGTTTGAATCCTGCCGGGGTCACCAAAGCGGGGATTTGATCAAAATTGATCGAATCCCCTTTTTTTATTTTTGCTACAAGCCTTGCTATCTCTGGGATTAGAGAGAAGAAAGAATTTATTTCAAAGGTTTGAACTCTACCCATTTCTCGATTATAGATAATTCCTTGTGGAAAGATGAAAAGTTGAAGAATTGCTTTATCTACCATTCTGCTACTTTTCCACCATAACAAGGGCTTAGAACACATTTTAACCGTAAAATCAGTCACTTTTTTAAGGTTTGAACTCGTTTTTGACAAATCCTCTAAATCTTGTAATAATTGAATCTTTTGTGCGCTATATTTTGACGTGAATTTATTGTATAAATCATCATTGATTTTACCAATTGCATAACGCTCATCAATGCTATCAATGTTTCTTATTACTTCATTCAATTTATTTTCAATCAACTTCTTGTTTTCATTCTGTTCTTCAAAAACAGTTTCCAAAACAATCTCCACAGCCTCTTTAACTTCATCCATATAGGTGTCGTCAATTTTAAATGCTCCAATCATCGCTTCAAACTCTTCATGCAAAGCTTTTGCACTCTTAACGTTCTTACATCCTTTTTTACGACATCTGTAATAGTAGAGTCCTTTTTTCTTAACCAAGAAACCAGTCATAGGAGTATCGCATACACCACACTTCATAAAACGCTTTAAAGGCATGTTATCGTCATTCAAGTTATGTGTTTCTGGATGATTTCGTTTTTCAGCGGTAATGTTATTGATCTTCAAAAAGAGTTTTTGACTGACCATAGGCTCATGATGACCTTGGATAACTTTACCAGGGAGCATCTTGCTTACAATTAAACCGCAATAGAAAGGGTTTTTAAATATTTCAAGTAATCTTCGCTCATTCAGGTCTAAACCGAGTTTAGATAGCTTCCTAGAGATTGCAGCCACCGACATATTCTTATCTGCTTTCCATTGAAAAGCTTTTCGGATAAGCGCACCTTCAGAGTTTACTACAATTTCTTGATTAACGGCTTTAGATCCTTTATTGAGATTGGTATATCCTCTTGGTACAGAATGTACGTAATAGCCTTTAGATAATAATTCAGTCATTCCTGTTACGGTTTTATCTCTTCGTAATTCGTTATCCATTTGACCGAATAGAAATAAAATCTTTTGTTGGAATGATCCTGATGGTGTAGTTGGATCTAGTTCTTGCGTTACAGCAAGTGTAATTACCTTGTATTTTTTAAGTAGATCATCTGCTATGGAAGCTCCATTGATCCCAGAACGAGAAAAACGCTCATAAGAATATACTACTACATACGTAATATTCTTAGAGCGTTTTACATAGCTAAGCATTCGGTTGAACTCCTTACGATCATCTGTTTTAGCAGATTCGTAAGTGCCTCCAAAATACTCAACTACATTTAAGCCTCGTCTTTCTGCAAATTTCTCGCAGTATTTTTTTTGTGATTCTAAACTAGTGTTGTCTTCTTGCGAATGGTGGGATACTCTGGTGTATATCACAGCGTTATTCCCTATCTGTATTTGGTCATCCTTTTTTGATGCAAAGGACTTGAATAGCTCTAAATTGCTCATATTCTTTCATCGTTTCCACTAAAATAGGTCTCCAATATCAGAAATGAGATTTTTTCCAAATTATTAATTAACACAAAATACTGTTCCTTAGTAAGATCCCTATACTTAGCTTTGGTTTTTAATTTCTCATAACTCAGTATTTCTCTTAGCTTTTCCTTTGCTTTCTGCACCCTATGTTTGGGGAACTTACTCATTGTGGAAAAGATTATTTTCAAAGGCAATTCTTGCCATTGCAGCTCCGTGAAGCATTCTATGATTGATTAATTGCTCATTTGCAACCAACGAACTACCCATTTCAATATCCTTGTGAGGGTTGATAATCACAGCATCAAAAGACTTTAAAGCTTCCTTATTGTTTGAATAGAAAACAATCTCATTGTCCCATGCTTCGGCTTGTTTAATCAAGTTGTTAATTTTAACAAAGTGATCCACATCATTATTAAAGATTTCCGTTACTGCAATTTCATATAATGAGCGTGCAGCAATGGCAGCAATAGACTTTTTGGCAAAGTTTTTCTTTTTTGCTTCTCCACTATTACAGTTGATAATGATGATTTTATAATGTGATTCAGGATCTTTATTGATGAGTTTAATCACGTCTCCTAAAGGAGAAACGTTTCTAACTCCACCATCTACATTGCTTAGACTGTTGACCGTTCCATTTTCAGTTACAAAACGAATACTATCAACTGGATTCCAAATCATAGGTATAGCCGTAGAAGCTAAAACGCCATTGATAAAGTCTTTTTCTGATGAAAAATCATTGTGCATTACGCTATGATACTTCCCTGAATCTAACGAGACAAAACCGCAAATAAAGTCGGTGTCTCTAATTTGAGAACGATCCAAGTATTTTTCCAATTTCTTCTTCAATGGTGTGTTATCGGCAATACTTCGGATTTTTGGTAAACTGTTTTTAATACCTGATTCAATATCTTTTAACATCTCTTTCATGATCTGTTTTCTCTTATTCTTTGAGAAAATCAATCCTAACTTTTTGAAGAAATTCAGTTTAATATCAAGTTCAGGAATGAGTTTTTTAGCTGCTGATTTCAAATCCAATTTTAACTGGACTTTATCTGACTTACTAGAAGTGTCAATAAAATCAGAAGTATAGATTTCTGTTACTCCATTTTTGCCGATTTGATGAATCCAAAGATCATTTAGCAAATCCAACTTACCCATTGCAAGCATAGATCCATTCAATGCTCCAGTACTCACACCTGCAATAATATCAAACTTCATAGGCTTATTTGAACCAGTTATTTTCTTCCAATTCTCATTGATATAATTGATTGCACCTAATTGAAATGCGCCATTAAAACCGCCACCACTAAGCACTAATGCTATTTTATTCTTCTTTTTCATCTTGTTTAATTTTTAGAGTTAATACTTGTCGATTCTCGACTAGCGACCGAATATGTCAATCGCTCCTCCTTGATTAAACCTGCCAAATTGTATTGCTTTTCCTTTTTCTGCTACCTCAATAACTACATCTACATCATGTTGAAATTCATTGCCCCCTCTGAAATTCCCAAGTTTGGTAGTTTGAAATATGTAGATAAAAGATGTTTCTGGATATTCCTTTTTAAAAGCATCTAGTTCTTCAGGAGATAACCTGAGTTTGTTAACACTATCTAAAAAGACAAAATCATAAGCTCCTAAATCTTCGGGTAGAAAATCTCCCACATAAAGATCTGGATGCGCTACATTCTTATCCTTTAGTTTTTGTTGTAGTGTATCGTCAATTCCCTCTTCACGAGCTACATACAAAACTGTCCCGTGGTTTCTCGCCAAGTACCCTGCAAAATCTACTGCTAGATATGACTTACCCATTTTAGGTTTGCCAAATATCATTGCTGTAAATCCACTTGACGGATCACCAATCAGGTTGAGCCATTTACCTTGAAAACCTAGCTTCTCGAATTCTAAGTTTACAATATCGGTACTGCTCATGATGGTATTTCTTGGAGTAGAATTTATGCCTTGAAGTTCGTCACACGCACACCCTGCAACTATTCCTTGTAATCCATTCAACTCTTTTGATGATACCACCAGTTCACCTTCTTCAACATTCTTTTTTACGAATGATTTTAGGGTGGACATTATTTGATCTACTTCATTGAAGTAGCGATCTTTCTTTGATAATTTCCCATTGTTTATTGCATTCGCAATACGATTATATAGGTTTTTAGCCTTTACGTTTGGTATTGCTTTACCTTGTAGGTTAATATAGCTTTTAATGAACTTAACCGAACGTAATTCAGCTTGTTTCCCCACTAAGGTTAAATAATGGCTTCTCTTTTTGTCTCCAATTGTAACATGGATCTTTTCGTTTGCTGTTTGGAAACGTCCATGTAGTTTGATTAGATAATCTTGTATGTCGTTTATTTCCTTTGCAAATTCTGATGTTTTACGAATACGTTTTTCGGCAATTGCTTTTTGAAGTGCACTAATAAACAGTCGAATTTGATTCTGTGTTTTAACCTTATCATGCATCAAAACGAAACGCTTTATCATTCTCAAATCGTCCGAAATTCGTTCCACCTTGTTTGCTCTCTCGTAGGCTAATTCTCTAGCTGTTTTCTTTTTTGGTTGCGATATTTTTGTTGGAGCAGACTTCTTTGCTACTCTTGGTTTTGTTGTTCTTGACGTTTTAAGACTTGTCTTTTTCGGTGTAGGCGTACTTTTCTTTTCAACTTTTGATCCTACATATTCATTTAATTTATCAATGTATAGATCAATTGTCTTTTTGATAGAATCACTTGCGTGATAAGCATCCCAAGACCTTCCATGCTCTGTTACCTTATTGACAAAAGTCCACCCTTTTTGAAGTGCTTCTGGTAAAGTAGCTCCGTTTATTTTATCGAGTTCGTTATAATAATTGTTTATCGTAATCATAATGCTGTGTATTAAAAGGATAATAATTCTAGTTCCAATTCAAGGGCTTCCGCTTCTAGTTCAAGTAGCTGCGTATCCATCTTAAATTCCTTCTCTTTTGGTGGAGGTGTAATCTTGACACGTCTTTTCACTTTAGTGACTGTAAGCCCAACTGAATCAATTTGATGTTGAGATAATGAAACTGTTACCCCAATGTTTTCTTGCAGAATCTCTAAGAACTTCTCTAGCTTGTCATGCTCTAGATAAGTTGTCATTTGATCTCCCACCTTTTCAAAATTGTTATTCTTAACCAACTTCAAAATGTCTTTATTCAAATAAATCGCTGCTCCCTTTTTCATAGATGCAGGAACGGCAATTCTAAACGTGTTGTCATGAAGTTTGAAAAATGCCAAATTGTGACTAGCATATAATGCACTTCCGTTTGAAATGGATCTTACCACTTTAAAAGCTTTGGCAATAGGAACAATCACACGTCCTTTTGTCTCCGTTTCGGCAGACCAATGTTCGGACATTAAAATACCTTTTTTAACTTCTCCCTTTTGGGTGGTATAGCTTACCAATTTCCCTTTAAAAGCAGAAAATGCTTGTAGGATATTTCCAGATACGATATAACGAATTTGTCTGTCCTTGGTGTTTTCGGTTATGACCTCTGACCATTCTGATAATATCGTTTCCAGATTAACATCCCCAATACCAATACTCGCACCTTTTATGGCTTGAATATCCTTTACATAACTAGCAGGAATAGCCAAGTACTTTTGAGATGATGCAATTGCAAACCGTAGTTTAATAGCACTAGGCGCATACGGATTAGGTTTTTTCATATCAATTTGAAAACCTAAGAAAACCGCTAACTGATTGCGTGAAGTCCCATCAAAAGAGGGAACAGGATATTTAAGTTTCTTACCAACTCTGAAATAGTAAAAGAGTCCATTGATATATTGCTTTTTGTTGGACGTTACTTTCTCTTCATCTCGGATTCTTTTATCCTGAGCTTCTGATAATTCTTTGGTTCTTTCTTGAATGGCTAATTGCGCTCGGTCAGGATCTTCTTTAATTAACTTGATGATTTTCTTCTCACTCGGTATATTGCGAATAAGTGACCTGTATCTATCGTAAATCTCGTTGATACTTCGTTGTAATTTCTCCGCAACAAATGATTCATATTCCGCTCCTAATTCATCTTTAACCTCTTGTTGTGTTCTTCCTACTAATGATTGTTGAACCAAGTTCTTTAATTCATTTGCTTTGAATGGCTTTTTTAAAACATTGGCATTTACTTTTTCAAGAATACTATCTTCTCCAAAACTTGAATTACCACCTTTACCAACCTTAATAACAGATGAGGATATGGTGTCGGTTTTTAAATCCAATTGTTCCACTTCCAAATCGTAATCGCCAGATTGTTTTAAATAGTCAACTAGTGTGTCGTAACGATCTTTAATGTCTTTGTAAAAGTCCTCTTGCATTTTGGTAGAAAGAACCGCAACACGACCTGATACTTTATGGGCTGCTCCTTCAATAATCTCTTTACTTCCTCCTATCTTTAAAGGATCTCCTAAAAGGTCATTTACTTCTGGATTTTCCTGTAAGTACTCAACAACAACTTTGTCTCCGTATTTATTTAAAAAGTCAGGAACATCTAAAATGCTGTTACTTTGCTTTTGGTTTGATGAAGTATTAGCATCCAAACTCTTTAGCTTTTTTTGTAACATCATCATTAATCTTTGTTCAGCAGGTATGGCAGAGTTTACATAATCGTATATAGGTTTTAGAATTTGTCCTGTACGATTAATTCTACCACGCTTTTGAACTTCTGTATTAATATCCAGTTCAGGCTGTAAGACAATCATTACACGCTGTCTTACTTCTTTTTCTGATACTTTATCGGTTGTAATTGCATGGGCAGAAGCTCCAGTACTTCCAGATTGATTAATAAGCAATACATCTGTTTCATTATTGTTGAATTGTCTAAAAGCATCATTGGTATTAATTTTCTTACGTGAATCTATCACGCCCATACCAGATTTAAGATTTAATTGCAGTTTGAGTTTTCGTCCTGTTACTTCGGCTACTGAATAGCCTGCTTTTTCTAATTTTTGAACAATAACATCAATAGGCGAAATGGTTATTCCAGTTGATATTTTCTTAATGTTATTGAGGATTCTACCATATTCTTCTTGCGCCTCAAATGAGAACTCTGAGATATTGAAAAGTTTATAGTCCTTATCTCCATTGGGTAATGTTTCAGTATAACGCATTACGCCTTCTAGTCCTTTCTCCAAAACAATTGAAAAATCTGCTTTAACGGTGTCTCCAATAGAAACAGGAGAGCCATTTTGATCTTCCATTTGTTCAATGAAACTTCCCATTGTACTTGCAAAGGCTATGATTGGTTTTTTACCTTGTTTCAATCGCTCAATGGCTTTATCTGCAACTGCTTCGGCTTTAATTGAAAACAACATTTGGTTGATTACATTGAATACTTTGGAGAAATAAGGCTGATTATCTACACCACCTTGATTTGTTCCCTCTCTAAGATCTACTTGCTTACCCTCTGCTGCTGCAATTTCATCCAGTTCATCAACTCTGTTATCTACATGGTTAGCTTGAAAGGCGATGATGTCACGCACTATATTGGTAATGTTATCGGCTATGGCTTTATGCTCATTGGCTTTACTTTCAAGTGTGATATAATTGACTTCAATTCCCTCATAGGTTCTTTCACGTCTTATCATTTGACCCTCGGCAACTAACTGACTTGCCAATACTTCTTGCAAAGCAACTCCACCTTTTGAAATTGCATCCACCAATTCTTCTTTAGACATGTTTGCTTCTGAAATGGCTGTTTTCATAGCGTATATTGGCATGTTATCTGGACGTTTGGCAAATGTTGCTGAAAGAAAAACCGCCCCAGAAGTTCTTGCTAATACCCCTTGCATAAAGATTCCTGTATTGGATGATCCACTAGAATTGTGGCTCTCATCCATAATGATGATACTTTTTCTTGCAACTGATAAAAGGAACTGTGGTTTTAGAGGTTTTTTATCTGGGGAGTTGAATTGCGAATAAGTAGCTACAATAAAATCATATTCACTTGGAACTTTCTTGTCCTTGAAAATCTCATCCTGTTGTGGCTTTGGTAAAGCTTCATAAACAACATTACCATTCTCATCTTTTATTTGGGTTTTACTTGCTCTACCATTGATAATAAAAGGCTTTAAATGAGCGGAATCAATAGCTGATAAATCTCTGTATATGTCTGAAAATAGATTTGCTTTTTCGGTAAGGAAAATAGGCGTTATTCCTTGCTCTACGGCATATCGAATGATAGAAGCAGCAACACGACCTTTTCCAATTCCTGTTTGATCGCCTATAATTACTGCTTGTTGTAATGCTTCTATATTGTAAATCGAAACGCCTACTGCATCAATCTGTTCTGCTGATAAAGCACGGCATAATTGCGTTTTGGTTTGATAACCTAATCTGTGTCGTACAAAATTATCAATGTCTCCACCAACATCTTCTTTGATTCTGTTAATGGCAGAGTGCATTTCAAATTCCATAGCATCTGGCACTTGCGTGTCCAAAACAAAACATGAATCAGAAGCAGGTAAATAAGGCGCACCTAATTCTTGTGCTAATAATTGGCTTTCTAATTCAAGAGCTTCCAATTCTAATTTGGATAATGAAGATTTATTAAAATGCATACTGATTCTGTTATAGAGTTGTTCAAATGAATCGACTACTTCACTTTGAAGTTCGTTTTTGAGAGGTGCAACACCTTGTTTTAGTTTATTGATCCCATCAATGAGGATCAACCGAGTATTGAATGATGTTCCTTGTCGGCTGTATAGTTTGCTTCCGTCTATTGGAATAACATCATCAACATTGTAGTACTTATAGAGGTAGTTGAAGAATAGTCGATTCTTTCCTTTTTGTATTCTTCCTCTTTCGTCCCATTTGGTATGACCTCCAATTATTATGGCTGCCTTTCCGCTATTTTTCATGGTGCGTAATGCCGTCAAAGCCATGTGGTGATCGAGTTCTTTGATTTTGAATTCGTCCCATATTTCAGGATGTGATAATCTTCCAAATGGAGGATTTGTAATGACTGCATCAAATCGTTTTGCGAACCTAGGAAACTCCCTCGAAGCATCTTGTGATAATACTTCACGGTACATTTGTCTGACCAAGTTTTCGTTTCTAATTGGATCTATTTCATTGACAACAACTTTATTTGGTTTAGTTGCAATGGTTAACAGTCCATTTCCTGCTGAGGGTTCAAAGACTGCTTTGTCATGTGAATCTATTCCACAATACAATCCCATTAAATACCCGATTGGTGCAGGGGTTGAATATTGTTGCAACAACATACTTTGACTTGTTCTAAAAGAAAGATTGGTTTGGTTTTTATAGAGTTCAACAATTGCATTGTATTTGTCAAAACCAGTCCCAGATCCTAATGTAATCTCCCTTGCTCGAATAACGATTGCTAATTCGGTAAGCTCTTTAATCATTGACTTATCATAAATCCCCAAGCTATTCGCCAATTTTTCAGTTCTTGGACGATTCAACTTATCTCCATTTTTTAAATGGTTTACCATGGTTTGGTAATAAGTCTTCTCTTTAGAGTTTGTGATATGTCTTCTGTCGTAAGTCATTATTTATCTTGGCATTCATCTACCATTTTGGTAAGTACTGTTATTTGAGTTTTTAATTGATTGTTTTCTCTCTCTAGTTCTGAGACCTTAACCTGAATGTTATCAGGTGTAGCGTACACTTGTTTCAGCACGCCTAAGTAGAAACCGATACTTCCAATAAATCCTATTATCGAAAGAATGAAGGTCATTTTGCTATATGTGAATTTCTTATTTGTCATTTTCGTCATGTGTTACAAGGAAGTAGCCACCAAAAAGGAGACTGATTAATACTGTGCTAATTGTGATCTTTTTGAGTTTTTCTCTAAACTCAACACGCTTGTCTATCAAGGTGTATGTGAAAGAATTGCCGTACAGTTTTCGGTGTACTTCACATAGCTTCATAAAGAAGTTAAAGTCTCTACCGTTTTTGAATACTTGACAACCTGCCGACCACTTATCTATCTGATAACTTTCTCCGTCTTTTCTTGCTCTGTGGATATTGATTCCAAACATTCCAGTTTGTTCTTTTCCATTATAGAAGTCAAGAACTGCATCACGGTCGTAATCTCTAATGACTGTTACTTTCGCATTGCGTTGACAAAGTGCGTAGTACTTATTTCTATGCTTGTCAATTCTATAAGCATCTTCATATTGCCCTGCTTTTAGAATAGCAGTTCCTTGAGGATTTAATGGATTCTTTAACCAATATGTACCGGGGTCTGTTGTGATCTTAAAAACCAGATATGCCCAGTTAGGCACTTTCGTTTTTGAGATGTTTGTGAACACATGTAGTTCATCATCAAATGAATTGGGCTTTTCGTTGTTGGCTCTAAATCCCCAGATGTTCAATCTATACGGTTCATCATAAATGACATAACCTTTTTCTTTTGCGATATTTCTTATTTTTCTAATCATGATGTGTAGCTTATTGAAGTTGTTTTAACAAAAAGTCTTCTTCTGTCGAGTGTTTCAAACTCGGTTACTCCATTGTTGGCATCTAAGTACTCACCAAGTATGGTAGCTCTGGGAACTTGCAAAGACCGTCCGCTTTCGTCCCAAATTTTTGTTGGTTCTATGGTTACCAGTTGATCTATGACCGCGCCTGATATTCCAGAGAGTGACCATTTTGAACCGTCATATTTTAATCCTATGCGATAGAATTGTTGATTGAGTTGTTTCTTTTCGGAGGTAGAATTGAACCTGTCTAAAAGTGCCGTTACCAAGGTTTTTCTAACAAAACCAATACGTGTTTGCTTGAAAACTGAATTCACAGAAGTATATCCTGTAACATCCTTTATGTTCTTTAATGTTGCAATTGCGCTTGAAATGTTATCCTTTGTAATTGCGGAATGCAGGGAAGAAGATATACTTGAAGAAGTAGTGGTTGAACCTCCCGAACTCGCAGGACTTGATCCTGAACTAAGGACAATTTGCGTAAACACGTCACTAGAAATTGTTGTAGGTAATCCTTTTGAGATTAAAGCACTTACAGTTTCAGATCCAAAACCGCCATCAGCACCATATCTAGGCAAAATACTTGCCCCATACTTTTTAATCAAAGCGTTTTGCAAATTGGTTACAAGCGTTCCTCTGCTGCCTTTTTTAAGTGGGAATCCACTATTTGATGATCCTGAACTAGAACTACTTGAAGTCGTTGGTGCAGGTAATGGCAAACTATTGGTAGTGATTGCTTCTGTAAAATCACTCGTTTGATTTCTCTTTTTCTTTTGCTGTTGGAAATAGAAATACGCTCCAGTTCCTACCGCAACTACTCCTAAACCAACCAATATGTATTTCGTTTTCTTTTCCATTTTATTTCGTTTCAAATGATTAATTATTCGGTTTCTTATTGATGATTGCTCTCCAGTCCATTGACCAATCTAAATCTCCGTCAAGGTCATCTACTAAAGAGGTGGCATACAATGATTGGTAGGCTTGTTTGGTGTCCTCAAAAGCTTGTTTTGATTTCATTTCGCTAAATACTGCCGTGATTGCTTCCTCATCAGTACCAGGAATAAAGCCCATGTAGTAAATGCTCATAGCGTTGTATAGGCGTTTTGCCCATGCATGAGGATTGTAAATTGGCTGTCCTGCATCTTTTGCTTTTTGAGGTTTGGATTGAAGAATGGCAAGCATCTCATTAAATTCTGTTGCTTTTAATTCGTCTGTTAAATCCTCAATTAGATTCGCTCCTTTGTATAGTTTTCGATAAGAGGTTTGAACTTTTTGGAAGTCCTCCTGAGATGGCATAGCTCTCAAAACTTGTCGAATGGCTTGCTCATCTGTTCCCCACCAACCGTCATTATCAAAAGCCATTTTGAGTTGTTTCGCCCAAGTAGAGTGTTGTTTTTCTCCAAAACTTTCATTCTCTTCTTTGTTTGCAATGACATTGCGCACTTGACTACTGGCGAACTTTAAGGCAATAACGGCTACTACTGAAATTCCAAGAACAATGGAAAACGAAACGATTAACTGACGTTGTTTGTCAGTAAGTGAGTTCCACCACGTTCGCTTTTCTTGATCCAAAACAATTTGGGTCGTTGGCTGCTGTGCTATAACTGGCTGTATGTTCGTTTTGTCTTCCATTAATTATAAATTATTTAATGCCGATTATCGGCTATTCTAATCCCAAATAGTGCTTTGCGAATTCAATTTTTGCAGGATCATTTTTTACAACTTCTGCAAAACCTTTGATTGTACTTGCTGATAAATGCGCTGCCAATACGGCTAAGGCATTGATCTTTTCAGTAGCTTCTTTTTTGCTTCCTGAAATGCTGATTGTGAACTTATGCTTCTCCATCTTCTTTGATTTTTTGTTTAACAATTTTCATAAACTCACCTTTTAATTCTGGGTGCTTTAACCACACAGACCAAATTTTCAATGAGCCGTCAAGACTTTCTTGACTGTATTTATCTTTCATTTGCTGATAGAACTTATCAGACTTTGATTCGGGTTCAGATTGTACTTCGACTTCTACATTGGATTCAGGAATACCTTGAACAGGTTTTGCGTTGTTTTTTGCTTTCCATTGTCCAAATAATTGCATACTCTTATCCAGAACTCCTTCAATGTTTAATGATTTCTTCTCTAGCTCTTCTTCCAGTTCTCCGATCACTTCTTCATATTCCTCAATTAGTTTGTTTTTGTTTTTGAGTTTTGATCGTAGCGTTTCTAGTTCCGTTTGAATGCGTTGTTTTTCCAATGCTTCTTCAATTTGCTCTTGAACGCCTTTTTGAGTTCCTGAAAGGGTCATTTGAGAAGTGTGAAAAATATGCTTGTTACAGTTGGGAGAATCTCCGAAATACATCCTAACCTCAATGTTTTGCGTGTGAGCTTCCAGATACCTTTTGTAATTGTCAAAATTGGAAGCATCTCTGTTAACAGGGACAACCATTTCTCCATCTACCAATATGCAATAGCGTTTTGGCTTACCCTGTGCTCTAAAGTCAGAAATGATGTTTTTTAATCGCTCAATTCTTTGAGGGTTATAAGTCTCGGTAAAGATCTTTCCAGTTCCTCCACCTTTTCGTTTGTTATTTATCTGTTCCATCTTATTTCTCTTTTAGCTTAGGGATGACTTGAAGTATTTTTACTTGTAAAAACTTGTCCTTTCTTTGGTTGAAAATGACCGTCAATCCTCTGTGTACATATTGCATCTCATTAATTCCGTTATCCTGCTCGTTGTATATTCCTGCTTTGGAATAAACCTTGACATTATCATCAGGTCGAACCAGAATCAATAGTTCGTTGAATCCTTGGATCTTGATTTGTGACAAAGGGGCAAGTTGAAAGTGTCTGAATCGGATTAGGTAATTTTCTCCTACACCCATTTCAAGCATCTTTTGCTTTGCTAGTTCTATGGCTAATCCTTCAGTCATACTTCAAGTGTTAAATAGATTCTTAGTTTGTAATTCTCGTTTCCAGTTGTAATTCTGTCGATATAATACCCCTCAATGATATTGGTTTTTACTGCCACATTAATAGAGAAAAACTCCTCTTTTGTTCCTTGTGTCCAGAATGTTCCTTTGGCAAAATCATCTATGGGAGAGTGGTTTGAAATGGTTAGATTGTGAAGTGGTAAAACTCGCTTTACTGAATCAGCATAAAACACATCTCTTTGTTCAGGGATTCTCAGCCATAACCATCCAACTTCACTTTCAATAGGTAATTGTTCTTCCACTTTTCTTAGGTACTTTCTAACCTGTGGGATAGCCGTAATCTTTAGGGCGGTTATCTTTTTAGTGTCTAATGGAAGTTTGATTTGAAACTGTGTTTTCTCGCCATTGCGTTTGATGTTTACGATATGTACAATTTGCTTTTTCACAGCTCTTCTTTTTCGTCAATAGTTAAATCCACTACTGAAAAAATGTATATCGTTACTCGGTATGGGGTAAACTTTGTAGTTCCATGATCTGAATCTTTAAACCACATTTCAACTCGTCCATTTCCACTTTGGATATTACCAACTGAAATGGCTCTATCATCTGGTGCAACATTAAGTCCTGCCATCAATAATCGGCTTTCAAAATCTTCAGGAAAGAGTTCCTTATCATTGATTTGTATTTTTTGAGAACCTCTGTAAAACAATAAATCGTCTTTATCAGAAGTCAAAATAATTCCAGTTACGTAATTGGCATTTTTGTCCAGTTCAAATTCTCCTTTGAAAACTTGATTTGGTTCTGTGACTTTTACGTCAAATCGTTCTTTGATTATATTGTGCTTGTAGCTCATAACTTCTTGTAATTATATTGTTTGTGATACTGAATTGATTTGCTTTTGAATCTCGTGACCCAGAGGGATGAGCCACGAGATAAAAGCTTCCTTTGGCAAGGAATCAAGGTGTTGTTCCTGTTCCGTCTAATCCAATGTAGATGTGTTGTTCTTTCGGAATGTTTAAAAGCGTTCCTAATTCAATTGTGAATTCGATCAACTCCTCATCTCTGATTAATCTTGGGTTATCCAATTTGTAATACCCTAGCGGAATGGTCATGTCATTATCCGTGACAAATCTTCTCAAAGATTGATTCTCAGGTACGATTTGTTTTCTGTTTGCTTTCAAACTGAACTCCCCATTTGCAATGGATGGAACTGTTTTGATGCTTTTGAAATCAATCGCTTTGTTTGCTTCTGGATTACCTAATTCACGACTAGCTCCAGTTAAGAGGATGATACCACTTACAAGGAAAACCATGTTTTTAGGCAACTTGGCGTTTGAAATGTTTCTTACACCAACTTCTTTGTCGTCCTGTGGTTCAAACATTTTTACCGTTTTAGAGGTAATCAATTTGGTTGAGTAAATAGTGTAATCAGCCAATCTTACGCCTCCTTTGAGCAGTTCTGCTTTTACGTGTTTTGGAACTTGTTTGAAAAACTTTTCCATTTCTCCTCTGGATCTTCTTGATCCCTGAACTTGTCCTGCAATCCTTCTGATAAACATTGCTTTTTTTACTGGAGACATATCTCTCGTTGCTCTCTCCAGTTCGCCAATTCCAAACAACTCTCCAACGTTGTTGTATTCGCTATTCATTATTTCATCTGTCATAATTGTTGTTTTGTTCCCGACTATTCGGGATGATTAATAATTGATTTAATTGTTCTTTTAGATGTTGGTCAGATCAGGGTCTTCCTCAATCATCGCGAATGAAAAATCTTCGTCATCTGTTTCGAGTTCTTCGGAGAACTCAGGCAATTCATTATTTTCTAATTCATATTGGATAGCCTGTGCTTTGTTATTCTGTTCAAAGACATCAAGGGAGGAAAGATCAATTGATCCAATACCGTCTTTGGTATCTATTACCAGATCTTCCGATTCTTCTTTTTTCTTGAACACTTTGTCCAGATAAAAGGCGGTTAAAAGTTCATCTTTGAAGTTGGTCAGTCGAGTTTTAGCCTTGCTTGTTTCTCCTGCTAGAGTGAAACCATTTACGGCATTTTCGTCTGCAACTTTTTTGTTCTCAATTGCTTTTCCAATTCCGTAGGCAATTGTTGCAGCTCCTGCAACTCTAAGTACTCCTGTTTCTTCGTCAAAGTAATGACTGCCTGCAATGAGCAAGATTCCAATTGGAACGGCTGCTCTTCCTGAGCTTGCCCCAATTCCTGCTCCAACGGCTGCACCTACAACTAAATCAACTAATGTTTTTACACCTGTACCTGCAATGTTGCCCTTGGTTTTGGTTGCTTTGTATTTGGTCAGCAAGCCTTTTTTACCTGTGCTATTTTTTCTCTTCTTTTTCATTTTGATTAATTTTTATTGTTCAACAATCCACCTGTTTACAGTAGCTCAATTTTCTTCACACTCGATCTTCTTCGAGTTGTGGTTTTTCGCTTTGGCTTAGTCACTCTCTTTTTTGCAGGAGTTTTCTTTTTAGCCGTTACTTTCTTTTTTGGGCTGCTCGTTTTTCTGCTTTTAGCCGTGGATGTTTTTCTTTTTTTAGGTACTCCAGATAGTCCTTTCTTTTTCTTAACTGCTTTAGCGATAAGTACAGCTCCACCAATTACACCCGCTGCAATTCCTGCGGTTAACATTGGGTTCTTCTTTACCCATCCCACAATTCCTTTTTTCTCGTCTGGATTGTCTTTTGCATCATCTTCCTCTGGCATTTCTGCACTTCTTGTGAATGCTTCCTGAGAAAAATCATCTGTCGGCATTTCAAAATCTGTTGTTGCAGGAAGTGATTGATCTGGCGGAGAACTACCGTTCTTATTCTGGAAATTGCTAATCAAGTTTTTGACACTAAACTTTCTAGTTTTCTCTTCTTGATTATCTGTATTCTCTTGAACAATCTCACGTTCCGCCTGCGGTGTACCTTTTTTGAATAGGCTTCCTAACTTTTTAATTAATGCTGCGATAGATCCAATAATCCCTGAAGCTGCTGCTACTGCTGTGGCTGTTGATGCGGTTGCTACTACTCCTAATCCGTTGACACTATCATCTACCATTTCATCATAGTAGATTTCATCTCCCAAAATGGTTTGTAAATCATCCTCATCATAGACTGGGTTAATTACTTCGCCCAATCCATTCAGGATCACTTTTCGGTCACGGTTACCTTTTCCTGAAAGGATGGCTTTTTTAAGGTTTTTGGTTTTACCACCTGCGCCAAAAAAGATCTTTTCCATCTTTTCACGAATACGTTTGAGCTGATTGAATTTGCCCATATCCATATTGTTTTTTTGGGCTTCGGCATCTGTCCAATACCCAAATCTCAATTTGCTTGCAGCTTTCATTACATTGAGTTTCATACTTGCTAGTATTCCAAGTCTCAATAAACCTGCGCCTGGGTTTAATCGGTTAATTACATGCAGACCTTGCTTTAATCGAGCTTTGATTCGCTCTTTTTTAGGCAGTTTTTTAATTTCTGCTCGTCTTTCTTTTCTTGCTGCTTTTTTAGCTTTTCTTCTGTCTCTCCATTTTCCGTCAAGTCCCAATAGATCTTCATCCATTATTAAACCTTGAGCATCCATGGGATAATCATTGTCAATGATTTCGTCTATCTCTTCGAATTCGTCAAAATCTTCATTGTCAAATCCATTCAAATATTGCAGTTCCATACTGATGTCGTTTTTAGCGGAATACGGCACTTCACGATTGAATTTGTGAACTACTGCATCCAAGATTAATATTCCGTTTTTTGTGTGTGCTATGGGGTACACATGTTCAAATTCGGGTGACTGATACTTTGTCAATCGAAATGAAAAGGGGATTCCCAAATTGGTTAGAATTGATCCTATGAAAACACTCATACAATCACAATCCACACCTTGTTCTCGGTCTTGCCAAACTCGTGATGGTCGCCTTACTTGCTCTTTTCCCATTTCATCTTTGGTGTATTGCAAGTGGTTGAAACAGAAGTTCCAAATATTTGAACAGGTCTGCTTTTCAGTATCAGCTTTTAACATTTTGGATAGTTCCAGAGTATCTTCTAATGTTGTAGCGGTTACTTCTTTCATTAAGTGGATGGTATCATCCAAATTGGCAACTCGTTTAATGATTTTATTCTCTCCCTTTGGAGTTGGAAACAGGTAGTCATACTGCTTGCCATCTTTGATATGTCTTTTACCTGTTTTCATATTGTTATTGTTGTTATTTCGTCAAAAGGGTAGCTGCCTGCCAGAGTATATATTCGAGAAGTAGTTTCGATCTCCAATTTGATTTTCTCATTGGGATCTTGGCTTTGAAGCCTTGAAAGGAGTTGTTGACTAACGCCCAAAACGCTTAACCAAGGGACTAGGATTGTGGTAGAAATTTCGCCTGTTTCATTAAAGGCTTTGATTACAATTCTTCCACTTTCATCTCTGGCATCAAGTGGAATATCTACCATTTTCATCGTGCTACTTGCTAGTAACTTTCCTCCGAATGACAACTTTATCAAGGGTGCTGTCATTTTCATATTAGCCCTTGTGGGGTTCTTGATATTATACTTAACTCGTATAGTTATCCCCTGAGCCGTAATGGATTCCTTTTGTCCCGTTACTATGGTTAAGACTTTGTTTTTGGCTCTGTTTAAGGAGAACAAATAACGTCCTCCGAAAAAAGCTCCAATGCCTAATGCTATGTATTTTAAACCTTTCATGTTTATGCTACTTCTTTATTTTCTTGAGCTTTTTTTTTACCGCACTTACATGCCCTTTTAGCTCTTCCGTTATTTTGTTTACTTTCTCATCTAGCTTGCCTACTTTCTTAGCGACTGTTTTAAAGTCTCCGTGAAAATCCTTTATGAAGTAGAGGCAAATGGCTACTAGAAGTGAATTGATTATGAGTAATGCTTCCATAGTTTTTATCTTTTGTTTGTTACAAATTTCAAGAGGTTTGTCCGTTTCCTTTTTTGAAAAGGTGTGGATCAGGTTGAATGCGTGTGGATTGGTGTGAAAAGGTGTGCTAATTCAA
>CAKZON010000117.1 GCA_937136425.1 uncultured Crocinitomix sp.
GGATGCTGGCGCCAAAATCATTAATGTAAATTTTGGCGGTTGGGACACACACGAGAGGCAAGCAAATGTTTTCCCTAGCTTAGTCAAAGGTTTATCAGAAAGTTTGGGGGCATTTTATAATGATATTGCTGCTAAAAAAGATAAAGTAACTGTTTTAGTCATGAGTGAATTTGGCAGAAGATTACGCGCTAATAAAAGCGGAGGAACGGATCATGGTCATGGAAACTTTATGATGGCATTGGGCGGAAAAGTAAACGGAGGAGAAATGTATGGCGAATGGCCAGGCCTTCATCCAAAATCACTCGATAGAGGCGTTGATTTAGCCGTAACAACAGATTACCGCAATGTGTTAGCCAATATTATGCGAAAATCTATGCAGTTTAATAATACCGAATTGATTTTCCCTGGATTTAAAGATTATTCAAACATGGGTTTCATCAAATAATGACTCCATTAGAACTTGACCAATTTTTCATTGCTTACATTGTAGTTTAATACTATCTTTTGATCGTTATTTTATTCAAAAGAACATTCATACCTATTAAAAATTGGATAACATACCTCTTAATTCTATTTGCACCAATTATACTGATGGTTGTTGTAAATGAAGTTTCACGAATTAATGTATCCGAATCACCGCATGAATTTAAAGGTCGCACGGCGATTAATTCTGCTCAAAGATTAAACGACAAATGTACTTGGGCTTGCCATTACAATACGAATCATTGCAAAAAGTACCATGTTAAAATGAATTCAACTTGGTTTCCCACCACTGACAAAGCTTATTTCGGAATTATCAATTTACTAGAATCAACCCAAAACTATAATTTCATGAACGTGTTGCTATTTTTGTTTTTGATTCCGTTATTAATGTGGCTTTTATTAATTAAAGTTTTGCGGATGCAAGCTGAAATTAAACAACTAAAAAAATCAAACAAATGATTGATGCAATTTACGCTTATTGCACTGACTTTGTGATCAACCTTTCAAATTTTGTTGGGCTTTCATATTATGAAGTTAATCTAATACTTTTTTGTATTGTCTACCCTGTCCTACTATTAAGTTTGCTTTGCCTTTATTTCATTCAAAAAAGAAGATTAAGCCGACTAAAAAAATGAAAGAATCCGTGCATATTCAACAAATAGAAGCGTTAAACATTGGACATTTTTCAAAACTAACAATTGTACGTTACAACATTATTTGTCATTTATTAATCACAAGCAATGATGAGACGCATGTCTTTCTAAATGAACAAGGAAAACCAAAAGAATATCGGCATGCTTGGCAAATTAAGGATTGGTTAATCGAAAATTTTAAGATCTCAGAAGATCAAATTGAATATCGTTTAGATACTTAATGAAAATTGTTTATTAAATTTCACTTCAATTTAAAGTAAGGCTCTAATCAATAATGACAAGGAAAATACAACTGACATTAATACTAATCATTTTCTTCTTAGGCATATTTTGGTTTAATCATTATCTGCTCCTTACTCTTATGATTATATGTGCAGTTTTAGGTTATAAACAATATAATCAGGATCGAAAAGAATTGAAAGAGGCTGAATTTTATAGTCGAATAAATTCAATTGATAAAAATGTTTCCTTTTTTAAAAGAATGGTCCCATCTTTAATATTTCTGTCGACATATGGAATTGTAATATTTCTATTGTACCAATTTATACCAGATGAACAGTTAGAAAGAGCATATTCTATTTATTTCGTATTATCTATGTTCATTTATTTCATAAGTGAGTACTATCAAAAATTCGTGAACGCTATACGTTCATTTAATGAAGGAATTAAGCTACCAGGAAGAGATACAACTCTTATTCCTTGGAGAAAAATCTATGCCATACAAATCAATGAAAATATCGTAACAATTCAGAGTTCCGATCAAAAGGACACTTGGCAACTTGACAATAGAGATGTTGATGAGATGAATGACATCATAAAAGTTTGGGAAAATAACACTTCTAATATTTTAAGAAACTAAAGGCTATCCCCTTATTATTCAGGAGCTAATTCACTTTCTTTTTTTTCTTTTTATACTTTTTCTTTTTGGACTCTCCTTTATCCATAAAATACTGGTAAGCGGCAATGTTTCCAGCCAGTAAAGTCCAAGCATAAACAATATCATCCATTGGTATGGTGAAGAAACGAATTCCCGCATTTTCAGCATCATTATACCAAACGATAGGTTCTTCTAACCCTGTTCCAGTTAAGATTCCATTCACAATAAAAAACGGAACAAGCGCAATGATAAAGGACAAGGGCAAAAAACGCAAATTTGTCTTTAATTTACCAAGCAGTGGAATTGTTAAAATGGCAAGCAACCCTGCAATTGTAGAATAATAACCGCCGAAACCAAACAACATTACAGCAATTGCATAGATGGCGAGCAATGCGTAAAAGACACGATTAAAACCTGTGAGGCGTAGCTTTGGAAAATAGGCTTTAACGCAAGCGTAAATAAATGTGCAAGCAAAGGGTACAACAACAAAAAACAGTACTTCCTCAATTGGTAAATTATAGAAATTAATACCTGTTAAATAATCTCCGTTAAATCCCCAGACTTCCATACTAGTGAACACAACATCCCAAATAATAAAAGGAACACCCACCAGTAAAAATCCATAAAACAGGTATTTCCAAGTCTTATAGAAAGCTACTTTTTTATCAAAACTCAACAATAGCGGAAACAGTATTGTTAAGCCGTCGAGTAATAGATAGAGTGAATTCATTATTTTTTTTAGTAGTTAGTACTCGGTACTTAGTATTTGGTATTTGGTATTTGGTATTTGGTATTTAAACAATAGTCATTGCTAATTGAAAATCAAACGTAATTCAGTGCCATAAAAAACACTAACCACACTCCAAATAACCAAATGGCCGTCTTATTAATAACTTTACTATTTTTCAAATAAATATAACTGAACAAAGCCGCGAATGCAAACCAAGTCACGTAATTAAACAATGGAATTTCTCCTTCAGCCCATGTCCAAAAGCCATATTTAACAGCAACAGGTTCGATTGCAAAATCAATTGCCACACATAAAACACCCGCCAATAAAGCCTTAACAAGCAATGGTAGTTTGAGTAATTTTGCAACATTTGAAGCTGCCACAACTATTGCAAACCAATTGACTCCTATAATTATAGATACACCAAATAATTTCCACCCTAAAACGTCTCCATAGGCGTAATCACCAAATAAATAACCTGTTTTTGTTCCTACTAATTCGATTAAAAAACCACCGAAAAACAAAACAAAAAAGGTAAGTGTTGCATGTTTTAAATTTACCTCTGCTAAAAACACGAGTGCTCCGCAAAGCAACAGATTAAACCATGTTAAATCAGATGCTGAATCGGATTGAGTAAACAAAATGAATCCTATAATGTGAAAAATCACTAATACAATTGGAAAATATAGGTTCAGTTTTGCTCTCATTTTTCCTTTTCAATAATGTTTGCGACAATTTTGGCTGATTTTAACACTAAAGGAATTCCACCACCAGGATGAACTGTACCTCCAACAAAATAAGCATTCTTATATTTTTTAGAAGTATTTCCGTGACGCGTTAAAGCCGCAAGTTTAGCATTAGAAGATGCTCCATATAAAGCACCCATAAACGACCCTGTGTCTGCCTCTATACCTGCAGCATCCCAAACTTTTTCATGCAATACTGCTTGTGAAATATCAACACTAAATTTCTCTTGAATCAAGCGGTGAATCATTTTTCTCAAATTCTTTTTTTGCTCATCACTTGGCACAACACCAGCAGGTGTATTAATCATTAAAAACCAGTTTTGACCATTTGTAGGCGCATCTTTTGGATTTGCTACCGAACTCACATGCAAGTATACGGTAGGATCTTTAGGCATTTCTCCAAACTTAAAAATGGAATTAAATTCACGCTCATAACTTGAGGAGAATAAAATGTTGTGCAACTGTAATTCTGGAATCACCTTTTCCACCGCCCAATAAAATATAATAGCAGAGGAAGAACGTTCTTTTGCCGCATATTTAGCTGCTAGTTTTTCGTTTTTGAGCACATTTTTATAAAATGTAACACAGTCTATAGCTGAAACTACACGTTCGGCTTCAATAGTGCTATTACTTAGTTTTGTTTTATAACCAACGGTTTCTTGACTGATAGCAATACTTGGTTCGTTAAAAGCAAAGTCAACACCTTGTGCTATAGCTAAATCATAAAGAGAATCAACAATAGAACGCATTCCGTTAGTGGGAAAAAAGGTACCGTTATTAATTTCTAAATGCGCTATCATACTATAAAGTCCGCTTGCTTGAAAAGGACTTGATCCATTATATGTGGCGTAACGGTCAAACAACTGAATTAAATTTGGATTTTCAAACGAATCTTGATTCAAAGCATTTAATGAACCTCTTACCTTTCGAGACATTAGCATTGGATATTTTGTAATCAATGCTTTATCAAAAAGGTTTTTCAAACCATATTTCGGGTAATCAATAAACAGTCCGCCAATGGCGTTATAGGTTTTCTCGGCCTTTTGAACATAGTCAATTGCAGCTCTGCCATCTCGCTCATAAAAATGCTTAATGAAATCTTCATTTCGTGTTTCAGCATCTCCTTTTAACAAAAAATTAGACCCATCATTGAAATAATAATGACAAGAATTTTCTACTTTTTTATAATTGAAAAAGTCTCTTGGATTTTTATCAAAAAGGAGAAATAATTCATCCACTTGTTCTGGAAGAGTGAATAATGAGGGACCTTTATCCCATCTATAACCTTCCCACTCTAATTGTTCAAGTTTACCGCCGTGTCGTGAATTTTTTTCGACAATTAAAACGGAAAGTCCCATTTTTTTTAGTCGCAATGCTATTGCAATTCCGCCTATTCCGGCTCCTATTACAATTACATCATATTTAGATTTGAAGCTCAGGTGAATTCGTTTAAAAAGTGATCTTTAGTACGCTCAAAAATTTGCTGAAACCAAATGGTATAGTTCGCTGGATTTTCTTGTAAATCTACAGCTAATTCTTCTAAATTGACATATTTCCAATTGGATACTTCATCTGGGTTTGGTTGTGGTTCAGAATTATATTTCCCTATAAGCACATGATCAAACTCATGTTCAGTCAGTTCGTTATCTAGCTCGGCTTTGTAGATAAAACTTAATGCTGGAGAAATATCACATTGAAAGCCCATTTCCTCATTTAGCCTTCGTTTACCAGCATCTAGTGTTTCCTCTCCATCTCTTGGATGGCTACAACATGTATTTGTCCATAAACCACCAGAATGATATTTATGCGACGCTCTTTGCTGTAAAAGCAATTCATTTTTATCATTAAAAATAAATACAGAAAATGCACGGTGCAACAGCCCTTTTTCATGTGCTTCCATTTTCTCCATTAATCCTATTGGATTGTCTTGAGTATCTACAAGAATAACTTGCTCCATTCCTTAATTGTTTAAAAAATCTTTTACTTCTTGTTTATACTTTTCGCTCCAGTCGGTTGTGTTCATTTTTTTCAAAATAAATTCTTTATCCTGCTGCAACTTGGAATCATAACCAAGCATTGCTGGGGCATTCTTTTGAATTGCATATCTAATGAAACGAATTTCGACATTTTGGAATGCAAAATTAACCGCCTTTTCCAATTTCACTTTACCCTCATTAAAATAAGTTAATTTAGTACCAGGCCAATATGCGTGATTTGCCATGCTCATTAGGCCTCCAGCGTGATATGCGTATTCGAGCGGATTTTTCTTTAGTACTGCCGTTTCTGTTAGTTCTAATAATTTTTCGTTGTCAGCCTCAACAGTGTTTGCCGTTGCAAATAAGGCTCTCAAAACTTCAACATCTGCTTGAGAAGCTAAATTGGGCATTACAAATGTTAAGAAAAATATCAATTTCATGATTAACTAAATGGCTAAACCTATAAACCGTTAACTGAATTACGGACATAGGATTGAAAAAACAACATCATTTTTTTCTCATCAGAAATACGAATGCGCTCACTCATCAGATCATTAATTGTTTTGCGCTTTATTTTTTCTAACAACTTTGTATAGTAGACATAACTTACATATACGCCTAATCTTGACGATTTGGGCAACATTTTAATTCCAACGTATGCCATTTTAAACTCCTCCTCTATTTCTAGTTCTATTTGAAGCTTATCTTCATGCGAAATCCCATTCTCACCAATGTGTGGAAAATATAATCGTCCTAAATCATTCATATCATCCTTAAGATCGCGCAAGAAGTTGATTTTTTGAAATGCAGAACCTAACTTACATGCATATGGTTTCAATTTTTTATACTCCTCTTCATCTCCATAAACAAACACCTTTAAGCACATTAAACCTACCACCTCTGCCGAACCAAAAATATACTCGTTATACTTTTTTTCATCATATGCTACAGGATTCAAGTCCATTTCCATACTATGAAAAAAGCTTTCAATTAAATCCAGATCAATAGCATATTTATTCACTGCATTTTGAAAAGAATTCAAAATTGGATTAAGAGAAATTCCCCGCTCAATTGATTTATAAGTTTGCTCTTTAAACTCCGCTAACAACACTTCTTTGTCAAACCCATGAAATGAATCAACAATTTCATCTGCAAACCTCACAAAACCGTAGATTGCATGAACATCATTGCGAATTTTTTTATCCAAAAAACTAACCCCTTTATAGAAGGATGTGCTGTACTTTTTAGTTACAGCTTCAGATGCTTCTTGGGAATAATCGTCAAATAATTTTTTCATTTAATTTAATCTTAAGACCTGTTTATTCTTAACAAAGTCAGTACTTATTTTGTTCAATTTCTACTTAATATTGTCCGCTATTTGCTTGGCCACAATTTTACCTGATATCAGTGCAGGTGGTATTCCTGGCCCTGGTACAGTTAGTTGTCCACAAAAAAGCAAATTCGATAATTTTGAAGTGATTTTTGGTTTTAAATTTGCCGTTTGCTTAAGTGTATTGGCCAAACCATATGCATTTCCTTTGTAAGAATTATAATCTGAAACAAAGTCATTAATGCAATAATCTCTTTTATAAATTACATTTTCGCTTATTGTCGTTCTTGTTTGTTTTTCTAATCGTTTAATTGTTAAATCGAAATAATGCGCACGCATTTCCTCCGAATCTTTTAAGCCTGGAGCAATTGGAATTAGTAGGAATATATTTTCGCAATTTTCAGGTGCTACATCATCCTCCGTTTTAGAAGGAACACAAGCATAAAACAATGGTTTTTCTGGCCATTTAGGTTGATCATAGATTTCTTTTCCATGGGCAACTAAATCCTCATCAAAGAACAAATTATGGTGTTCTAAATTTTCAACCTTTTTGTTTAAACCAATATAGTAAATTAAACAACTCGGCGCCAATCTTCTTTTATTCCAATAGCTCTCAGTATACCTACGATATTTTTGCGGAATCAGATGTTGCTCAACAAAATTATAATCTGCACCAGCAATTACTTGACTGACTTCAAAGCTTTTATCATTGGATTTTAATTGCACAATTTTATCCCCGTCACATTCAAAAGCTGTGATTGGTGTATCAAAATAAAATTTTGCTCCATTCTTTTCTGCTATTTTTTGCAAGGCTTTAGCTAATTCTCCCATTCCTCCAGTTGGGTACCAAGTTCCAAGTCCCATATCCGCATAGTTCATAAGCGTATATAGAGATGGGATTCGGTTGGGCATTTCACCTAAAAACAATACAGGAAAATTTAAAATTCCTTTTGCTTTTTCAGAAGTAAAGCGTTTTGACACATCTTTATCAACTGATTTAAAAACATCCATTTTCAAAGCCTTTTTAAGCACTGAAAAATTAATTACTTCATTCAATTTTATACCTGGTTTCTCTAAAAATTCAGGAACCGCAATCTCATATTTTTCTTGGGCATCATTTAAAAATGCTTCTAACTTTTGTCCTCCATTCGTTTCGAATGTATCAAACAAGTCAAATAATTCTTGTTTATTAGCAGGAATATCTGTCGGGTCTGTATCTTTCCAAAAAACCTTATAAGAAGGATCTAACCTATTCAACTTATAGTATTCTTTACGATCTTCCCCTAATTCTTCAAAAAGTGAATCAATCAATTCAGGCATCCAGTACCATGATGGTCCCATGTCAAATTTAAAACCGTCTTGGGTAAAAACACGAGAGCGCCCGCCAACGCTTTCATTTTTTTCAAATACTTCCACATCAAATCCTTTTTTTGAAAGATAACATGCGGCATATAGCCCTGAAAAACCTGCTCCTATGATTGAAATTTTCTTCATTTTCTTAATTGTACTGCCAATTTTTTTCTTGCTTGAAATACGCGACTTTTTACTGTACCTATTGGTATTTCAAGTTTCTCGGCTATTTCTTTATACTTAAATCCTTCTAAATGTAATTCAAAAGGTCTTCTCAAATCATTATTTAAGGCTTGAATCTCCGTGATTATTTGCCCTTCCATCATTTGATCTATAGGAGTAAATTCATAACTCTCTCCTACCATCACACGATAACTATCTGAATCGCAATGAATCATTTGGTTTGATTTTTTACGCACGCCATTAATAAAAATGTTACGCATCATAATCTTTAACCATCCTTTTAAATTCGTATTTGTTCTAAATTTTTCATGGTTCAAAAATGCTCTAAGAATTGTTTCTTGTGCCAAGTCCATTGCATTTTCGCGATTTCGGGTGTATTTCATTGCGAAACCATTAATATAATCAGAAAGGTTTACAATTTGTGTTTGAAAATCTGCTGCTGTCATTTTGTTTAACTTTTAGTTTCAATCGTTAAACAAAATTAGACAAAAAATATAGTTCACCAAATTTTTGTTTAATCTTTTTTACAACTTGATAAACAAAACACATTAAAACACACAATATCAAGCACTTAAATATTAAACGAATTTTAAAGAATTATGACAGAAATGAACAAAAGACTCTAAATATTTGCATAAACAACCATTCAATTAATGAAAAATACGGCTGAATTAGCTAAAAAATTGACAAAATTCGATCATCAATAGGTTAAACAAAATTTCATTCATTAATGATCTAGACCAGTAAATGGGCTTCAGAAAGAATTGACAAGAAGATAAAATGAAGGGTTAATCCAATTCGATACCATCCACCGTGTGAATGATTTTAACCTCTTTGGGTACGAGTTGTTCGAAAATTTTTAGTTGATAACCACCAACGTAAAGCTTATCCAAAGCAAAGCATGATGCTATATTTTCGAAAAATTCTAAGAATTCCTTTTCGTTTAAGATGGTTATTAGGCTGGTAAAAATATAATCAGGTTTAAATTCACGCACAATTTTAACCAAATCATCATTTGGCAAAGATTGCCCTAAGTAAATAGTATGATAGCCCTTTGATCGTAAATAGTAATTATAAAACAAGAGCCCTAACTCATGATATTCATTTTCTTTTAAAAACAAAAGTGCCGAACCTTTGCTTGAACTTTGTGGTACAACTTTGTCTGTATGCCTAATAATAAACGAACGAAGAACGTTTGAAAAAAAATGCTCATGTGCAGCCGTAATTGAATCAACTTGCCACAACTCTCCTACCTTTTGAAGAACAGGAATAAGCAAATTGGTAAAAACATGCTCTAAGCCGCTGTTATTACATAAACTTTCCAATTCGTCATTCATGCCTATTTCGTCATACCGAATAATTCGATTTACAAATCGATCGACATTTGAAGCATCCTCGCTATCTGGAACTAATAGAATTTCATTTGCCAAACGATATATTTCATTCTCGTTTAATTTGGCAATTTTGGAAATTTTTAATCCATTAGAGTATAGTAAATTAATGTTAAGGATTTTTTTTAAGTCCTTGTCGGAATATAGCCGAATGTTCGTATCCGTGCGTTCCGGTTCAAGCAAGTTATAGCGTTGCTCCCAAATTCGTAGCGTATGCGCTTTAATTTGCGTAAAATTCTCGAGGTCCTTAATAGAATAAACTCCCATGCTCCAATAACAAATGGAATTGAATTTTGTTTTAAATTAATTTATAATTGATTCAAATACTTTACTAATACTTGTAAATGAGTGCAATTACATCCGCTACAAATATAACATTGACGTGCTTTGAATAGGGAATAAATAAAGAATGTTTTCAACACTTAAACGGTTAATTCTTATCCTATGTTTAGCAAATAAAAAAGAGGCTATTCACCTCTTCTTTTCTTTTTTGCCAATTTCATTTTTTCCTTATCTCGTTTCTTTTTCTTTTTTTCGTACTCTTTCTTATTTTTTTTATTCTTCTTTTTCCACTCTTTTTCTTTTTGCTTTTTATCTCGATAAGCTAGTTTATCGATCTTAACAATTTCATTATTAAATGGTACTAATCCTGATTGAATGTCTGAAATAACTTGCTCAACAATTTTATCATCCCCCTCAACAGGTTGAAACTCGACGTGTAAATCTTGATCCCAGATTTTAGCCATTAGGTTAAACATTTCAGCTTTGCGCTTACCTCGATATTTACTTGAAATATCGTAGACTGTCATACCTGTTTCGCGGTGGATTAATTTCATTAACATAACCCCTTCAGAAGTGTATAGGTCAAGAATAAAGTACTTAAAATCTTGTTTTAAATCTTTATAAGCATGTTTAAAATATCGGTTCTTTTTTCCACGGCGTTTGATTGCTTGGGCGTCCTCGTCAATTTCATCTATCACATCTGCAGCATGTAAAGCATACGGATATACTTTAACCACAATTCGTTTCATGCGGTTATATTTATTCAAATATTCTTTAGTGTATACCGTAACAATATCACCTTCAATATCTCTTAAACTATCATTTGACCAATTTTCTACTTGACCAAAAACACCAAAAGATAAGAGTGTTAAGCCGTATATTAAAACTGTTTTCATACCCCTACTATCGCAAGTTTTATACCATAATTTACGTTATTTTTTTCAGTTTATTATCTTTGATACACGGAAACTTTTAAACCAACCAACTATGAAAAAGCTCATTTACCCTATTTTATGTACAATCATTGTCACCTTTTCTTCTTGTAATGGAGAAGGCCCTCAGGGAAATGAATCAGATACAGACACTACAACAATTGACACGAGCTTAGGAATAGATACTACGGACATTACTCCAATTGATACTGTTATAGTAGACTCGGCAGGGTATATTGATGAAGATGCTGCATTAACTACAATTATTGAAAAAAAATATGGTGAACAATGGGACTTTTGCGATTGTGTAGTTAGAAATGATTCTGTAAATACAGCAATTATGGAGACTGATGATGAGGCTCAAATTGATTTAATTATTACCCGCATGGACACCATTGAAAAGCATTGCAAAGAAATGTTGACGACTCCTAACACAACACCAGACGAACGTGCAAGACATGAGCGTAAAGTGAATAAATGTTTAAAAGCTGCTAGATAGTTATTGTCATTTGAGACTTTCAATTAAGTTTTCTAAGTGGTCATAGAAATTTCTAGCATATAAAGGAGCCCTATTAAAATAGTATGGCTTACTAATTTTAGTATTGATCATGGCGGGAACAATAAATCCCGGTCGTTTTTTTCTTGATTTGCGTTTTAAACAAAACTCAATTGCTTCTTTACTTATTCTAGTAGACAGTAAAACAACAATTACAGCACTAAATTCCACACCTTTGTGCCAAATTTCTGAGTGTAATTGTGCATATTCCGTTGAGGCATCTAAATGATTCTCAAGATCTTCAACTCTAAGCTCCCTATTCCCATAATCAGAAACAACTATAAATGTGTTCAACTTGCACCCCATCCATGTCCAAGATACTTTTTTATCAAATCCAACAACTGTATCATAATCAAGAAGCCATTCATCACTAAAATGCATGCCCTGTTCTTCTATTCTGGATTTGATGGATACGAAATTCATTTGTTTATGTCTTGACTAAAAATAGTTTTGTTGGTTCAATAAAGTTAATGAGATAAAAATAAACTTGCACTCACTTCAGTCATTCTAAGCGGATACAACTCCTCGAATTCATTATACCTCCCTCTTTCAAATATATCATAAGGCTTTCCATCTTCATCCCAAGAAAAGAAGTCACGTACATGCCAAATAGCCCAATTTATTTCATTTTTAAATTGAAGGTAATCACCAAATGAAAGTTCATCTGAATAAACATAGTTTACAACAAAGTCAGTTTCAACGATAAACAATTCGAATAATTCATCTGCAAGCTGATTATAGGCAATATCAACACCATTTACATTACAGCTACCTGCTTTCGTATGAATAACTCTAATTTGATTAGGAATCGTGTCTAAAAGTTCTTGGTGCTTAACATAATCGTCCTGATTCTTATATTGATAAGGCAAATATGTATTAACTGAAGTTCCATGATAAGCTGCAGGTGGTAATTCCGCATTAATAGGAAGCACGGCATATGAAAAGTAAACAACATCATTATTTCGAAAATCTGCCCAAATCTGCTCGATCACTTTCATTTTAATGCGTTTGTCTATGTATAATGTGGCATGACCAAAGCCTTTGTTAGGATTACACCAAACATTTCCAAAATCATGATTGTACTCCCCCTCTTGGTAAACCGGTTGCCAACGATCACCCGTTTTCAGCAAAATTGTATGTTCATTTTCATTACTTATAAAAAAGATATAAGTTCCCGCATCTCTATCCATCACTTCTGCATATTCACAATAACTAACCTCTGGCAATTGTAAATCATGCGTGTACCATACATTCTCTGCTAATATTCGTTCGTTAACACTTTCATAATCTACTACATTAATCATTGATATTGCCCAGGAGACAATTCCCAAACTAAAAAAGGAAATGAGCATCCATTTATATGACTTTAGTTTAAACTTAAGCCTTATCACATTCCATGATTGAAAGAAAAGGAGAAGAATAACGAGTATTGGAACGATAGCAAATGTTGGATAAAAACTCATAGCAGCACTTGGGTATGAATTTGGCCAGGTTATCCCAAAAAACAACGCAAATAAAAAACTGAGCTTTAAAAACCACATTGAGAAATTCATGCTTAGAAATCCTTGACTATTCAAAATTGCTGACCGCACTCTTATTCCGCGTTCTCGGAAACGTTTTGGTCGAGAAAACCAATATGCAATACAAGCAGATTGTCCAATAAGAATTGCCAATGCCGCTGCAAACCAATTATAAAAAGTGACTTCTTCTGTCGAAAGTAGCCACATATCATTAAATTCACTTGTACTGGCTACGCGCAAAAATTCGCGTAAAACGAATTGAAAAGCATACAATATTAATGTATAAGAAGATCCTATTATTAACCCGACCACAATTCGAAACCGTGAAATGGTTGCAAATGAATCGCTAAAATTGGTATATGGTTTTGAGTTAATGAGCATTCAATAAGAAAACTATTATAATTAGCAATATACTAATTAAACTAATAAGAATATGATCTCTACTTCATTTATTCCTATAAAAATCCGTTACTTATCTAGTATTTATCATTATTATTAAGATAACCTTTTTAAAACCTGTCGCATGATTAAGTCTCTAATGAGCATTTTATTTATTATTTGCTTTAACTATCTTGCAATTGCCTTCAACCATTCTTTACATTCTCTCTCAACATCCCCTATCCATTCAGTAGGAAAACCTGACACAGAGCCCTTTCACGATAAAAAAAAGAAAAATTGGACAAAGGATGTTTGGAGTGTCATTGAGCTTGATCAAAAAGTAAATGCACCTCTATTTCACCCTTATAATGATAAAATTCCAGGTTTTGATTATCCTAATCAAGAAATAAAATCAGCGCTTTTTGAGGTACATAAAGGAGCGATAAAATGGAATTTATGGACAATTATAATGCGCAATTTTTTTAATAACAAATTACTCCTCTATTCTCCGTATGATCCTGAATGGGAAAATAATAAAGATGATGGCTTTTTACTTTATCCCGTTAGTCCTAGTGAATATGGAACATCTTCAGAAGCCACCTATGAAACAGACTCTACTTTTAGAGAAAATGTATTAAATATGGGACTAATTGGACAGGTTTATTACGATCCTTATGCTACGCCTCTTTTAAGCTGGCTGTATCCTGATGAGGATTCAATTATTTACAATCCAAAAACTGGTTTTCACGAAGCGGTGTATCCTCCGGATGATATTGTTTTATATCAAGATAAAGATATTGTTGCCTATAATATAAAGGAAAAGTGGATACTAGATGAAAACGGCAAAGTACTGGATAAAATTATAACTGCAATCGCTCCCATTATCATTCAAAAAGACAATAATGGAAATGATGTTGGAGAAAGAGAACTATTTTGGTTAGAGTACACAGCACTGGTTGAGCTATTGACTCCTTATTATATCCAACTTAATCGTTATAAGCACGAAGAGATTATTACGCTTGGTGAATTTTTTGATCGGCGAGAATTTTTCGCAAGTGAAATCTCGAGAGATTCAATCCAAGTAAAGAAAGTGATAGATTAATAAAATTCTCCGATTGTCAATCAAAATCGAGTGTTAAACTCAAGCCAGGTTGTCGATTCGCAAATATCGTAGGACTAAAAGACATTGTAAGATCCTCTGATACGTCAAATGTAACGAAGTGCGCGTCTACATATGCCTCAATTACATTTAATGCCCAAACACCTACAAAGCCGAACAAAAATAAATCGCGTCGGTTGGCATACTTATCAAATCCAGGAATAGTAACCCCATCTACTTTATAACCATTTATCAAGCTGAACACTCGGTGTGTTGTATCGCCAGAATCTACAGGATAATTTGCAAAGCGTTGATCCAAAATAGCACCGTTATTTTCTTCGCGAAACAAAAACTCTTTTTTGGTTAGGTAAGCAAATTTATTGTTTTGATAAAAATAGTAGCCACAAGCACCTAAACCTCCATATATAATTGGAACTTTCCACCAAGCACGGTGCTTTTTTTGAGGTATTTTCCTATACCCAATTTCATTGTAAATTTGACCAGCACCAGGAATTACTGCCGACAAAATTGCCGCTCGTTTTGTAAAATGTGTATATCCAGATTCTGTAGATAAATTAACATCTGTATCTACCGATAATGAGTCGTTTTGAATTTGTGCGTTTGCTAGAGAAGCAAATGAAAGCATTACCAATAAAAAGGCCGATTTAAGCATTGAGTTGGTCTATAAAATCTATAATTTGATCCAATTGTTTTTCTGATCCGAAATTAATAACGATTTTACCCTTGCCTTTATTGTTTGCAGAGATTTGAACTTTAGTATCTAGTTTTTTAGCGAGTGTGGCTTGAAATTTCTCAGCTGATGAAGACAAGCTAGTTTCTGTATTGTTTTTAGGTTTGACTTCTGTAGTATTTTCCTTCTGTCCTTTTACCAGTGCCTCAACATCTCTAACAGAAAGACCTTCTTCTAGAACTTTTTTGAAAATAGCAATTTGAGCGTCCTCATCTCCAGCAGAAACAATTGCACGTGCATGCCCCATTGACAAAAGTCCTTCTCTAATTCCAATTTGGATAGGTGCAGGAAGCTTAAGTAAACGTAAAAAGTTGGTGATATTTGAACGACTTTTACCAACTTTTTTACTGAGTTGTTCTTGCGTAAAATTACATTCGTCAATCAATCTTTGATAAGACAAACCTACTTCAATCGCGTTTAAATCAACCCTTTGAATATTTTCGACCAACGCCATTTCTAGCATTGTTTGGTCATTTGCAATTCTGATATAACAAGGAACCTCTTTTAAGCCTGCTAATTGCGAAGCTCTAAAGCGCCGTTCACCAGAAATCAACTGGTAACGATCTCTTCCTAATTTTCGAACAGTTAATGGCTGAATAATTCCATGTACAGAAATAGACGTTTTCAATTCGGCCAATTGCTCTTCTTCAAAATGTGTTCGTGGATTAAATGGGTTAGCTTCTATTTGCCCAATTGCAATGGATGAAATAGACCCCACTGTTTTACCTTCAACACCAATATTTTTGGTTGTAATATCCGTACTTGCATTTTCAAGTAATGCACTTAATCCTTTTCCTAAAGCCCTTTTCTTCGTCATTATTCAACCTTATATAAGCTGTTTATCCTTGTTTTTCATTTTAGTGAGGTCGTTTTTTTGCAATACCTCACGGGCAAAATTCAAATAATTAATTGAGCCCTTGCACGTTGCATCATGCATGATAATGGTTTCACCGAAGCTAGGCGCTTCTCCTAAACGTGTATTTCGGTGTATAATCGTGTTAAAAACCAATTCTTGAAAATGTGTTTTAACCTCATCAACAACTTGGTTTGCAAGGCGTAAACGTGTATCATACATTGTCAAAACAATTCCTTCAATATCCAATTCAGGATTCAATCTTGTTTGAACAATTTTAATCGTATTCAATAATTTCCCTAATCCTTCCAATGCAAAATATTCGCATTGTACAGGAATTATTACAGAATCAGAAGCAGTAAGTGAATTAACTGTAATCAAACCTAATGAAGGTGAACAGTCAATCAATATAAAATCATAATCATCTTTAATACTCGCTAAAGATTGTCTTAATTTATGCTCACGATTAGGCATGTTTATCATTTCCAATTCCGCTCCCACCAAATCGATATGCGCAGGAATGATGTCTAAATTTGGATTTTCAGTTTCCAAAATCAAATCTTTCGCATCTGCCTCATTCACTAATGAATCGTAAATACTTCTTTTCACATTACGTGGATCAAAGCCAACACCAGAAGTTGCATTTGCCTGAGGGTCTGCATCAATAATCAGTGTCTTATACTCTAAAACTCCAAAACTTGCCCCCAAATTGATTGCTGTTGTAGTTTTTCCTACTCCTCCTTTTTGATTTGTTATTGCAATTATTTTACCCATTTATTCTCCTCTAATTTGTATGAAAATCAAAGATACTTTTTTTATGGATAGATTCTCGAATTGTTGAAAACTTATATTTGGGCTATTTATGAGCTCTTAATTGTTAGTATTTAGTACTGATTCATTCATAGATTATTATGGTTTATCCACCCCGGAAAATGAATAAAAAAATCTTGATTAAGTAAAAGTATCTCTAAAAATGAGAATTAATCGACTATATGAATTGTTCCCTATTAAACACAATGAGTTATTTTAACAAAATGAAAAACGCACTTCTAATAATTTTGATTATTGCTCTTAATGGAATTTATGCCCAAACTAGTAGTTGCAATTTTACAATGAATCTGCAAGGTAACATTGTTAAAGATTCTACTTATTCGCTACAATCGTTCTCTTTTACAGGAGTTAAGACTAAACATCATAAAAAAATTATGGACTTAATTGACTATGATAATAAGCAGTCAGTAACACTAAACATTGCGTTTTTTGAAGATTTTTTAGCAGCTATTTGTCAATATAAAAAATATCATATTTCATCCGTAATGGTTGGCGGAAGTGGCGAATCAGTGCAATTACTGATTGTTTATAAAGAATAAACAGCCCGATTTCTGGTTTATTTAAAAACAACTTTGACCATTGAAAAGGAGATTTTTGTACCATCATAAAACTCATAACTCATTTGCACGAACCCATTCGTCCGATTGAATAAAAAATCATGTTTACTTTCTCCTAGTGATGAATGTTTTCCTATTGCATGAATTTCCCAACAGTTTCTTAATTGGATATTATTATTAGAATAATCCACTTGTCCTATTACTTGATAGGTTGAATTAACAACACCTTTAAAATTATCCCATCCTGCTAATATTTGCAATGAAGATGTCCACTCCCCGCCAATTTTAAGCTGTTCAAACTGAACTTCTGGAAACGGTGCTACTTCAGTGTAAACATATTGATTTCCTCGAAAGGCATGCAACCAAACACTTTTGTTATTCTCAATTCCTCCACTTGTTGATTTTGGTGTCCAAATTCCTTTACATTCTTGCTTTTTTCTTTTGGCTTTCCTACAGAATTTCTCGGCTTTTTTTTGTCGTTTATTTACAGGATTCACGGAGTTTATAGCGTTTTCACTTGTATTATAAAACACATTATATTCAGCTTGAGATTTTTGAAATGCCCATTGTTCA
>CAKZON010000118.1 GCA_937136425.1 uncultured Crocinitomix sp.
GCCGCTGTAGAAGGTGCTATTGAAGGCATTCCATCTATTGGATTTTCCTTATTAGATCATAGTAGTGAGGCCGACTTTGAAGCCGCGGGACATTATGCCGCCTTAATAGCTAAAAGTGTTTTGAAAAATGGTTTGCAATCTGGAGTTTGTCTTAATGTAAACATCCCCAAAGGAAAATTAGAAGAGTTAAAGGGAACAAAAATTTGCCGTCAAGGTAAAGCTTTTTGGGAAGATTCTTTTGACAAACGAAATGATCCATTTGGAGGAGAATATTTTTGGCTTACTGGTGCTTTTACAAAAACCGACAAAGGTGAGGATACTGATATTTGGGCTTTAGAAAATAATTATGTTTCAATAGTACCAACACAATTTGACATGACTGCACACCACCTCATTTCAAGCTTAAATGAATGGGATTTAAAGAAATAATATGAAAGAGAAATTAAAGAAAATGGATAAAGCCCTAATAGGTGTATTATTAGGAGCCTTTTTACCAGTTATTGGTTTTATAATTTCATATTATGTAAAAACCTACGGAACTGATGTAGATTTTTCTGGCTATATGAGCCGTGCTTTAAATGGACAGGAGCAACAAGATATTTTGATCTTTTCTATGCTACCAAATATGTTTTTATTCTACTTCACCAATTTTAGATGGAACTTGATGGAGTTTACTAAAGGATTGGTAGCCGTAACAATTTTATTAGGGTTAATGTTAGTTTTATTAACTGTCCTCTAATTGATTTTGAACCATCTCATATGGATTTTCACTGTAGTTGGAGGATTAACTTTCTTTAGCTGCAGTAATTCTGCTGACAATAACACTGAGGAGTCACAACTAATTGAAAACTCTGAATTGAATGCTGAATTGGATAATGTAAATGTAGAGCCCATAGTTGTGGATACCAGTATTATTACTGTTATTCCTCTTCCTCGTCCTAACTCTATGCGATACAGTTATGCTGAGGCTGAAAATAAAAAAAGTGATATCTATAAACTATGCCCCACATTTAAATATTTAGAATGGGAAAATCCTACAACAGGAGGGGCAGTTCACATTAATCAACAAGGTGAATTAATTGTTTATAATGCAACATTTCCGAATTTTGACTCTACAGATACTTTTGTCCCTGATAGCATTGATTTAGGTAACTATGTTGGTGGTATAGGGTTTGGAAACCCCGCAAGTGTTTTAATTACTTCTGAAATTAATCCAGAAAATTCACGAGCTATGGATAAAATCTTAGAGGATCTTTTTGAACCTGGCACGCAACTTTATTATCTAAAAAAAAGAACGAAACCATAAACTAGGAATCTTCTTTATTCATGATCATTTTCAAATCACTGATTCTGAAAACACCCAATAAAAAGCCAAGCACAATTCCAAATATAAAATAAGGGATAATGAGCTCCAACCTATCGGTGAACGTAACATTTAAGAAATAATAGCCCAATAACAATCCGCCTATTAAACCTACAAGTGCCGCATAATATTTCAAACTAAATTTAAAGCGGAAAAGCCGATAAGCCACCGCCATTTGAACTATAGCTGTTACACCTTGGGTAATTAAAGTAGCCAGCGCGGCGCCAACCACACCAAAAGAATGAATGAAAAAATAATTTAAAACAACGTTTAATATAACGCCTACGAATGCCATTTGATTTAAATAACGTAAGCTACCGTTTGCGGTTAAAAGTGTTCCAAAAACATAAGTTATTGCAACAGGAATAAAACTTAAAATCAAAAATCCAAACGAAATGGCGGACTCGACAGAACTGCCCTCATAACGTAACTCTATTAGCTCAGCTTTAAAGAAAAAACAAGTAGCTCCCACTATTACACTAATGCCAAACAACATCCTAAAGGCTAATGCCGTCATTTCATGAATCGACTCTTTTTTTCTCAATAACCTTGCAAAAATTGGAAGTAACAAGCCTGCAAAAAGCAGAGCAAACATGTTTACTGCATCTAACAATCGAAAGCCTTGCGCATAGACTCCTGCTGCAGCATCTCCGTTTGGCAACAGTCGCTCTAACATTACGGCATCAATTCTATTATACATCATCATTAATAAAATCAATAATGCATACGGAAAACTCTGCCGCAATATGTATAAAGTAAACGGTTTTTTAATGGACAAACGTACCTTACCAATTTTAACCAATAATAGAATAACAGAAATAAGTGCCGAGATTCCGTACGCGGCGGTTTGAGCATAAATAAACCACTCTATTTTCATTTCCCCACCAAACCAATCCGTCCATAGTAAGGCCCCGCAAATACCTATTAAAAGGGTTCTGTCCAAAACAGATATTAATGCATCTGTCTTGAATAAGTGTAGCCCTGCAAAATTAGATCTTGAAAACTGCACGATAGCAACTAAAAACTGATTTACCATTAATAGCCCAAGCAAGTAAAACTCCTGTCCAGAATATCCGACTATTCCTGCAAATATTACAGTTGCCGCAGCATAAAGAAAAAACAGTGAAAAACGAATGGCTAAAATCTTACCAAAATGATTGGTAATTTGTTGCGGATGCTGCGCAATGTTCCTTGCATTATAATTTGTCAATCCTAAGTCAAGAAGAATATTTAATAAAAATGAAAAATTTAAAAGCGAAAAGTAATTACCATAAACAGCTTCCCCCACTCTATTCTGCACTTCAGCATCTATTCCAAGAATATAAAATGGTTTTACCAAAAGGTTTAAAACCACGATTAAGAGCAGATTAGATAAAAACTTTTTTTGCATGTTATTAAATACAGTTCTGCATACGAAAATTTTAGAGTTTTGTTTTAAAATTAATTGAATTACATTCAGACAAGAACTTCCGCTTCTATTCACAATCAATTGAAAGTAATGACAATTCAGGCATGATTTTTTCTATCTTAGTTAAAAATAATGAACATGTCTTTAAATAATTTACTATTTGCAATTCTAACCTTGGTTTTGGTTGCATGCGGAACAACCAAACAAGTGGGCGATAAAAAAGTTGAGCCTGGAGAAGTCGAAATTCCGGCAGAAACAGATGGAGACATTATTTGGGTAAATAGTTCAAAAAACGATTGTTCTGGTATGGCTATGGTCCGCTATTTTTATCAAACGCAAGAAGGTGTTTTACAACCTGAAGGAAATTGGGACTGTGTTTATGAAGAGATTGAAGGTTTTGAATTTGAAGTGGGTTATATCTACCAATTAGAAGTAGCTAAAGGTATTACAGAAGGAAAGCCAAGCATATCTTTAATTCAAATTATATCAAAAAAACGCGACCCTGATTATTTCAGAATTTATGACATTTGGGCGGCAACTCATATGAATGGAGAAGTTTTAGACATCACCTCTACCCGTCCGAATATGGAAATTAACCTAACAACAATGAAGGTTATGGGCAAAGGAATGTGCAACCAATACTTTGGAGAAATTGAAAAATATAATGCATCTAACATTCAATTTGGACCAATCGCTGGCACCAAAATGATGTGCCCTGAAATAAAACAAGAGGGGCTTTTCCTTGATGCCTTACAAAAAACAAGATCATTCAAAATAAAAAGCATGACGCTTTATTTTTATGATACGAATGACAAAGAGGTTTTACGTTTTCAAAAAGTTGATTAGACGGATAAGGGAAAGACGTTTTTAATTCGACTTATACGAAACCAACCAACTATGAAAATTAATTACCTTGCATTGCTATTGCTATGCGTAGCTATTATCAGTTGTAAAAAAGACGAAGAAATTCCAGAAACATTTCCTGAAAAAACAAATCCAAACCTCATTCATTTTGGTTATACTTTAGTAGACACATATTGGGATGATCCAACAGATGATTCTGATAAAACAAACTATATTGATGAAGTTGCTCCATTCTCAAATATTGCAGATATTTTGGCTATTGCACCAGAAGATGATATTAGAGATCGATTAACTTTAATGCAATCTTATGACGTAAAAGGTGTACTACATTTGCATGAATTATTTTTTGAATTAGTAGGTAGTACAGAATCCTTTAGTGGTGCAGATTATGATCTACGATCAGATTATATGGAACGTTGGGATACTTTTATTGCAACCAATGGATTTGACACTGACATTAGCACCTTAGCTTGCTTTTATTTGGGAGAAGAACCTACTTGGAACTCCATTTCTCCTGACGACTTTGCTGCAGCGAGTGATTATATAAAGGCAACCATTCCTGAAATTCCAATACTTTTAGTTGAAGCCTATCCTGCTGTTGATAGTTTGGTAGTTCCAGCAAGTGTAGATTGGATTGGGTTTGACCATTATTTTATTGCGGATCCTACAACTCATTCAGATTTTCAAGCAGAATTGAATGAGCTTAAATCAAAAAGGCTTGATCACCAAAATTTAATTATTGTATTAGATGCGCATTACATTCCATTTGCACATGGCAGTTCTGGCCTTTCGAAATTAGATATGGACGTTGTTGCGCGTAATTATTATAAGCTTGCCAATTCAGAAACCAGTGTTGTTGGAATGATAGGTTATCATTGGCCAAGCGGATTTGATTTCCCAAGCGCAATTGGCACGCGTGGTTTACCAACAAATGTTTTAAGCGAGCATAAACGAATTGGTAAAGCAATAACGGGAAAATAATGCAACGAATAATATTTAATGTCTTCATTTTATTCTGCGTTCTAAACAGCAGTGCTCAAGACGAATCAACCAAATCATTCGGGTCCGTTCAATTGAACGCCGGAACATTACATGTATATAGAATTCTAAGTATTGGTTATGAAAGCCCAACTTTATTTAAACTTGGCGAAAAACACCAGTTTCGTTTAGCAGCAAATGGCGGCCTTTGGCATGCACGGCTTTATAACTCCACAGTAGGCACTCAATTTAATTCAAATATCACTTATTTATTTGGTAAAAAATCACATAAATTAGAATTGGGCGCAGGAATTACAAGTCATTTTAAAAGAGGCTTAAAAAATCAATCGCTACAGTATATAGCCATGTTGCCCAAAGCTTTTTTAGGTTACCGCTATGAAAAAAACAATGGGCGTTTATTCTTTAAAGGAGGTATTGGATGGTACGAGGCTGTTCAAATAGGGATGGGGTTCAGGTTTTAATTTTTTGATTCTTGCAATAGGGGGATTTATTTCATCTTTCGACTATAGAGCAAACTTTAAAAATAAAAACATGAAAAGAATTTTTACTTATTTTGGTCTTTCAATCTTTGCATTGTCCGCAAACATAAGCTTTGCGCAAGACCAATTGGATAACGGAAGTTTTGAAAATTGGGATAATGTTGTGATTAAAGACTCTTTAGACCACTGGTTCACAACAACTTCATCATATTTCCCATTCGAATCAAATGTAACCAGCGTAGATGGAGTAACAGGTGATGCTGTTCATTTAGAAACAGTTCTTACACCAGAGGAAGATGAGATTTCTGCAGCTGGGATTATTTTAGCTAGCGAATTCGGTGATGACGAATTAGTTGCCTATCCTTATGACTCAGAAGTGGATAACCTTAATGCTCATTTAAGATATGATATTGCTGAAGGCGATACTGGATTCGTTCTTATCATTCTTGAATCTGGAGGAACTCCATTTGCATTTGAACAGTTTCCAATATTTGGTTCTCAAGATGAATGGGAATTAGAAACTTGGGAAATTGAAGGTGCAGTAATAGCTCCTGATGCTATAACACTTGCTATTTTTAGTAGTGGATTTGGCGATATTGAAGGTATTGAAGGATCATGGGTTGAAGTTGACAACATCTTTTTTGGAAATGATGACTCAACACCAGACCCATTACCCAACTTTAGTTTTGAAAGTTGGTCACCAATTGAATTAGAAGTAGCTGATGATTGGAATAGTTTTGACCCAGCGCTTTATAGTATCTTAGGATTCAATAATATTTCAAGATCTACTGACGCTACAGATGGAAGTTACTCTTTAAGAATTGATGTAAATGAAATAAACGTAGAAGAAGATATTATTCCTTTCATTTCTAACGGTGAATTTGATTTTGAAGAAGAAGATTTTATCGGTGGCTCAGAATTTACTTCAGCACCAATTCTTTTTAAAGGTGATTTCAAATTCTTGTCAGATGACGGTGATGAAGCAAATATTTACTTACGTTTTTGGAATGGCGAAGGTGAAATTGTTGAATATGAAGAAACATTATCACCAAATGAAGATTGGGAAGAGTTTAGTATCGATATTGATCTTGACTTTACACCTGATTCTGTTTTAGCAGTGCTATTTAGCGGTGCAATAGCTGAAAGCTCAATGCTTTATGACAATATTCGCTTCGTTTATGATGACGTAAGCGTAGCTGATAATGGAGCTATTGACATCCAATCCTATCCAAATCCAGCGAATGATTTTGTTCATGTTGGTATAAATGAAGCTGCTGATTTGGTAATCACTGATTTATTAGGACACACAGTTTATACACAATCAGATTTAAACAAATCAGTTGACGTAAATACAAGTGAATGGCCTAATGGCATTTATCTAATTCAAGTATATAAAGGCGCACATTTTAAAACACAGCGCCTAGTAATACAGCACTAAGATTTTATATTTCTCTATTAAAACGCAATTCGAATGTAAATTCGATTGCGTTTTTTTTTATCAAATCATAAATCAAATTGCAATTAAAGCCAATAGTTACCCCTAATATTTTACAATCAATATTTCAGGATTAATGAAATTTTAATCTTACTTTTGCCAAAAAAAAGAATAGAAATGTCAATTGAACGATTATTTGAAACAGGAGAAAGAATGCAAGACAGAAGCCATTTTAGAAATATGGTATTGATTGCAAGAGCTGATGGTGTGATTTCTGAACAAGAAGTTGCTTTATTGCACAAAATGGGTCAAAAAATTAGCTTAAGCGAAGAGCAAGTTGAAATGATCATTAACGATCCTAAAAAGATTGCCATTACGCCTCCTTATAGCCGTGCAGACCGATACGAGCAAATCATTGAATTAATTCAAATGATGCAAATAGACGGTAAAGTAGATGACAGCGAAATGAAGGTTTTAGAGCGTGTTGCTGTAGGAATTGGATTTAAAGATTTAGATGACGTTGACGTTGAAACTATTTTAGCACTTATTGTAAGAGGTGAAGATACTGAAACAATGTTGGAGGAATTCCTATAACGGAAATTTTAACCAAGAATAAAATAATTGAGACTGTCTGAAAAGGCGGTCTTTTTTTTGTGTTCCTTATCACTCTCAAAAACCCACCCTACAACTCCCCTACACCACAAAATCAGTCTGAAAAACAAAATGCTTCCAAACACTTGTTATACACAGCACTAAAACCTACTTTAGTCTAAAAAAGCAAGTGATATTATAAAGTGTTTCTTTTTTTATATCCTTAAGATGCCACTATGTGCTCATTATAATCGTCTGTAACACAAGAATGATTAATTACACTTATGCGAATTGCTTTCACTTCTCTAACTTTTCTGCTAGCACTCACAATTAATGCCCAAAATCTAACATCCTCTAACAACAGATTTGAACAGTATTATCACTTGCCAGATTCAAATCAATATGAAATTTACGAATACATACATGCGCATGCTACGGATGATTTAACGAGAGCACAAGCAAGTAGCGAATTAGCAATTTTGCACCGTAGCAATTATAATTATGACCAGGCTATTGGTCATGCACTAAATGCTGTTTCAGGATTTAAAAATGGAGGAGACACAAAGAACTTGAGCAATTCTTACAACCTAATAGGTAATTGTTTCATGAATATTCACAATTACCCTAAAGCGGAGGAATATTATTTAAAATCAATAGCTATTGGGGAATTTGAAAATGATTCTCTTGCCATGGCTATCGGATATAACAATATTGCAGGTTTTCATTATCAATATGAAGATTATGAAAAGTCAAGCCAATATTATGAAAAAAGTATTTCCCTGTTTGAAAATCTAGGAGACCAGAACAAAGTTTATCAAACTAAAATCAACCATTCTGGAACATTGATGGAAATTGACACTGAAAAAGCTATGGCCTTGCTTTTAGAGTGCCAAGAATATTTTGGAAAAAAACAACCTTCAGCGAATGTTCAGGTATTTATATCAGGAAATATAGGTGCGGTTCATTATCGCCAAGGAAACTTTCAACGAGCCATTGAATTATACTTGCAGAGCATTGAAATTAGTGAAGCCAATAAATTAGTGATTGCTAGTGCCACCAACTATAATGACATTTCTGAAATTTATGAGACTGTTGGTGATTATGAGAATGCACTATTTTATGTCCATAAATACGATTCTATAAAAAACACTTTTGCCAGCGAAAACGATAAACGAAATGCTGAGAAGTTAGAGTTTAATTATTATATCAACCTAAAAAAAGAAAAAGCTAAAGTATTGCAGTTGCAAATTGAAAATAAAGATGCTGAAGCACGCGAACTAAACTATTTGCTTTGGTTAATTGTAAGTCTTTTATTGGTTATTATTTTTATAAGTACTGCTATTATTAGATTATACCGATCAAGAATTAAACAAGCCCGACAAAAAAAGGAGATGGTGCTTATGAAAAATCAAATCATTTCTTCTCATTTGGAAAAAAGTCAATCAACCTCATTACAATTGCAAAAAGAATTGGATACGAATAAAGAGGATCTCATCAATTTCTCTATTGATAATAAACGAAAAAATGAAATTCAGGCCAAGTTGCACGAAGGAATTAAACGACTTAAACGATTTGCAATTGGTGAGCCTGAAATGTTAGCTGAATTAAGAGATTTAATTTATTTATCTGATACAAACCTTAAACTCAATTCAGATAACGCAGCATTAGCGTCTAATATTGAAAAAATTAATCACGAATTCTTTACACGATTAACAGAACTATTTCCGAACCTGACAACGAATGAAAAAAAGCTTTGTGGACTGATTCGTATCAAAACAAGTATTCAGGAAATTGCCTCTATACGTTCTATTTCACCAAAATCGGTTGAAATGAGCCGTTACCGATTAAAAAAGAAAATGCAATTAACTGAGGATCAAAATTTAGATCAGTTTATTGAACGTATATAACACAAGGTTAAATGTAACCAACTACTTGCTATCCCAACGTAATATGTGCTTAAACATCAACTTCAAATCAGTAAGATAAGAGTGGTTTTTAGCATAAATCAAATTGAGTCTAGAAACGGCATCATCATCTAAATTATTGCCATTTACCATTAACTCTGCAGATAGAATTCCGCGTTTAATCTTAGGCAATTTCAGGTTAGATTGATGTTGGATTGGAGCATAACCTATAAAGGATAATTTCCCCCACAATACGCTAAACATATTGCTAAAAAATTGCTTTTTGTTCTTGTAGATCCAAACTAAAACGGGACTTAATATTAACGCGAAAAAAGACACAACTGCATCTACCATCCTCTTGTTACGGCGGTTGGCAGGCTTGTTAATCTTATTGATGTCCATCACATACAAGTCTCCCTGAGAATCAATAGAATTACTTCCTATTAAAAAAGAGGTTTCCGGCTGTGCTATTTTAAAGTCTAATTTAGCACCTTCTAATTGCAGCATTTTAGAAATTATTGTCGCTGCAGATATATTTTTAGCGCAAAATATAACCTCATCAATTTTTTGAATGTCAATTACCTGATCTAACTGATTGATTGTACCTACAAATCCTTCTTCATCCTTAGTATCAGTATGCGATAAAAAGACTACGGAAGAAACTTTGCTATTGGTTTGTTTTAATAATTGGCTTACGCGCTCTGCCTCATTACGATCACCAACAATAACAAAACGTTTATTTTTAGAACCGCCAATTCGGTATGATTCGCCAGCAGTAAAATGCAACAATACGCGTGACAGCAAATAATAACTAATTACCCATGCACCGCCCAACAAAATAATTAAGCGCGAAAACTGATATTCTTTGGACAATAAAGCATAAATCATTAAAATAAGCCCTGTACCAATTACACCACCAATAACATTCTTCCAAGGCTTTACAGGCTTATCATATCCACCTGAAAAAATTTGAACCAAAAACCACACTCCTCCATAAATTGGCAGGCCGTAGTTTAATAGATTAGCCGGAATTATAATTTCCTCGAAACTTTGATATTGGGCGCCAATAAAGAATAAGCCTAGCACAATTAATCCATAATCAATTAAAGGTATTGTTAACCTCTTAATAGCACGATTTAGCAAGGCCACCCCTGCTCTAAAATAAATAGCTAAATTGATTAGGAACGAATATATTCGAGCGTTTTTACTAGAAAAATGCTTCTTCGCAAAAATGATCATGGCATTATAAAACACAAATACGTAGTTGACACTACTCTTTTTTGTGCTTTCGCCTTTATAATGTATAATTCGTGTTTTAGGATAATAATAGTTTTTATAACCGCCCAACACTATACGATAACTCAAATCAATATCTTCGCCATACATAAAAAAGGCTTCATCCAGCAAGCCTACTTTATCTAACGCCTCTTTTCGCATTAACATAAATGCTCCTGATAAGATTTCAATTTCGTGTGTTTCTTCTTTATCTAAATACGATAAATGATAACGCCCAAATCGTTTTGATTTTGGAAATAATCGAGACAATCCAAAGATTTTGTAAAAAGCATCTTTAGGTGTTGGTAATCCGCGTTTAGACTCTGGCAAAAAGTTTCCTTTACCGTCAATCATTTTAACACCAAGTCCTCCAGCATCTGGATGCTCATCCATAAACTCAACAACCTTTAAAAAGGTATCCTCCTCTACAATTGTATCTGGATTAAGTAATAAATGATATTCGCCTTTTGCAATAAGCAATGCTTGGTTATTCGCTTTTGAAAACCCCACATTGTCCTTATTTGCAATTAAATGCACTTGCGGAAATTTCTCCGCCACCATTTCCAAAGATCCGTCAATGGAGTTATTATCCACAACAAAAACTTCTCCATCAACATGCTTTAATGCCTCAAACGTAGAGTTTAGGCATTGTTCTAAGAAGAACTCAACATTATAGTTAACAATTATGACAGATAACTTCATTTAGCAATTATTGCTTTAGTTCTTTTTGATTAATTAACGCAGTGTGCAAAGTAATTCTTCCTTTGTGTAAACGTGTCCAAATAGGTCTTATTACGCCATTATGTACAGAAATGTTTGTATAATCTCCAAAAAAGATTTTTGGATTGGGTAAAAATGGACTTTCACTGATTTTATAATTTTCAAAATTTTCGCCTCCATCTTTAGATACAGCAAGGTATACATCTGTTTTACGACTGTCGTGATTACGACGATCATAAAACACACTATATAAATATCCGTTGGTTTGGTCAATCGTCAACCAAGTTAAAAACTGGTGCTTTTTAGAATTATCGTCATTTATTCTCTTTGGAGTAGACCATGTATTTCCTTTATCTGTTGATTTTGCAATCCAAATATCTGTATCATCCTCTCCGTTTCGTTGATCTGCCCAATTCACATAAATGGTTCCATTGTGTTTTGACGGACTTAAATCACATACGGTTACGGGTAACCCATTACATCTATATAATCCAGGAATATTAATCACCCATCCATTAGGTTGAGCTGCCAAATAGGTTTCTTGTTTTAGCCAAGTTTTTCCGTCATCCATTGATCGGTTAAACCAAAGCGAATCGTTACGTGACCAAGCCACATAAATTTCTCCGTTTGGTCCTACAGCCGGAACAGCTCCTTCAGCAGTTAAATCATCATCTTTACAATCTCCAGGTATGGTTGATATTTGTTCTGGGTTACTCCAGGTTAATCCTCCATCTTCTGTTTTTGAAAAAAGAATATGACTATAGTCCTCAGGATTATCAGAATCATATCCATCAAATTGTGTCCATGTCATGTAAATGTGGTTGGTTCGCGGATCTAAAGCCACCCATTGTTTATCATGAAATTTACCATTATTAATTGTATGTCCTTCTTTGCGAAATTTCCCTTTTAATTTTTTTGAACGTTGACAAACCATACCTCCAATTAAAGGTTGGCCATTAATATTGGAAAGGTGGAAATAATAATAACGCTCTAAAGTGTCTATTAACATACAAGGGTCACCATTCACTCCCCATTTTGATTTTATTGATTTAGATTTCCAAGAGGTGCCACCGTCTTTTGAATAATAATAATCATTCATGACAGAACCAGCAATTACCTCATTTGTATTTTTTGGATTAATATAAATGGATGGTTCTACTTGCGAATAAGGATAGGTTGCTTTTTTAGGAATTGGTAATTGCACGTTTTCAAACTGTCCAATTGAATGGAATGTGGCAGCAAAAACAAGAAGCAGTAATTGTATTTTTAATTTCATTTTGTTACGGCTATTTCCAGCACTTATCACAAGTTTATAAATACTTTTAATATATAATGGTTAGAACGGATATCCGATTCCAAAGTTAAAGTTTAATCTATGAGGTGGTAAATAATTTACCAATTTACCTGCAGCATCTGTTTTAAAATAAGTTTGGTAATTATCCTTTGTAGACAACCACCATCTTTCCCCCTCAGGTAAATGCGGATTATGCAATGCAAATGAAGCGTCCAAACGAACAATTAAAAAGTCAAAATCTGCCCGAATTCCATACCCTACACCTATAGCAACTTCTTTATATGAAGTAGACTTTAAAACAGAAGGATGATCTGCTGGATAAACATCACTACTTAAATTCCAAATATTACCAGCATCAACAAACAATGCTCCTTCCAACAATGAAGTCATTTCAAAACGCCATTCTACATTCCCTTCAAATCTTGTATCACCAATTTGAGTAACAGTAGCATTTGGATCTGCATAAACTTTGACAGATCCCGGCGCCATTTCTTGAGAATTAAACGCTCGAATATCATTGGAACCTCCTGCAAAAAAAGCTTGTTCATAAGGCAATGAAGGAGAGTTACCACTTGCAATTCCCATTCCTGCCATGGTTCTAAATACAATCTTGTGTTTTCTATTGATATACCAACTGGCCACATATTGAATATCGAACTTAATAAACTCTGTATAAGGAATACCAAAAATATTCTTAAGTCCATCTGTGTCTAGCGTGGCTTGACTAAACCCTACTGCTTCTAATCCATTATAAATAAGCGGTGTTAACATTTTTCCGGAAATGTCTAAACTAGCAATAACATTGTGTAAATTATTGTTTTTTCTTCTGTTAGATCGGGTATTGTTATAGGTATATACAGGACTAAAAATTGTGGTTAAGTGATCTGCATATGAATTTGTTCTAGCAGGGTTATTTTGATCTATTAAACTCTGAATAAAATAGTCCTTTTTAGCCAGGTTTACGTAACTAATTTTAAAGAGACCTACATCCCACTTTTGCACCTTATCTTGCTGGAAACTCCAAGTATACCCTAACTCAGTTAAGGTACGTTTAAACTCTTGACGGCTTTGATAATTAACAATCAATTCAATTGTTGTTTTAGGGTAAGATCGTTTAGAGAAATCTGCTGTGAGTCTCTTTGGAAAAGGAACCAACTTTGGGAAAGACAGCGCCACTTTAGGTCCCCACTCTATAGTATTGAAAGGAGAATTGCTTGTAGAATCTTCTATATCAACAATGGATGGCCTTGCTTCAAAACCACCAACAAAACTTACTTCTAATTTTTGTGCACCGCCAAATAAATTTTTATTACTATAACTTACCCCGGTTAAAACTCCCAAATTACCATTTGTATTGGCTACTCGTGGCTCAAATACAAATGATTGTTTTTTAACTGGCATCAAATCATAATCTACCACTACCCAATTGCCAAGTGGGGTATTAGGGTCAACCACAACCTTTGGTGTAATATTAGCGAATACGCCCAGGTTAGACATGGTTCGATAACTACGCTCTACATAATACTCTTTGTAATATTTTTTTTCTTTACCTCCAAATTGCACCTGATCAATCTCTAGGAAGTTTTGCTTGTCTAATAAATCTGGATCAATAAAAGGTTTTTCATTGTAGATAAATGTTCCTTTACCTTCAATATAAATTGTATCTAATAACTGAAATCTTCCTAAATTATCTGTTTCACTAAGCTTTAATTCTTTACAACGATTTGCATACAGTTGATAATCTTTAAAGGAGGCTACATCTGGGTTTCTTAAATAAAAAGTAACCTCTTTAATTCTAAATACATAGTGACCAACCTCTATACTTCGTTTAACTTCAGATGTGTCATAAGGATCTTTAATAATTTTAGGCTTAATGAACATTGTTACATCTGCTTGCAAGTCTCCCACAGTTGTATCAACAAGAAAGCTGATATAGTTTTTGTTAAAACCAAACTTAGCCGCTTCATCTCTCAAGTACTGCGAAAATCGCTCACGTTCATTATCTAGCACATCTTGATCAAAAAGGTTACCAGGCTCTAGCAATTTGCCTTTGGCGGTTTCCATTTCCTTATATTTATTGCGCGTAGTTGCGTCTACAGATTTATCAAAATTTATTGAGCGAATTATATAAGGTTCACCTGGATCAACGGTAAATAGCACCTCGGCTTTTCTCCTTTTTTCTTTAGTAATTATAGTGTCGTGCACTACAGCAGAGTGAAAACCTTTCTTACGCAGATAAATTTCTATTTGTGTGTGGGCTTTTGCAACTTTTGCCGTATCCATAACAACGGGTGGTTGCCCCATATTGTTTCGCACCCATTCGCGCCATCCTAAACGTTCTGCCTTTTCATTAATTACCTTGTGTCGATATAAAGAATCTCCGTTTTCTTCCGCTTTGGTAATACGTTCATTATTGATTCTGTTCTCTTTGATTTTACGCTTCTCATTTTTCTTACGATACTTCTCTTTTTTCCGTTCAACCTGCTGGTTATACTTATTTGTATCTATACGATTATAGAAGAACAATTTTAGTTGGCGATTAGGTGAGGGCGTAATAAAATCTTCCATAGCTCCAGCGCTTAACTGCGGATGATCACTAACCAATTTTACTTCCCCTTTATGGTCCTCCTCAAATAATACTTGATTCTTTTTTAAGAGATATCTTCCTTCTTCAACATACTTTGCTTGCTTACATCCTGCTGCAACCAGCATTAAGCAAACAACTATGATATATGAAACTCCTCTTATTCTCATTACTAATGATAACGTTTACAAAAATAATCGATTAGGGGGATGTCTTTATCAAAAAATGAAATAAAATTAGTTCCTTTCAAATTCCTAATTTAGAATGGATAACCTATCCCAAAATTAATGAGGATTGGATGCGGTGATTCATAGTCAATATACTGCTGGCTTTCTGAATCATAAGTAAAATATAGATCACTCTTATACGTATTTTTATTCTCCCAAATCCAACGTTCAGTTGCTGGTAAATGTGGGTTGTGTAATGCTATTGCAAAATCAATCCTTACAATCAAAAAATCAAAGTCTGCACGTACTCCATATCCAAAGCCTACAGCAACCTCTTTCCACGAACTTAATTTTAATACTGTTGGATCATCAACTGAAATGGTATCATGTCTTCGATTCCAAATATTACCAGCATCTATAAAGAGTGCTCCTTCAAACATCTCACTCATGTCAAAACGCCACTCAACATTCCCCTCCAATTTAATATCTCCTATTTGTGTAATAGACGCATTTTCTGCGGCATATGTTTTATACGAACCTGGTGCCATGCTTCTTGCAGCAAAGGCACGTATATCATTTGAACCTCCTGCAAAAAAAGCATATTCATATGGCATAGAAAGTGAATTATTATTCGCAATTCCTACTCCAACAAGTGCCCTATAAGCAATTTGATGTTTCTTATTAACATATTGTTTCGCGATATATTGCCCTTCTATCTTTACAAACTCACTATACGGTACATCAAAAAATGTTTTCAATCCTGCGTCATTCACACCTACTCTCGAAAAACCTTTTTCTAATAATTTATTATAGATAACAGGAGTTAATAATTTCCCCGTAGCTGAGATGCCCAACCTTGCATCATGAAGGTGTTTTTTTCTTCTTCTATTTGCATTGAGATTACTATAATGAAGTGTAACATTTGTAATTGTTGCTAAGTGGTCAGCATAGGCATTTAACAAAAAAGGATTATTTAAATTTTCAAGCTGCGTTTGAAAAACATCTGTTTTATTAAGGTTAACATAGTTAATTCCCACCCCTGTAATTTCTAACTCAAACGTTTTCGGAATTTTAAAATTAAAGTTTAGGTCTCCGTTAAATGATACTCGGCTAAACTCTGTTCGTTTTTGATAATTCCCCCCTACTTCAATAACTGTTCTTGGATATCCTCTTTTCGATCCTGTTTTTCTTAGAAAGCGATCTATTCCAAGAAGTTTAGGAACTGAAAACGTAAACTTTGGTCCAATTTCAAATGTATTTAACTTCCAAATTCGGTGTTCATCTCCTTGCTGCCCCACAATTAGAGGTTGAGATTCTACTCCACCAATCAAACTTATCTCTAATCGTTGTGCTTTTTTCAATAAATTTTTGTGCGTATAACTCAACTGGCCTTCTATCCCTAAAATGCCGTTTGTATTTGTAACTCGCGGAGCCGCCATAAAAGACTGTGCCTCATTCGGAATTAAATCATACTCAACATTTACCCAACGTCCAAGGCTCTCTTCTGGATCAATATTTACATGTACAGCAATACTCGAAAAAACACCCAAATTAAAAAGGGTGCGGTAACTCATTTCTACATACCGATCCTGATAATATCGCTGTTTTCCTCCAAGATGATTCATATCCATTTCCAAAAAATTTTGCTTATCAAGCAAAGCGGGGTTGACCCCAGGAAATTCATTGTAAAGAAAAATTCCTTTCCCTTCAGCCTCCAAATTTAAAGTATCTAACAAGGGGTATCTTCCATCTATTTGATAATTCGCGTTTATGGTGTCCGGAAAGAATAAGCCTGCAGCTGCAAATGAATCGCAACGTACTTTGTATTTTCTAAAATTTTTAAATGAAGCTTCATTTGGATTATGAATATTGAACTGCACGCTCCTAATTTTGTACGAATAAAACGGAACTTTAACCACTACTTTATTACTGTCAGCACCAATATCATTAATCAATTTATCTTTCACAAAATAGGTTACATCTGCCTGCAAGTCTCCAACAGTTGTATCTACTAAAAAGCCTATTTGATTTTTACTAAAACCAAACATTGCCACGTAATTTCTATAGTGCTTTGCCAATCGTTCCCTCTCTTGATCCAATAAATATTGATCTAATAAATCACCCTCTTCAATAATTTCTCCCTCTTTTTGCACTAGTTCATTATATCCTTTCAAAACCTTTGTTTTAAAAGATAAAGTATCAAGAATTATACTTCTTATACGGTACGGAGCCTTTGGGACAACATAAAAATGCAACTCAGCTTTTTTACCTTCATAAAAAACAGAGTCTTTAACTTGTGCATTATAATAGCCTTTTTTAAGCAAGTAAAGTTCTACTTGTTTTCGAGATTTTTGAATCCTCGAAGTGTCCAACAAAATAGGTTCTTGTCCAAAAATATTTAAGTATTTATCTCGCCAACCAAGATGCGCATCCTTTTTCCTAATAACCTTGTGCTTATAGGTTTCTTCTCCCTTTTTTTCTGCTTTTTCAATTCTACGCAAGTTTACCTTGTCTTCTTTATCTAATCGTTTTTGATTCTTTACCTGATATTTTTGCTTTTTTTCTTCGACTTGCTCCTTATGCTTTGTTGTATCAATGCGATTGTACATGAAAAGCTTTAGTGGAGAATTAGGTTGTGGCTTTATTAATGATGTCAATTCAGATGCTTCAATAATTGAGTGTCTATTTACCCAATTGGTGTCTGTATTCTTTATTTCAGCAAAATGAATTTTATTTTTTTTCAACAAATAATCTCCGTCTTGTACATACTTCGTTTGCTTGCAACTAAAAATTGTTAGCATTAGAATGCAGACATAGAGGGTTAATGTTATTTGCCTATTCATTAAATAATTTAACTTTACGAAAAAGATTTAAGCAAGGTAATGTCTTTATCGAAGAATGA
>CAKZON010000119.1 GCA_937136425.1 uncultured Crocinitomix sp.
ATTGAACATTGAACATTGAACATTGAACATTGAACATTGAACATTGAACATTGAACATTGAACATTGAACATTGAACCATTCGACAGGCTCATGACAGCGCATTGGATACCTAATGCCAATCAGGGCAAGTATCGCAACCGTTTTTAGTTTTTAAATAAAAGAGTACACCACCAAGCAGTTCCCATTGGCCGTATACAAATTTTTGTTTTGCAAACAGTTCGTCATTTGGTGCGGTTCTGTTTTTAGGTAAATGAATAAAACCACCTGACCAATTCGACATTAAAAAGAAACGATTGAAAAAATCAAAGCGAACACCAGCATGCGCGGATACACCGTATCCTGATAAACCAAAGTCAGTATGATATTCTAAACCGTCCCATGTAAAATCAGTTTGTGTAACCACAGGTCCAAGTCCCATTCCTGCACGGCGTTGAATGGCAAATTTTCGATTTTTAGTCTTATAAATTGGAGCAGTATTACTCAATTGAAAAGAAATATAATTTAGTCCATTGGTGTTTTCATAATGCAAATCTTCATGCCTAACAGGAATCAGACCAGTAGCATCCGTATATTCGCCACTTAATTGACTCGAAGTTGTTACCCCTGCATCTCCGTTAATATATACACTTTGGTTTCTATCCATTACATACTTCATATGGTCATATCCGATAGAGATATCCCATCTGAATTTATAATACCAACCTACGCGAATGTTGAATTGTGGAACAGAGATCGTAGATAAATTTACATAAGTTGCAAATTCTCTAGATGGTCTGTCTGAAGCGGCTAGTTTTTTTACAGTGAAGTCATAATCAGGACCATAAAAGTTAACATCACTTTTAGAATACATTGATCGATTATATCCCCAATAAAAATAAGCGGCATTTTTTTGTGTTCCAAATTTTTTCTTGAACGAGTAATTTTGGCTTAATCCAACAGTACTTGGAAAAAACACTAAACAAAATAATATAGTTGACAAATATGCTCTCATGTATCGTTTATAACTAAAATCTCCAGATTGGTCACCAAATTTACAAAAATGTAATTAAAGGGTTATGAAGGAAATCATGATTTAATATAATCGTAAATTTTTATTGTTTTTGCGTTTGGTTGTTTTTTAATCAGTTGGTTGTGAGTTGTTTTTCAGAATTTTCACTCACTTCATTTTCCTCTTTTGGTTTTTCATTAAGGACAATCATATCATAAATAATTTTAATCCAAATTAAAATACAAGGCAAGGCTTTTAAAGCATAAGGCTTTACAAATTCTTCTCTAATAGTTGCTGGAAAAAGATCTGTTGGAGAAAGAGAGGTTAGTACAATTGCCAATATGAAAAGTGCAATGTTGAGTTTGTTTTTTTGACTTAAAATAAACCAAATAGAAACACCTGCCATAGCAATTACGAAAGTTGGCGATTCTGCTTTATGATTGAAAATTACGATCCAAATTAAAATAGACGTTAGCCCTAAGAGTTTAAATTGGAGTGATTTATATTGTGATATTCTGTAGAGCGGTAATAAAAAGAGGAGAACACCAATAGTAACAATGAGGTTTTTATTAATATCTACTGAAAACCATGAGTTGATTATGCCCATAACTGAATATCCGTATGAACTAGAATGATCTGCTGCTAGCATCCTTAAGTAGCTATTTGTAAGCGCCGAGTATTGTTCAAGGTCAATCCATATTAAAGGGGCAATTAAAAAAATGAAGGTCCAAAACAAAACATATAGTGCTGATTTCCACTTTTGCGGATAAAATAGAAATAGAACCAAACCAACTATTCCAAATGGTTTAATAAAGATTGAAAAAACGATACAAAGGGCGGCCAACCATATTTTTTTCTTTTCTAATAAACCAAATGCCAGTATTAGCAAGCCTGCAATTAATGCATTGGATTGTTGGTTTTGCAGAGAAGTGATTAATTCAAAAGCAATAAATACCATTATTAAGCCTTTCTCATACAAGGTTAATTTGGGCAAGTAATAAACTGCAAATAACAATATTAAAGCATTAAAGGCACCCCATAAACTTAATCCAGCCCAATCTGGAAAAATTGAAAATATACCAAAAAATGCCGCAAATGTTGGGGTGTATTTATACAAATCAAAATGATCTTTTGGATGATAGATATAAAGATCTTGATTGTTTTTTAAATGGTGAAATGACTCTTTAAAAATAACATAGTTGTTATATTCTGTATGCGGAACACCGTTATAGTGATTTGTGCTCCCTTCGGATGTTATGGCTTGTATGGTGGATATTGCAACAAAAGCAAGAAAGACACCAATAATGATACGCTTGTTACCAATAATTTTTTTTAAAGCATTCTTCATTTTAAATACTGTAATCATTAATGTTAAAAATGAAGATTTGGATATCTTTCACAATGATGGAGAGATGCATGTTAATTTAAGTTTTGGATTTTTAGAATAAAGCTGTAAATTTAGCTAAAACAACCCTCATACTTCAACCCCAATAATTTATTATTACAGTTAAACCGTTAGGTGCATTATTAAGTAATACGCAAAATATGCACTATGAGTTTGGTTTTAATTGTGTTAATTGAACTTGTATTTATGGCAAAGCATATTGAGTTAGGAATAAAGGGAGAAATTATTGCTGTCAATTACTTAAAGGAAAAAGGATTCCATATCCTAGAAAGAAATTATCGTTTTAAAAGAGGGGAGGTTGATATTATTGCTCAAAAGGATAATTGCTTAAGAGTAATAGAGGTTAAAACAAGACAAAGTCATTATATGGCTGGTCCTGAAATAACAGTTACAAGAAAAAAGCAAAAAGCTATTCTTGATGTCGCAAATGCCTATATCAATATTAATAATTTTGATGGGGAAACACAGTTCGATATTGTTTCCATTATTCTCAACGAAAAAATGGTGGAAATTGAGCTTTTGGAGGATGCTTTTTATCCACTTTTATGATTTGACGTTGAGTAAGTTATGGGTAAATGAAGTGTTTTTTAAACTAGCTAAACCGATTTAGTTAGCAACTAAACGTTTTAGGAGTTGTTTTGGCATAGAATTTGGAGGTTTTGATGAAACTCCAAATACTTATAATATGGTTAAAACATTACTCCTTTCACTTCTTATTGGGCTTTCATTTAATTCACTTTCCATGCGTAAGAAAAAACAATTGGAATTGATTAAGTCATGCCAAGTTTTTGCAGAGAAAAATTCTGTTTTTGCAGGAATGAATATTCCAACTTATCTCGCGTTTAATTTAGCAGATGGTCAGCAGCTTTATTCAAATAAAAGTGCAAGATTTGGATTTAAAGATTTTAACATATCTATTGAAGGATCTGGACAGAGACAATGGCGCAGTAAACGAAAACTAACTGTTGCAACTTATTATAATGCTATTAATGATCCTTATGTGCGAATTAACGTTCAAATGATTGAACGCCCAGAAATTCAACACACGTTTACAATTCCAATTCATTTTAACGGAACTTACAGAATATGGGGAGATGCAAATTCTGGAAGTACTGGTGTTAATGGCCGGAATGGAAGAACAGGGAATGATGGCCGTAACGAATATTCGCAGCACAATGGTGAAGATGGTGGTTATGGAGAATATGGAGATCATGGTTTTGATGGCCGAGATGGGAATAACGCTTCTAATGTTAATGTATATGTTTCATTGGTTGATTTTGAACGTGATAATACGCAACTGGTGAAAATTCAAAGTTGTTATTCAAACGGTTCTTGTAAAACGCGTTACTTGTCTAAAACAGGAGCAATTAGCATTTATGCAGAAGGTGGTAGCGGTGGAGTTGGCGGCAATGGTGGTTGCGGCGGAGACGGTGGAGACGGCGGAAAAGGAGCATTTAAAATTCGAGATACTAATAACGAACGTACTTGCGAAAAAGAGAGTTATGAGGGGTATGGCGGCAACGGTGGTAATGGCGGTTATGGAGGAGACGGTGGCCGTGGAGGTAATGGCGGCAATGGCGGTGACGTAAGTTTTTATTTTACAGATGATGCCTGGTTTTTTAAGAATAGAATTTCAGTATACAACGGTGGTGGATCTGGAGGGGCAGGTGGCTGCGGTGGAAAATACGGATCTGGTGGTAAAAAGGGAAATGGTGGTAAAGGAAACGGTTCTGATGGAAGATCTGGAAGATCAGGAAATAGAGGCGATTTTGGATATTCCGGACATGCTGGAAACGTATATTATTACAATTGGAATTAAGGATTGAAAAAACATTATTATGCTAAAATTCTTACTATTCGCATCCATCCTTAGTTCATCATTTTTCTCCTTATCAAGGTTGGATTTAAAACGAATTAAAAAAATTAAATCAGTAGAGTTGCAAACTGAACAAGGTGCAATTAGACCTGGTGAAGATTTTACTGTGGTTTTAAAAGTTGAGCTATTGAATGGGGCTGTATTTTATTCAAATCTTAATAACCGTTTTGGATTTAATGATTTTAATGTGACGGTGACTGGGGCAAGTAAAAATGTGCCAAATGTTCGCAAGTTTTACTTGAGTATTGGCAATGAAGTTGTTGTTGAATCTGAAAAGAAAAATATAAAAGCTTATGAAAACAATCAACTTGATTTAAAAGCAGATTATGGGTTGGTTAATAACCCTTATGTATTGGTTAAGGCCCAATTAATTGAATATCCGCAAATTTCTTGTGAATTATCAATGCCCGTTCATTTTTATGGGGAATATGCTTTTGATTTTAGTGGTTTTGAAGGATCATCAGGTAGTCATGGAGTAACACCTCGCGTTCGATCAACGACAAGAAATCATGTTATGCAGCCTGCAGTTTGGCGTTATAAAGAACCGGAAATAAACGGATCTGACGGAAGAGATGGGCTTACAGGAACCTTTGGAGGACATGGAAGAACAGGTGAAGATGGTTCAGATGTGGATGTATTTGTATCATTAATTGACTGTGAATTCGAAAACAAGAAATTGGTTAAAGTTGAAGTTAGCCCTGAAAAGGGAGAAACCTATATTCGTTATTTGGAAAAAAATGGTCGCATTATAATCAACACTATTGGTGGAAATGGTGGAGATGGAGGTAGAGGTGGTAACGGAAGTGACGGTATGCCTGGAGGTCAAGGTCAAAGAAGTTTTGATCCGAATACTGGTGAACTTATAGGGATGAATAATGGGACAGGTGGTGATGGAGGCAATGGAGGTCATGGTGGTTCTGGAGGGAATGCCGGAGATGGCGGAAAAGGAGGAGATGTAAATATATTTCTTGAAGAAGAAGCTCAATTTTTTAAATATCGCATTCAAGTCAACAATTACGGAGGTGAGGCGGGGAAGCCTGGTGGATTCGGAGTTGGTGGTTACGGAGGTTTAAGAGGTGATGGCGGAAAAGGGAAAGCAAATAATGGCAGTATCGGAAAAAGAGGACTGAATGGCTACTCTGGTAAAGATGGAGCCAAAGGTGAAGTCAATTATATCATATGGAATTAAATATCGCAAAAGTGGCATAAAGGGAGCAGTTCAACTAAATTGCTTCCTTTATTTACACCTAAGTGTTGGTTAAAATACTTGGAATTAATGGTGCTTTTTTCGTATCTTTGAAAAAAATTATTCCAATGAATATCCCAACGATAGATTTACCACGTGTAGTGGTAATTGGCGCGGGATTTGCCGGACTAAAACTAGCCAGACAAATCAATTCAAACAATTACCAAGTTGTTCTCATTGATAAAAACAACTATCACACTTTTCAGCCGCTTTTGTATCAAGTAGCCTCCGCGGGCTTAGAGCCAGATTCAATAGCATATCCAATTCGTAAAACACTTCGTAAAAAGAAAAATACGTTTTATCGTATGGCATCTGTACAAAGGGTTGATACTGCTGCACGAACTGTGCAAACAGATATTGGTGATTTGAAATATGATAAGTTAGTGATTGCAACTGGTGCTGGAAATAACTTTTTCGGTAATCAGTCTATAGAAGAAAATGCAATTCCAATGAAATCTTTAACAGAAGCATTGGACCTGAGGAGTAAAATGCTCGAGAATTTTGAAAAGGCATTAAATACCACAAACTTAGTGGAGCGAGAAAAGTTAATGAATTTTGTTATTGTAGGCGCTGGACCAACTGGTGTTGAATTAGCAGGAGCCTTGGCCGAATTGAAGAATAAAATATTGCCAAAAGACTTTCCTGATTTAGACTTGCGTTTAATGAAGATTCATTTGATTGAGGCCTCTGGAAAAGTTTTGTCTGCAATGGAAGATAAGTCGTCTAAAAAGGCGCATGAGTATTTAAAAAAATTAGGTGTTCATATTTGGACCAATACATTTGTTGAAGATTATATAGATGGTGTTGTTAAAACAAATGGAGAGAATTTTTATTCAGACACACTTGTTTGGGCGGCTGGGGTTAAAGGCCAACCGCCACTAGGAATTGATGCTTCTCAAATAGGTAGAGGAAATAGAATCATAGTCAACGAATATTGTCAATCACCGAAAGATGAAAACATTTACGTTTTAGGTGACGTTGCTTTAATTCAATCTGAAGCTTATCCAAATGGTTTACCTATGATGGCCTCGGTGGCTATGCAACAAGGGGCGTATTTGGCAAAATCGTTGAACCGTTTAGCCAGAAACAAATCTATAAAACCATTTAGTTATAATGATAAAGGCTCAATGGCTACCGTTGGAAAGAACTTGGCGGTTGTAGAAACAAAAGGATTCAAATTTCAAGGAATTTTTGCTTGGTTTGTGTGGATGTTTGTTCATTTAATGCTGTTGGTAGGATTTAGAAATAGAGTGGTAGTTTTTGTCAATTGGACTTGGAACTATTTTAAATATAACAACGGTTTAAGGTTAATTATTCGTCCTTACAAAAAGAAAAAGGGCAAACGCATGTCTGAAAAGAACGCCGCTTAATTAATCTGGAAGTTTGTATTTGCCAATGTGATCGATAAGGTCTCCACCTAAATAGAGGTAACCGTCATGTTCTTCTATGCTAGCCGCTTCCGAAACATATTCCCCAGTTGGGTCGTAATAAGTTTTGATCACCTTTCCATTTGCTGATAAATGCATAATCATTCCAAATTTTTCCTGTTTGGGCTGCATCCAAATAGGCAGGGCAAATACCAGTTGCTTTAAGCGCGGTTTTGATTGTAACTTATCTAAAGCATCACTTCTTCTTGTTGTAAAGCCCAACCAAAACGAACCGTCTTGCCTTCTTGAAATTCCATTGGGTAAACCTGGTAAATTGGAAATGAATAGATCAGTAGTTCCTTTTTTTTCTCCCTTTAACCAATGTCTCATAACACGATATTTAGTAAGATCAACCATTAATACAAAATCCTCTTCAGCCGAGAGTGCTACACCGTTCCCAAAATAAGAACTGTCTATTAATGTTTCAACTAATTCTGTTTTCGGGTCGTACCGATAAAGGCCTCCGTCTGGTTTTGCTTCTAGTATTATTCTTCGGGCATTTTTGACAGAAAAATGATGCTGAGATGAGGTGGAAGAAAAGTAAATTTGCCCGTCTTTTGCAATATCTACGTCGTTTGGAATGAGGATGGGGTTACCTTTTTCGTCTTCTCGGGCAAGCACAGTAATTTCGCCATTTTTATTCATCTTAATGAGCCCTCTTTGACTATCACAACCAATGAGATTTCCGTCTGCATCAAAGTGTAAACCTGCTAACCATGAGCCTGTATTACAAAAGGTTGTGATTTTACCTTCAGGAGAAATTTTAATCACCTTTCCCTCGTTAAAATTTCCTTCTGGATGAACACTTGTGTATAAATAGCCATCTGTGCCAACTGCAATATCTTCTGGTCCAGCAAATCCTTCTAAATCAATCCATTCAGTGGAAGTTAATAAGTCATTTTCGGCGTATGCTCCGGTAAGTGCGGGTTTTTCTTCAGGGGTCCATGCTGCGGGTTGCAGTGAGCAAGATTGGAGAATTAATACCATTGCCAATCCCGTAATTCTTAAAAATTGTTTCATTTCTTTTTTAAAATTTTTACAAAGATGGGCTACTGAAAAACCTTCTGCATTGATATTTATCAAGAAATCAATATTTCTTTTCGTATTCTACTTAAAGACTCCGGCGCAATGCCTAAAAAACTCGCAATTTGATGTTGAGGAACTTGTTGCACAATTTTTTTAGGATTCGTAGCTATAAAGTCCAAATACTTATCCTTAGCAGACTTCGTTTGCATTATCACCGTTCTATTGGCAATGCAGAGGTAATTTTGTTCGGCAATATAACGTCCCAATTTTTCAAACTTAGAATCCATCTTATAAAGCTGTTCTAATGTGTTGTGCGATATTGAATAGACTATACTTTCTTCTATTGCCTCCAAAATTTCATAAGAAGGTTTTTGTGTTATAAAACTTGTATAGGTTGAGATGAATTGCTCATCACAAGAAAAATAGGTGCTAATTTCTTTTCCGTTTAGTAAATGATAAACTCTTAAAAGTCCACTTTTTACCAAGAAAATTGCCGGTGCAGTTTGTTCCGCCTTAATCAGTTGCTCTTTAGGTTTTACATTTCTCTCAACAAGTGATTCTGAAATGAAATTCCATTCTGAGTCATTAACTGGAAACAGTTTTTCCAGTGTTTCTTTTAAATTTTCCATGACACTGCAAAGTTAATTTTATTATACTTTTTGGAGGATCTGCCGATTCTGGTCTATATTTGTTTTAACGCATTGATCATGGCAGAAATTACGGAACAATTTTTGATGGAATTATGCGTTAGAAAATAAAAAATAGTGAGGCAGTTTTTAATAATTTTTAGTTTGTGCTTTTTAAGCATGTCCTTTATAAGACCAGGACAGTTGCGAAAAATAGTTAGCTGCAATCTCGAATTTGATCAATCGCAAATATTCCCTGGTAATTTGGTGGAAATGACGGTGAATACTAAGCTCAAAGATTCATCAGTCATCAATTCAAATGCGTCAAATATTACCATTAATTTTGCTGATTATTATTTTGAATTAGAAGGAGGAGCCGTGGTTCATGAAAAAACTAGAACCAAAATGACGGTGAAAATTGCTGATGATGCTTATAACGATCCTTTTATAGATGTCACTGTCCGATTACGCCGCAAAAAATCTATTCAGTGGCATATGAAACTGCCTATTTTATATGATGTAAGACAACGTGTTGTTTTTAGAGGAGGTAATGGATATGATCCTAGAAGCGGAACTGATAATGGATATAAAAAGATATCCATTACAAAACGGGTTAATCTTGAGTTTATAGATGAGGGACAAACCTTAACCAACAATAGTGATCCTGCAATAATTGGTAAAGATGGACCCAATTTGGAATTGCATGTATCTCTAGTAGGATCAAAACAAAGGGGTAAATTTATTAAAATTAAAATCCGAAGTGAGGATGGAGATCAATTGGTGAAATACTTGAAAGTTGGCGTTGGTTGGATAGAGATTCAAACCATAGGAGGAAAAGGCGGAATTAGCAAGTATGGTGGCAAAGGTGGTAATGGAGGTGATGTAACCGTTTTTATAACTCCTGAGGCACGTCCTCATTATAATCAAATTTTTATCGAAAACTTTGGAGGCGAAGGTGGAGAGTTATGGCGTCCAAGAGTTGATGGACAACAAATGGGGCCATTCGGTGATGATGGAACTGTCGAAATTATTGAATGGACAGAATAATTTGTTGAGCATTTATTTGTTGTAATTTAGATCAAAGAGCGTGTTGAAAGACTAAAACTCAACAAAAAATAGTGTCAAATTGGCTTGATGAATTTTTTAGACTAAAACCGTCGGTTGAATACAGATATTTTGTAAATTGAGTAATAATTAACCCAAATTCTGAAATATGTACTGTCTCCCCAATGTAAAAGCACTTTTTAGTGCCATCACTTTTCTGTTTATCATATCTCCATTTGCACAATCATTTGAGTGGGCCATTTCAATGGGAGGTGAAAGCAGTGATGTGGTTAATGGAATTTCTATTGCTTCACCAGATGAAGTTTATTCAGCTGGCTATTTTCAAGGGTCGGTAGATTTTGATCCAGGAGCTGATGATGCGGTTTTATCAACTTCACAAAGATCAACCTTTGTTCAAAAAGAAGATGATTTGGGGAATTTTATTTGGGCAAAATCCGTTGTAGGCATTCTAGCAAATGGAGCAAATTCTATTGCTACAGATTCCGAAGGAAATGTTGTTGTTGCAGGTTATTATCAGGCTAATGCAGATTTTGATCCTGGACCAGATAGTGAATTGCTTTCAAGTGTTGGAATGAATGATGCCTATGCACTAAAACTAAATGCAGCTGGTGATTTTATTTGGGCAAAAGGAACCGGAGGTTTTGGTAATGAAATTACTTATGGAGTTACGGTAGATGATGAAGATAATATAATCTCAATTGGCACATTTGAAGGGGAGGTTGATTTTGATCCGGGAGCTGGAGTTTATAATTTAACATCTCATGGAAATTTGGATGTTTTTATTCAAAAACTAGATGCAGACGGCAATTTCCTGTGGGCAAGGTCAATAGGTGGTTCTGAATTAGATATGGGAAACTCCATTGTTACTGATGCGGATGGAAACATATACATGTCAGGTTTTTATGGTGATTTGGTTGATTTTGATCCTGGGCCTGGGGTTGTGAATTTGAGCGGAGGAGGTGAGTCGCCTTATGTTTTAAAGTTAGATGCAAGCGGCGACTTTGTTTGGGCGGTTTCTACGCAAGGCGGCGGAAGTGGAAGAGGTTATGCTTTAGATCTTGATAGTGATAATAACGTTGTTTTAACAGGGCATTTTTCTGGAGAAGTTGATTTTGATCCTGGTGCGGATGTTTTTAGTCTTGCATCTTCAGCAATTTACTATGATGTATTTGTTTTAAAAATAGACAATGCTGGTGAATTTATTTGGGCAAAATCATTTGGCAGCAATTCTTCGTTTGATGCTGGGCGATCTTTGGTTATTTCACCATCAAACGACGTTTGGATAACAGGTTCTTTTCAAGGTACGGTAGATTTTGATCCTGGAGCTGGAGTTAATAACCTTGCGTCTAGCGGAGGGAGAGATGCTTTTATACAATGGCTTGATGCGGATGGAGAGCTTGTAAATCCTGCAGCTGTTGGAGGCATTTCAGAAGAATATGGATATGCAATTGACATAAGTTTAGGTGCAGTTTATGTTGGAGGTTTTTTTGCTGCTACGGCTGATTTTGATCCAAGCGCAGGTGTGTTTGAAGTTGAATCAAACGGATCGTCAGATGCTTTTTTATTAAAATTGTCTAGCTGCGAACCTGTATTAAACATCTTAACTGAAACTGCTTGTGGTTCTTATACCTCGCCTGAGGGTGAAGTATATACTGAAAGTGGTTTATATCAAGATACTTTAACCAATATATTGGGTTGTGATAGTGTAGTTCTGCTTGATTTAACCATTTTAAGCGTTATCACCACAGTTACGCAAACAGATAATGTATTAACTTCTGATCAAGCCGCGGCAACTTATCAGTGGGTGGATTGTTGGAATGATTATGAACCTATTGGCGGAGCCACAGATCAATCATACGAAGTGACTGATGATGGTGGTTATGCGGTTATAATATCCATTGGTGATTGTTCGGACACTTCTGATTGTTTTGATTTTCTTCATTTTTCTATTGAAGAGCCTGAGCAATCTACTTATACTATTTATCCAAATCCAACAAAAAAGAGTATTAATATCTTGCTGGAGGAGCCTGCAATTAATTTGTTCGTGCGTATTTATTCTATTTCAGGGAAACTTGTCTACGAAAAAAGTATGAGCAATCAAATGCAAGTTACTATTCCGCTAGAAGTAGAAGAGGGATTATACCTACTTGAATTAGAGCAGGAAAATGGAAAGGTTGATCGGGTAAAAATTGTTAAAGAGTAATTTTTTAAATTACAGATTGTCAATAGATGTGTCATCCATAATCTCATCACTAAAGTTGTCCTTCGGGCCTTTGTTTTTGCCAGCATTTACCATAATAGCATATAAAATTCCAATTCCGGCTAAAGAACCAAAAAGTCCCCAAGCAATCAATTCCATTTCACTTGAATATGGATCAATTGAAATTTTTAACATTGCGGCCAAAAACTGAGAAGCAAACCAAACTACTATTGAAAGAATACCGTATAAAATACCATTCAGATTTCTGCTTTGTGCACCTCTGTAAAACACCATTATAATTCCGACTAATATGAGTATTCCTAACATAAGTTGTTTTTTTGGTTTTAAAATTATGGTCTCAAATTTAATATTATTATTTAACTGAGAATGAAATTAGCAACGTCTGAATGAAATCAAAATACTTAGGTTTTTACAGATAAATGAATTGAATTAAAATGATCTAAGCTCATTTTATGCGATTTGCTGCACGGCAATACTGTTCTAGCAGCATTCATTCGGCAAAAATTCCCTATTTTTGCAGGTTCAAATTATTGAAATTGTAATGAGTCAGAAATATCCTGAATATAAGGGGCTTAATTTGCCTAACGTAGCCGAAAGAGTATTGAAAAACTGGGAAGAAAACCGAATTTTTCAGAAGAGTATTGATACACGTGAAGGAAATCCACCATTTATTTTTACAGAAGGCCCACCTTCTGCAAACGGAATGCCTGGAATTCACCACGCTATGGCACGTTCAATTAAAGATATTTTTTGTCGTTATAAAACCTTAAAAGGATATCAAGTAAAACGTAAAGCCGGGTGGGATACGCACGGTTTGCCCGTAGAATTAAAGGTTGAAAAAGAACTTGGAATTACTAAAGAGGATATTGGAACTAAAATTTCAATAGAGGATTATAATAAAGCATGCCGCGAATCGGTAATGCGCTATACGGATGAATGGAATAAGCTCACAGAAAAAATGGGCTATTGGGTGAATATGGACGACCCTTACATTACGTATGAAAGTAAATATATGGAGTCTGTTTGGTGGCTTTTAGGTCAAATTTATAATAAAGATTTGATGTATAAAGGGTACACTATTCAACCTTATTCTCCTAAAGCCGGAACAGGATTAAGTTCGCACGAAATTAACCAACCAGGAGCTTATCAAGATGTGAAGGATACTACTTGTGTTGCTCAATTTAAACTAAAAGCAGGAGAGCAAGTTCCTTTTGAAAATGCTAACCTAGATCTTGTACATTTCTTAGCTTGGACAACCACACCTTGGACCTTGCCATCAAATACAGCATTAACTGTTGGTCCTAAAATTGACTATGTTTTAGTAAAATCTTGGAACCAATATACACACGAACCAATTGAGGTTATTTTGGCTAAAAATTTGGTTGCTAAACAATTTGCAAAAAAATATAAGGTAGTTGAATCTGCAGATGAGTTGGTTTATACTAAAGGAGATAAAAAAATTCCTTATCAGGTAATTGGTGAATGTAAAGGGACGGATTTAGAAGGAATCAAATATGAGCAATTATTAGATTATTGCCAACCTTATGAGGATGCAGATAAAGCATTTGTTGTCATTCCTGGAGACTTTGTAACAACTGAGGATGGAACAGGTATTGTACACACTGCGCCTACATTTGGTGCTGATGATGCAATGGTTGCAAAAGCAGCAGGTGTTCCTCCAATGCTCATTTTAGATGAGAATGAAACGCCAGTTCCATTGGTTGATTTGCAGGGGCGTTTTAGAAAAGAGTTGAACGATCCAACTTTTGGCTTGGGTGGTGAATATGTTAAGGCTGAATATTTAGAAGGAGATGAAGCCGAGGAAGAATTAACAATTCAGCGAGAAAAATTAAAAGATATTATTGCCGACTTAAAGGCATATATGAGTGTTGATGATCGTATTACCCTCAAATTAAAGATTGAGAATAAAGCCTTTAAAATTGAGAAATACGAACACTCTTATCCGCATTGTTGGAGAACAGATAAACCAATTTTATACTATCCGCTAGATTCTTGGTTCATTAAGGTGGCTGAAAATAGAGAGCGTTTAGTAGAATTGAATAACACCATTAACTGGCAACCAAAATCTACCGGTGAAGGGCGTTTTGGAGAATGGCTAAAAAATGCAAATGATTGGAACCTTTCACGTTCGCGTTATTGGGGAATTCCAATTCCAATTTGGACATCTGAAGATGGAACAGAGCAAATCTGCATTTCTTCAGTTGAAGAATTAAAAGCTGAAGCGCAAAAGGCTGTTGATGCTGGAATTATGGATGCCAATCCTTTAGCCGGTTTTGAGGTGGGCAATATGTCTCAGGAAAATTATGACCAAGTTGACTTGCATAAAAACTATGTAGATCAAATTACATTAGTTTCTCCTACAGGAAAACCAATGACACGGGAGGCAGATTTGATTGATGTTTGGTTTGATTCAGGATCAGTGCCATACGCGCAGCATCATTATCCTTTTGAAAATAAAGAGTTAATTGATGATCGCAAAGGATTTCCTTCTGACTTTATTGCAGAAGGAGTAGACCAAACAAGAGGTTGGTTTTATACACAACATGTTATTGCAGCATTGGTATTTGATTCTGTGGCTTATAAAAACGTTATGTCTAATGGACTAGTGTTAGATAAGTTTGGTAAAAAAATGTCAAAGCGATTAGGAAATGCTGTTGAGCCATTTGGCAATTTAGCAACCTATGGTGCAGATGCTACACGTTGGTATATGGTTACCAATGCACAACCTTGGGATAACTTAAAGTTTAATGAAGACGGAATAACTGAAGTTCAACGTAAATTCTTTGGTACCTTATATAATACCTATTCATTTTTTGGTTTATATGCTAGTATTGACAATTTCACCTATTCAGAGGATGAGATTGCAATTAACGAGCGTCCTGAAATTGATCGTTGGATTTTATCTAAACTCAATACTTTAATTGGTGCAGTTGATGGATCTTTTGAAGCTTTCGAACCAACTAAAGCAGGTCGTTTAATTCAAGCATTTGTAAATGATGAACTTTCTAATTGGTATGTGCGATTATGTCGTCGTCGTTTCTGGAAAGGAGATTATACTACAGATAAAATTTCGGCTTATCAAACTTTATACAGATGTTTAGAAACTGTAGCTATTTTAAGTTCTCCTATTGCACCGTTTTATACGGATGAGTTGTTTCAAGATTTAAATAGCGTAACAGGAAGACATCAAGTTGAGTCTGTTCATTTAGCAGATTTCCCTAAAGTGAATGAAGCAGAAATTGATTTAGATTTAGAGGAGAAAATGGGCATTGCTCAAAAGGTATCATCTATGGTGTTAAGTTTGCGCCAAGGAGCAAAATTAAAGGTGCGTCAACCATTGCAAAAAATAATGGTGCCAATTTTAGATGGCGATTTTGCAAGAAGGTTAGAGGATGTAAAGCATATTGTATTATCTGAAACTAATATCAAGGAAATTGATATGTTGGAAGATACGGAAGGAATATTGGTGAAAAAAATTAAGCCAAACTTCAAAACAATCGGACCAAAATACGGTAAACAAATGAAAGCTATTGCAGCTATGGTTGGTCAATGGACTAGTGCTGATATTTCATCTGTTGAGGCTAATAATGGTTGGAAAGGTGAATTGAATGGTGAAGCAATAGAATTAGAATTGACTGATTTTGATATTGTAACGGATGATATTCCAGGATGGTTAGTAGCCTCAGAAGGGCGAATGACCGTAGCATTAGACATTACATTAAATGATGAGCTAAAAAGCGAAGGTATTGCACGTGAGTTAGTAAGTCGCATCCAAAATTACCGTAAAGATTCTGGTCTTGAGGTAATGGATAGAATTCAATTGACATTTGATACCAATGAGGTTGTAAAATCAGCTATTGAAACCAATCAAGAGTATATTAAAGCTGAGGTGTTGGCAGAGGGAATTGTTTTTGAAAACTTAGAAGCAAGTAACCACTTATTGGCAGATTTGGAAGAAGGAAATACAGTGATTGGATTAGCAAAAGTGTAAGTAATTATTTAAGATAGAGAGTAAAGGGCGGTTTTAATAACCGCCCTTTTTTATTTGCTTCTACATTATTATTAGCCTTTGCCTTTAGAAATTATAGCAAAAGAGATTTTGCAATTGAATTGGTCGTTGGAATTCAAGCTGTTTATCTCCAAAATAGAGATGTATAAATTCATCTAATAATCATTATAAATGTTGTTTCCTCCAGCTTTGTGATACTACTTTTGTTCTATTAACCTATTAAAAATAAAAAATTATGAAAAGTAAATTCTTTATCTTTTTTTGCGCTGCTTTGTTCCTAACAAGTTGTGATAAAGAAGTAAGATATTCGTGTGATGATGAAATTGACGAATGGGTGAAGGAGAATTATGAAGAAATCCAAACATTTTCTAGAGATGAAATAGCTAGTTATTCAAGAAGTTATCAAGTGTCAATATTGGGTGCAATCAATCCTGAAAGAAAGAAAAGTCTTTGGAACGAAAAAGTAAGACACATAAATATATTGGCTTGGAGCGAAGAGGAAAAAGAAGAAATCATTTCAATTACAGAACTCTGGCATCAGATTGATTATACTCGCAGTGAATTGCAAAAAAATATAGATGTAAATGAGAAATTAATTAGCATTATTGAAACTTGCATGGGTAATTTCAATTGGTCAGAGGAATTTGTTTATCAAGTGTTTTTTACAATTGGTGATGTAGAAACAGATAGAACTGATGAGTTTCTAACTGACCCACCAGTAGATCAAGGAGGAGGGTCAGGTGATAAACCCAAATGTAATTGTAGATATTCACTTGGGTGCGCATGGTCACAGAAGTGTCACGACATAAGTTGTAAAACCACGAGTGATTGTGGCGTTTTTGGAAATAGTGATTGTACTGGAGTTTGCAGTGGCGATTATTGATGCTAATTAAGAGTATTAGAATAGAGAATCAAAGGGCGGTTATTAAAACCGCCCTTTTTATTTATAATGAATATTATTATTTCACTTTGGTTCGAACTACTTAACAAGTGTTGTATTTCCTTTAATCATTCCTTTTTTACCGGTGGTTAGGTCATAATGAAGTACCCATGTAAATATACCCGGATTTTCATCTCGGTTTTTAAATGTACCGTCCCAACCAATGTTTTGATCAGAAGATTGGAATACAACTTCACCGTATCGATTATAAATGGTGAATTGAAGAGATTCAATGCCATAGCCCTTAACAAATAAAACGTCATTATTTCCGTCACCATTAGGAGAGAATGCACTTGGTACGCCAATTCCTTCAGCAAAGTTTACAAGTACCATTACAGATGCTTCTGCAGAACAACCATTTGCATCTGTAAAATTGACTACAAATACTGTGCTGTCAATTGGGTCAGCTGTAGTTATTGGACAATCAGAACAATCTACGTCATTTTCAGGTGTCCAGCTATAAACCCCATCAGAAGTGCTTGAAGCGATAAGGTTTGCTTTGTCGCCTAGGTCAATTATAGTATCTAATTGTGCCGTTATATTTGGGCTTTCATTAACAGTAATGGTGTTAGTAATTGAAGAAGTTGAACCACTTAAATTGGTAATAGTTAGTTGAATTATAAATTCTCCAATTGTATTGAAACAAACAACTGGGTTTTGTTCATCAGAGGTGTTTGGGTCTGCTCCACCTCCAAAATCCCAAGCCCACTCAGTTATTGTTCCAGTGCTTAAGTCTGTCAAAGTAATGCAGTCGCCTTGGCAAATATTATTGTCAAATTCAAAATCAGCAACACCAATTTCACAATCAATTACAGTAACATCTATCGTTGCGGTAGATGAGCAACCTGCTGTTGTTCCTGTAACGGTAAAAGTAAATGTGCCAGTTGCTGCAGGTGTAAAAGGAACACCATCTGTTGCACCCATATCCCAAGTGTAAGTGGTTGCGCCGCCACCTGTTAATATAACAGATTCTCCAAGGCAAATTTCAAGTAAATCTGCTGAGGCCGTAACATCTGGAACGGCATTTACGGTAACATCAACGCTTGAAACATTTTCACAACCTGTTATAGGGTCTGTTGCGGTTACTGTATAAGTTACTGTTCCTACTCCCGCAGGTGTGAAAGCAACACCATCTGTAACACCCATGTCCCAAACTATATCTGCACCACTTGGATTGTCGGCGAGTAATGTCACAGTTTCTCCTTCGCAAATTGATTGGTCAGCACCAGCATCAATTGATGGTCCTTCAGTTATAGTAATATTTTGAGTAAGTGTTGCGTCGCAAGGATCAGTTCCAACCTCATAAGTTATCGCAATATCTCCAACTAATCCCGCTGGGTCAAAAATAGAGCCAGTAACGCCGGTTCCACTCCATGTTCCCCCAGTTGTGGCATCAATACAAAGTAATGTATCTAAATCAACTAATACACCATCACAAATAGAAACGGTGGTCCAACAAGCACTTGCTATGTCACATTCAATACAGCATTCTGCTCCCCATGCAGGGTCAGATGCATCTGCTGCAGGAGTTGATCCAAGTTGCCCGTCAGCTGTTGTTGTTAAATCAGCTGCTACTTGTCCTGTTCCTTCATTGAGTTCCCAATAACCCACCAAATTTGGACTTGCTCCTGGAATACTTATGTCTTTATTGTCACTAATTTCAGGTTCTGTTCGTACATCATCCCAAATTCTAACCTGAGAAATATTACCTTCATAAGTATTATTTGTTGGGTCATCTTGACCAATCCATAAATCTGTCCCTGAACCTGCTGATGGATCACCTCCGCCAATTGTTCGTGTACCAAAAGAAACACCGTCAGCATAAAAAGTTAAAAGTGTTCCTTCTCTTGTTATTGCGACATGATGACAAGTGCCATCAAAGAAAGTGGCGTCATAAGTTCCATTATCAAATACAAAATAGTTTACTCCACCCAATTGTACACAAAGCATTTTATAGAGTGATCCGCCCCAATTATTATGAAAGAAAAAGATGACTCCATTTCCTGGTGTTGGTCTATTTGAAAAAATAGTCGGATGTGCATTTTGCCCAATTAAATCACCGTTGACCCATGCTTCAAATGTAAAGTCACCAGTTCCTATTGAATTCAAAGCAGTATTATCAGCTTCAATATAATCGTTGGTTCCGTCAAATGTTAAGCAATCTGTACCTTGAGAAAAAGCTATATTTGAAAATAACAGCGTAAAAAGAGTCACCCAAATGATTCTTGATTTCTTCATGAAATTTGTTTTTTGTGGTAGGTTAAATTTTGTAATAGTGATAAAAGTACTTTTTTATTATACGATTATCAAAATCTTAGCAACATAAAAATTACTAATCGCTACATAGACGAAGAAGAAATATTTTCGCTGCTTTTAAATTTAAAAGCTTGGATTAAATTGATCATTATTAACTCCTTCAAATAGGTAAAAGTCTCAGATTCAGTTAAACAGGTAAATATCCCATTGTCTCGCTTTTACTTTATCTCGAAATTTGATTCATTATTAATCAAAACTTATCAATTATGGAAAATTCAAACGCAGCGGTGGAATCAAATGCTGACTTGGAACAAATAGTAACTCAAGGTATTGGAGTTATTGCAAAATATGCTTTTCAAAATCCCTATTCAATCAATGGGCCGTTCGGCACAATGGATTTAGCTCTTACAGATGGAAGTTCTGGAACAGAGTCAGCTTCTGGAGAAATTAATATTAATACATTATTTGGTTTGGGATCATCAACCTTGTTAAGATTTACTGGTGAGGCTAAGTTTAACGGAAGCACTGGATATACGCAAATAGATACGGTAGGTGAAGGGTATATTACTGTTCGTCCAAATCCTCCTCGTTATATTAAAGCTGGTATTAGCATTACATTAGCACCAGGTCTTGAAAAAGGAACTATGAGTGTTGAAGGGTTCTTTAGCAATTTTGAAATTAAGGCAACCTCTATTACACCCACAAATTAGTAAAATACGAAATTTAAGAATTGATGCCTTGCTTATGAATTAAGTGAGGCATTATTTTTTCTTCCGCATTTTATAGGCTAACCATGCAAAGCCAGCCACCAAATGCAGCATTACTATTGCAAAAATTATTATTGGCCAAGTTGAATCCATGAAGACAAATTTATACTAAAAGCATCTTTTCAAAATTGAACTTTATCAGTTTACTGGTGTTTTATTTACTGATTCTTGTCATAACACAAAAAAACTGTGAAAACGGGAAGATTCGAACTTCCATCTTTTGGGTAGAAGAACTACTCCAAAGTTATTTAAACTTGATATTAAAGATTAATATTTCCTTTACCCGAAGCTTTTAAAAAAGCTTCTTTTACGGCTTCGGAATAACTTGGATGAGGATAGCTAATCATACTCATATCTTCCGCAGTAACTTCATATTCCATTGCAACTACAGCAGTCGAAATTAAATCTGCCGCTCTTGGAATAATCATATGAACTCCTAGTACCTCCCCATATTTTGGTTCACAAAGTACTTTTACCATACCATGTTTTTCCTCAGCAGCTCTTGCTCTTCCCAAGAAACCGATTGGGACATTACTTTTAACGTATTCAATATTTTCTTCAATCAATTGTTGTTCTGTTTTGCCAACTGAAGCTACTTCTGGCCAAGTGTAAACAACAGAAGGAATACGATTGTAATTAATGTGTGGTTTCTGTCCATTAATTCTCTCTGCAACATAAACACCTTCTTCCTCTGCCTTATGAGCTAACATTGCTCCACCAATAACATCTCCAATCGCATAGATAGAAGGTTCGTTAGTTTGTAAGTCAATATTGGTTAAAATTCTACCAACATTGTCGGTTTTTACCTTTGTGTTTTCTAAACCTAGATTTTTAGTAAATGGTTTTCTGCCCGTTGCAACTAATACATATTCTGCTTCTATTGTATGTGATTGGTTTTTAGCGTCTAAATAAGTTACTTCAACATAATCACCTTTATTTACAGCGGATTTTACTTTGTGATTGAGCTTTATGGCAACTCCCTCTTTGGACATTATCTTCTTAAGAGATTTGCCCATGTCTGAATCCATATTAGGAATAAGGCTATTGGCATATTCCAAAATTGTTACATCTACATCAATGCGATTAAATATTGAAGCCATTTCAACACCAATTACGCCACCTCCAATTATTACTATACTTTTAGGTAATTGGGGAAGTGATAAAGTCTCGGTAGAAGTAATTATTCTTTCTTTATCAATATTCACTCCGGGTATAGAAGAAGGTTTTGAACCTGTTGCAATGATAAATTTATCCGATAGTACTTTAATAGGCTCCGCATCATCATTTATAATCTGAATTTGATTACTGCTCAAAAAAGAAGCCATACCATGAAAAACAGTTATTTTATTTTTGTCCATTAAATACTGAATTCCTTTTGTGTTTTGCTCTACAACATTGTCTTTTCTTAAAGTCATTTGTTGAAAGTTGATACCCAAATTTGAAATTTCTATACCGTGAACATTAAATTTGTTCTTTGCTTGATGGTAATGCTCTGTACTATCTAATAGAGCTTTAGAGGGAATACACCCAACATTTGTACAAGTGCCACCAAGAACATTGTATTTTTCTACTATGGCAGTTCGGTAACCCAATTGTGCACTTCTTATAGCTGCAACATACCCGCCTGGTCCTGAACCAATAACTATAATATCAAATTTATTTTCCACGTTTTTTAGATTAGATTTATTTCAGTAGCACTATCAATAACGTGTTTTGTCCAGTTTGGATGTTTTTCTGCACGTTCTATCATGCCTGTTAATGCATCATATGACCTTTTTAGCTTAATATAAGGGTCACCTCCTTCTTCCCACATCATTGCTCCAAACATTCCTTTGTAACCTAGGTTTTTAAGGCCTCCTATAAGGGCAAAATTGTCTAACTCTCCTGTGTCTAATGTTTGTGCTGTACCTATTTGCCCCCAACCTAAGGGTGTTCTTTTACTCCCAGCGATATGAACCTTTTTAGTAAAAGGAAATGTTTCTTTAAGAAAGCGTGCTAGATTTCTTCCGTCTCCTAAATACCAATGAACCGAAGTCATAACTATCCCTAAATTAGGATGGTTTAAATTTTTACATAAACGTACAGCGTCTTTATGACTATCCATCCAAAATGTAATATGTGGGTACAACAACAGTTCAATGTTTCTTCGTTCGCAAATTTCTAGTGCTTTGGTTAACCATTTGTACACAGCTCCATCCCCTGTTGGTGAAGATTTAGGAACTCCTACACCTGCACTTTGAATGGCAAGATCTATTTGATTACAACCTTGAATGTTTTCTAATAAAGTTAAAATACCTTTATTGTGAAGGTGCTCTAACGGGAAATCTAAATTTAAAACCACATAAGTACCTGTAACTTCTAAATTGTATTTTTCTCTAACTGCGTTGTACTTCTCTGATTCTTTCCATCTTGTACCATCCCAAATTGAAAAGTTGATACCGTCATATCCTATATCTTTAACTATTTCGCAACGTGCTTCAAAATCATAAAGGCCAATTGTATTATAAAATGCGAAATCCATGGCGTATGTTTTATTAGTCATAATTTTAGGTTTTAAATGAAATGTGGCAATATTTTTTTACTAATGTTTTGTAGTGTATCAATAACATCATTGTTATTAAAACGCAACACTAAAGCAATATGATTCACACCAATATCTTGCATTAATTTTAAATATGAGATTAGATGATTTGCACCTATTCTAAATCCTAGTGGAATTGGCTGTGGCAGAAAATTATCATCACCATGCAAATCAATAAATAAAGATTGCATATAGGGTTTATCATAGTCATGCTCTTTTTCAACTATTTCTCGCCATTCTTTAATGGTCATTTCCTGCTTATAATTTCCCATTGGGTAATTCATCCAACCATCTGAATGAGTAGCGTTCCATTCTAAAGATTGTCGGCTACTGCCAGTAAGTAACATGGGTATTTTCTTTCCGTTGGGTTTCGGAATTAAGTCAATACTTCCATCTAGATTACCATATGTCTCAGTGTTTAATTTAGGAAAGCTTTTTGCAGATTCTCTAATATAATTGAAAGATTCTCTAAATAGTTGTCCACGGTTTTCGTGATTAATATTCATGGCTGGATATTCTACTTGTCTATCACCAGAAGCAATCCCCATTATAAATCTTCCGTCAGATAATTGGTCAACTGTAGCCGCCGCTTTTGCAATATGAGCAGGATGGTGTAACGGCAAAGCAATGCTTGCAATTCCTAAAGCAATATCTTTTGTATGACCAGATAAATAGCTTAAATAAGAAAATGGCTCGTAAACTTGTCCTGCATCTCCAAAAGAAGGTACAAAAAATGGTATGTCTCTTACCCAAAGTGCTTTAAATCCTAATTCTTCCACAAGTTGAGCTCTTTCTACATGGTCTTTCATACTCGCAATAGGCTCCATCATGTTATTCTCTATAGGAATTGCAATACCTATTGATAACTTTTTTGGCACAAATACACTATTAAAACCGCGATTTATAGTTTCAAATTTTTTCATTACTCTAATATTTATAGACAGTTATATTAATATGCTATATAATCTCGATACAAAAGTACCTTGGAAAAGATTCCTCAGAAAGGTTAATCTCCCTAATAAAATGGTTAATTTGTAAACAAATTATGTGGAAATGAATAGTATAAGGCCCATTTTAAGGTAAATGTATTGTTTTGTTACCGGAAGCATTTAATGAAATTTGTGCTTTAGTTGCTGGTATATTAGATCAATTAAACTATGTGTAAATTATAAGGCGGTGCAACTATAAAAACAGAATAGGGATAATTTTCATGTCGTAAATGTTTAAATTACGTCTCTGCATTATAAGTTGAATCGGAAAGATAATAGCCTGAATATTCTTAAAAAGAAGGTTGGTATAAAATTTAATTTTCCATTTTTGAAGAATGTCCAAAATTAATTGGATTGTCAAACAAATTCACTCCTCCTTTTACTCCAAAATCTAATGTTGTTACTGAGTAGGTAATAGAAATATTTTCCTTTTCAAAAAGTTTATGGCATTTTTATCTTTCTGGATATAAGCTGTTCAAGTTTTGATTTGTTAAAAAAAACTTTTACGGTAGTAAGAATTACGACAACCCATAAAACACCAGAAATTAAAAATCCGAGTGCATTATTCTCTAACAATTCTCCCAAATATAATGACAGTGCAATTGCTCCAAAAGCCAAACTAATATTAATAATTAGTAATCCTACAATTAAATTTACGAGGGATGAAACAACTGAAGAAACTTTATCAATAAACATATCAATACCAACCTCTACTTGTCCTTTAATGTAATGTTTACTTTGCGCCGCAAGTTTTTCTATAGAATCAATACCAATAAATTTAAAAAAGGTCAACAAATACTGTATTGTTTTTTTTGACTGCTCATCTTGTTTTAGATATTCTTCTAATGTTCTTTCTGCTGCTTGTAATGATTCTAAAAGAATGGATTTTATTGCTTGGTTAGTCATGTGATTATTATAATTATTAAATTTTCAACCCATTTTTATGTGGTAATCTCATTTTTTATTTGATTTTCCAATTCTACGAATTGTGATTTAAGTTCATTTGAAACCTTATCCCAATGTTTGTGTGCTTTTTTCATTTTGAGTCCAAGAAGAAAGCTAGAGATTCCACTTAATAAAAGAGCGATACCAGTCCAAATAACAATTGATGCTTCACTGAAGACTGGGTTCCAAATTAGAACAAATGAAAAAAGTGACCCTAATGTGCCAAAAACTAATAATGTTTCCCAATTAGGTATTCCATTGCTTTTCAGATCTAAGGCAAGTCCAATAGCATTAAAAGAACGAAACATTAATAAAAAGCCAATATACAAGGGTAGGCTAGTTATTGATATTTCTGGCTTTAATAATAAAAGAACTCCAACAATACCAGTTATTAAACCTAAAACTAAGTTCCATCCCCAGTTTTGAAGTTGTTCTCTGTTTGCAATAGAAAAGATAACTTCTAAAGTACCTGAGACTAAAAACGAGAGGCTAAATAAGAAAGCCAAGCCTAAATATGATTCAGTTGGGTGTTTGAAAGTCCAAAGACTAATTAATATTAAAATGATCCCAGAAATGGTTGGTAAATACCAGTGCTTAACAGACTCTTTTATAGGATTTAAAAATTTGTTTTCCATCATAACGTTTTTGTTTTGAGCTTACTCATATTGGTGTTCTCTTCCTTTTGTTTTGGATTATTATTTGCTGTAATTTTAGGAATCATTTAAAGAAATAATAAACCAATAAGAGCTACTAAAGTCAGTTGCCTTATTGGTTTATTACTTTTAAGGATAAGATTAATTTATCTAGGCTTATACAAATAATTCAGCTGCTGTATCCGCAAAAATTCCTTGCATATCGTTAGCCTCTCTTTCAGTTTGCCCACCATTTTTTAAGAATGCAGTAATGATTGTTTGCGTTTTATCAAGTCTTGCTCTTTCCAAGAAATAACGCAATTCTACTGCCGCTCCAGCATCTTCATTTTTAATTGAAGCATTAATAATGTCTTTGTACATTTGAATGTTATCTAAGTCTATTGTACTGACAATTGAAGTAATTTGATTTATGTATGTATCTATATCTGCTTTAGCTACAAACTTGGTAATAATGTTTAGTCTTTCTGCTTGTTCAGCAGTGAAATCAGCACCGGTTAATAAGGCCTCTAATGCTTTTCCTTTACCCATTCTTCTAGCGTATTGCACACCACCTTGACCACCTGTAGGAATATTAACACCAATTTCTGGTTGAGCAAAAGCTGAATTTTCTGTACCATAAGCCAAATCACATGCCATAACGAACTCATCTCCACCACCTCGTGCAACACCATCTACATAAGCAATAGATAATTGCTTCATTTCTTTAAGGTTTTTGATTAAGTGGCTGAATTCAATAATAACTGTTCTTCCCTCTGGTGTTCCATTGATAACATTTAAATCGAAATGAGCAATAAAAAATTTCTCATGAAAAGATTTAAAGATTACAGTTTTTGTTTCGGTATCACCTTTTAGAGATAATATAAATGCGTTTAATTCATCAACTAAATCACTTGTTAAAATATTAACAGGTGGGTTTGTAATAGTAACAGTTGCTATTCCTTGTTCCTTTGTTACAACTAGTGTTTTCATCTTTTAAATATTTAATTTTTAATAGAGCCCAAAGGTATGTTGAAGAATAAACGCTACATAGGTGAATTTTAATAATAAAAGGGTAAATCTCTAAACAGATTTATTATATATGGAGTTTTTTGAATTGATTTGGGGTAAATGTTGTGTGTTTCTTGAAGTATTTTACAAAATTGGTTGATTCTTCAAAGCCCATAACATATGCCAATTCACTGCTTTTAATATCAGAATTGATTAGTCTTCTTTTGGCATCAAGGATAACAAAGGAATCAATGAATTGTTTCGTAGATTGATTTACAATTTCTTTACAAATCTGGTTTAAGTATTGATAGGTGATATTTAGCTTTTTAGCATAGTAGTCAGCATTTCTACTTATTTGATATTCCTCTTCTAGAAGCTGTTCAAATTTTAAAAAGAGCGACAACTTGGTTGATTTGCTAGGATAAAGTGTATTATGTTTTTTTAATTGTTCAATTTTAGCAAATATGATGGCGTATAATGAATCAATGATATATCCCTGACTAGAATCATCTTTGTTGTTTGAATATTCATCAAACAAAAAGTCTACATAGTTTATCGTTCTAGTACTTTCTGGAATTTCAAAAGTAGAAGGATATAAATTAGGTGTAAACAAACACACAAAGGCTTCTTTTGGGATTTTATTCAATTGCTTGTTTAGGTAATCTTTAGTGAAAAGAATGGCATATCCCTTTAGGTCTTTATTAAATTTAAAAGCATTTATCTGGCCTTTTATTAAATAAACCAATGTCCCTTTTTTTACTTTGTTCCATGAGAAGTCTATAAAGTGATCACTTTCTCCTTCTGTATAAAAGATAAATAGATAAAAGTCTAATAAATGTGGTTTTTCTAAACTTTCTCGTCTTCTATAAAGGTCTTCTATTCTCAATATTTCAATTCCTTTTGAATTAAAGGAATAAGATTGGCACACTTCGTTATAGTACTTCTGCTCAATCATAAGGAATTACATCAGTTTGTTTAATGTTATGTCTTAAAATACGGCGACAGTTTTAAATGACTAATTTTCAATAAATTTATTCACCAAATTAGAAATTTTAAAAGCTAAAGATAAGTGTAATCGATCAGTATTATAAATGTTTGATGGCATTTTTGACAGCAACTTGTTTTTACACACTTAGAGTGTGTAAATACGTCCGACCCTTTCCCTGCATAATCAATCATTGAATTGAATGCATAGTTGCAAATTTATGCTAAAAGTGTCCTAGCAAAATTGAACTTTATCAGCTGATTCTTGTCATAACACAAAAAAAACTGTGAAAACGGGAAGATTCGAACTTCCATCTTTTGGGTAGTTACCTGCGCCATATTCTTGTTACGGCGCAGTCCAAACGTTCTAACCGTTAAACTACGTTTTCAATTTTATATGTCATAAATTGTGGATTTTTTGTAGGAATAGTAGGACTTGCTTCGACTCAATTATATTTTGCTCAGCATAAACTTCTCGTCCATAATTCCCTTTTGTGAAATTGTAGGAATAGTAGGACTCGAACCCACATCTTCTGATTCGTACTCAGATGTTCTTCCAATTGAACTATATTCCTATTTTAATTAGAGTTAACGGTTGGATTTACTTCGATTCCATTCCATTTCACTCAGCATAAACTTCTCATCCAATTAGTGGATGTAATTGCTATTAGAGTTCACGGTTGGATTCGAACCAACAATCAAGGTGTTGCAGACCAGTGCCTTACCGTTTGGCTACGTGAACATATACCGAGAAGGAATCGAACCTTCATTTTGCGCGTATAAGACGCAGGCTTTAACCTTTAAGCTATCGGTATGATTGTGAGCAAGGAAGGACTTACTTCGATTCCTCCGTTACTCAGCATAAACTTCTCGTCTATTGAAGTTGTTTTAATTTTGTGTGCTAGGAAGGACTCGAACCTCCGCTCCTTTGCTTATCAGGCAAAGACTTTAACCAACTAAGCTACTAGCACATTGTTATCCGGGGTGGATTCGAACCACCATTGCCTCAGTCAAAGTGAGAAGTCCTGCCTTTAGACGACCAGATAATTTTAGTGTACTCCGTAGGGGAATCGAACCCCTGCCTTCTGATAGAAAGTCAGATGTATTAGCCGTTATACCAACGGAGCATTTTTGAGGAAACAATAGGACTCGAACCTATAACCATCTCCTTAACAGGGAGGCGCTCTACCATTGAGCTATATTTCCTTATTGTACTCCTCCCGGGATTCGAACCCAGACTGGAAGGTGCTTAAAACCTGTGTCTCTGCCAATTGGACTAGAGGAGCATTGTATTTGAATTTATTGGGAGCTATGTTTAAGTGCAAGTTTTGAACTTTTGCTCAAAACCTATACTTAAAGGTTTGCTCTGCGGTCCCGGAGGGAATCGAACCCTCATCACCCGATAGACAGTCGGACATTCTCGCCGTTGAACCACGAGACCATTATTATTTAGTACGGAGGGAGAGGCTTCCTTCGACAAGCTCAGGATAAGACTTCTCGTCTCCATAGATTTAAATTTTGCTAGTTTTATTTTACATAACAAAACCTAGCTAGTACGGAGGGAGAGACTCGAACTCTCAAAATCCTGATTCTAAGACAGGCGCGTATGCCATTCCGCCACCCCCGCATTTATAGTATTTGAGGAAACAATAGGATTCGAACCTATAACCATCTCCTTAACAGGGAGGCGCTCTACCATTGAGCTATATTTCCTTTAGTACCCCTTCTGGGATTCGAACCCAGACTGGAAGACTCTACGAATCTTTGTCTCTACCATTTGGACTAGAAGGGTATTGTAATTGAATAGTGTTAGAAGCTATTTTTAAGTAAAAGGTTTGAACTTTTGCTCAAAACCTATACTTAAAGATTTGCTCTGCGGTCCCGGAGGGAATCGAACCCTCATCTCCCGATAGACAGTCGGGTATTCTCGCCGTTGAACCACGAGACCGTTATATTATTGTATTCCGTACGGGGTTCGAACCCGTAACCTTCACCGTGAAAGGGTGACGGCCTAACCAATTAGCCCAACGGAACAGTTGTAGAGATGGGAGGAATCAAACCTCCACTTTTTGGGTAGAAACCAAACGTTCTATTCGTTGAACTACATCTCTATATATTGGAGCGGCCTTAATACCAACTCCATAATCCACAATCAAAAACACATTACTATTTGTGTTATACAATATTTCAATTTTTAGTCAAGACTTTTCTTGATCTATTCGTCTGAAGAGCAGGATTGCCTTCGGCGTTCCTGCATGCCTCTGCTCGAATCAATTCATGAGTAAACTCATTATTGATTACTTCGTCTGAAGAGCAGGATTCGAACCTGCGACCTCTCGCTTCCAAGGCGAGTAAACAAAACCACCGTTATCCCTCCAGATGTATTTTTTATTTCAATAGAATCCCCTTGTCATTAGACAAATTCGAACCAGAGAAAGCACTGCTTTCGAAGACGAAGGCTCGATCTTCAAGATCGAAAAGCCTGAGGTACGACCTCTCGCTTCCAAGGCGAGTAAACAAAACCACCGTTATCCCTCCAGTTTTCTATTTTTAATTAGCATTTGTTTCGTAACTCACTACTAATTTTGGGTGTCATACGGGATTTGAACCCATGTCTTCTCTTTCACAGAGAGATGCTTTAACCAATTAAACTAATGACACCATATTGCATTTCTTTTGTTTTTTAAGGCACAAAAAAAGCCCTCCCGATTTCTCAGGAGGGCTTTTAACCAATGCGGTTAAATTCACTTATTCCATGAGAAATTGCGTTTTGAATCGATCACAAATTTGCGGTCGAAGTTGCTCTATCAGGTTGAGCTCTATTTCTTGTCTATGTAAATTATTTAAAATCATTTTTTCTTTATTGGGTCCCGCAGGACAGTTTCTTATATTTATAATTTTTTATTGAGTATTACGTCGTTTAAAAAACTATGCTGCGGGACTTGTTCCCCTTTTGTTGATACAAAGGAATATAGTCAGTGCGCAGTCTTTTTGCGCAGTCAAAAAAAAGTTTATTTTTTTTGAAATTTAATATTCAATTATGTCTAATTCCGAGCATTCATCAGGTGTTGGGGGCTCTAATTTATTTATCATTCTTTCCAAAATATTAGGAGGAAGTGGATATTCTCTGTTTTTGTTCCGCTTTATTAATTCGTTATAGGAGACTTCCATGTATACAATTTTGACTTGTGCACCATAATCTGAAAAGAGCCGAATAAGCTTGCCACGTAATTGTCTTGTAATATTTGTGGCATTCCATACAAACGGTTGTTTGGCTCTTAAATATTGTCGTGCCATTTCTGTACCTATTTGAACTACTTTTCCATTTCCAGATTTGTTTGTAGGTTTAATTCTATTCGCTCTTCTTATTGCGTCCAACGAGATGCATGGAATGTTTTTCAAGCGCTCCTTGACAAAAGTATCTTTACCAGACCCTGGTAACCCACACATTAAAATAACCTCAAAATCATTTTTTTTAAAAGGTTCATAAAAACGAGATGAATCTTCTTTTAGAAAATAGTTAAACTGACTTTCTTTAGAAGGAAATGGGTATGCTTGTTTCCAACAATTGAGTTCTTGACACAAAGCTTTAAAGTAACCTAGGCGGTCAAGTAAATCTTGCTGGTCATTACACTTTCTACCTAAAATATCTGCTTTAGCTAAAATGTATAAATGAAAAGTATTGATGCTTAATGCTGTTTTTAACAACAATAACTCAAAATTTGGTTTTTCAATTGCCCAAATGGGCAAACCATGATAACGCACTAACTTAGCTACATACTCTCTAGTAGCATATGGTGTGTCACCTTCTCTGTATAGCAGTTTTCGAACCGTTTTCTCTCCCTTTTTTGCATGCCCAGGTGAAGTTATGCGCCCATCATCAATGATTGTAGTAGACCTTTTTTCAATATCATGCATCAAGGCTGCTGCAAAAATGAGATGTTGCTCATTCTTTGGTAAGTTCTTAAATTCTTCCAATTGTTGCAAGGCCTCTACAACCATTTGGGTATGTATATAAACATCTCCCTCGGCGTGATAAATTGCATCTTGTGGGACACCTTTCATATCAGACAACCAAGTGAATTTATTGGTTAGTTCTTCAAAATTATATGTATTGTTTATTTTCCACATGTGGTACTCCTTTCTGACAATAGCGCAGCACGTTTCCAATTTCTAGTCCAATGCTCATCTGTTTTAACATGATCTTTACGGACATATTTAAACACGTTTTGTGCAAAATCGTTAACGGCATATGCATTAGAATTACGTGTTACAATGCCTTCCATTAAACATGGTGCTTTTGAATTTGCATCAATTGATTGAAGTGTGCTATTGTTATTTGTTAAAGTTAATATTTCGTTTTTGTATTCTTTTTCTTGTGTTGGTTTTACCAAACTAACTTCCGGAACTGTTGGGAAATCCATTAGGTTAGCATAAAATTTAGTTTCTTCCCATGAAAGCCACTGATCCTTATCCCGCACACCAAACACAAAAAAGTGTTGATTTAGTTTTTGGTACTCAATGGAATGAATGGCGTATAAATTTTCACCAAAAATTTCGAGGTCACCAAGGTCACGCTTTAACCAGGTCCATTTTTCTTTTAAATAGTTAGCCCATGGATGCCGTGTTGGAGTAGCATGAGAACGGGCAAAAACGCCAATTTTACTAATGCAAGTATTTTCTCCATCTAATTTTTCGGTATGAACAACATTGTTAATGGCTTGTAATTGTTGCCAATAATCATGGTTGATTCTATCATCACTGGTGGTACCAGGTGAAAACGGATAATGATATGTGCGGCCGTATTTTCTTGAAATACTCATAGTTATTGTTTTAATTGTTTGCCCACTAACTGTTATTGCTATTTACTTAAAATAGTTGGTAGGTTCCCTTTTTGGGATTGAAATATATTTGCTGCATTGTAATTCCCAACCTTACATCAATGTCTGATAAAACAGTGTGTACATTCTTTGGTGTGAACGTAGTTTTGTTATTTATTAATTCTTCTATTCGTTCGTATCTGCTACATGATGTTTCTGCCAATTGGTCAACTTCTGACTGATAACTTGATTGAATTAATTTATAGTCATTAGTTACTATTATTTTTCCATTTTTAGCAGTTCGAATTTCTCCTTTTGTTGGTGTACGTTCAATCACGGCAATTTCGTTTGATTTTACACCGCAAACTAGCAGTAAACAATCTGCTGCAATTGGCGTGTTTTTTAACCATTCCACAGCCTGATTAAATGAGTTTGCTAGTTCTAAGGTTTTTCGTATTAAATAAACCACAGGTTCTTCAGTAGAAAATGGATCATTACTTGAAACAGCATTTAGTGAAATTGAAAATTTACCAATTGCCATACCTGAAAGGCAACCTGTGAAACCTGGCCAACCTACAGTAATGTATTCATTTTTACCATTTATATATCGTGTAACCAAGCTGTGTGTGCTGAGGTCATTATCATTAGAATACCAATCTAAATTGCGCCCATGAACTGGGGTTCCGTTGTTTGCAACTGCAAAAGCAGAACAGCCTAATACAATTTTTAGCGCATCATAATAAAGGTTGCCAACCAAAACATTGGTTAGTGGCATTTGCATTTGTTTGCCAATGCTTTCCAATTCTGAATAATGTTCTGCTGACATATAGCTTTGCGCATACATATCTAACACAGCGATATATTCTTTTGGAACAAGTTGTAAAATTTCGCCTGAAAAAAAGTTTAATAGTGCATTAAATCCTTCTTTGTATTCGGTGAGTTGTGTCCAACGCTGGTCGGGTGGTTTTGATAGGTCAATGATTAGTTCTTTCATATATTTAGTATTTAGTGCTTTGTGTTGAGTTTGCATTGTGGCTTAGGGATTGGCAGCATTGTTTGAGCTCATTCAAAGCAATGCATTACTGTACCACTAAGCAACAAACATTGAATAGCGAGTGCAGAAAGCCCGACTCAAGTTTGCTTGAGAAAGCCCCTAATGAAACGAGTGATTATTTTTTAGCTATTTTACTTTTGACACGAGCCTTTTCATTTTTAAAGAAGTCAGTGTCTGAATTGAAAATGGTAGTGTTAATGGCACGATTGTATAGTTTAACGGCTTTTTTAAAATTGCCTTTTTTTTCGGCAATTGTTGCGCGGCGGTGTATAAGTGTTGCATGACAAATGCCTGGAATTGTTGCAGCAAAATTTATTAAGCGCTTTGCAAAGTCAAAATCATTAATATCAATTGCCCAACGTATAAAGTAGTAATAGGTTTGGATGTGATTGATGTCGTTTGATAGTGATTTTTCAAAATAATACTTAGCCTGATCGAAATTGTACAGATGTTCCATATTAAAACGCCCCATTAAACAATTAGCGTCTGAATCATTTTCATCATAACTCAGCGCATAATTAATGGCCTCTAAAAATTCTGTCAAATCATAAGGATACTGGTCCAATGCTTTGATGTAATATGTGTTAGCGAGTGTATTCATTTCGATTAGCTGTTTATGTTTGTCAACTGTCAATATGTTTTGACTGACGGTGCTTTTGACGTTCGTCTCGAAATTTTTTAGGACGGTGATTTGGTTTAAAATTGCTGCCTTTAAAAATTTTGATTGGATTGCCTCTTTCTAGTTCAGTGTGTTGTTGCCAGTTTTCTTTTTTTGTGTTTTTTAATTGTTCTAATTGGTCAGACTGTAATGCTATTAATAACTTGGCTTTTGCAGCTTTTTTATTTTGTAATTGCGATTTTGAATCGCGTGCAACGGCTGCAATGCCAGTTGGTATATGTATAGCGCGCACGGCAGTTTCAACTTTGTTGACATGCTGTCCGCCTGGTCCGCCAGCTCGAAAAGTTTCATATTTTATGTTTGAATCTTTTAACGAGCGATAATTTTTTGAGGATCCGGTGACTTCACTTATTCCAACAAACCAATTTTTGCGTTTGTGAAATTTGCGAAATGGACTTTGTCCTATCCATTGAACGGTGCCGATCCATTCTTTTAAAAAGGCACTGTTATCTTTTCCTTCCAATTGAATGATTGCTGAGTTGAATGTGTTTTTCTCGTCTGCTTTTTCCTTTGAGATTAAGATAGGCTTTAGGCCGTTGGTTTTTGCGTCTGCCATGAGTAGTTTTACAACTTTTGCAACTACCCAAGCACATTCGGCCGGTCCTCTTGCTGCTGTTATTTGAATTAAATTGTTCATTTTAATATTGTGTTAAATCCAACTTGGGATTCGTAAATTTTCTTGTTTTGCCCAATTTTTCATTAGTGTTAGGGCTTTGTGACTAATTGTTTTGTTATAGCGTGCTTTTGCCTGCACAATTCTTCTAGCTTGCAAGGAGACCTCAATTGTGGCTAAGGTTTCTTCATCACTATGAACAGGCTTTTTTCTAATAGAAAAAATAGCGCATTTTTTACGGTTACATGAACTTGCATAAGTGGCTACACAGTGGTTCATTCTACGGCCTTCAATTAGCAGTTCTTTTGTTGATTGTAATTCAAGAATTGTGTAGGAGATTTGTTTTTCACCCTCTCCTTCTTGAATAAACATTTCCGCAATATTACTGCTTGTCCAAATCAATTTACCACCTCGTTGGCGCATTGCTTGTTGGTCGTTATGCCATTCATCACTTGCACGAATTAAAGAGTATATTGTTCTTCCTTTTAAACTGTATGCTCTATTTGCTGCTCGTTGAGCCAATAAATAATCAATTACTTCTGCAATTTTTTCATAATCAAACATTCCTGCGTGAACGAAAAATAAAATTGCGCCTTCCCAAAAGTCTTCATCTGCAAAATCAATTCTACCCAATCGTGATCGAAGGATGAAGTTTGCTAGTCTTTCATCACCGCCTTTACCAACAACCTGCGCCCATCTTAATGCCTCTGCAACGTTTAAGTTTGCTGGGGCTTTACCAAAAGCATGTGCTGTTTTTTTTGTCATGTTAATTGGCATATGGTTTAATTTGCGGATGCTAATTCCAACCCCAATGGCTGTTAACCAATTACGCTGTGCTGCACTTCCTGCTTCAAGCCAAACTGAATCTAGAAATTGTGGAACAGGATATGCACAAAATAAGTGACGCAATAATGAAGAGAACTGTTTGTGTGGATTATGCGAAGTTTTTTGCCAAGTTTCAATTTCACGAATGAATTTGTTATGGTTTTCAGTAATGTGTTGTAATCCAATTATACAGGCGTCATTGTCCAGTAATTTCCTGCAATTTTTTTGATCTAAATGCAATAGTAATTCTGTAAAAACTGCCCGTTTTTTAGCCTGTTTTTTTTCTCTGTATCTAAAATATCCGCTAAAGATTTCACCATTTACAGTGTCAATCCATGCCCCATCTTTTTTAGATGGATCTGCAAGTCTGCGAATTTTCTTTTCGAAAGAAGCACCTTTTAAATTGGATTTTTTAAGCGATTCGTTAATCGCTAGTTCCCAATTAGCAATTCTTTCAGCATTGGTTTTTCTGTCCTCGTGAGTTATATGTTTTCCTTTTCGTGCCATTTTCCATGTTTTAATAGGACTGTTTTACTAGTCGTTTTCAAGATGAAAAGAGCAAAGCCAAAGGATTTATTTACCCCCCTTTACGCTTCAATGCTATCTGCTCTTTATCCAATGTTTTTGCTCTTTTCTCTTGTTTTAAAAATTTGTTCATTTGCTATTGCCATTTAAATAATCAGTTCAACTTAGTCTTTACACATGCGCACAATGCGCGGTGTAAATTTTCCTTCTACCTTCACCAAATCAGTTTGATTGGCCATGACTTGTTCTATGTCTTTGTAAGCAAAAGGTGCTTCGTCTAATCCGCCGCCAATTAAGGTGACTTTGGCTTTTTTTAATTCTTTTCGCAATTCTGAACCTGTATAGGATGCCTTTGCTTTTGAGCGTGAAAACTTTCTTCCAGCTCCGTGCGAAGCTGAGTTCAATGATCCCGCATTTCCTAACCCAGAAACAATGTAGCCGCTAGTGGCCATTGATCCTGGGATTATTCCAAGTTCGCCTAATTTTGCTGGTGTTGCGCCTTTGCGGTGTACGATTAATTCTTCTCCGTCTGGCTGCATCTCTTTCCAAGCAAAGTTGTGATGGTTTTCAACCTTAGCAAGCGGTTTTAATCCAATTGCTTTGGCTAATTTTTGATGAATTACATCATGACAAGCTTTTGCATAATCGCCAGCTAAATTCATTGATAGCCAATACTCTTGGCCCTCAGCAGTGTTCATGTCTAACCATGCTAAATGCTGTGCACCTCTTGGTAGTCGGCACACATCCATTGCAACTGATTTGTAATAGTTGGCAATTGTTGCGCCAAGTCCCCTTGAACCGGAATGAGATACGAGTCCCAAATAAGTTCCGGCTGGAACACCCATTGCGTTACCGCGTTTTAATTCAACCTCCCCAAATTCAACAAAGTGGTTTCCACCGCCAGATGTACCAATTTGACTGATGGCTTTTCCACGCAAGGTTTTGAGCAATTCTGTTTCTTGAAATTCAGGTCGTTCTAAAATTTCGTGCTCTGTAAAACCTTCGCGTGTTTTTACCAGTCCAAAATGTGTTTCATCTTGCAGGGCGGTTTTCAATTTGTGCGGCTGTTTTTTAAATATTTCAGTTGACACATCAAAAATAGTGAGTGCCATTCTGCAGCCAATATCCAATCCTACTGCATAGGGGATTACTTCATTTTTCGTAGCTAATACACCTCCAATTGGCAGGCCATAACCTACATGTGCATCTGGCATCATTGCGCCTTTTTTTGCAATTGGAATACTCATAGCTAAATCCATTTGGTGGATGGCATTTTGCGAAATAAATTTTTTGCCAAATACGGAATAAGGCTTAACTTCTGGCTTTAGTTTGTATGCTGTGAACTCTTCTTTTTCCACAATTTCCATAAATTCTTCGGCCAATGGAGATAAAAACTCGTGATCTGCGTATTTTTCTGGCTTTGCTAGAACGTTTTCTAGCAATTCAATTTTCTCTGTTTTTTTTAAATATTTGTAATGAGTCGCCATTATGTTAATGGCTAAACTTTTTCCTTTGTCTGAATAGAATCCTAGCTTTCTAAGATCTTTTCCTCTTAATTTTTGTTTGCCCATTTTGGTTCTTTTATTAGTTCGTTTAGTGAGGTGTGCTTGAATTTTCCAAGCGACATTCTCGTTTTTCTTCTGTCTTTGATTGTATCGTCAATTTCCCATCTGCTGCTACTGCCGTAGCGGGTTGTGTATGAAATTCCGTACCACCCTTTTTTTATTAATTGTTGGTCTATTAAATCCAATCTTTCAATTATTGAGGGATCAATTATTTTAGAATGTGTTGTATACGCTCGTTTAAATTTTATTTTGTGCGCATGTTTCGGTATTCTAACGTAATATCTCCTCCGTGTTTTTTTATTTGCTTTGAAAAAGAATGCGGTACAATACCGCTTGGCTTTTTCACTTAGTTTACTGTATGACTTGTGGCTTAAAGTTGGAATGCCGCGATAAATCAAATGTTCTGATTCTGCTGTGTCCCATCTTTTTTGTGCTTGTTCCTTTGTTTTGCCCCAATAGCTTCGATTCAATTTTTGAACTATTTCTTCAATCTCAGGTTGGCACTTATAGCGTTCAAGTTGTGGCATTAGCCTTAGCTCTATGTACCATCCGTGTCGTATAGGTTTTTCTAATTTTTTATAACCTAAATCTTTCAGTTTTCGGTAGAGACTCCAACTTTCTTTCAATAAACTTCTAACTTCCTTTTTCCTATGTTCTTTTATTGATGCAGGTTTCATCTTCTAATTTTATAATTCATGACTGAATGGTTTAATGCATTCAGAATTTAAAGAAGGTGATCGGGAGTTTTCGTTTGAGCTAATCCGAAAAGAAGCTCGAAGAATTGCCATGTTGATTGTGAACTTGAAAACACAAGCTGAATCAAATAACGATTGATGCGAAAATGAATTTTGACGGATGAAGAGCCTATAATCAACCCAATTGAATAAACAGAAAAAAATGACTCTAAAACCGTTCCTCGTTTTTCTAGAAACGAAAAATCCCGATCACTTGGACCGGGATTCGAATATATTCTAAAGTCTAAACTAGCCGTTTAGCTTTTCCCGATCGCTTGGTTGATATGTTTTATAAAATTTAACATAGGCAGGCTCGTTTTGAGAATTAATAATTTGTGAAAATCTCTGGAGCGTCTAATGCGCTGCAAATATACATCCGAATATTTTTAATTTCCAAATAAATATTTCAACTTTTTTTGATTTTGAATCCCCTATACGTAGTATAGGAAAAAATGAAATTTTTTTTGCGTCAAAATATTTCGGCGAATACTTCGCTGTTCAACACTAATCGTTTTGGATAAAATCACCCATTTTTTGCTGCGATATTTTAAAATTGAGTGCTTGCTTATAGGCTAATTGGTTTTTGCAAGTTAAGAGGTTTTTTTTGCACATTTTTCCAACCAAACTGTCGGTAGTAATTCATTGTTCAGTTTAGCCATTTTTTTGGTTGGAAAAATGGTGCGCAACAACCTTGCGTAATTGTTTAAATATGTGCAATAATGTAATTTATTTATGATTGAAATTATATCTTAGCAGATAGATAAAATCCTACCCATGAACAACAACCAAACTTTAGATCCAATTGCCGAACAATACAAGCTGTATTCTGCCATGTCTATTCGCATTGCAACGTTTTTAGGAACTCCTATTGCTGCTGGAATATTGATCCGAAAAAATTACGTAATGTTGGGAGATGAGGATAAGGGAAAGAATGCTTTAATTATTTCAATTATAGCAACACTAGGTTTGTTTGTAGTGTTGTATTTTATTCCGGAATCCATGATGGATCGAATTCCTAATCTCGTGATTCCAATAATGTACATGACTATTGTCCATTATTATGTTCAATCAACGTTTGATGCTGCATTAAAAAAACATGAAGCAAATGGAGGAGCATTTTATTCTGGGTGGCGTGCTGCAGGAATAGGGTTGTTAGTGTCTGCCATATTGGTGCCTGCAATTTTTCTTTATGCATATTACGGCCCACAAGATTTTGATGCGGAAGCATATGATAGTGGGATTGAACGTTTCCAAAAAAATGAAGAGGAAGCATTGGCCGTTTATGATATGCCTGAAGATTTATCAGCTGTTGATTTTATTAGAGAAACTGGAATTCCACTTTGGGAAGAAAATATAGAAATTACCCAAGAATTAGACAAGATTGAGGGATTATATCCAGAATATATTGAACAAAATAAGATTTTACGAGAGTATAGTGAAATTCGTGTAGAATCTTACCAACTTTTGGAAAAAGCAATTATTGAACAAACTAGTAAGTATAATCGTAAGTTAGAATTGCTTTATTCAAAGATTGACGCAACATTGGCTGATTTATAGGTTCACTTAATTAAACAATTTCAAAAACATAGATTCTTCAACTGTTGAAATTAATTCGAGAATTGCTAAAGTGTTGCAATTTGGTGCCTATTTCTAGTACTTTCTATCATTATATTTCCGTTTCTTGCCAAATATAAATCAATCAATTTCTTAACGTAATTTTCTGTTTTAATCTAAATAGCTGAAAAACAGTAATTAAGATAGATTTTAGTTAAGTTAACTTCATTTGTGTTTATAGGTTGGTATACAGTGGTTTGGCTGGTTGTTTGTGTCTCATTTTAACAAAATTTTAATTTTTTTTGTCATTTAGGCAACTCAATAAAAAGATTTGTAGTCTTAGGACAAACAATCTACCCTTAAAATGAAATTTTTTAAAACACTTTTATTGGCTTTAGGACTATCTGCAGTTGGTTCTTATGCCCAAGACATTGTTGTTGAGGATCTTCCTGTAGCAACTATT
>CAKZON010000120.1 GCA_937136425.1 uncultured Crocinitomix sp.
CATTTGGGAGGCGCAAAGGTACACACTCTTTTCTACCCAATCCTAATTTTTTACAATCTTTTTTTGATTTATTTTCATCCGCTCTGATACTACATTGATTCTGAACACTATGTAGCCCTATTTATTTTTGCCTTTTTTATACTAAAACGCTTTAAAACCCCAAATGGTAGAATACTTAACTATAGCGTCGTAATAAGAGTTTTAAGCTATAATCATTAGAAGCAATGGTTAAAATGAAATTAAGCGCTTTGATATTCAATGGTTAACGAAGTTTTTATGCACATACAATGAAATTATCCTTTAAAAAACAGAAAAACGAAGCAAAAAGGATAGCAGTGGCAGCTTTTGACGTAGGCAAAACTACAACGAATAGCCTGACCTTTTTTTAGGTTACTATATATAAGGTATACATTACCATTTAAATTTAAAGCAAAATGAGCGGATATTTTTTATAAAAAAGGAGTTGCCAGAAAGAAAAAAAAGAAAATAGAAATGACTAACTTGTTAGCTTTATCTTAAAAACTATGCTGAAAAAACGTTTAAATGCTCTTTGGAATCCTGCTCAATATCATGGTTGGGGAAGAAAAAAACGTTTTTTTGAAGGTTGGTATTATAAAGTTGTAAGTTCCAATGAGTCTCATGCCTTTGCTTTTATTCCTGGAATTGCAATGGATGAAAACGGCAATAAGCAGGCATTTGTTCAAGTACTAGACGGCAAAAACTTAACGGCTAATTACCATAAATACCATAGTAACGATTTTATTGCGACGCCAAAAGCACATAATGTTTTGGTTGCTAAGAATAGGTTTACTGAAACCAAAATTGAATTAGAACTACCCAATATAAAGGGAGTTATTGAATTTGACCAACAAACCCCATGGCCAAGTTCCTGGTATTCTCCAGGAATAATGGGGCCATTTTCTTTTGCACCACGAATGCAGTGTTATCATGGAATTTTAAGTATGAATCATTCATTAAAAGGAAGCCTAGAAATAAATGGGGGCAATGTTGACTTTACTGGAGGAAGAGGTTATACTGAAAAAGATTGGGGACATTCATTTCCGGAGGCTTATATTTGGATGCAAAGTAACCATTTTAGTGAGGCTGGTATTTCAATAAAAGCTTCAGTTGCTAAGATTCCTTGGATGGGAAGTTCTTTTGTTGGTTTTATTGCTGGAGTTTGGATAAAAAACAAATTATATCAGTTTACGACTTATAACTTTTCGAAGTTGCGACAATGCAATGTAAATGCCACAGAAGTGAAAATTACTCTGGAAAACCCCAAACATAAATTAGAAATTACTGCATATAGGGAAAAAGCAACAGAACTTGCCGCGCCAATAGGCGGATTTATGGATGCTAGAATTGAGGAAAGCATGATGGCGAAATTAGCCGTAAAACTAATTTCAAAAAAAACAGGGCACGTTCTTTTAGAAGATTGTGGTAGTAGCGCTGGCTTAGAAGTTGCAGGGAAGTATCATTTACTACTTACGTAAACTTAAATTAAACACTTTGCTCTTCAGGAAGGCGCGTCTTAATACGATCTATAATTTGTGCAATCCTTTTTAAATCTCTTTCTGGATCTTGATAGCGAGAAAAATCGGTCGTATTATTCATCTTAGTTTTTAACTCTCTGATCCATTCATCATATGGCTCAAGTGTTATTTCACGAAATGCCTGAAGATCTAAAAGCTTACCGTAGTGTTCTACAAAATCCTGTCCACTAAAAACAGGTTCACGCATTAATTTCCATAATGAATAAGCCTTTAAGAATAAAAATGGCGGTTGATAATACGCAGTTTCTACAAGGTTCCAATATTCAATAGGGCTAAGTGAGGGATTTTGATTTGTCAATAATTCTAACACCATTTTTGCATTTCTAAACCTTTTGGCATAATGCAACCAAGAAAATGCAAAGTAAAGCAGCACTAATAGTATAACCACAAGGTTGGCATTGGGTGAATGCCCCATCATGAATCGGGAATTATTCACAAATAATATTAAAGCTAAAGCTATGATCCAAACAGGAATCCAGAATAATCGTCCTTTAATGCCTTTTATATCCGTATACATTGCAATGATTGCAACAAAAATTAGAGCGTTTGTTTCATTATTAGATCGTCCAACGGCCTCAATTAAATCAACTCCAAAGGGTAAACAAACAACATGACAAACCAATAGTGCTAAAAAAATTATTACTAATTGAATTATGGCATGTATGTTAAAAACGATCATAGAATATTATTTACTTTAGGGTTGTTTTTAAGTTTGAATTAAAAGCGCTAAGTAAACAATAATATTTTAAATGTGTTAAGAACTACAGGATAACATTGAGCAGCCCACTTTCTCATTAGCCCATTTAGGGCGTTTTGCAAACCACTTCTCATTTTCAGGCTGTTCGGCATACGGTTGTTTTAGTAATTGATACAACTCCTCTATCACAGAATAATCTCCTTTATCTGCTGCTTCTATTGCTAAATGTGCCATATAATTACGAAGGACATATTTGGGATTGATAGCATTCATTTTTGCTTGCCGATCATCAGTTGCAATTACATCATTCTTTAATCGCACGGCATATTCATTCAACCAGGTTTTCCAATTAAAAGTCATATTTTCAAATTCACTAGCTGTGCAATAACTATCCAATTGAATAATTTCTATATGATCTAACGGAGCATCTACATTAAACTTAGTAAGGTTACGGAAAAACAGTGTCATATCTGTTTCTGTTTTTCTTAAATTTTCAGTGAGTTGTTGAATTAAATTAGCATCATCTAATTGTGCATCATACAACCCAATCTTTGCTAACATCATTACTTGATACTCTTTTTGATATTCAATTTTAAAATTATCCAATATTTGCTCGAGAGCAGAAACATCCTCTATTAAAGGGTAAAGTGCATTAGCCAATTGGGTTAGATTCCACAAAACAACTGAAGGTTGATTTCCAAATCGATATCTTTTATGTTGGTTATCTGTTGTATTTGGAGTCCAGCCTGGATCATAATTCTCTAACCAACCATAAGGTCCATAATCAATTGTTAAACCAAGAATAGACATATTGTCGGTATTCATTACTCCGTGCACAAACCCTACTCGCTGCCAGTCCAACACCATTTTTCTTGAACGAACTGCAACTTCCTCAAAAAACTGTAAATAAACCGCCTTGCAAGGTTCACCCAAATGAGAATAATTTGACTGAATGGTATAATCTGCCAAGCGTTTTAGATTTAAATGATCTTTACGCGCCGCAAATATTTCAAAATTACCGAACCTAACAAAGGATGGCGCCGTGCGACAAACAACCGCCCCTTTTTCATAAGCTGCATTCCCATTATATAATACATCACGCAGCACTTCATCTCCTGTTAAAGAAAGTGACAATGCACGAGTAGTTGGCACGCCCAAATGGAACATGGCTTCGCTCATTAAATATTCTCGAATGGAAGAGCGCAATACCGCCAATCCATCTGCTCCACGCGAATACGGTGTCCTACCCGCCCCTTTCAATTGCAAAAACCAATTACCTGTTTTCGTTTCAACTTCAGCAATATTTATTGCACGCCCATCTCCAAGTTGACCCGCCCAATTTCCAAATTGATGCCCGCCATAACACATGGCATATGGACGCATTCCTTCAAAGTTTTTTTGACCAGTTACAAGACTTAAAAATGGTACTGAATCAGTACTTTCAATCTCTAGCAACTGCGCCATTTCACTACTAACATGAACTAATGTTGGATTTTTAGGAGGAGTTGGATTCACAAAGGAATAGCAAGCTTCTTGTACCTGACGTTGATGATTCGCCTCAACAGGATCTGCTGGAAGATGTTTTGTAAAAGTATCCGCTATTTTTAACTGTTGAATTTTGCCCATTGTTATTTGTCATTGAGATTTGTACAAAGTTACAATATTTGAATGGGAAGTATTGATCATTTTTAAAAACGCTATATGTCAACAATAAGCGTAACTTTGAGGCATATTATTATTGAATGACATTTAACGAATTAAAAATTTCGGAGCCTATACTCCGCGCGATTACTGAAAAAGGATATTCGCAACCAACGCCAATCCAAGAAAAATCGATCCCTGTATTATTACAAGGAAAAGATTTATTAGGATGTGCTCAAACTGGAACAGGTAAGACAGCTGCTTTTGCCATTCCTATTATACAACAGTTATTTGAGGATGAAACGCGCAATAAAAGCCACAGAAAAATAAAGGCTTTAATTGTTACGCCAACCAGAGAATTAGCGATACAAATACAAGAAAACTTTAGGGAATATAGTAAATATACCGATTTGCGAAACACCGTTATTTTTGGAGGTGTTAAACAAGGAAAACAAACAGCTTCATTAAGACAAGGTGTAGACATTTTAGTTGCAACTCCTGGTAGATTGTTAGATTTAATTGGTCAAGGTTTTATTACATTAAAACACATTGAGTACTTTGTATTGGATGAAGCTGATCAAATGTTAGACATGGGATTTATCCATGACATTAAGAAAATCATAGCCAAATTACCTGCAAAAAGACAGTCTTTATTCTTTTCTGCAACCATGCCTAAGAGTATTGTAGAATTATCTGGAAAGATATTAGGTAACCCGCATAAAGTAACTGTTAAACCTGAACAAGCAACTGCTGAGAAAGTTGAGCAAGCTGTTTATTTTGTTGCTAAGGCTGATAAACCAAAGTTGTTAGAATATCTTATTATTGAAAAGGAAGCAGATTCTACACTTGTATTCTCAAGAACTAAGCACGGAGCAGATAAAATTGTACGAAAATTAGCGAAAGCAAAAATTACGGCTGAAGCTATTCACGGTAATAAATCTCAAAATCAAAGACAACGCGCCTTAAGTAATTTTAAAAGTGGCAAGACAAAAGTTTTGATTGCAACTGATATTGCAGCTAGAGGAATTGATGTTTCAGAATTATCATTAGTTGTTAATTATGATTTACCAAATGTACCTGAAACATATGTGCATAGAATTGGAAGAACTGGGCGAGCAAAAGCTAGTGGAGTTGCTCTTTCATTTTGCGATATAGAAGAACGTCCATATTTACGAGATATTGAAAAACTTATTCGTCAAAAAGTTCCTGTAGTAAAAAATCACCTTTATGTTGATGATCGTAAAGAATCAGAATATGTGAAGCCTGAGAAGAAACCTCAAAACAGAAACAGCCGAAAAAAGACCCCTGGAAACAAAGGCAATAAAAATGTTTGGAGGCGTAACAAACCTAAAAACAAGCCGAAACAATCTTAACAGCTATATTAGATTTTTGTATTTTGTAAGGAAGAAAATTACTTATGAAAATACTTTTAGCTGATAGTCACGGACCTGTAATGGGGAAAGACCAAACGAGTGCAAATTTAAGTTTGCTCTATTTAGGCTCTTACCTTAGAAAATATGCCAACGTTAAAGTTGAATTAGAATATATTCCGCAGGCTAAATCTGATCAATTTCATTTAGACAGAATAGCGGTTTTTAAACCTAAAATTTACGCGGTTTCATTCACCTCCTTTTCAGCTTTAGTAACTTATGAATTGATTCGGAAAATAAAAGTTCAATTTCCAGATGTAATTGTGGTTTGCGGTGGCCCCCACTCCATACAATCTTCTCAAGAAATATTGGAAAAATCTGGGGCTGATATTTGTGTGATTGGTGAGGGTGAAGTAACATTTTTAGAAATAATCTCTAAAATTGATAATATTGAAAAGGAACGTGAACACATTAAAGGTTTATCTTATATAGATATTGAAAATATCTATCGCCGCACAGCAACAAGACCGCTCATTGATGATATAGACTCTATTCCTTTTCCAGCAAGAGACCTAGTTAATGATGATGATTTTTGTGGATTAACTTATAGTAAAGCACGTCCAAATACTGAAATGGTTGTCACCAGAGGTTGCCCCTTGCGTTGTGTGTTTTGTGCTAATCCTGTTTTTAGATTAAAAAATGGGCCACTTTATAGAGGGCGAAGTCCGGAAATGATTGCTGCAGAGGCTGAAGAACTCTACCAAATGGGGTATCGAGAAATCTATATCCATTCAGATGAATTAAACGTAAAATTACAATGGTCGATTGATGTATGTATGGCTTTAGCAGCATTAGGACATGATGACTTATATTTTCAATGCAATTTGCGCGTAGTACCAATGAGCGAAGAATTTGCTTACTGGTTAAAGAAAGCTAATTTTTGGTTGGTGCGAATTGGATTAGAAACCACGAGCGATCGCGTTTTAACTGGCATCAAGAAAAAAATGTCTTACAAAAAAACTGAAAAAGCCTGCCAATTGCTAAGTGCACAAGGTATAAAAGTGTTTGCTTTTACCATGCTCTTTAATTATTGGGAAGAAGAGGGAGAAGTACAACATGAAAGTGTGAGTGAGGTACGTAAAACAATTAAAGACATGTATGCTTTATGGCGCAAAGGTTATATTCATTATACAAGTTGGGCATTTGCATGCCCTGTTCATGGATCTGAATTTTATGATATAGCCCTGCGTCATGGAATGATTGATGAAAATTATTATCCTGGTGATAAATGGAACTCATTCGATTATTTGAAAGGCATAACTAAAAAAGAGTTTAATAAAACCTATGCTGCTGCGCGCAGGCAACAAGCGTTAATGGCTCTGAAATCTGGAAATTTTGAATGGCGAAACTATAAAGGTATTGCCCGCAAAGCAATGACCATGCTTCGTGGAAGGCCAGAATAAAACAATTAAATTTATATTCAAAATAGGACTCAAATTGCATTATTATTTTGACTAGATTTGCCTTGAATTTGTGATTTAATGTCAGCTCAAGAATTAAAAAGAATTAATAAGTATTTAAGTGAGGTAGGTTACTGCTCAAGAAGAGCAGCTGATAAACTTATAGAACAAAACAGGGTTACTATTAACGGTAAAGTTCCAGAATTAGGAACCAAAATTGCTCCAGGTGATCAAGTTGCTGTTGACGGCACTAATATTTCTGAACCAAAAGAAGCTTTTGTTTACTTGGCCTTTAATAAACCAATTGGTATTGTCTGCACTACTGACACACGTGTTGAAAAAGATAATATTGTTGATTTCATCAATTATCCTAAACGTATTTTTCCGATTGGCCGATTAGATAAACCAAGCGAAGGTTTAATATTTATGACCAATGACGGTGATATTGTTAACAAGATATTACGCGCACGAAATAATCACGAAAAGGAATATATTGTTACTGTTCATAAACCAATCAATGATCAGTTTTTGAAAAGAATGCGCAATGGTATTCCTGTGTTAGATACTGTAACAAGAAAATGTACGGTTGAAAGACTAGGGAAAAACAAATTTAGAATTGTTCTTACGCAAGGGTTAAATCGACAAATTAGGCGGATGTGTGAATACCTTGGATATAATGTTGTAAAACTAAAACGGGTGCGTATAATGAATGTTAATTTGGACGTTCCTGTTGGTGCATGGCGAGATTTAACATCTAAAGAAATGAAAGAAATTAACCGATTAATATCAGGATCGGCTAAAACACATGAAGGATAATTTTTGCAAAAGTGAGTGATAATAATCAATATCAATTTAGAGCTTCGAAAGAAGATACCATACAACTTGTGCAACAAATTGCAGATTTAGAACACAAAGATGATTTGGCACGTAAACTTACTGGAGCATATGGGAAAAGCGGAAAGTTTGTTTTTACGTTACGGCGCCTTGCATCTGGAGGTGCGCCCACGTACTCCCCGAAATTAATTGGCGAAGTTAAAGGTGACACCAGAAACAGTTCTGTTCATATCCGATTCAGACCATCCATTGTAATTGTATCTTTTGCAATTCTTATGATAACCATTATTAGTTTTCAATTCTATAAATACCTTTACATAGATGAAGAAACTAATAAGGGACTTATTTTTGCTGTAATTTCTATTGCTATTTTAATGGCCACAATTTTAACACACTTTTATTTAAAAAAGGAATTGAAGAATCTTTTTCTTCATCTCTTGTTAGACGACAAAGCTAAGCAGCTGAACAATCTATTATAAGTTGGCACAAGATTATTCCCCCTCCAACGACTCTCCAATATTTAGATAGTCTAATCTACAGCACTCTCACATTACGTGATATTCCAAACTGTTAAATGAGGCCTTTTATCTTGAAAAAGCACTAGCTGCATAATTCTCACTATCTTAACGACATGAATAAAAATAATAAAGATTTAAACCTAGCGGTTTTGATTGATGCAGACAATATTCCTTATAAAAATATACAAGGAATGTTAGACGAGATTGCAAAGCTAGGTACACCTACTATAAAAAGAATTTATGGAGATTGGACGCGACCGGGAGTAAATGGATGGAAAAAGCCATTATTAGAACATGCAATAACCCCAATTCAACAATACGGATATACTACCGGAAAAAATGCAACTGACTCAGCTATGATTATTGATGCTATGGATATTTTACATAGTAATAAAGTGGATGGTTTTTGCCTAGTATCAAGTGACAGTGATTTTACCCGATTAGCTACTAGATTAAGAGAATCAGGCAATTTAGTGATTGGAATTGGCGAAAAGAAAACGCCAAAACCATTTATAGTTGCTTGCGATAAATTCATCTATATTGAAATAATTGCTGGAGCAAAAAACAAGAATAAAAAGAAAAAAACTGAAGATAAAACAACACCGCCATCTGAAAAGTATGATCGGGTGAGTGAAGGATTAATCAACCTTTTGAAAGATTCTGTAGATGATATTGGAGATGATGAAGGATGGGCATCATTAGCAGAAGTTGGCTCATTGCTTTTAAAAAAGAAGCCTGATTTTGATCCAAGAAATTACGGTTTCCCTAAACTAACACCTTTTATAAAATCACTGACGAAGGATTTTATAATTGATGTAAGACCAACAGAAAAAAAGAACATTAAACATATTTATATCAAGAATAAGTAATTGTGCCTGTTATCACCCTAGAAACGAAAATCAAAGCGAATAAAGAGGTTGTTTTTGACTTGGCTAGAAGTATTGATTTACATCAATTATCTACAGCAAAAACTAAAGAAGAAGCCATAGCAGGCAGAACGACAGGTTTGATGGAATTGGGTGAAGAGGTTACTTGGCGCGCAAAGCATTTTGGAATTTATCAAAGATTAACCTCCAAAATGACTGAACTCGAAAAACACGATCATTTTGTAGATGAAATGATCAAAGGCATTTTTAAACAGTTCAGACATGAACATCAGTTTAAACAGATTGGTGATGAAACTATAATGATTGATGTTTTCGACTATACGAGTCCGTTAGGACCATTAGGTAGAATGGCTGACAACTTATTTCTAAAAAAATATATGACCCTCTTTTTGAAAGAACGGAATGAGGTTATAAAAGAGTATGCTGAAAAAGACAATGGATAAAACAGGATTTTTAAAAGCTAAATGGAAACCATAAAACGGAAAGATTTCGAATTAATGACTTTTCAGAAAAAGTTAGTTCTCCCTTTTTCTCCAAGAGTATATTACTCTCCATTTTATTACGTGTTAATAGGAGCAATTACCATTTTAGTTTTATTTATCAAATCTTATAGAGATGGAATGATGCCCTTAATTTGGGGAATATTAATAATTGCAATAATTGCGCTTTACGGAATTTGGCGCCGAGATCAAAATCGAAATTTCAAAACGATAAAAATACCGCTGAAACGGAAACGATTTAAATATGTTTTAACCCAAGTTGGCAACTCCTCAGATTGGGAAATGTCAACCGTAAAGCAAGATTATATTATCGTTTATTCTGTATGTCCTAAATATTCATGGAAAAGAAGAATTACCATTTTACGCACAAAAGATGAATTACTTGTAAATATGATATGTGTTCCGAAGTTGCGTCCACTCCTAGGCCGCGGAGGAATTGAACGCGAATATGCAGAAATACTTGAAAAAAACATTCGTAAAATCACAGATCGTGATATGAGTGAAACACTTGAAAACTTATTAAATTGAACAATCTAAAATCAAACCGTATTTATTTAAGAGAAGCCGAGGAAACGGATACCGCCTTTTTTCTAGAATTAATGAACATGCCTGGCTGGCTCGAACATATTGGTGATCGAAATATTAAAACAGAGACTGATGCCCTAGGCTATATCCAAAAATCGTTGCTCGATAGTTATAAAACAAATGGCTTTGGTTTATATGTCATGTGTTTAAACGAATCTCATGAGCCAATTGGATTATGCGGCCTGGTAAAACGTGACACATTGGATTTACCAGATTTAGGTTTTGGAATTTTACCCGCATACGAAGGAAAAGGATATGTGCGAGAAGGTTCTGAAATTACGCTTGAATTTGCGAAAAAGGAGTTGAAAATGGATACAATTTTAGCCATAACAAATCCTACAAATAAACGTTCTCAAAATTTACTTGAACGTTTGGGCTTTTCGGTTGTACCTAAAACCAACTATGATGCTGAAGGTGAAGTCTTAGTTACATATTCACTTTGTTTAACTGACCTAAACATCTGATTAATTTAAAACTTAAATATGAAAACGCTTTTTTCTTTCTTATTACTTACTGTTGTAAACTTGGTTGCGCTTGCAGATTGTGCAGGCTCTGGAATCTATGTTTGGCCTAAAACCTCTGAAATTTCTGAAAACCCCGTAATAACTGTTGAAGGATACTATTCAGATCAGAAAATTATTCGTAGCATAGAAAAAGAGTATCATTTATATTTAAAATCTGAACACCAATTGGTCCGCTTGAAGCTTATTGAAGTATTAGAAGGGCAAATGGATTTAACGCAAATCGTATTAAAACCATTAAAACAATTGACAGATGGGGTAAAGTATGAGTTATGTGCATTTTCAACTCCAAAATCTCCCTCATCTCTTCCTGTTGAGTATGAACTGAACATCCCTAATACAAAATGGACGGTTAAAGCGTTGAATGATAAGACAAACCCTATATTTGAACAACAACCTCAATTAACTGGATCAACTGTTATCTATTACGGTTGCGGACCTTCGAATTTCATGAATTTCGCATATGCAACAAACGAAACTACGGCCTATTTAATTCGAACTACAGTGACTAATATTGAAGACGAATCATCAATAACTTATTATTTACCTGCAAATGGTAAGGGAGAATTAAGTGTTGGGCATGGAATGTGTTCTGGTGCATTTACTCCAATACTAGGTGTAAAATATAAAATTGAATTCAGTTTATTAGACGGTTCTTGGAATAAGAGTAAAACGGTTTCGTGTGAAGTTGTTTACAATCCAGAGCAAGGATAAAAGACAATTAGATTTCTTTTAAAGATTAATACCAGCGCTTCTTTTTCTTTTTAGAAGCTTCTGACTTCCGTCCTTTTCTATATTTACTGCCACTTTTCTTTTTGTGAACCTGCGGCTTTGCGTTTGGATCAAGTGGATATGGATGCTCTGACTCTACAGGAATAGAAACATGTGTTAAGCGTTGGATCGCAATGACATAATCTTTTTCATCTGCAGAACAAAATGAATATGCTTTCCCAGACTCCCCGGCTCTACCAGTACGCCCAATTCGGTGCACATAGGTTTCAGGAATATTGGGTAAATCAAAATTAATTACCGCATCTAAATTTTCAATATCAATTCCACGAGACGCTACATCCGTCCCAATTAATATATTAACTGCGCCATCTTTAAATTCTTGCAAGGCTTCTTGTCGCTTTGCTTGAGATTTATCTCCATGAATACTGGCAACTTTATAACCATTTTTCAGCAACGACTTTTCTAATTTCTCAACACCGAACTTGGTTCTTCTAAAAATAATGATATTACCTTTTACTGTGTTTCGTAAAACATGAAGACATAACTCCATTTTTTTTGCCTTTGGAACATAGTATAATAATTGCTCTACACTTTTGGCCACAGACGAGCGTGGTGAAACATCAACAGATTCGGGTGATTTAAGAATCATATTGGATAAACCAACCACTTTTTGTGGCATAGTTGCAGAAAAGAATAAGGTTTGTTTATCTTCCGGACAAATTTTTTCGATTTTTTGAACATCATCAATAAAGCCCATATCCATCATCATATCTGCCTCATCAATTACCAAGGTTTCAATAAAAGCTGGATCAAAACATTCTTGTTTATAAAGATCTAATAATCTTCCTGGAGTTGCAACTAAAACATCAACCCCCTTTTTTAAAATGTCTTTTTGAGGTTCAATTGACATTCCTCCATAAACTACAGCACTAGTAATATTGGTGTGCTTTGCATATGATTTAAATGCCTCATCTATTTGCACGGCCAACTCACGTGTTGGACTTAATACAATTGCAGCAATCTTTTTTCCTCTTTTAACAACATGGCCAGATTCCAAAAGGCCCTGCAATATAGGCAAAGCAAAGGCGGCCGTTTTTCCTGTTCCTGTCTGCGCAGATCCAATTACATCTTTTCCCTCCAGCACTAAAGGAATTACTTTTTCCTGAATTAAAGTAGGCTCAGTATATCCCAGTTCCGAAATTGCTTTCAGTAAATTATTATGTAATTGTAATTCTAAAAAATGCATTCGTATTGCGTTAATTTATTCTGCAAAGATACAAGGATAGATTAGCAATGGATACACTTTTTTTCGGAAGATGGTTGAACTGAATGAAATTTTATCATATATTTGGCTCAAATCAAGAATAATAACAATGAAGTTAGTCTGTAAATATATTATGAACTCGGATAGAAAATCAAAACGACCCTATCGGAATATGCTCATGAATTTATAGATAAATATATTATTATAAATACACAGCCCGTTTCGACTTTAGTTGAAACGGGCTTTTTTTTTGCACAAATGGCACATTTATTTAAATTATACTTTGACTCATTCAAAGGCTTATCAAAAGAAGTTTGGTGGCTGGCTTTAATCACATTGATTAACCGAGCCGGAACAATGGTTATTCCTTTTCTTTCTTTGTATTTAACGGAGGACTTGAGTTTCACATTAACTGATGTAGGTTGGGTAATGAGTGCTTTTGGATTAGGGTCAGTCGTAGGTAGTTGGTTGGGCGGTAAACTCACTGACAAAATTGGCGCTTACAAAATTATGGTTTTTAGCCTCATAGTATCAGGCTTTCTATTTATTGGAATTCAGTATGTAACTGACTTCACTAACTTATGCTTGAGTATTTTTGTACTCATTACTGTAGCGGATCTTTTTCGTCCTGCATTATTTGTTGCTTTAAACTCTTATAGCAAGCCAGAAAACAAGACAAGATCTGTCACTCTAATTCGGTTAGCGATTAACTTAGGTTTTTCTGCGGGTCCTGCTGTTGGAGGAATGATTATAGTTGGAATAGGTTACGGAGGCTTATTTTGGGTAGACGGTATCACTTGTATTTTGGCAGGTTTATTATTTGTAAAAATATTAAACCCTAAAAAAGCACCCGTTGCTGAAGAAAAAGAGGTTGTAAACCGACAGTCAGCCTATACAGATGGCAAATATTTAATTTTTGTAATTGCCATTCTTTTATATGCATTAGTATTTATGCAATACTTTTCTACTATTCCACTTTATTACAAAGATGGGCACCATTTAACCGAGTTTGAAATTGGTATTCTGTTTGCTGGAAACGGATTGTTGATTTTTTTATTGGAAATGCCAATGGTTAAATGGTTGGAAAATAATGGTCGTTCAAAGGAATTCCTAATGATTATAGGAGCTTTACTCACAGGTGCAAGCTTCATTATTCTTAATATGACAGATTGGACGGGTATTTTAGTCGTTGGATTGTTCCTAATTACCTTTGGAGAAATGATATTTTTTCCTTTCTCAAATGCCTTCGCTATGGAACGCTCAAACCGTGGAAACAAAGGAGAATATATGGCACTTTATATGATGGCTTTTTCCTTTGCACATATTTTTAGCCATAACGGAGGAATGCAATTGATTGACAGTGTTGGATTTGATACCACGTGGTTAATTGTGACTGGACTCAGTTCTGCATCTGTACTTCTGTTGTTCGTATTACGAAGTAAAATGAAGGAGAATAAAACAATAGAGGATTAATTATATTCAATTATCCAGGAATTCAATAATGGGTTTCTGGGTAATTTTTCACCAAAACTTCCACCATTTTTTTTCAGGCACTTCTTGAGGGGACGAATCCACAGGGGCTTCCTTTTCAATTCTTTGAGGCTCTTCTAATATCTCATGTTCTTTTTCAACCTCACCTTCTTCTTCAACTTCATCTTCTATTACAGCGAATTTTGCAGCTAATGCTTGCATGCAAAGGGTAATGTCAAAATAAATTTCCTTGCCTGACTTTGTTTTAATTAAGTCATAAGATTTACCTTCACTTTTTATCAGTCTTTGATTAGCAACCTCATCCTCCATGCTTTGAATAATATCGCGCTCATCTGAAATTTGAGTAATTAAATAAGGCTGTTCTTTGGAACCATCTCCAGTTAACAATAAATTCTCCAGCACTTTATTAAACAAAATCCATTCAGATTTGGCATTCAAATCATCATTCATTTGCTTTGCAGCGTGGTGCTTAATTAAATGCGCACTCGGACTCAAAAGAGTATTAATGCTTTTAAAATCTACTACTTTTTGAAAATCTTTTGCATCCATTAAATCCATCAATTCATCTAACTCACTAGTATAAGGGTCATAGACCTCATGATTGATTACATATTGCTGCGATTTTAAAAACAACTCTTTTGAAGGTGTCTTTATAAAATCAAAAATATCTGCTGTCATTTGTTAAAGTGTTTTAATATCTCCGTGGCCTTTATAAAAAGAAATTCCATCCGAATTTGAAAAATCATAATAAAGTCGATAGTAAGTGTTTGCTGAGAGTTCCAATGCAGCTGCATCAATTCCAAATATTCCATATCCACCAGTTAACTGATGACAAGCTCTCAAGTAAACATTGTTCTTTTTATCGACTAATACTATATTGACCAAACATGAATCTGCTGTATTAAAATAGGCTTGTGTCCAAGTTGAAAAAGGGTTTGGATAAGTTGGATTCATTACTACATCACAAGTATTTCCATATGCTGACAGTTCACAACCTTCTTCCATTAACTGATCAATTTTATTTGACCAATTTCCTTCATCATCTCCCCAATCAGTTGGATCTGGATGATCAATAGCATTGCCAAGTTCATCCGTTTCAGAAATGGATTTAAAGCCCTTTTTCTTACAAGCGCCCAAAACAAGAAATATCGCTAGAAATATGGAGAAATAAATTTTCATATTTATGAATTAGCAGGAAAAACCTTTTTCGACATAAAATAAGAACCTAACAATAAAATTCCGCCAACTGCTGCTGCCATCTGACCACCATCTTCAATCATATAATGAGCAAAAAACGCTAATACTAAGTCAAAAAAGAATCCAGCATAAGCCCATTCCGTTAATGTTTTTGACTTACGCGTTATAATTGCCACTACTCCTAATATTTTAGCTATTGCTAATGGATAAATGATATATGTTGGATATCCAAACAGAACAAATAATGGTTTAACTTCTTCGTAATTAAAAATGTACATTGATGCGGACATTAACATTAGAGCACATATCAATCCGGTTAATACCCAATAAATGATTTTGTTTCTTTTATTCATGCTATAAATTTAAGTAAACTTATGGAACTCTCCCTAGACATTTAAGAATCTATCTCCCCTTAATTCAACAAAAACATGTCTCATAGGATTCCGAAAAAATTACAGATTTAAATCCTGTTATTCCAACAAAAAACTATCCAATTGTTTAACTTTACACAAAATTAATTCAATGAGCGATACGGTTAAAGCGACGTGGCAGGGCAATATGCATTTTATCTCAGAAAGCAACGAAGGAGTAGTTAATCTGGATGCATCAGAAGAATTTGGAGGAACAGATAGTGGGCTTCGATCAAAATCATTAATGTTAACCTCTTTAGCAGGTTGTACAGGAATGGACTTAGGATCACTTATTAAAAAAATGCGAATTGCAGTTGATGGGATTACAATAGTGGTAACTGCCGAGTTAACTGATGTGCATCCTAAAATTTATAAATCAACTCATATTGCCTATCATTTTTCTGGCAATGATTTAGATCAAGATAAATTGACCAAAGCTGTTAATTTATCTGTAGATCGTTATTGTGGTGTAATTGAAATGTTTCGCGCATTTTCTGAAGTTACCACTGAAATAAACTTTAATTAAAGCTTTCTTTTCAGGCTAACATGTTAGCCTAAACTCTACTTCATTATTTTAAATAGCTAACCTTTTCTAGCTAAAATCACGACCAATTTTATTGGTGAACAATAACTCTTACTTTATTCCAACAAAAATGGCGACTCAAAAATTGAATCGCCATTTTAATATAAAGTGTTTTAATTTATGCTAACGCTTTTTCTAACGCATTGTCATAAACATCTTTGATTTCATTTACATAACCGTAATGTTCATCATCTACACACATTTTTCCTTTAGTAACATGTCCTAATAAAGTATAAGGCACAGATTGATTCATCATATACTCGATAAATTCTTCTTCTTGATCTTCGTTAATTGTTACCACTACTCTACTTTGAGACTCACCAAATAAGAAAGCATCCTCTCTGATTTCAGCATCTGTCACAATATCAAATCCAAGTTTGTTTGGCATTGCCATTTCTGTCATTGCTACGAACAATCCACCATCTGCACAATCATGTGCGGCATTGATTAATTCATTTTGAATTAATCCTTTAATTGTTGTTTGCAATTCAAACTCATCATCTAAATTAAAGTGAGGCGCCGGTGAAGCATCAATTCCATGATAAGAAACTAAATATTCTGATGATGAAATATCATCTTTAGATTCTCCAATAATGAAAATTAAATCACCTTTTGATTTAAAGTCCATTGTCATGATTTTCGATTTATCTTCAACCACACCAATCATTCCAATAGTTGGCGTTGGAAACACAGGTTCTTCAACACCATTCATTACTGTTTGGTTATAGAAAGAAACGTTTCCTCCAGTTACGGGAGTTTCAAATTTGCGACATGCTTCACTCATACCTTTAATAGCACCAACAAATTGCCAGTAACATTCAGGATTGTATGGATTTCCAAAATTCAAACAGTTCGTTACTGCACTTGGAATACCACCAGAAATTACAATATTTCTTGCTGCTTCTGAAACAGCGATTTGAGTTCCTATTTCTGGATCAGCATTTACATAACGTGAATTACAATCCACTGTCATTGCTAAAGCACGGTTAGAACCTTTAATATTTGAAATACCTGCATCAGACGGACGGTTAGTAGACATTGTTTTTGTACCTACCATAGAATCATACTGCTCGTAGATCCATCTTTTAGATGCAATATTCGGATGTTGTAATAATTGCATAGCAACTTCTTTCAAGTCTTCTGGTTGCTCAACATCATCAATATTGAATTTTTTGAATTCTTGGTAATAAGCTGGTTCAGTATACTCACGCTCATAAACAGGAGCACCACCACCTAACACCAAAGATTCTGCAGGAACTGAAGCAACAACTTCACCATTCATAGAATAGTTAATTGTACCACCTTCTGTTACTACACCAATTTGAACAGCGTGTAAATCCCACTTTTCAAAAATATCTTCAACAATTTGTTCTTTTCCTTTTTCAATTACGCACAACATTCTTTCTTGAGATTCTGATAATAGAATTTCCCAATCTTTCATGTTATCTTGGCGCGTAGGCACTTTAGATAAATCAATATCCATTCCTACATTATCACCAGCTGCACTCATTTCACATGAAGAACATGTAATACCTGCAGCTCCCATATCTTGCATACCTACAACTGCGTCAGTTTTAGCTAACTCTAACGTTGCTTCAAGCAATAATTTTTCTTGGAAAGGATCTCCCACCTGAACAGATGGTAAATCTTCTGATGATTCTTCAGTTATATCTTTACTTGCAAATGCCGCACCTGCAATTCCATCTTTACCTGTAGAAGAACCTACAATATAAACGGGGTTTCCAGGACCAGCAGAAGTTGCTGAAATCATTTTACCTTCCAATATTCCGGCAGAGAATGCATTAACAAGTGGGTTTGTATTATAACATTTGTCAAACATTGTTTCTCCACCAATGATTGGAACACCAAAAGAGTTTCCGTAATCACCAATTCCTTTTACCACACCTTTAACCAACCATTTTGTTCGGTCTAGGTTAATATCTCCAAAACGTAATGAATTTAATTGCGCTACTGGGCGAGCCCCCATTGTAAAAATGTCACGGTTAATTCCGCCAACACCAGTTGCAGCACCTTGATAAGGTTCTAATGCACTAGGGTGATTGTGTGATTCTATCTTAAATACACATCCTACTCCATCTCCAATATCAACTAATCCGGCATTTTCTTCTCCGGCTTTCACCAACATTTGTGGTCCATCTTTAGGCAAAGTTTTCAACCATTTAATCGAGTTCTTATAAGAACAGTGTTCTGACCACATTACAGAATAAATTGACAATTCTGTAAAGTTAGGAGTTCGTCCCATTGCTTCTTTTATCAGCTCAAATTCTTCGGCCAATAGTCCGAGTTCAATAGCATCTTCAACTGTTGCGAGTACTTGTGTTTTATTATCCATTTGTTGTGCTAAATAAATTTAGACCACAAAAGTAGTTATTCTCACCCTTATAGTTTCCCTTTTAAACGAATAGTTCTTCATTTTTTTCAACAATTTAATAAACCTGCGTTCGATTGTACTTTGCCCCCATTATAAATCAATCTTTTCTCAAATAGAACAAAGCTTTAAATAAGTATTTATAACACCAAAAAGGTAGTCTTCCCGTCTTAATTCGCTCACTTGTTCAATGTTCTAATGGATAAGTGTTTTCAAAACAATCTTTATAAATCTGATTTGTCAAAAACAAATAAATAGTTGCTCCTAACGAATATTTATTCAACCCGCACGAATATGAAAAAGCGTTGTATAAAGGAATTATTCTCTATTTATTTGCTCCAAAAAAACAATTTATCATTATGAAAATTAAGACAATTAATTCACTATTTATTTTAGGAGCTACTTTAACATTTGCTTCTTGTGGAGGAGAAAACATCCATGATTTAGACAAAGCAGGTGAAGCTTTAGAAATTCAAAAAGAAATCATTGAAAAAGTAGGTGATTTAGTAACTTATGAAATTAACATGACCTCTCAAGGTGAGCTTGAAACATCATTGGACTGGGTAACCGTTGCTTCTGAAAAAGATGAAACTACAGTTCTTAAAAGTACTTGCCAATTAATTGGTTCTGGTGAAACAACTACTGACATTGAAGACAATGATTTTTTCGTTGAAAATTATATCAAAGATGGATCAAAAAAATTAAGCGAAATTGATTTTGACCTTGTTCAAAAGAACTTTGATGCAGCAAAAGCATTAATCCCAGCAGAATATGTTGATCACTCATTATATTCTTACACCATTGAATTTGACGAAGGAAAACGTGCTGATACATTTATCATTAATGCATTGCAAGAAGATGAATCAGATCATATGGAAGGAAATAGCATTGTAACAAACTACTACGAGTTCATCTTTTCAATGGATGAAAACGGAGGTTTGACTTTCGAATAACAAGTATTTATTATCATTCATTAGCATCCGTAAAACAAATCAATTAATCTAACTAAAGATGACTACAGAAGTTCTTAAAGAACAACTTATTTCCGAACATAAAAGAGACCGTAACTTAACAATTATCTCTTTTAGCCTTCTTATTATAATCATTGCACTAGCAGGCTTTTTCCTTTATAATTTGATCTTAAGATCTGTAGTTGATTCTGTTATAGAAAATTCGGATGCTAATTCCCCCCTTTTACTAATATTTGCGGCACTTCCATTGGTTGGACTTGGTTATCTTGGATATCGAATCTATACAATTAACAGACGCCTTAGTAAAATAAATCAGCTTATCGAGGATATTGAGTCTGGTAATGTTGCTATTAAGATTGATGAAGAAACCATTTATAAATTCACTATTCCATTACTTAAGATCAACTTTAAATTAAAACCGATTCAATATCTTCGCATACGCTTTTCAGGGAATAACAATAAGCGTTATTTTCTTCCTGTACCATATGAAACTATTCAAGATTTTAAAACAATTTTAAGTGGCGCAAATATTACAGAGGTTAACCAATCATGGCATGAACTCTACGCTACAAGATCAAATAACAATAATACTGAAACAACACCCCTAAAATCAAAACAGGAGTTTGATGAATTTGTCCAAAGTGATTTATCAGAAAAAATTCAATCACTAGAAAAAGACCGCAAGAGTGGTTATAAAAAGCAGACCATCCTCACAATTGTTTTTACAATAATTGGCGTTTCTTCATGGATTATTATTCAATTTTTGCTTCCAAACGGCAGTAATATAATTGATAACATTACCTCTTCTTTGAATGTATCACCAGCGTATTTGGTAATGGGAGCATTTGTTATTTATGGTATTGTGATGTTTATCATCAAACAAAAAAACAGTAATACTTCTGGCGCCGGAACTGAGGTTAACCACCAATTCAAAACGGACATTTTCAAACGCATGATTGCTTTTATTAACCCAGGTTTCAAGTATATATTACATGGGCACATTGCTCTAAACGAATTATTAGAAACAGGGATATTAGAACCTAAGAACTACACTATTGATGGAAATGACCAAATTATGGGAAACTATAATGGAACTCCGTTTCAATTGTGTGATTTAACCGTTACTTACAAAGCTAATTTCTCAGAAGAAAAAGAAGCTCCGGATAATGTTTTTATAGGACAAATATTTATTGCACAATTTAATAAACGCCTGAGCCATGAACTTTATATCATCCCTAAAAAACCGAAAGGATTATTTAAAAGTAAACCTGTAATTCATGAACACTTGGGTGCCTTGGGAGAAAAAGTTATTCTCGAAGATCCAGAATTCATGGCGCGTTATGATGTATACAGCACCGACCAAATTGAAGCGCGTTACATCATGTCTCCTTCGTTGATGGAGCGAATACTAAAAATGGATACAGCTGGAAACAGTTTGTACTTTTCATTTAAAAATGACCGTATCTCAATTGCAAACAATAACGGTAGGAATAATTTTGAAACCTCCATGTCGGTTTCTTTGACAGAAGATAACGCCATGACTCGATTTTATGAAGAACTTACTGAACAATTATCCATTATTGATAATTTAAAATTAAACATGAAAATCTGGAAATAATGACACTCACAAACTACATATTAATAGGAGTAGGAGCACTCCTAATAGCTCTATTATATTTGCTTATTTCAAAGTACAATGTCCTTAACAGAGATCGAAATCAAATTGAGAATGCCATATCTTCATTGGACGCCATATTTATTAAGCGGGCAGATCTAATTCCAAACTTAGTCAGTGTAGTCAAACAATACATGAAGTTTGAAGAGGGTACTTTAGAAAAAATAACGGCATTAAGAAATCAAGGTTCAAACGCCAACCAAGCAATTGAACAGGCTGGAAATGATGCTATGAAAAACCTAATGATTCAAGTTGAAAATTACCCTGAATTAAAGGCTAATACACAATTTACAAACCTACAATACAGTTGGAACGAAGTAGAAGAACAAATCTCAGCTGGTAGAAGATACATCAGTTCATCAATTACACTTTACAATAACTCTATTACAACTTTCCCTAGTAATGTTGTGGCCAATGTTTTTGGTTTCAAAATGTACGAATGGCAATTTGCAAATGAATCACAAAGAGAAGCCATTCAGGCGGACAAACTTTTCACAAGCTGATAACACTTAAACGTCTTGATATAAGGGAATAGTTTTTCATTTTCTCTTATAAAATTGATAGTGTACCATTATCTTCTCATTTTCTTAATTTTGCGAAGAAGAAAATGGAATTACTCGGCCTAATCATAGTATTATTTCTAACATTTTTTTGCCTTTGGCGAATGGATGCTCGGTTAAACTTGACTAGGCGTCAACTATTAGTAGGTTGGGGAATTAAATTGGGTTTTTCAATTGCCTTTATTTTAGTATTCAGTGAGTATTATGGCAATGGTCAACTATACGGTGATGCTTACAATTTCATGAATGACAGCAGAATTCTCTGTGAATTTGGAAAAGCGAATCCTTTTGAATATTTCAAATTACTCATTGGCGTTGCTAATGAGTCAATACTGTTTGATCAAACAATTTTAAGTGAAACCAACATTTGGAGTTACGGAGAAAATGGCGATTTCATTAATGATAATCGCTTAATTATTCGAATCAATTCTATTATTCATTTTATTTCATTTGGGAATATTTATACCCACGCCATTCTATTATCCTTCCTCTCCTATTTGGGAATTTTACTTGTTTACAAGACTTTTGTCAAGTTCATGAGTCGGCCGCAGCTTTTCTTTTTTTTATTAGTTGCTTTTCCTTCCATTGCATTTTGGACTTCTGGCATCACTAAAGAAGCCTTGCTAATTTTAGCGTTAGGTCTCTTCTTTTTTGGATTATTTAGAACTTTTCAGCGTCGTTCATTCATTAACTTTATAATCATTGCTTTTGGCGTATTAATGCTACTCTTCAATAAACCACACGTTGGCTTAATAGTATTAGCAATTTCACCTCTGCCAATTATTGGCTTTTTTACAAATTGGAAAAAAAGTGTTTTATGGATTTTTCCTGCTCTCGTTGTAGTTACAACCATTGGTTTAACCTATGCCCCAAGTCAAATTAATCTGCTCGACAAAGTATCATACAAACAAAAAGACCTTATGAATATGGGGAAAGGTGGAATTTTCTTTGTGACAGATTCCTCTTTTTGTGCGTTTGATTATGAACACCTAGAACATTTCAATCCTCAACAAAACAAAAAAATCACAGTACTTAATGAAACTCAAGGTGAGTATAAACTTTTTGGACAGAAGAATTTTCATTCATTCACTATTGCACCAAGTCAAAAACAGTTTGATGTCTACTTAATTCAACCACCATCTTTAAGTTATATCCCAGTCAGCCCCATTAATTATAATAGAGTTACATTACTAACTTCTATTCCTGAAGTATTGCAAAACACAATCATGCGCCCCTACCCTTGGGATCCAGGAAGCTCATTAAAGTATTTTCCTTTTATCAGCAACTTATTATTAATTGGATTTGCGCTATATGTTTTAGTCAATAGAAAAAAAACAAGGATTGAAGAAAAGTATTTGATCTGGTATTTTGTAATTTCGGCCTTGCTCATATTGTTATTGATTGGATGGACTACACCAATTTTAGGTGCTATTGTTCGGTATAAAATTGCCGCCGAATTTTTATTCATAATCGCATTATGCATGCAACTTAAACCTGTCAAAAATGAAGTATAATCTATTTGTAATTTTCGCATTGTTTTGTTTCGCCTTATCCAGTTGTTATCAAGGAGATCAGGCAGATTTAATCATTCACAATGCACAAATATATTCTTGTGATGAGGATTTTACAGTGTATGAAGCCATGGCGATTAGAGATGGGAAAATACTTCAATTGGGACCTGAACGAGAAATATTAAACGGCTATAAATGTGATCAAATTATAGATGCACAAATGCGACCAATATATCCAGGTTTTTATGATGGACATTGCCATTTTTTAGGTTATGCAAAATCTTTAAGTGAGGTTGACCTAAATGGAAGCAACTCGTTTGAGGAAGTTGTTGAGCGAGTTAAAGCGTATGAGGCAACTAACGAATTAGAATGGATTCAAGGACGTGGTTGGGATCAAACATTGTGGGCTGTAGACTCATTTCCAAACAATGCAATTTTCAACGACTTATTTCCTGACAAACCATTATTAATAAGACGTGTAGATGGACATGCAGCATTAGCAAATGCAAAAGCATTAGAAATTGCAGGAATTACAAGCGAAACCAAAATTGATGGAGGATTCATTGGAGTTGAAAATGGCGTTTTAACAGGCTTGCTCTTGGACAATGCTTATGACTCTGTTGCGAAACACATTCCACAAATGGCACCCGACAAAAAATTAACCTTTTTACAGAAAGCGGAAAACAATTTATTTGCTGCTGGCCTAACTTCAATTAATGATGCGGGAATAGAAGCGGTTGATCGCGAACTCTATGTAAACTGGTATGCCAATTCAGACTTGAGAATAAAAGACTATGCCATGTTGTTTCCGGATAATGAAAACATGAACTTTGCAACGAAAGAAGGTATTTATAAAAAAGGAAATTTGCATATCCGATCTTTCAAAATTATTGCTGACGGCGCCTTGGGGTCTAGAGGTGCATGCTTGTTAAAACCATATACTGATGAACATGATCACCTTGGGTTTATGTTACGTGACAGCGCTGCCCTTTTTGATATAGCTAGCTTAGCCAAAGAAATTGACTACCAAATTAACACACATTGTATTGGTGATTCTGCCAACAGAACAATGCTCAATATTTATGCGCAGGTAATTCAAGATAAACTAGATCACCGTTGGAAAATTGAACATGCGCAAGTATTAGCGGAATCAGACTTTGACTTATTTGAAGCCATTCGAATTTTACCTTCTGTTCAACCCACTCATTGCACCTCAGACATGCGCTGGGCTGAAGAACGATTAGGATCTGAACGAATTGTTTTTGCATATGCTTATAAAAAACTACTTGAAAAAGCAGGGAAGGTGGTATTAGGAACAGATTTTCCGATTGAAAGAATTTACCCACTTGAAACGTTTTACGCGGCCGTAACAAGGATGGACAGAGACGGTTATCCAACTGAAGGTTTTTACCCTAACGAAGTTTTAACAAGAGAAGAAGCATTAAAAGGAATGACTATTTGGGCTGCATTCTCAAATTTTGAAGAAAATGAACGCGGCTCATTAGAAGAAGGTAAAGCAGCAGATTTTGTAATGTTAACGCAAGATATCATGAAGATTGAAGCGAGCGAAATCCTATCTACATTTGTTGTGCAAACTTACTTGGATGGTGAAATGGTCTATAATGCAGAATAATTTTAATTAGGTTCGTTTAAACGCCCAATATTTACGCAACTCTCCTTGAACGAAATGTTGATGTTCTATTAAAATACGTTGATGTGGCAATTCACCCAATAAAACTTGATGAATATCATGAATTAAGGACAAGGTATCTGCAAAATAGCCATGACCTAATAAACTTGTATCAACATCAGAGGCGTCTATTGACTCAACGCCATCTACCACTGTAATGTATTCCCCACCTTCTCCCAAGCGGTTATAACCCGCCCTCATTGTTCTAGAAGCCACTAAGGCTTTATCTTTACTTGATGCATAAAGTGTAAAACGTGCAATATCCTTTATTTGAGGAATGATTTGCTGAACGAAAATATCTTTATCCAAATCTGGTGCTGCCAAAATAATTTCATTGATTGGAATTGTTGGTAGGCGATTTTCATTTTTAAGTATAACTAAGGCATCTGTTAATACAACATTCCCCATGCTGTGGGCTATAATGTGCATTTTTTTTGCATTGCTACCCGCCATTTCAATAAAATCAGCAAGATAAATGGCAGATGCTCGAGCAGTTGCTGTGTCTGCCACATATCCCGGAACTGTTCCTAATGATGGCCATGAGAATGCTGTAACACACCCCTTAAAGTTCAAATCAAATCCTAGTTGCGCCGCATTCATCATAGCGGCGTCATAGTCAACATTAAAACCATGAATAAACAATAGTAATTCTCCTTCCTCCGAATCTCCAATTTTTTCATTTAATAACTTAAGAAATTTTTCACGCTCCATTTTCTCGTTATAAAGTATTGTAAAATCCTTTTTCTTGCTCTCTCCAAAAAACAAATTACGAAACCAACCTGGCCGCTCTATTTCTCCAAGCTTATGCTTTTTAGGAATGCTTACTTCGCAAATCCCAATGTGCAATTCCCGGTCTCTTTTATTGGTATAGATTACACTTCCATCTGGTTTTGTTTCCCCAAGAAGTCGATTGGTGCCATAAAAGACATTATATCGTACAAAGTCTTCATCTACTTCTGCCGCAGTTTCTTCTAAAAGTTCCTCCACAGCAGACTCTTCTTCCCACATTTCTACCATTGCAGGCTTTGCGTCTTCCAAAAAATCAGCAATACTTTTACTTTTGAATGAATCAGAATCTATTTCATCCGCAATCATTCCGTCCATTATGTTCAGTAAACTTTCAGATAAAAATCCAAAGAGTAACCCTGGTCCTTGCAGTCCAACCAATGTTATCCCCACCCAATTTCCATCACGATCCATTATAGGTGCTCCACTAGATAACGACTCATAATCATCTTCACAGTTGAATAAAACAAGGCTACTGTACTTCTCTTCAAGTTCAATCTCTAGCAATTCGCCCTCTAAACCTGCTTTGCTCAAAAAGCCATAAGTGACATTAGCCAATGGTTTTGCTATTTTTCGAGCACGAATGGAAATTTCTAAGTCAGGTTTTATCCATTGTGTAACATCTGCATAACAAAGCACATTATTATCTAATTCAGCTATAATATTTTCAGACAAATCCTGAATTTCTGCAAAATCAATCGGTAAAAAATGTAAATCTGAAAAATTCACTAAGTCGGTTCTTAACAAATCACCAATTTCTACTTCAATTTCATTTTTAGAAAAATTGGCAGAAACAACCGTAAATAAAAATATACATTCCTTATGCTGTACAAGACAGGCTGAATTTCCATTTTCTGATAATTGCGTTACGAATTGAAAACTCTTTTTCCAATCTTCATTATTCGCATCTAAATAAATAGGCATTATAGGAGCATTTTTGGGTTCTTATTTTTAAAGATACGGAAATGCTGAAAAATTGCCCTTAAAAACTTGGACAAACTATTGTGCGATACTTTATTGTTCGATCTTTACAGGCAAATTTAAATCCTAACGACAACTCATGAGATCCTCCTGAGGCATTTGTTAACTCTGAAATAGTTAAGTCATAACTATATCCAAAATTAAAGGCTTTTGTTTCAATTCCAAAAGACAAGATAAAAGCATCCTCTGTTCTCCACCATACTCCAGCAGTAACAGGTCCGTGTTTAATATAGGTTCCAATATTTAATTGTTTAAAATGGCGTTGATGCGTATAAATGATATTAGGAGAAATTGATGTTGTGTTTTTATATTGTGACTTTTCTCCAAAAGGAATGGTGGCTCCAACATGTCCTGTAAAACGCATAGGTAAATATGCTCCTCCCAATTTAAGGCTTTCATTTGGAGTGTTAAGATGCTTGGCTGCAAAACCAAAGTAAAACTTCTCTGAAAAACCACAGATTCCTGCTGAAACATCAAAGAATCCTGCTGTTGACCATGTGCTATTTGCATTAACCAATGCGCTCGCTAAATCACCTGTTTGATAGATAAATCCTCGATACGGATCTATTTGATCGCCAAAAGTAAGCTTACTCCAGTCTAAATACTTTTGGTTCCATGTCGCTTGTCCACCAAACAACATAGAGAAATTTCGCGTAATCCTCAAATGATAAGAGTAGGCTAAATTTATGGTTGTCCAATTAATCGTGTTTTTACCTGCCATGTCATTAGTAACCATTAATGCAACACCGCCATGTAAAGGTTTCACAAACCGATCATAACTAACACTATTGGTAACATATGCACCAGAAATATTTGCCCATTGGTTGCGGTAGTTCATATTTAATCGAGGACAAATATTTGTACCCGCCAGTGCCGGGTTTAAATAAACAGGATTTGCATAAAATTGTGAAAATTCTGGATCTTGACTAAAACCATTTATCGCAAAACATAAAGAAAGTAAAAGGAAAAATTTAGACATAAGGATTCTATTTGAAGGTTAAATTTCATTCACGATCAAACTATTTTTTTTGCATAGTTCGAGTTATTTCAATTCCAACTTTTGGAATTAAAGCACAATTGGTTTTTTGATTTGATGGTGTGTGACTCGAATTTATCTTTCTAGAATTACAGATAAAATCGAGCAGAGTGATAAAAAAAAGATGGGCCCATCTTTAATCTACTTTTATGGTTTTGGGGTTATTATTTTTTCGTCTTTATTTTTTAGATTTGGCAAACTCTTTTTTGCGCTACAACCCTAAAACATGACCGTTATTATTGACTATTGGTTTCATATTCTTGCTTTATAGTAAAACAATTTCGCCGCGTATAAGTTACATTTGAAGTCAATTTTTTTTGATTTATTTTTAATCTAACTGTTTCAATATTTAAGATGATAATTGAGTCTCTTTTATTCCTTTTAATTGATCAGATTTTTTGCCCTTTTCATTCATTCAAATATCAATAACTTCTGTAAAAAAATCAGAATCCAATTGCTTTTTTACAATTGTAGTATAGAATAAACCTGTGCGTTTTTGAGGTGTTTTTTGAAATTGTTATAAGACAATACTCTGTACTCATATAAGAAAATGAATTATTCTCAAAACAAGTTATTGTCAATCTTATAAACTGCATAAAATAGAAAAGAGCGGCTCACCTTATGGGTAAAACCGCTCTTCTCAAAACAAAGAAATCAAATCAGGGAACCACCCCCTCTTATCCAATACTTCGTTGTTCAACTAATTTAAACCAAACTAGTGTTGAACATGAAGTATTTTATCTTTCTAGAACGACGGGCAAGAAATCGTTCTAAATCTTTTTGGTTTGTCTTTACAAGACAAATTAAATCCTAATGACAATTCATGCGACCCGCCCGAAGCATTTGTCAAAGGAGAAATTGTAATATCATAACTATAACCGAACCTAAATGTTCCGGCATCAATTCCAACAGAAAGGATAAACGCATCACGCGGTCTCCACCATGCTCCTGCTGTAAATGCACCATATTTAATATATGTTCCTACATTCAACTGCATGAACCCATCTTGATACGTATAAATAACGTTTGGAGATATTGAAGTTACATTTGCATATTGAGATCCTTTACCAAATTCAATATTTGCACCAATATGTCCAGTAAAACGCATTGGCAAATGACTTTCTCCATCAGGGTTCAAGATTAAACTTTCCTCTGGTGTATTTAAGTGCTTTGCTGCAAAGCCAAAGTAGAAATTCTCAGAGTATCCAACAATTCCAGCCGAAAGATCAAAAAATCCTTTTGTTCCCCAGTTACCGCCATTTCCCCAAAAATTACCGCGAGGAAGGTCACCAGTTTGATAAATAAATCCTCTTCGTGGATCAATTTGATCACCAAAAGTTAATTTACTCCAATCTAAGAATTTTTGATTCCAACCTGCTTGTGCTCCAAATAACAATGTAAACTCTCTTGAAACTTGTAGGTGATAAGAATAAGCTAAATTGATTGTTGTCCAATTGAGTGTATTCTTACCCGCCATATCGTTTGTAATAGAAAGAGCCACGCCACCTTGAAGAACATTCACAAACTGATCGTACGAAACGCTATTTGTTACAAAGGCACCAGAAATGTTGGCCCATTGATTACGGTAATTCATGTTTATACGTGGGCATCCATGCGTTCCTGCCATTGCCGGATTCAAATAAATCGGGTTAGCATAGAACTGTGTAAACTCAGGATCTTGTGAAAAACCGTTGAGCGACGCCAGCGCAATTAATAAAGTAAATATTTTCTTCATAAATTCTATTTATTTGAAACGAGCATTTTTAGTTTTACCATTAAAACGAATTCCTAAGCTATGCGAACCTAATTGCTCATTTGTAAGCAATGTATGTGTTCTGTCATACTGATAAACCATTTTAAAGTTTTTAAATTTCATACCAATTGCGGCAGTAAAGTCATTATTTGTAGAATAAGACCCTCCTAATGTGAAGTGATTCAATCTAAAATTAGCTCCTACCCAAGCTTCTTTATTTTCTCCAAAATATCTTCCCGCAATAAACGGACTGATTGACATATTTTTATTTGCTGATTCGTAATCAGCTCCAATCACTGCATTGTAAAGCACTGGTGTTCTAATCGGTTCATTGCTGCCCTCTTTACGATAAACAATTGCATAATGACGCCCAATATTATCAGCACTTGCACCGGCATAAAACCACTTAGTATTCAACACAAAGCCTACGCCATAATCTTTATACCATAACTTGTCTGTTTGGTCATTTGCAGAAGCAAAACTGCTATACAATAACATTCCTCTATCCAATTCAACATCCATTCCTTCATCAAATTTTGAAGAATTACCTGTCAACACACCTAATGATACTTTAATACCTGGCTCAAGCACCGCATTTGGTCCCAAACTAATTTTTGGGGAATAGGTCATGTTTACTGAATAATCTCCTAAAGCTCCGTTTCCATAAGTTGCTGAATTAACTGAGATGCCAACCCCGCCTCTTAATTCAGGAACGTAATTATCAAAACTAAATTGCGCTCTGTGAGAATTCATCTCTGATCCTAACCACTGATTTCTATAAGATAATTCAAACCTTGGTTTTAACATTCCCCCTGCAAAACCAGGATTTGATGAAACCAATGAATTTTCTGGCAACAATAGTTCAGGATCTCTTAAATTCACTAAACCAACAGGATAACCGAACATGCGTTCAATTTTTCTATAAATACGTTTAGTAACGCTTCCAAATGATCCGTGATTAATATTGCTCTTTTTACGCAAATCTATATCAGCATGATTTTCGGTTGGGTTGTGTGCATATTTAGACGAATGGGTATCGTCTTCATATTTAGACTGCTCTTGCTGCATTGCTGCATTTACAGTTACGTAATAATCAGCATCATTAAAATCGTTTGCTTGCCAATTATTAGCATTTGCTTCATCAAAACTGCCGTTTGACTGATTTAAGTCCTCTTCTCCATTTCCACTATTCACGCCATTATAAGTTGAATTTGCTAAAGATGTTACAGCTACTTGATTTTGATATTGAGCTGCAGTAGTATATTCAGTTGTTTCAAGCGTGTTTAAGTTATCGGCAATTAATTCATTATTATATCCTAACTCCTCGTCAACTATTGAATTATGGTTCATGCCATTTTCAATTGACGAATTTTCAGAAGCCTTAGAATAATAAGATAATTGTGTTGATTGATTTGTATTTGATTCAGAATTCATGGCAAAATAGCCACCTACACCTATAAGTGTGATTAAAGCTGCCGCTGCGCTCCAACCGAACCAACCGCCCAACTTTCTGTTACGTTCTAAACTACTTTGTTGCGGATAAACTACATTATCAATCGGTATAATTGAATTTTGCCAAGCATCTGCGTCTGGTTCAAAACCAGGATTTTGCAATAAGAATTGCTCAAAAGCATCTACTTCAGCTGCGGAGAGATTTCCCTCCATGTAGTCGAACATCCACCTGTCGAAATTTTGAGGAATATTCATACGAGTATTGTTAGATCTTTTAACTGTTTTTTAATTTTATTCCGAGCCCTGAATAAATAGACTTTTACTTGAGCTTCACTTAAGCCAAGTATCTCACCTATTTCCTGATAAGCATAACCTTCTAAATCGCGCAGAAGAATAATTGATTTTTGAACTGGAGGAAGCATAGCTAAACTTTTTTCTATTACCTCTTTCATTTCAAAATCGCGAGAATGGCACACAGCAGTGTCAGATGATACCGTATTTGCTTGGTATGAAATCCGACTTTTTTTCTTGATCAAGTTTATTAATGCGTTATGCGCGCAAGTAAACAACCAAGATTTTGCCTTCTCAGCAACAACTTTCTTTCTGTTTTTCCATAATTTCTCAAAAACGTCTTGTACAATATCGTTTGCATCTTCAGCACTCTTTAAGTACTTCAATGCATAGCCATACAACCTTCCGGAGTATTCTTTCACAGCGATATTATATTCTTTTCTTGTCAAATTAGGGCGTGGTTAAATCAGGTACAGTTCCCCTTCAAACAGCTAAAACAATCTAAACCCTCTAAAAGTTACAACCACTTCAAAGTTTTTAACGATTATTTTTTTACAAGTTACAAAATTATTAGGGTTTATAAGGAATTTAAAGGATTTTTAGTATCTTTCAAAACAAAGACTAACACTCATAAAGAATTCAAATTAGATGGAAGTAAAACGATTATTTGATATCCCATATTACCAATTAGAGCAATTTCCGCAAGAAGATGCTTTTGTTGACAAGATTAACGGTGAATGGATTAAGACATCCACTAAAACCTATATTGAAAAAGCCAATGCCATTAGTAGAGGCCTTTTAAATAAAGGGATTCAACCAGGGGACAAAGTAGCACTAATATCTAATAATAGATCAGAATGGAACATTTGTGATATTGGAATTCAACAAATTGGAGCCATTGGAGTTCCTGTTTATCCCACTATTAGTGCTGACGTTTATGAGTACATTTTTAATGATGCAGGGGTTAAACTTTGTATTGTTTCTGATGATGAATTGTATGGAAAAGTTTTGTCGATTAAAGACAATGTTCCGACATTATCTGAAGTATTTACCTTTAACGAGGTTCCAAATGCCAAATCATGGCAAGAGCTATTGGTTGATCCTGATGAAGCTTTAGATGCAGAAATTGAAAAAAGAAAAGCGGCCATTGACTATGAAGATTTGGTTACTTTAATCTACACTTCTGGAACAACTGGAAATCCAAAAGGTGTAATGTTGGCGCATAAAAACTTGCTGAGCAATGTAAAAGATTGTGAACCACGTTTACCAGTAGACTCAAATGCAAAATCTTTGAGTTTTTTGCCTGTTTGTCACGTTTATGAACGTATGCTATTGTACTTGTACCAATACACAGGAGTATCTGTTTATTTTGCAGAATCAATGGATACGATTGGGGATAATTTGAGAGAAGTAAAACCCAATGTGTTTACTGCGGTTCCTCGTTTATTAGAAAAAGTTTACGATAAAATTATTGCAAAAGGTGAAGCCCTAACAGGCATTAAGCGCAAGCTATTCTTTTGGGCTGTAGAATTAGGAGAGGAATATGATGTTATCGGAAAGTCAGGTTGGTACAAGTTTAAATTGAGCATTGCGCGCAAATTAATTTTCAGCAAATGGCAAGAAGCATTAGGTGGAAACTGTGAGGCAGTTGCATCTGGTAGTGCCGCCTTGCAACCAAGACTAGCACGTGTGTTTTTAGCTGCAGGCATTCCAGTAATGGAAGGTTATGGCTTAACAGAAACTTCGCCAGTGATTAGTGTAAACTATGAAAAAGGAAATAATGTGCGCATTGGAACTACAGGAACTGTACTAGATAATGTCACAGTGAAAATTGCAGAAGACGGTGAGATTTTAGTAAAAGGACCTAACGTTATGATGGGCTATTATAATATGCCAGAAAAAACTGCCGAAGAGATTGATAAGGACGGATGGTTCCACACTGGTGATATAGGTGAGTTTGTTGAAGGCAAATTCTTGAAGATTACCGATCGTAAAAAAGAAATGTTTAAAACCTCTGGTGGTAAATATATTGCGCCACAGGTTATGGAAAATAAATTTAAAGAATCGCGCTTTATTGAGCAGATAATGGTAATAGGCGAAAATCAAAAGATGCCTGCTGCCTTAATTGTTCCGGCTTTTGAATTTATTCAAGAATGGATTAAATATAAAAAGCTAGATATTGGTTTATCAAATGAAGAAATTGCAAATCACCCAACAGTGATTGATAGAATTTCAAAAGAAGTTGATGAATATAATATTGGATTTGGTAAATGGGAACAAATTAAAAAGTTTGAGTTAGTAAACGACCTTTGGACACCAGAGACAGGAGAGTTAACTCCAACATTAAAGCCTAAACGCCGCGTAATTTTAGCGAAGCATAAGGATCTTTACGATAAAATTTATTGCTAATTCTTTCAAGAATACAATAATGTCGTGCTTTTGTAGCGTCGTTAATTTGGACTATTCCATAGAATCATCTTAACTTCATATTTAAACTACAAATTATCATGAAGAGCTTTATTATTTTGCTGAGCATCTGTTTCTCAGGTTTTGTTTTTGCACAAAATAAAAGTGTCCTTTTCTTAGGAAACAGTTATACGGGTGTCAACAATTTACCTTTATTAGTATATGAAATAGCCTTGTCTCAAGGAGACACTTTGGTGTATGATTCTAATACACCAGGAGGTCATACTTTTAATTTACACCGTGCAAATCCTACTACGCTTGCAAAAATTAGTAGCCGTAATTGGGATTATGTTGTTTTACAAGAACAAAGTCAAATTCCATCTTTGCCAGAAGCTATAACAGGACCTGATTATAGTCCTCCACATGCAATGGAACTGAATGAAATCATCAAAGAAAATGACACTTGTTCTAAAGTTGTTTTTTACATGACGTGGGGAAGAAAATCAGGGGATGCTAGTTTTTGTGATGAACATCCACCAGTTTGCACTTATGAAGGGATGCAAGGAGAATTACGTAACGCATATTTAGATATGACAATTGAGAATGATGCAAGAGTTGCTCCAGTTGGGATGGGATGGAAAACAGTTATTGATGATGATCCATCAATTGAGCTTTATTCTGGAGACGGCAGTCATCCCAATATCAATGGTTCTTACTTAACAGCATGTATTATGTATGCAACCATTTATCAAAAAAGCCCAATGGATGCTAGCTATATTGCAAGTTTAGATGAAGATTTAGCAGTCTACCTTCAAGAAAAAGCCCATGACATTGTATTTGATAGTTTAGCAACCTGGAGAATTGGACTGAATGATTTAACTGTTGGTTTTGATTTTACTCACACTGATTTAGATTATGACTTTGCGAGCAACAGTGAACACGCCACAAGTTGGGAGTGGTTAATTGATGAATCAACCTATATGGAAGAAAACCCAAGTCATTCTTTTGATGAGCCTGGTATTTATGATGTCACATTGACTGTTTATGATGGATGCGATACGTTAACCGAGACTCAAACAGTTACCGTAGGTAGTGCTGCATTATTAGATGTTGAAAACAAAGTAAAACTTTATCCTAACCCTGCTAATGAGACATTATACCTGCAAGGCTTTAATAATAGCAATACAGTAGTTAATATCTACGATTTATACGGACGCACGGTTGGCGTATATAAGATTAATAGTAATGGAGAAATTGATCTCTCAACTATGAGCTCTGGAACTTACATCCTTAACTTAGGAAGTCAGTTTTATAAGTTTGTAAAGAAGTAATAATTCGAAAACTAAGAATCAAACTCAGCCTTCAAACTTAGGTCTAAACTTTTATAGGAGTGGGTTAATGCGCCTGAAGAAATAAAATCAACTCCAGTTTCCGCATAAGACAAAATAGAATCTTCTGTAATTCCACCAGAAGCCTCTGTTTCATATTTGTCTCGGTCAATTATTGTTAGGGCCTCACGAATTTGATCTGGCGTAAAGTTATCTAACATGATTCTATCTACCTGTCCTATTGCTAAAACCTGCTTCACCTCATCTAAATTACGCGTTTCAATTTCAATTTTCAGCGACTTTCCTTTTTCTTTCAAATAGGTATTTGTTCGCTCAATGGCTTGTGGAATTCCACCGGCATAATCAACATGGTTATCTTTAATCATAATCATGTCATAAAGTGCGAACCTGTGATTATTTCCGCCACCAATGTTAACCGCCCACTTTTCCATTATTCGAATACCAGGAGTCGTTTTTCTTGTGTCTAATAATTTTGTAGGAAGATGCGCAATTATTTTAGCCAATTCATGCGTTTTAGTAGCAATACCGCTCATGCGCTGCATAAAGTTTAGCACCAAACGTTCCGAACTTAAAATAGAGCGAGAAGAGCCCGTTACATAAAAAGCAATTTGCCCTTTCTCTACATAGGTTCCATCCTCAATTAAAACTTCTATTTTCAAATCTGGATCTACTCTATGAAAAATAGTTTTAGCCAATTCAACACCAGCCAAAATCCCATTATCTTTTACTAATAAACGTGCTTTACCTTTTGCGTTTTCAGGCACTGTTGAGAGTGAAGTATGGTCACCATCTCCAAGGTCTTCGCGAAGTGCATTATCAACAATTTCTAGAATTGCATCCTGCTTCAAAAAATCCATAGGCTTATTTTCCGCTAACAAAAGTTTTTACATCTGCAGAAGTGATTTCAGCATCACATAAAATAATCAGACGCTCAACAATGTTTCTTAATTCACGAATGTTTCCAGTCCAGTTAACTTCTTGCAAGGCTTTTAATGCATCACTTGAGAATGTTTTAAGCGCCATCCCATGCTCTTGGCATAATTTTTCAATGAAATAATTTGCTAAAATAGGAATGTCATCTTTACGATCATTCAATGAAGGAACTTCAATAACGATTACACTTAAACGGTGAAATAAATCTTCTCTAAACTTACCGTCTGCAATCATTTTGCGCAAATCTTTATTGGTTGCAGCAACCACTCTAGGATTTACTTTAATATCTTTCTCTCCTCCAACTCTTGTAATTCTATTTTCTTGTAATGCACGCAACACTTTTGCTTGTGCAGAAGCACTCATGTCTCCAATTTCATCTAGAAACAAAGTTCCATTTGTTGCCAATTCAAATTTTCCTTTTTTCTGTTTTACAGCAGATGTAAAAGCTCCTTTTTCATGACCAAATAATTCAGACTCAATTAACTCAGAAGGAATTGCAGCACAATTCACTTCAATAAAAGACTCTTTACTTCGAGCACTGTTCTCATGTAATTGTCTTGCAACTAATTCTTTACCTGCCCCATTTGGCCCAGTAATTAAAACACGTGCATCTGAAGGTGCCACTTTATCAATCATTTCACGGATTTTTTCCAATGGCTCGGAATTTCCAATGATATTGTAATTTTTAGAATGTTTACGAATTTGTTTTTTCAAGACTTTAGTCTCTTCTACCAAATCCGTTTTTTCCAAAGCATTTTTAATCGTTACCAAAATTCGATTTAAATCCAATGGTTTTTCAATAAAGTCGTAAGCTCCATTTTTAATTGAGTCAACAGCTGTTTCAATATTTCCATGACCAGAAATCATGATAATTGGAGTTTCCAAACCGTCGTTTTTCAATTTCGTCAACACCTCAATCCCGTCCATTTGCGGCATTTTAATATCGCAAAATATAACGTCATAATT
>CAKZON010000121.1 GCA_937136425.1 uncultured Crocinitomix sp.
AATAAAATGCCAGGTGTTTTGCTGTAATTTCGTTTATATCATTTTGCGCATATTGAACAAGTTCTATAAACGCATTGAACAAAGCCAAATGTGGATCATCACTTTCAAATGAAATTCCACTAAAAAAAGCTTTCCAATCACCATCTCTACGATTGTCTGCATTATAATACTGCGTAATTCCCGCCAATTTGGTAACAATGTCATGATAATCTTGCGGTGTTTTGCCGTCAATTTTAACCAAGTCAGGATCCAAGAATTTAGGAGAACGATCTTCTTGAGCTGTTCCTTGCAGTCTTAATGGATTTATTTTATTACAATTTTTCTCTGACATAATTAAGTATTAGTTCCTTCTTCTAAATAGAAAGGATAGACATAATTACTTCTTGAATTTGTTGCGCTGATTAAGTATTCTAACTCGAGCAGTAATATTCCCTCGGCTTCTTGTTCGGTATTTAAGTTAATTGCAAGTAATTCAATCCTTGCCTCATGGTTAATAATTGCTTTTTCAACCATATTTTTAACTAGGGTGGTAATATTTGATGAAATGGGTTGAAATAAATATTCATCTAGTCTACAACCAAAATCGGGACGCACTGTTCTTTCTCCCAGCGTTGTACTTAAAAGAATCTCTAAGCTTTGGCGAATGTCATCTTCACCACTAACCATGACCATACTTCTGTCACTTTTATTAAATGTTGGAGGAAACCCCCAACCTGTCCCTAGAAAAAGTGTATTAATATCTTTGGTATTCATTTCTTCTTTTTTTACATTAATTATATGCTAACCACCAATGTTTACGTTTGCACTTCCTGTAGTAATTTGCCCTCCGTGATCTGTTGGATCTCCCATTCTTGCTGCTGGTTCTCCATTAATAAACACTTTTGAAGAGCCACCTGATATACTATCTGGAGGACCAACACAAATTGCTTGATCTCCTTTTCGCGCTGCCCCCATTCCATTAATTTTCACATCAGTGCTTCCTTCAGAAATCATTAACCCCACATGCGGGACTGGCCCTGGTTCACTTTTAGGACAAACATGCATATCAAGTATTTTGGCGGCTTTCGGCATTATGGGTTTAAATTAATTGGTGATCCAGTCATTTTTGTTTCTCCTGAAGAATGCAGGATACTTTTCTTTGTATCAGTTTCCAACTTAGTCGTTGCTTTGATAATCACTTCTTTCGATTCTAACTTTATTCGTTTATCCCCAAAAATGTGAACCTCATCAGCACTAAATTTGATGAAATTTTTGTTCTTATCCTGTATTAAGATTGTCCCCTCTTTATCATCTATTAAGATGGTGTTATTCTTTTCTAATTCTGGTTCACCAGATCTAAAATCATCCAAACTACCAGCTTCTCCTTCACTTAAAGTTTGAATTTTCAATGTTCTTTTCTTATCATCAAACTCTACGCGACTGCCAGCTTTTGAATAATACCCTTTCAAGTTATCTTTTTCCAGAGCACCAACGGGAGCTGGCTTAGCACTGCTATTTAGCATTCCTACAATCATTGGATATCTAGGATCACAACCTAAAAAACCAACCAATACTTCATCATCAAGCTCTGGCAAAAAGAACATTCCTCTATGCTCTCCTGCATCTGGCCGAGCCATTTTTGCCCAAACACCTTCACTTTCTGCATCTATAACGGGGATGCGCACTTTAATACGATCTTCGCCAGTTTCATCATCTAAACGGGTTACTGTCCCAATATGTAGTCCCGACATTTCTGGAATTCGACCCTTAGTTCTATCCACATCTTTTGTATTACTCTCACACCAATCTCTACTTAAGCCAAACTGCAAATTCGTTGTCCAAATATTTTTAGAAAACTCGTAACGAGCACCTGTTACGTAGGTTAAGCCATTAAAACGATTCCCCACTCCTTTCAGTTCAATCGTCTTTCTTGGACTTACCAATGTAGACTCTACAAAAGACACTCTACCTCTTACTCTTGCTAACTTAGATTTAATCAGTTCTGTCTTTACAAAATTCTTTAAATCACCAGCAACAAGGTGTCCTGAATAATTGATGTTTAAACCACCGTCATTAAACAGGACTGAAAGATCTTTATTAGTGAGGTCACCAGGTTTTTCAAGGTCAATTCCGGTTAAACTTGACAATTCTTCCGTATTAATCTCTTGTTTTGATGAATCCCAGGCGTTTAAAACAACTTCTTTAAATTGTGATTTCGCATCAATTTCTGCTTCAAACTCCAACAGTTCATCACTAAAAAGGAGTGTATAATCAGCTGAACCAGCAACTGTTGGTGTAACTGTTGTAAACACACCATTATCTGTATAAACCAACTGACCAGCAGCATTTGCCCGCTTTACGATAAAATCCCAATCAGTTGAATTGTATTGAACCAAACCTTCATGCTCCACATCTGTATCTTCAATTCCAGACACATCAATTAAAGCATTATTTCCATTTTTATATTCTCCTAATAGTTCTTTAAACGCATCAGAATCAAGTGTTTTTTCAGCAAAATATTTACTCTTAGTTTGAGTTGTAGCAGCCACAGCATTGTCTCTACAGTCAATTGTCAAATGTAATTTCCTGTTCTTTTTAATTTTTATGCCATGCTTCACGATCATTCCTTTAAAAGCCGTCTCCATTCCATTTACATCTCCCATTTTAATAGTGATGAATTTTCCTGGTGCGTATTGATCCTCATTACTAATTGGAAAGTCTTGAGATGCCACATCTCCATCTTCAATTAGGAGTTTTGCATATGCAATTTTATTGGCCATTTTCCCTATTACAATATGAAAAGGCTCATTAACAGCACTTACAACATCTCCTTCATCCGAAGGCGAATCGCTCAGATAAATTTCAAAGCTATGTGGCACTTGTGCCTCTTTAGTGATATTATTTGCTAAAGTTTCGCTCATTTAACTGAAGTCCTTTATTGGTGGGAAAAATAATTTTTCTCCAACACTTAATTTTCTATAATTACTCAAATTATTTACACGTGCAACCTCCAAATACAGCTTTGGGTTCTTGTAAATTTCCTGACACATAAGATGAAGTGTATCTCCTTCTTGAACGGTTCTTATATGAGTTAAATCAGGAGATTGATCATCCTTTGATTTTGCCTCTTGCGCTTTAGGAACAGTTTCAACAAACGTGGCGTCACCTACTGCCCGAATAGCATAACCATCTGAACCAAATAAGGTATAAGTGATTTTAAGGTTTGTTAAACGTCCGTCAAAAATCCAGCCACCATAAACCAAAGTAACATACTTAGGTTCATGTGTTCCTTTGCTATACTTTAGTGTGGCATTTTTAAAGGCGGTAATTTGTTCATCAACCGTTCCTCCATTAGGTTTTTTGCCCAAAATTGAATCGGTAGAACTTCCTGCAGTATTCAATCCTCCACTAAGGCTGAAAGAGATTTCGTGATTATCTTGTTTGATTACACCAGTGCTATCAAATAAAAATTTGATGCTTACTTTAGGTGCACTGGTCCCACTGAAATTTTGCTGTTTACTCTTGTTCCCTTTGGTTTTCTTCTCTTCGTATTTAATACTCGTTTCAGTTACCAATTGTTCTGGGTTAATTAGCGCAACATATGAATTATCGGAAACTTGTTGATCCGACAATTCAAATGATAATATTGTTAACTTTTCTAATTTACCACTCATCAGGGTTCATTTTTTTCGCTTAAAATTTCCAGTACTTGCTCAACACAATCTGCAATCAATTCTGCTCGATTTTCATCTGCAGAATTAATTCCTCCACTCTCAGCAGCCTCTGATTCTGAAGATTCACTAACATTTGCTGTGATCACTATTTCTTTTATTTCTAATGGCATTTTTATTAAATTCTTAAGGTGTTGAAATAGGAATAATTGAGTTTAATTGATTCAATAACTAAATCACTCGATTGCGCATTAAAACCAGACGTGCTCCACTCTGTAGGATAAGCATTTACCACATACCAACCGGCAATTGGTAAATGCAAATCATTCAAGAGCATAATGGTAATGTTTACGGGTTCGAATTTAAAATTCTCAATCGCATCTCTACACCAATCCACAATGAATGAACCTTTAAATAAGCCTCTCTTCAATTCAAGCGAACCGTAACTGGTTTTCTTGGGGAGTTTATGCGTAAACCTATTTTCACCTCCTTCTTTAAAATCTTCAGTTTCAACTGTAATGGTAAGCCCTGAAACCTCTTGGAACCTAAAATCACTAGGTGATTGAGGTAACAGTTCAAAAATTACAGCAAAATGAAAACCAGAAGGAGGCCTTTCAAATAACAAACTCATTAATCATTGGATATGGTCATACCTTCATGAACCAAAGTAATGGTTTCAATGGCAACTTCATTTCCTGTTGAATTTAAGCTTGCACCTTCAATTTTAGAAGGCCAGGCATTTGTGAATTTCCACACCATAGTTGCCTCATGGTTTTCATCTAAAAGACTAACTGTAATATCACGTCTTTCAACTTCATTCATAGAAACTGTGTTCCACCAATCGTAAAACTCGTTGTTCTTTCTAAAAATTCCACGCTTAAGTGTTATCTCACCATTGGTGTTCATTCCTGGCATTTTAATGGTTGAGTATGTTTTACTCAATCCATCTCGATATTCCACTACTTGATGCTCTAAATTTAATCCAGATGCCTCTGTAAACGCACCTGTCGCTCCGCCCCATTCAACCTTAAAATGGAATGCTGTTATTGGATAATTAGTTGCCATATTTTTATCTATTTAATAATATTAATGTTCAATTTTATTTCACTCATTTATGATTCTTGCAGCTTATGCATGAATCTTAGTATGATAAATTCAGCTGGTCTTACTGCAGCCAAATGAATCTCAACAATCATTCTACCTTCTAGGATATCTTGTGCAGTCATGGTTTCACCCAAACCAACTTTAACAATGTAAGCATGCTCTGGTTTCGCTCCAGCCAAACCTCCAGCTTTCCAAATAGAATTCAAGAAATTATCAATCATTGCTTTGGTTCGTACCCAAGTATTCTTATCGTTTGGTTCAAAAACCACAAATTCAGTAGCCTTTTTCACAGATTCTTCAATCATATTAAAGAGTCTTCTAACAGGCACATATCTCCATTCGTTACTGTTACCAGCAGTTGTTCTAGCTCCCCAAATGAGTGTACCTCTTCCTGTAAATGAACGGATAGCATTAATAGACTTACCTGAAGTAGCATCTACATTCAATCCGCTTTGATCTTCTGCGGTGATGTTAACTACAGGACCTATTACAGAACTAAGGCTTCTGTTTGCTGGAGCGACCCACACCCCTCTTTCATTATCGACTGCTGCATATACACCTGCAATTGCTCCACTTGGAGGAAGAATAATTCCTTCAGCAACAACAGCTTTAACAATATTTCCATAAATTGGGTTAGATTCTCTTAATAGAATTTCTAGATTCTCTTTTCTTAACTTGATTTCTGCTTCAAATGCTTGGTAAATGCTTACCATTTCAGCAAATAACTCACCCAAAGCACTTAAAGATGCCGCTGCTGCTGCCACTGCTTTTTTCTTCGCAGTAGAAGCATCTCCTGCTCCATAAATTGAACCTGTAGCAATAGTAGCATCAGAAATTGTTACTCCTGACAAATCATAAGTGATAGTAGATGCATCTGCCTTATTGAAAGTTCCTGTTCCAGGAAAACTAGCAAGAGGTGTTACTTCTTTAGGATCAGCTGCTATAGTATTTGCCTGAACACCTTCAATTGAATAAGTTTGATCATAAAAATAAAGCAACTTAATTACCTCATACAAACGACTACTATCTTTATCAATATACTCTTTATGCGTCTCTTCTAGGTAAAATTTAGTGCTAGGATCACCGTCCTCATCATTATTATCCGTAACAGTTAAACCAATAAAATTGGTTATCATATCTGCAATAAAATGAATTCGAGCTTTAATTTGATTTTCGGCTTTTACCTGAGTTGAAACATCATACTCTTCAGGAATCAACTCGAATCCTAAATAACGCGTACTCTCCTTTAATCGATCAACATTTAACAAAGCGACACTGCTATAATCAATGATATACTCTTCCTCAACACCATCCCAAACTCCATTAATTAATGTAAACATTGCAGTATCATCTGTCAATACATTTTCATAATTAACAATTGCCGTGTTAGATGTGCTAATGGCAGCCAAGTTTGTTGCTGATCCCGATTTAGTAACTGTACCTAAATTTTCATAGGTGAAATCAAATTTTAAACTTGTTCTTATGAACGGATAATAAGCTGCACCATACTTCAGGTATTGGCTTCCTAGTTTGTTTCTAAATGCTAAATCAGGTGTAGCTCCATCCGCATCAGATTCATTTAGTTCTTTATCGCCATTATATAAATCGAAAATGCAAAACCTATCTTGCAAATCATTGCATTGCTTTAACGCTTGTTGTTGCAATTCACCTAACTTAATCTTACTTGAGGTTGATAAAATTGCAGCATCAGGAAACAAAATTAGCGTTGGTTCATCCTTTTTTCTAAGTGAAGTTAATGCAGTAGATAAGTTGGAAAAATAATCTCCAGATGCCGTATTATAATCTCCAGCCGAAACAATATAGCAAGGACCACCGCCATTTGAAAAGAACATTTTCATGCTATTGTAGAGCGCAAAATCATAGTTGATTTCAACACCTTCAATCCCATTTTCAGAATTTAGAGTGACATCTACAGTTGGTGATTCTTCTCCCTTTCCGAAATACTCCTCATACTCTAATAAGGATTTAATTCTTGTTGGAACATTATAAACTTCTTTTCCTTGCTTTGAGGCTTTTTCTGTAAAGCCTATAAAAGCGGGGATGGCTGTTTCCACTTGTGCTATGGAAGCCGGAAGTGTCGATATTTCTTCAACATAGACACCGGGTGTTTTATACGTACTAGGCATAGGTTTTGATTTTTATATTATATTTTTAAATAAACAATTGAATTCAAAATATTATGTGTGGGGTTGGGCAGTTTTTCAAGCGTAACATCCAAACCTGGAGAGGTTACTACTAATTTAAAATCTGCAATTGGTTTTTCTGTTTTTGTAATATTGGTAGTAGATGTAAAGCCTACTGTTGCTCCAATTCCGTAGACAGGAGTTGGCATATCTTCAGTAAACACCACCGTTCCAGTCCCATCCAACACGTTCATGGTTCCTCCTGTAAAATCTCTAGTCAATTCGATTTGATAAGCCCATTTAGTTGCCACGGCATTTAAAGTTAAAATGGCTTTATAAGGAACTAGGCCATAATTGATGCTACTATCAAGTTCCAACTCAAATATTCCAATCAAATTAGGGTATGACAATCTATTAAAAATGTATACGTCAAGAGCACTTTTTTGCACTCCACTTTGATAGGTTTTTAAGGTATAATAATCCTCTACAAGTATTCCCGATAAATTGACAGAAAACGAAAAATTGAAATCTGTCAATACAATTGGGTCGGCTGTCCCCGTTTGCGTTTCTTCATACACTACATTTCCTTCTACATCCTCTATTTTAAACGTTATTTTGTCAAATGGATAGGTGTATTCTTCGGTAAAGTTAGGTTGGCGTGTTGCAATTGTGCCTAATGTCAAGGCATCAGAATATTTAGCCTGACAATTATAAATATCAGTCGCATTTATCTTAGTTCCAAGGTCTGTTACGTTTAAAATTGACGGATTACTTGCCTCAATTTTGAACATTAATTTTTGAACTGTTGTAATTTCAACTAAAGGTGCATTACCGACTTCTGATAATTTCTGATAAACTAAATCAAAACCAGTTTCACGCGTTTTTAACAATAGCCCATTTGATCGAAATTCAGCAACCGTATCGCCAAATGGAGTAATTCTAAAATCACTTGTTTCACGATTTGTATAGAACGTGTGATTAAAGTCAAATTGATATAGTTTTTTATAAAATCTAGACATGGTTTATCATGTAATATTTTCGTTTATTTCTACTATTTCCGATACTGCTTCAGTTGATGTATTTTCTTGAATTACTAATAATCTGAATTTGTATAATACTGAGGGCAAATATTTCCCTCCAACCATACCCCACAAATAGTTTTGTTGCTCAAAACTCATGGGATGCAGCTCTACAATTAATTTTTTAACCTCAGGATCTAAAGCGGGTGTGTTTTCTGTTGTAAAAACATTTTTACTTTGAAAAAAACGCACTACATATGAAATAAACTTTAATGCTTCGGTATAGTTTGAATCAAAATTTGCAGAAAAGAGTACAAAAAGATTGAGTTTTAACTCTGGATTAACTCTTGTAATGCCACTATCCGTTTTAAGGTAAGGATCTATGGCACGGTTGATTCTGTCCTCCTCAATATTTACCAACGTAACTCCTAATTCTGTTGGAATAGGTTCTCCTGATGAATTAAATAGGTGAGATATCTCAACAATGTTGGTTGCCGGTTCTTCTAGACCTCCAATCAAATCTAAATAAGCTACTAATTCGTCCTTTACGGTTTTAATGACTCTGTCAATCATCTTGTGACCTTTGGGTTTGTCTACAACAAGTCGAAAAATCGAATTGTCATAATGGGTTAATGTTCAAATATTTCTAATGAGAAATATCGTCCGTAGACACGGCCAGAATAATCTAGATTACATTTTGGTCAGTTGGAAAAGGATACTCCACTCCCTTGTACAATAGCAACTTATGCTATGTAAATAAAATTTGAGTTTTCGTGGGTAAAAGATTGTTCGGGTTAATCTTTGGTGATGGAAAATTAATCATTTTTTTTAATATTCCAAGAGAATCTAAAATTAATTTTGTATTAAAAAATTCATCCCTGATTATAATCTAACTAGCTTAAACGATTTAAGTTAACGGAATTAATTTACTTCTTTGTGAATAACAAATCAACAATAGCCCAAGTTGCAGTAATTACTAATCCAACCACCAATAAAGGCCCTGCTCCGGGCCAATGCATAACTTTAAAAATAGCGCCAAGAACTATTGAAGTAGCTCCCATTACAACGAGTCCTACCTTAATTAAAGCAGCATAGTTTTTCGACTCGAATGCAGTTTTTGAATCCTCTCCATCACCTATCAAAAATGGCAAACCACCTATAACGACAAAAAGTGCTAACAATACTAAAAAAATGATGGACACTATTATTTTACCTGGTAAATGAAAAAGAATGACCAACGCCCGAATAGAAAATGCGATTACGAGACTTAGTTTCACATAATCTAAAAAAACCTTTTGCGGTTTGCTTAAAAAACGTAAAAGATAAAAAAATGTGAGGCCACCCGAACCAATTAATAGACACCATTCTGAGAATGGCCAATGCATAATTTTTAGAACTATACCTATTATAAGTATTGCAACCCCAATTGATATTGGTATAGAAAATTTTGCGTATTCCGATTTTTGCACTTTTTGTTCCATAATAGTGCTATAAAAATAGCAATCAAAGTCTAAAACCTAAACCAACTAATGCTGATATTTCATTTCTACTTATTGTATAACTATCAGCATTTTGCAAACCTATGTGATAAGCATAACCTAATTGTGTATTAAAAACCATTCGCCCCTTTATGTATTGATAAGATGCCCCAACCTCTGGCACCATATTCCATCCATCATTATTATTTAAGGCAAACAATTCTCCACCTAGACCGACAAACAACTTAATTTTATTGCGAACGTAAATTGTTTTATAATATGTTAAAGCAGCAGAATAATTTCCATTACGCAACGGAATACATTGCAAATTAATTGATGAGCGAAACCTTTTTTTCAGAACATTATTAAATTGATAAGAAAGATCAAACCTAGAGTAGTACGATTTGTCTAAACGAAATGAGGTGCCTAGTGAAAAAATGAGTTTGCGCTGGTAAAATGGTTCGAATGTCCAATCATATGAAGGTTGAATCATTGCACACTCTTCTAAAGTTAATCCGTTTTTTATAGCCCAACTTTCAATAAAGGCAAGATCCATTTCATAAATTTCGGCATATTGATATTGTTCATTCACTTGTTGTGCAACCTCTCTCCCCTCTGTTGACTCTAATAAGTAGCCAACCGCGCAAATAGTCCCTTCATCATCAATAAAGCATGGCTTTCTAATTGGTTCATGATATTCATTTTTAGGATATTTACCTGCTAGTGCATAGCGGTGCAAAAGATTCAGGGCGTTCATTCTCTTATCACGTTTATCCTTTGATAAGTGCTCACACTTTTTTTGTCGCAACACATATTCTACATAAAGCAAATGACATTTAACTCGAAGGTTTTCATTGGACTTTTTGTTTGGGTAATGCCCCATAATAGCAGCAAAACCTTTATCACCAATTAGAGAATTAACTGGCGCCATTTTAGCATTTACGGCAATTGAGGCGAATAAAAAAAGGAAGTAAATAATTGCTTTCATTTCTTTGATTTTATAAGTGATGCTAAAACACCTTAATTTGCATAAAATAAAATGGATTATGTCGAATGAAATCGAACTAATTCAAGATATGTTTTATTTGTTAACTCGGCCTCAAACCAAAATAAAATTTCAGAATAACTTGGTGTAAATTTTTTGTTTTTTAATGTTTTTTTGACTGCACTTAATGTCTGCAAAGCTTTTTCAATATCGCTAAAATGATTGCAAGCAAAGTTTAGCATTTTAAAGAGTAACTTCTCTAATTCATTAATACCTCCATTACGCTGGAAATAACGTTGCTCTGCTCTTAGTTCATATTCCAATAAATCAAACTTTTTAGTTTCTACCCAAATGATGAGCATCAACATTTTAGCCTCTTTTCTTAAATCTTCTCGTAAACCAACCGCAGATATTTTTAGCATTAAATTTAACTGTTGTTTACAAAGTTTAAATTCTCCTTTGCCAAAATAAGAAAGTGCGAGTAAATAATAATGCCGCACTGTTACGGAATGGCTGACTTCCTGTTCATGTTTAATTAAATATTTTTCAAGTCGGGGAATTTCTTGCACGGCTTTTTCAAAATCTCCCATCTTATTATAGCTAATAATTTCATGATGTAAAGAAGCATACTCAATGATATAAGTTAACCTTTCGTGTTTTTTAAGTTGATTTTTAGGATAAAACGAACGTAACAATTCAATGGTATCTGCAGCTTTTGCATATTGATTTTGTCCTAGAAAAGAACTTTGTAGATTCAACAAGGTAGTCGCATAATTGACAGCATGTTGTTTTATTAATTTCGGATTAGACTCGAATAAATCTTTTGCTTTTAAAATCCAATAATGCATGTCCTCTCCTTGTCCCTTGCCTCTTGCATAAAAATAATGAATGTTAATGTACTGTCTTTTAGCTTTAAAAGTCTCTGGCATTTTAGTAATATTCAATAATGGATGCTTCATTATTTCATCAAAAGCTTCAATAGCTTCTTGATCAAAATTAGTATAACCTGTTCGAGAATTAATTTGATAGGTACGTTTATACAAAGCTTCAAAATCTGCTTCAATTTCAAGCATTTTAAAGACGCTTAATTGTTGCTTTTTAATATCTTCTGCATTATTAGGATTTATTCCTCCAGGATGATTAAGCCCTTCTAAATTTAAAAGCTCTAATAGTTTTAGATGATCTCCTAATTCAATTGCCAGTGCCTTTGCTTTTTCAATCAACTTTGAGCAACGTTTATAAAAACCCTTACTCTGTAAAACACGAATGTGAACTAAAAAATCTGTCAATTGATATTGTGGCTCATGTTTTTGATTGTATGCCGCCAATTCATTTAACAATGCTCTATACACATAATCTTTAGCTGCATTAAAACGGCCAATCCATTTTTCTTTTGCAAACTTTTCTTTAATGGCTACCTCATCATACACCTCTTGGTTATCAATAGCATCAAAAATAGCAACGTACTTTTTGGCATCCTTACCTACCATTGCATTTATTCTAAAAGCTCTCTTCTCGCTTTTGGTTAATGTCTTAATTAATTTAAAAAGATGATCAGATGGTTTCTTCATTCTGAATTTGGGTTGTTTTTACTTTGAAACCTTATATACTACATGTGGTTTTAAAGGGTCATTATTTGATAGTTTTGGATGATCAAATGTTCCAATTTTTGTCATCCCAATTTTAGTCATTAGGTGTTCGGATTTTTTATTTGTTACGGCGGTAATGGAATGAATTACATCCATATTTAGGTTATTAAAACCATATTGTAAACAAGCCTTAGCTCCTTCTGTTGCATAACCTTTATTCCATGCCGATTTTTTTAATCGCCAACCGATTTCAAAACAGGGTGTAAAAAAAGCTTCAAATGTTGCTTTTATAAGCCCAACAAATCCTATAAACTCGTTATTTTCCAATAGATCGACTGCAAAAAATGTATATCCTAATTCATCATAAGTGTTTTGCATTCTTTTAATCATAGCAATTGATTCTTCACGGGTCAATTGCTTTGGAAAAAACTCCATCACATCAGGATCACTATTAATTTCTGCAAAAGGTTCATAATCTGACGAATTCCAATTTCTAAAACCAAGACGCTCTGATTTAAAAAGATATGCTGTACTCATGTGTAATTTTAATTTTGGGGAGCTGCTAATTCTTTACAAATTTCTCAACTAATAATTGACCATTTGAAGACTGAATAGTGACATAATAAAGTCCAGCTGAAATGTCACCAATTTCTAATTGTGTACTATTTGAAATATGCTTTACTAATTTACCTGTTGCATCATAAAAATGAATTTCATTCTCAACTGGAACACCAACAATCTCAATCAAATCTTTACTAGATGGGTTAGGAATAATTTTAACATCCTTATTTGTCCAATCATCAACTCCAGCATAAACACCGTAATTGAATTCATGCACTATTGTTTCTTCTTCATAATCTGCTTCTAACGTCCAAACTCCATTTGGCCCTTCTTCCGGTAAAAACCAAGACCAATACCACCACGAGGCGTTATAAGTTGTTCCTATTGTAAAAGACCAATCATTCCAAACTGTTCCATCAGGCATTTTTATTCGGCAATCAAAAGTTGTTCCGGCTAGGCCATCATGAAAGTAGAATGCTGTAAAAATTTCATCTCCGGAATAAAAATCATTTGACATATGCGGGTCTTCATTCACTAACGGGCAACCGTGCTCGGGTGTAGCATCATGCGTTAAAATTGTATTTAACGTTGGCTCTCTATTTTCAGCCTGATCCTCCCACCACGAATCTGCATTTAAATCATTACAGTCACCTGCATAAGGATCTATTAAATTTCCTTCAGCATCATAGATCTCTAAATGTAAATGAGGCCCGCTTGAACAACCAGAGCTTGCTACAACTCCTAAAAACTCCCCTTCAGCCACTGATTCTCCCACTTCTTTTTCAGTTAAAGAGCCACTTTTCATGTGTCCATACCAAGCTACCGAACCATCTGCATGTTGCACATAAATTGCATTCCAAGATCCATAACAATCACAATGATCGTCCTCAAAACCATCTGCTTTATTAATAATAACTCCTTCTTCTCCAGCAATCACCTCCACCAAATCATTTTCATACATATACCATGGAAATGGCCAAGTAAAAATATCAGTTCCTTTATGCCCATCATATGTACGCTCATTACAATAATAATCTCCTAAAGCAGGAGTTGGGTTTTGATCAACGTAATTAGAAATTCCGTAATAGCTATTCCATTCAAAACCGCTTGCTTTTTGCAAAGGCCAAATAAATTGAACATCTTCTCTATCTCCAGAAAAAGTCAATTCACCATCTGCACGGAGTTGCTCTACGTTAATTCTCAACTGAGCGCGAATAGCATCTCTATGCTCATCACTTAAACAATTATCCTCTGTGTGTGGCACTTCATACTCTCCCCCACCAAAGGTTACGGGGTTGTTTTGCGCACAAATAGACCCTGCATTAAGTATCAACAAAAAACCAATTAAAATATGTTTCATAGCAAACAATTTATTCAAGAAAGCACTCGCTTGACTATTTTAAAATTAATCATTTTTAGGAATCCTAACACAGGATAACAAATAGAACTCATTATTTGTTTTTTCTTCGCAATTCATTAATTCGATCAAAGAGCAATACAGCGACTATTACTGTAGCCAACACCCACCCTTTCATCCAGAAATGATACAGCATTGCAACCAAAACAAACGGTGTAATATAGTTTACAATGTTTCTCCATTTCTCTAAATGTCTTTTTTTACGCTTATAAATTTGCGTATTTTTTGTTTCGTATGATTTACGTAAAGTAAATAGAATAATATGCGCTACACCTATAAATAAAGCACTTACTAACACGAGAGAGTATACGAACTTTTCAGTTCCTTGTTCTTGATAGATATTGAATAAATATTGGATCGCAAAAAAGAGTGACGCAAGAATAATCAAAGGCAATATTATTCTGCTCCAAATTATCTGTATGGTTTTATTTTTCTGCATTCCTTTTCAATTGTTTTTCAACTCCTTAACCATTAAATCTAAAGATAAATCAAATTCTCTAACACTCAGAAGATTTCGTTTAATTTTATCCACGTTGATTATTTAATGAATGTAAAAAAACGAGCTTTTACAGGACTTTAAAGGCTTACTATGCTTCATTTTTTCGATTCCAAAGTTGAAAAAAATAATGAATTGCATTTTCATATTTAAAATGCTACATTTACAAAAAACCCTGATTGTTCACAACCCAATAAATAAATTTGTGAGGAGTCAATTAAAACCTAATTTTTATGATACTTACTGAGATTAAATTGAAGCTCCCTCAAATTACTGCTGCTATGCAAAAATGGAAAGATGCTCGAAATTCGGCAGGCTTAACACAAATGACTGCTTGGTTAAACCAAGGAAATGTGTTTAGTTATGCTAGAGACATTAATAACGTTCCTGTTTATCCAGATCAAAAAGCATATGTACATGCTTATCCTGGAATTGTTACTGAGGCTGGAGTTGACACTTTATATTTCATGGTGGTTTCTGGATACTTAGATGTGTCTTCAAATATGAACATTGCAGAAAACACGCATTGCTACAGAATTGATAATGGACAACCAAGCAGAACAAGCACTGGAGGGATGCCTATTGCTGAAGCCTTACAGCGTATCCAAGATTGGGAAGACCACCACAACCAATGGATTGGACAAAACATATCAACGGCAAATAGTATTTTTCAAGCATTTGTTATACCGCAAGATGATTCGGCTGTAGGATTGACGCATAATGCATTTTTGGCGTTAGTTGCTAACTCGGCTGCTCCAGGAGGTTATACACCTGACTTGATAATTGAAGACATTGATGGTTCTTCTATTATTTATGCAGATACAGTAGAATTTATACCGCCAATGGGAGGCGTAGATACGCCATTGTCTCCTACTCGTTTTTATTTATTGAGTTTGCTGACCTAGTCATATGAAATGAATTTAGCCCTATTAAGTAGTTATCTTACCTACGCAGCTCCTCTAATTTCGTTATTAGGGATTATTGTAGGGATATATCATTACAAAAGATTACCAGGATTTTTCAAAGTTGTATTTTACTACCTTATACTCGCGTTAATTTTTGACGTGAGTTCTAAGGTGGTTGGTAGAATCTATAAAACAAACCTTGTATTTATTTCAAGTTTCGCCGTTTTTGAATTATTGCTGTTTGGCTATTTATATGCCCGCTATATGTTTGAAAAAAAGCTATCAAAAGTAGTTATTATCATAACTATATTAGGCTTAACTGCTGTATTGTATGATTGTTTTAAAACAGACTATTTCCCTTTAAAGTTTCAAACTTACGCTCGAACAATTGGAGACTTTTTAATTGTTTCATTTAGTATGATGTACTTTTTTGCGAAACTTTCTAAAGGTACCAACCCCGGTAATAACAAAATTGTACTTAACACTTATATCTTGATCTATTTTGCATTACATTTTATTTTCTTTATTCCTATAAACTTTATTGTAAATGCTAGTACAACATTTATATATGCCTTTTTAATTGGGAATATGATTTTAACAGCATCTTTTTACGGTTCTTTATTATATTTATTATGGAAAAATGGCAGGATCCTGAAACCCTCGCCCTCTGGCTTGGGTTAATTATTCTCTTTGTTTTAGTACTTGTTGTCTCCATAATTATTTTGGTGCGAATCAACTATGAGAAAATTTTAGAGAGAAGCAAAGAAGAAGCTGCAACAAAGATTAGGCACCAGCGTGAATTATTAGAAACCAATATTCAAATTCAAGAAAAAGAACGTGATCGCATTGCTGCAGACTTGCATGACAGTTTAATTGGTAAACTAACGGTTATACGGTTAAAAAGTCAAATGGAGGTTGACAAGCAGGAGATTGATGAGATGATGGGAGATACAATTGTTGAGGCGCGAAGAATTACACATGACTTAAGTCCTCCGTTAATTGCACACACTGCAATAAGTGATATCTTGCAAGAACTTATTTCACCATGGGCAGCAACTTATGAAATATCTAACCGGATAGATTTAAGAGCGGATTTTGAATTGATTCCACGGACAAAAATTCAATTAACAAGGATATTTCAAGAAATTATAACGAATATTAATAAACACGCGGAAGCCACTCAAATTAGTTTTCACATTCGTCAAACCGAGAATTTACTTGCGCTCAAATTAGGCGATAATGGTAAAGGAATTGATGTAGAAAAGATGAAACAAGGATTGGGACTTAAGAGTATTGAAAGTAGAGTTCAATATATAAATGGAAGGTATAAAGTTCGTTCTACACCTAACAAAATGACCTCTTTTTTATTTCTTATTCCCTTAGAACGCGAAAATCAGCCCAAAAAAGACTAAATTGCTATAAACTCAAGAATTATGGATCAGATATCAATCGGAATAGTTGATGATGACGCGTTGATTGTCAACTTACTAAAGAATTTTTTAGACGGACAAGAAGAGATGGATGTGCTTTTAACAGCATCTAACGGTAAAGATTGCGTTCAAAAATTAAGAGACAGCGATCGCATTCCAGAAATTTTACTCATGGATTTAAAAATGGATGAGATGAACGGAATTGAAACGACCCAGCTTCTAAAAAAGGAATTCCCTGACATTAAAACCATTATTATTTCCTCACACTATAAAGTGTCTTTTATGGGATTTATGCTGAAAACGGGAGTTTCTGCATTTGCGCCTAAAGGAATTTCTACCACAGATTTACTATTAATGATAAATGAGGTTAAGCAACGTGGTTATTATTTTAACCCGGATCAGTTGGAAATTATCCGCGACCAGCTTTCTTCTAAATTCCCTAAGCCCGTTTTGGAGGTTGAAAACATTCTATCGGAACGAGAGATTGATGTTTTAAAATTATTATGCCAACAAAAAACAGCGAAAGAAATTGGTGAAAAGCTATTCATAACTAAAAGAACTGTTGAAGGGCATAAGAACAATCTCTTTGTTAAAACAGGTGCTAAAAATGTAGCAGGGCTTGTTATTTACGCCGTGCAAAATGGTATAATAAACGCAGATAGTTTACCCATTATTTAGCGTCCATATTCACCACGTATTTATTACGGTTTTGTTTCTACAGGTATTTACTACCTGCAGTTTTCCTTAACATTTATGCAAATTTGTTCTAAGCAACAATAGAAAAATTTGCTCAAAACTTATAAAATAGTTTGTATAACAATAAGCATAAATGTAATTCAAGACGACGATATTAAATCCCTAGACTCATGGGATTTAAATAAAGCCTTCACCTAACAAATTGCATTGTTATACATTACTAAACTTTGGTCCATCTCGGGTTAATCTTGGGCCACTTGCGCAACCAACACGTTGGTTGCGCTCTTTTTTGCTTAAAACCTTCTCAACACACTCATAATGTACGCCAATACTGGGGTTGTTACAGAATGAAAGAACACTCTTTATCCAGTATTTTCGTCATTTTGTAATATTTTTAGCTAAAAACCTTTCTTTTCGGCATAATTCTATTAAATTAGGTCAAAATTATTACATGAAACGCAAAGGAAGACCGGCTACTAAACAGGCCGAACTAAAAGAGGGGTTTTACATTGAATTAAGAACTAAAGGTTCTAATTCACCTGTAAAAATAAGAAGAGAAAACATGGCGGAGGTTGACTTGGCAATGGAACAATACGGAAGAAGCAAAATCGTTACTTATCTAGGACAAGTAAAAGACGGTAAGTGGTTAGACGGAAAAAACAAAGGCAAAAAAACAGCTTGATATAGAAGGGCTGTAATACAGCAATAATCTTCACTCAATCCCATTTATTTAAGATTCATTCAATACTACCTGTAAGGGTTATTGGTATTTTATTGCCTTAATTTTGCTTCGATTTAATTCTTGGCAGAGTTAGCGGTTTTATGAAATAAATAACTTGCTAACAAACCGATTATTGAGCTAATCATCAAAAAACCGAACACCATTTTAAAACCTTGTTCTCCCGGATACTCATCTAAAAAGTATCCCGTCAGTGGTCCCATAAAAATATCGGGTAAATAACCTATAACAGAAATTAAACTTACTGCTAATCCTGTTAAAGCAATCGGAATTTTGCCTTCCTTTAACAAGGCAAAGTAGAGTGCTCGAATTCCAAATATCGCCATACCTAACAATACTGTGGAGAAAATGAAATCGTAATACAAATTGTAAGAAGTAACTCCAAAAGTGAATAGGCTCGCTCCAATTATCGCTCCAATGAATCCAATTTTCATCCAGAGATTTGCACTCATTCTATCAGCAGCAATTCCAATTAACACTGCAGTAACAGGCCTTAAATAAAGAAATATTGCTCCAACTTGTGCGCTTTTCGCATCACTGTATCCCAATACTTCATTGGCATATTGTGCTATAAAATCTGTTGATTTATAACCAACATAAGCTGTAAGTATAATTATCATCAATAAAAATACAGCCGGGTTCTTTAAAACCATCCAATAATCAGATAAAGGATTCTTCTTATCACCGACATCATCCTCATTTACCGCATCAACGCGTAACAAAAAGTATACAAGAAATGCTACAAAAAGAACAAATATAGATGCAAAAAGAACTACTGAATTATAAGCCGAACGAATTTCTTCCAGACTTTGATTGTCCCCTCCTTCTGCTAACAAATAAGCAAATAAAAGTGCGCCAATAAAACCTATAGATGCAGCAACAGCTCCTCTCCCCGCCTCTAAAAACCCAAAAGCTTTCCCTTGATTATCTTCCTTTCCCCAAATTCGGGCTGCCTTAATCATAGCAGCCCAAAACAACAATATAGTCGTCACTCCCCAATAACCATATAACACGAGCAATCCTTCATAGCTAGGGTAAGTTGTCATATATAATCCTCCCATGCCTGTCAATAACAACGCTAAGGCCATTAACTTACGTGGCGCTACCAAATCGGTAATAAAACCTCCAAGAAAATAGGAAAACAGGGCGCAAATTCCGTATACAGAAAAACAATTCCCTAATTGTGTATTATCCAATTCTAACGCAGTCATTAAAGTAGGACGGAAAATTCTAGGAATGACAAATGGCAACAAAAAAATAGATTCCCCGGCGAGCATTAATAAAAAAATGACGAGGTAATTTGAACGTTTATTTATTGACTGATTCACAGCTCTAATATATCGATTCATTAATAAAACCTTCTTTGTTTTAAACAAAATTTCAATCCAAATCTAATTCTGTCAAACAGATTCCGTATAAACACTTCAATCAAAAAGTTCTTCTTATTTTAGGGTTCAAATGAGTCGTTTTAATCCATTTAAAAATTTAGGCCCAGGAACATTGGTTGCTGCCGCATTTATTGGCCCTGGTACTGTCACCATGTGTTCGAAGGCTGGCGCAGGGTTTGGTTTCAGTTTATTATGGGCGCTTGTACTGTCGATTTTTGCCACACTTGTTTTACAAGGCATGGCTGCAAGACTAGGGCTTATTCATCAAAAAGGATTAGCGCAAGCAGTTCGTGGACAATTAAAAAGTAAATGGGCTCAATACCTTTCCGTTACATTAATTGTTTCAGCAATTTTAATTGGTAATAGTGCTTATCAAGCGGGAAACATTAGTGGTGGAGTATTGGGTTTGCAACCCATTTTCCCTGAAACTCAAATTAATTTTGGTAGTTTTTCATTAAACTATTTGGCAATAATATTGGGGGCTATTGCTTTTATAGTCCTTTACATAGGTAATTACAAAATATTAGAAAGAGCATTGGTAACTCTGGTTTTACTCATGAGTGTTTCCTTTATCATAACGGCAATAATGACAACACCTGATTGGAGTGCTGTATTTTCAGGAATTTTTATCCCTAGTCTCCCCAATAATAGTTTGCTTATTATAATGGGATTGATAGGGACTACTGTTGTTCCCTACAATCTTTTTCTACATGCCTCATTAGTTCAAGAAAAATGGAAAAATGAAAGTGACTTAAAAAAGGTTAGGAAAGACACTGTTATATCTATCTTATTAGGTGGTATTGTTTCTATGGCAATAGTTATTTCTGCTGCCGCAATCTCTCAAAATTCAATTCAGTCTGCCGCTGATTTGGCGAAAGGATTAGAACCCCTATATGGAGATTTTGCAAAATATTTTTTAGGAATTGGATTATTCGCTGCCGGAATTACCTCTGCGATTACTGCACCACTTGCAGCTGCCTATGTTGCTAAAGGATGTTTTGGTTGGGAAAGCAATTTAAAGTCTTCCAAATTCAGAGGTGTTTGGGCTTTTGTGTTAATTGTTGGCGTTATTTATGCTGCTCTTGGTTCAAAACCTACCGACATTATTACATTCGCTCAAGTTGCCAACGGATTATTACTTCCGATTATAGCACTATTCCTTTTCTGGGTGGTTAATAAATCAAACGTGATGGGAAAATATATAAATACACCTCTTCAAAATATAATGGGAATTTTAATTATTCTTATTGCAATTTCATTGAGCGTTAAAACTCTTTTTAATGTATTTTCTGCTTAAATGAAATGGAATATTGACATTAACTGTGACTTAGGAGAAGGAGCTGAAAATGATGAAAAAATCATGCCACTCATCAATTCATGCAACATTGCATGCGGAGGCCATTACGGAACAGATGCAACAATTGAAGAAGCCGTAACATTAGCAAAAAAATACGGTATTAAAGTTGGTGCACACCCTTCTTTTCCAGACCCCATAAACTTTGGAAGGGTGGTGATGGAAATAGATTCAGAAACTTTAAAGAAGAGTATTATTGAACAAGTACAAAGGTTTCAAAAAATTACCGCGCAAATTGGTCTATCAATGAGCCATGTAAAATTGCACGGCGCATTATACAACCAAGCAGCAAAGAATATAAATGTCGCTCAAACTGTCATTGAAGCCCTATTACAAGTTGGGACAGATTACGCAATTTATGCACCACACGATTCTGCTCTTGAGCAAGTTGGCCAAGCACATTTTGCGATAATACCTGAAGTTTTTATTGACAGAACATATCAAGCGGACGGAAGTTTAACTCCACGTTCTCAAGCAAACGCTATGATTATTGATCCTCTTAAAGCCTGGAATCAAATTAAAAATTGTTACTTAAACAATAAGGTAGAGGCAGTAACAAATGAATCCATTCACATGAAAGGCAAAACATATTGCATACATGGTGATGCGAGCCATTGCTTAGAAATTCTTTACTATATAAAAGATCAATTAGCGCATGCTTAAGCCTATTATTACAACATATGGTGAGAATGCATTCTTACTTAAATGGCCCTCTGTTATTGACGCTAAAATGCATGATGAAATTCTAACGTGGGAAGCAATTATAGCATCAAGTTTTCAAAATAAACTGTATGATATAGTCATCACTTATACTGAAATCGCTGTTTACTTTAAATCAAACATAACATTGGATGTATTCTCTAATACTATTCTTTCAATTGATTTACAAAATGAATTATCAATTCGGCAAAAACCAACAACTTGGCTTATCCCTGTTTGCTATGACCAAGAACTAGGATGGGACATAGAGATTGTTGCCAAACATAATAATATTGCTACAGATCAAGTTTCTAATTTACATACAGCACAGCCATACCGCGTATATTTCACAGGTTTTTTACCTGGATTTCTCTATCTAGGAGGGCTGCCTAAACATTTGACAACTCCAAGAAAAGAAACGCCTAGATTAAAAATACCAAAAGGTGCAGTTGCAATTGCAGGATCACAAACAGGGATTTATCCACAAGACAGCCCTGGAGGGTGGCAAATAATTGGACAAACTCCAATTGAAATGTTTAATTTATCTAAAGCAAGTCCTTCTCGTTTTGCACCTGGAGATTATATTCAATTCCAATCTATCAGTAAGGATATGTTTGAAGGAATTTCAGCAGAAATAGAAGCAGGAATGTATCACATTACAAAAAGCGTTCATAAATGATTGCAATAATCTCAAGCGGTATTTACACCACATTACAAGATACAGGTCGTTTTGGATTTCGTAAATATGGTGTTCCTATTTCAGGCCCAATGGATGCTGTTTCTGCTAACAATGCTAATCATCTGCTGAACAATGACATAAATGCTGCACTATTAGAATTCACGTTACAAGGTGCCGTACTAAAATTTAACCACCCCGCAATAATTGCAATTACAGGAGCCACAAACTCTCCAACAGTAAATGATGAAAGCATTAGCATAAATACCCCCATTAAAATTGCTGCAGGGAGCATGCTTAAAATTGGGAGATGTGCTACGGGTTCATTTGGCTATTTAGCAATATTGGGCGGGTTTAAAGGTGAAAAGAGGTTAAATAGCCTTGCACACTATAAAGGCATTACTACAAACCAACGAATTTTAAAAGGCGAATCCTTATTTTTTTCACCTCATCCAAATCAAGATGTGCCAATTGATAATAAGCCAACAATGATTAATTGGAAAACTAACGAAATCCCAGCCTTTAAAGGTCCTGATTTTAATATGCTTGATTCGCAATCCGCTAACCTCTTATCTGCTTCAAACTTTATTGTATCAAATGAAATAAGCAGAATGGGCTACCGCATAGATTCTGAACGACCTATAGTTGCAAGAGAAATAATAACAGCACCTGTTCAACCAGGAACTATACAGCTAACTCCATCTGGAAAATTAATAGCCTTAATGCCAGACTGTCAAACAACAGGAGGATATGCTAGAATACTACAACTCTCTAATAAATCTCGTTCAATTCTTGCCCAAAAAAGAACAGGTGAACATTTCAGTTTTAACATTTGTGATTAACCACTAGTGCACTAAAAATTTTATTTCTTGCTCACTTTCATTATTAGAAACCTTTAATACATAATGTCCCTTTTTTAAATTTACCAAAACTGAGTTTTGTCCAGAACTTAAATATTGATGAACAGAATAAACCAAATCCCCACCAATTCCATAAACTTGAACAGTATAAACACCTTCTGTTTGATTATCTACATGTACCAAAAGAGGAGCTCCTGAAACAATAGGATTTGGATAAACTTCAATTGTATTTGTTTTTATCTGAAATTTTGGCAAACTCAATGCTGAACAATTCACAGAATCAATCCATTTAAAAGCAACTGTTAAAATCTCATTTCTATCCGGAAAATCAATCGTGTGACCAATTCCTGACAATAAGTTTGTCTCAACAATTGCACCTTTTGAAATTAAAGAATCTCGAACAGGATAAAACCTAACTGTTGGAGCGTCAGCACTTCCATGTACAATATAAAATGGTTTTCCTGTAGCATTCATTTGAAGTGTCTCATTTACTTCCGTAGTGCCACTAATAGCTGCCCCAACTGGAATATATCCTTTTATTAAATCTCCATGACTCAAACCATAAGTATACAAACCTCTACTACCCCAGGAAAATCCAATACCGTAAAACTTATCAAAATTTAAATCATACCAATTCGCTACAGAATCAATTAACACAGTTGTAAACGCAGTATCTATAGGATCATCTATTTGACCATCAATTCCACCATCAGGACAAATTAGAATTAAATCGTTCGCCTCTGCAAAATCAATCAAAGTATCACACCAACTTTCAGCATCCCAACGAGAAGTATTAAAAGGATGAAGTGCTAACATCACTTTATTAGATTCACCAATTGTATAACTTGAAGGAATGTAAAGCGAATACTTTTTAGCAGGATCCACATCAAACGGAAATTCACCATCTATACGCTCTTGTGCATAGGTTAGCATTGGAAGAATAAAGAGTAAAAACAGAGATATTCGCGTCATAATTTAATTTTCATTGTCTGTCGTGAGAATACTAACAACCTTACATACAGTTGTTAAATACTCACATTAATCTACTCAAATGATAGAAAATACATTTTTTACTTTATATTTGGGTTCGCAACCTAATTAACCTTTTTTACTAACCAAAATTTAAACAAATGAAAAGAATGAAACTTTCTATTTCTGTCTTTGCTATGGCCATATTAGGTATGGGTGCGAACCTCCATGCTCAAGTGAGCGGAGACAATGCCTTTATGATTGGCGACTTCGTTGAGATTGGAATATTTGAAGCGGGCTATGAAGGCGCGCCTTTAGACTCAACAATCTCAACACACTATCGAGGCACAACTAACAAACTCGGCTTTATAGCCAATCCTGCTGCTGATGGTTGGGTTGAATATAATGGTGATTTCTATCAACCAGGTTCACCAGAATCAGGGTTTGGTATAGGCTTTACAAAATCAGGTGTTGATTATGATTATGCCAATAACGCCGTTGGATTATTTGAAATTCCAGGTGAAATTACTTCTTATTACGAAACAGCTGATTCTATTATCGTAGATTGGGAAGGTATGCCAGCAGGCGACAGTTTACTTGTTATGTTGACTTATACATTAAAAAAGGATCAACATTTTTACAGAACTTTTATTGAATTTGACAATATTGGTTCAGAAACATATACTGACGTTTATTATTACAGAAATATAGATCCTGATCACAATCAATCTATCGGATGGTCATTTACTACGACTAACACTATTGAATCTCAATCAGAAATGGCTAATGACTCTGTAATTGTTTCAGCAACTCAAACAATGGGTTGGACTGCTGAAATGATTCTAGAAGCTTATGGTCCTGAATGGAAAGGATTCGTTGGTGGTTTTGCGAATAGAGATGCATCTGAAATGTGGGACGGAACTGGAATATTAACAGGCACCGAAGGATATTCAATAACGGCAGATCAAGCTGTTGGTATTGCATTAAAAATACCAACTTTGCCTCCTGGAAGAAGAGCTGAAAGTCCAGTTTATTCGTTTTCAACAGCATTTAAGTCTGACATTGTTTATGAAGACGAAGAGCCTGTAGATACGGATGGACTTTATGAAAACTCTATTGATTTCAACATGTATCCTAATCCAAATTCAGGTGATATTCTTGATTTACAAGTTTCAGGTGAATTCACTTATTCAATTGTAGATTTAAAAGGTAGTATTGTCTTAACTGGACAAGGAAATGGCTACACGCAAATTGATTTACGATCAATTGAAAAAGGAATTTATATTATTAACATTAAACAAAATGATGCTGGAGCAACTGAAAAGTTGATTATCCAGTAAATATTTTACACATATTTTAACCCAGAGAGACTATCTTTAAAAGGCAGTCTCTTTTTTGATTTATACTGCTCATTTTTTGTCATTAATAGAATATTTTTTTCTTTATCTGCAGTATTCTTTTACCTCCTTATTTTGGCAACTTACACTTTAGGTTTTACGTCAAGGTTTTACAAACCATCATTTACACCTAAACAATTTAGTATGAAAACGACAATACTCAAAACCTCCTTTTCACTCCTTTTATCATTTGGAATTAGTCAATCATTTGCACAATTAGCAGGTGATGATGCCTTCATGCTGGGTGATTATGTAGAAGTTGGAATTAATGAATTCGGCTATGAAGGAACTCCTTGTAATGATGGAGACACGATTCATTGCAGAGGAGGTGCAGGAGAATATGGCACGTTGGGTTTTACAGCCAACCCAGCAATGGACGGATGGGCTGTTTTCAATGGTGATTTTTACTCAGTTGGTGCTCCAGAAAATGGATTTGGGCTAGAATTTGATCATTTAGGCACGAATTATACCTTTAGTAATAATGCTTTAGGAGTGGCTGACATTCCGGGTTCAATTACCAGCTATGCAGAAACAGCAGATTCAATTACTGTAATTTGGGATGGAACGATTATGGATTTGAACTTAACAGTTAAGTATGAAATTAAAAAAGATGAGCACTTCTACACGACTTCAATGTTACTTAACAATACAGGATTAGATGCTTATTCAAATGTCTACTATTATAGAAATTTTGATCCAGACAATAACCAGTCCATAAGTGGATCTTTCGTTACTACAAATACAATTGAGTCACAATCTGAAATGGCTGATGATTCTGTAAGAGTTAGTGCCACCCAAGATTTACCGTACGTATCTGAGGTTATTTTACATGCCTACGGAGCTGATTGGAAAGGATTCAGAGGAGGATTTAGTAATAGAGATGGATCTGACATGTGGAATGGAACTGGCGGACTAAGTACAATTGAAGGATCTTCAGCAGTTTCTGATCAAGCAATTGGTGTTGCCTATAAAATAGCAACACTTCCACCAGGCAAAACGGCTTCAGAGTGGTTCTCATTTGCTACAGCATTCAAAAGAGGTATTTCTTTTGGTGAAGGTGATGTTGACGAGGAGCCAGATACGGGTGATTTAAATGAGCACAAATTAGATTTTAAAATCTATCCTAACCCAAATGCAACAGGTAATTTAAATGTTGTTCTTTTAGGCCAATTTAATTTTAAAATTACAGACCTAAATGGACGATTAATATCATTTGGCAACGGCACTGATAAAAAAGAAATTGATTTAAATGACATTGAAAAAGGAATCTATTTTATTACCTTAGAACAAAATGGTAATGTAAATACAGAAAAACTTATCATTAGATAAAGGTAATAACCCCTTTATCGTAACCAAAAAAAAACCATCTTGAGTTATCAAGATGGTTTTTCATTTATATCTACTATTCTAAACTAATCAATTCTTAATCCTAGAGATAGTTTAAAATTCAAATTGGTTTGATCAATTGATGATTTACTACCATTAATTGTAGGATCGTATGCATAATAATCCATTTTAGATTGCATTAGTACACATGAAGCATCCAAATAAACTTTCCCCCAATTGTAACCAACTCCACCTGTATAAAATAGTGTTGGATATTGCTCATTTCCTTTTCCAGACTCATACGGAGAATCATAAAAAGCAAAACCTCCTCTTAAATATGTTTGCGAATTTATGCGTGCCTCTGCTCCTATCTTATAATTAAAAGCTGATTTATAAATGTTTTCAATTTGAAAATTCTCACTAATAAAATCATATGGCGCATTACTGTAGCGACGAGACTTTAAAGTAGCAGACGAATAATCAACATACTCAACCTCCATACCTATTGATCCAAATTTTTCAAGCACTATTCCTAAAGACAAATTACTTTTAAATGGCGTAGTTACTCTATAATCGTAAGCCCCGGAAGGAACATCCGCTGGATCAATTTCATATACTCCATCATTTGTATTGGTTGTCATATTATTTGTCCAAGAGTCAGATAAATTGTAAACCGTTGGCATTTGAGCTGACAATCCTACACTTACCCAATCAACTGGTAAAAATATAGCTCCTAACCTCATATTATATCCCCAGCCTTCTACATCCAATGAACCAGTATAATTGATGTTGTGCAGCCATAAATCTTCATTCGTAAATGATTCTTTGTGCGCATATGTTTCCTCATATTTTACACGTGTCATATTAAATGCTCCACCTAAATAAAGCTTATTCGCATAATTTCCACTGAGAGTAAAACTATACTCAGACATACCACCTCTGCGAGTAATTGAACGCTCATGTATAGATTGACCAGAATTAAACTCAGTTTGATAGTTATTCGTTCCCTCAATTGGGTCAATTCCATAAGTCCAATATGCTAACCAAGATGAAAATGGTAAATAATCATATAAAGTAGAATCAGGAATGCCATTTGCTTCATTGATAAATGAATGTAAGATTGAAGAATCTACCGTCCCTTTATAATCAATTCGTTGCTGGAAACTTTTAATTCTAGTCATTCCCATCCCCAACTGAACACTATACCAATTACTGTGTTTTTTTGGATCTAATTCGTACGCCTTTACATATGAAATATTACTCAAATTCCCCGCAGTTCCTTGATCGTTTGTTGTCTGTCCATAAAACTCTGTGCCAGACATTACATTTTCAATATTGAGCGTAGTCGAGAAATTTGATTTTCTAATTCGTGCCAATCCTGCTGGATTTTGCGTAGCCACAGAAAAGTCTCCTCCGAAAGCTGTCATTGCACCAGCCATGCCTGTACTTCTTGCTGTACCTCCGAAAAATGTCTGTGAATAACGCAAGGCGTCATCTTCATTTTGGGCATAGGTCAGTTGCCCCATTAGCATTACGCTAATTCCTAATATTAATTTGTTCATAGTCTAAATTTGCGATCTATTTGAGACAAACTCAAATATGGGTTTGTAATAAAACTGTCTGTTCAATGATAATTCTATCTTCTTCTTGAACCTCCTGATGAAGATCCACCGCTTCTAGAAGAACCTCCTGAAGATGCTCCGCTACTTCGAGAAGAACCCGATCCACTGCTACGAGACGTTCCACTGCTTCTTGAAGAACCTGATGATGATGGTCTATTCGTAGAAGATGATGGACGATTGTTCGAAGGACGATTCGTTGAAGATCCAGACGGTCTATTATTAGAAGGTCTGTTTGTTGACGATCCTGATGGACGTGTATTAGAAGGTCTATAAGTAGATGAACCAGAAGGACGATTGTTCGAAGGTCGATTTGTCGTTGTTCCTGAAGGTCTTGTTGTTGAAGAACCTGAAGGTCTTGTCGTCGTTCCTGAACTTGGTCTATTATTTGGATTCGTGTATGTTCTATTAGAATTTCCACTATTAGTAGCAGCTGTACCGTTATTCGGAGCGTATTTACGCTGAGTATTCGTTCCGCTATTATTCTGATTAGTGCTAGCAGTTCCTGTATTTGTTCCTGCTCCAAAACGATTTGTAGCTTTATATGTTGTGGTATTTGTAGTTGCGATAGGAGCTGTTGTTCCTGAAGTCACAGGCTTTGTTGTTGTCGTTCCAGAAGTTACAGGTTTTGTTGTTGTCGTTGTTACAGTCCCTGTATTATTATTCGCTACAGAATTATTACCACTTCCATAAGTTGGGTTTGTATTACCACTCGGTTTAGATAAATTAGAACCAGTACCTTGATTTCCTGTTGCAACAGTACCTCCATTGTTTCCAGAAGAAGTTGGCTTAACCGTACCGTTAGAAATAAATCCGTTACCAGAAGTTGGTTTTACAGTTCCATCAGAAATAGTTCCAAGTCCATTTGAAGGTTTAAAGTCAATTGGGTTTGAATTTCCTGAGCTGATAATACCTGAACCTGTTGATGCGATTGCTTTAGAATCGTCATAAGCAGGAAACGGTTTAGTAGATCCTGATCCGTTAGAATCTGGAATTTTTACAGTATGCTCATATGCTGTGGTATTTGGAGAATTAGAATTAACACTTCCACGGTGACCATATATTACGTTGTTACCTGGACCAAAATTTCCGTTTCCGTTTCCGTCTCCGTAGCCGTTGTTATTCCAGCCATTATTATAGGGAGATCCCCAACCATTATTATAGCCATAAGGGTTGTATCCCCAAGGATTTCCACAAGAGTTATAACCCCACGGATCGTATCCCCAGCCGTTATAGCCCCAATTGTTATACCCCCAGTTATTGTAGCCCCAATTATTATATCCATAATAACCTCCCCAGCCCCAATAAGGGTTATGGTAATAGAAATTATTATAACGCCAACTACGTCGGTAGTTGCCATAATAACCACCGTAATATCCCCAACCATTATACCAAGGATTCCATGCCCATGGGTCATAGAAATTTAGTTGAACATTACGTGAGCCATTATTATACCCATTGTTATAACCGTTATTGTAACCATTATTATAGGCATTATTATTGTCATAATTCGTAACATTTATATCACCAGAATTGGTGTAGTACGAATCGTAAAGACCATTTTTATTTTGTGCATTTGAGTCTACTTCAACTTGATAATTGGCTTCGCTATTCTTTATATAGTCAGCATAACCTAAATCTTCGTTAACCTCTTCAGGTTGTTGAACTTCAACTTTTGTGTATACGTCATCATATACATCTTTCGTTCCGGCGCAAGATGCGAGGATCAGAACAGGTAATAAATAAATTAATTTTTTCATAGTGCGATCAATTGGAATGGATGAAACTTATAATTACATTTGTTTTGATTTAAGAAAGTTACAAAAATTATACCAAAAAATGGCACAAAAAATTTCTTCTCGTAAAGATGACTATTCAAAATGGTACCTGGACATCATCAAAACTGCTGATTTAGCTGAGAATTCCGAAGTACGGGGGTGTATGGTAATTAAACCATATGGATTCGCGATTTGGGAAAAAATGAAGGCCCAATTAGACACAATGTTTAAAGAAACAGGTCATCAAAATGCGTACTTTCCACTTTTCGTGCCAAAAAGATTATTTGAGGCTGAAGAAAAAAATGCAGAAGGTTTTGCAAAGGAATGTGCAGTAGTAACTCACTATCGTTTAAAGGCAGATCCAAATAATAAAGGAAAATTAATTGTTGATCCAGATGCAAAGCTTGAAGATGAATTAGTTGTTCGCCCTACGAGTGAAGCTATTATTTGGAGCACGTATAAAAAATGGATTCAATCTTACAGAGATTTACCTATTCTTATTAATCAATGGGCTAATGTTGTTCGTTGGGAAATGCGTACGCGTTTATTTTTAAGAACAGCAGAGTTTCTTTGGCAAGAAGGACATACAGCACATGCTAGCAAAACAGAGGCAATTACAGAATCTGAGTTAATTCTTGATATTTATGCAAAATTTGCTGAAGAGTTCATGGCTATGCCGGTTGTGCGTGGTGTAAAATCTGAAAGCGAAAGGTTTGCTGGAGCAGAAGAAACCTATACTATTGAAGCAATGATGCAAGATGGAAAAGCCTTGCAATCCGGAACGTCTCACTTTTTAGGTCAAAACTTTGCAAAAGCATTTGATGTTAAATTTTCGGATAAAGAAGGAAAATTAGATCATGTATGGGCCACTTCTTGGGGAGTTTCAACTCGATTAATGGGAGCTTTAATCATGTCACATTCTGATGATTTAGGGTTAGTATTACCTCCTAAATTAGCTCCAATCCATGTTGCTATTGTTCCAATATTTAAAGGTGAAGAACAGTTAGCTGAAATCAAGGAAAAATTAGATCCGATTATTAGCGAGCTTCGTAAAGCAGATATTTCTGTTAAGTTTGATGATGATGATCAAAAAAGGCCTGGTTGGAAATTTGCGGAATATGAAGCAAAAGGAGTTCCAGTTAGATTAGCAGTAGGAGCTAGAGATTTAGCAAACAACCAAATTGAGGTTGCAAGACGTGACACGCAGGAAAAAGCCTCGATATCGTTAGATAATGTAGTAGAACACATTAAAACGCTTTTAGAGGACATTCAGGAGAACCTTTATTCAACTGCTAAGAATCGTCATACAAGCAATACTCAAAAAGTAGAAAGCTATGACGAATTGAAAGAAAAACTGAATAGTGAACCTGGTTTTTTCTTGGCACATTGGGATGGTACCATTGAGACAGAAGAAAAAATTCAAAAAGAAACTAAAGCAACAATACGCTGTATTCCTTTGGATGCAGAAGAGGAAGAAGGTAAATGTATCGTTACTGGAAAACCATCTAAGAAGCGTGTAATTTTTGCAAAAGCATATTAATTATGGAGAATAATAAATTTGAAAAACATTTAGCTCAAGGGCGTGGCTATTTAGTTAATACCCTTGAAAATAAAACCGGAACTAAACTGGATGTATACAAAACTACCATGGATTGGTTTAAGGTTTTTAAAGAAGAGCTAAGTGCCTGTATTGAGTTAATCAAACAAGAAATTAAAGATGATCGAATTCGGCTGCGTTATGTAGACAGAGGAGATGCGGAAGCACAACTATATATTGGTAGTGATGTGATCATTTTTAACATGCATACCAATGTTTTTCAATTAAGTCCGAAAGATTATGCCAGTCAAACATCTTACGTTCGTCAAAACCCTTTAAATGGATTTTGTGGCATTATTCGCATTTATGATTTCCTAGCTGATTCTTATGAATTTAATCGACCTCATGATGTTGGATACATGATTGGACGGATTTTTATTAACCGTGAAAATCACTTTTTAATGCAAGGAAAAGGACAATTAGGTTTCATGTATAATGACTTTATGCATCAAGTTTTGAGTAAAGAAGTGATTCAAGATATAATTTTACGCGTAAGTATTCACGCTTTAGATTTTGATTTATTCATTCCTCCATATCGAGCAGTTCAAACTGCTACTGTACAAGATTTACAGACACTTAACCACAGTTCTCAATTAAAGACAGGCAAACGTCTTGGGTTTAAATTTGAGGCAGATCAAAATATTACTTGAAAAAAATATTCAAATAGTTTGTAGATAGAAAATTTAGAATTATATTTGCACTCCAAATTTGGAAAAAACGTTTTCTGAATTATTTGTAGCGGCCCATTCGTCTAGTGGTTAGGACGCCAGGTTTTCATCCTGGAAACAGGAGTTCGATTCTCCTATGGGCTACAAAGTTTGTTTTGAGCATTTAAAACTGAAAATTGAGGACTTCCTCCTTGTTCATGTTCGAAACAGTATTGGCCCATTCGTCTAGTGGTTAGGACGCCAGGTTTTCATCCTGGAAACAGGAGTTCGATTCTCCTATGGGCTACGAAAATGAGTATTGAGTTTGAGAATTGAATTATGAGGAAAACCTTGAGCAGTTCTTACAAAACTCAAAACACAATTAAGGAATAGAATATATAATATAGATTATGGCAAATCATAAATCGGCAATAAAGAGAATCCGTTCAAACAACGCTAAGCGTTTAAGAAACAAGTATCAGCACAAAACTGTGCGTAATGCTATTAAGGTTCTTAGATCATCAGAAGACAAGAAAGCGGCAGCAGAGATGTTACCTAAAGTAGCTGCTTTGATCGACAAATTGGCTAAAAGACGTGTAATTCACAAAAACAAAGCTGGAAACTTAATTTCAAGCTTGACAATTCACGTTAACAGTCTTTAAGATTGTAATAAAAATACTGTAAGGTCTAGTACTATAATGTGCTAGACCTTTTTTCAGTTTATACCGTTTCTATTTATGGACATAAAAATTGAATCTTCCTGGAAATCAGCTTTAAGCGAAACATTTGATCAACCATATTTCAAAAAGTTAATTGATCAAGTTAAGGCGGCCTATGCATCAAATGATGTTTGGCCTAAAGGAAAAGATATTTTTAATGCCTTCGAGAAATGTCCATTTGATGAAGTTAAGGTTGTTATTTTGGGGCAAGACCCCTATCCTACTCCTGGACATGCACATGGTTTATGCTTTTCGGTACCAGACACTGTTCGTCCTTTAGCCAAATCATTGCAAAACATCTTCAAAGAAATTCAAAGTGATTTAGAAATTACTCCACCAACTCATGGAAATCTTGATCGTTGGGCAACACAAGGCGTGTTTTTATTAAACACAGTACTTACAGTAAATGCTTTTAATCCAAACTCACATAAAAAATTTGGTTGGGAAACGTTTACAGATCATGTAATAAAGACAATCTCTGAACAGCACGAAGGCGTTGTTTTTCTTTTATGGGGATCTCAGGCTCAGCAAAAAAGGGTATTGATTGATCATTCTAAACATCACATTTTAACGGCACCACATCCTTCTCCACTTTCTGCGTATCGTGGTTTTTTTGGCTGTAAACACTTCAGTAAAACAAATGAACTATTAGCTTTGCAAAATAAAGCACCAATAAATTGGTAATAAGCATGAGTACTTATCAGAACGACACAATATTAAAAATGATTAATGGCGAACAAACGGATCGATTTCCTGTTTGGTTAATGCGCCAGGCGGGTAGAATCTTGCCAGAATATAGAGCTATTCGCTCAAGTTTAAGTGGTTTTAAAGAATTAGTTGAGACACCTGAACTTGCCGCCGAGGTAACTATACAACCTGTAGATATTTTGGGAGTTGATGCTGCCATTATCTTTTCGGACATTTTAGTAGTTCCTGAAGCTATGGGGCTTCCTTATCAAATGATTGAGAAAAAAGGACCTTGGTTTGAAAACGTAATTGCAAATGAAGCAGACTTAAAACTAGTTTCAGATAAAATTGACGTTGCAGATCGCCTTGGCTACGTTGTAGACGCTATTAAGTGTACAAAAAAGGAATTGAACAACCGTGTACCGTTAATCGGATTTGCAGGCGCACCTTGGACGATATTTTGTTATATGACAGAAGGTCAAGGTTCAAAAACATTTTCTAAGGCTAAACGTATTTTATATTCAAATCCTGCACTTGCTCACCAACTATTAGATCAAATCACAAATGTTACAATTGAATATTTAAAACTACAAATTGAAGCTGGTGCAGATATAATTCAGGTATTTGACTCATGGGCTGGAGTCCTTGACCAGTCTACTTATTCTGAGTTTGGAACGAAATATGTAAGTAGGATATGTGAAGCAATAAACGAAGTTCCTGTAACTGTTTTCGCAAAAGGTGCGTATTATGCGAGAGAGGAACTCGCCACGTTAGATTGCCAAACTATTGGATTGGATTGGAACATGGATGTTGAGGAAAGTCGGAGAATCATTGGAATGGATAAAACGCTTCAAGGAAATTTAGATCCTTGCGTGTTATATTCCGACTTTAAATCAATTGAAAGGAAAACAAAAAACTTGTTGAATTCCTTTGGTAATCGGCGACATATTGCTAATTTGGGGCACGGAGTTTATCCGGACACTGACCCAGAAAAGGTTAAATGTTTTATTGAAACTGTGAAAGCACATTCAATTAATTAAAAAAAAAGAAAAATGAAGAAAATTGTTATTTCGTTTTTATCCTTAGGTATGATGCTAAATGTAGCAGCTCAGGATATGGATAACTTGGTAGAAAATCCAAGTTTTGAAAATTGCAAAAGATGCCCAGTAATGGATTGTAAGGTTAGACAAAAGTATAGAAACGTGATTGAAGTTGATATTTAAACAAAAGAATATGTCATTAAGGCTAAAATTAAAGCATTAAGGTTAAAAAAAGCGTTAGAAAATAGTCTAAAAAAATATAGCTGATAATTGTCAGTTATTTGTCTTTTACTTTAAACAAACTATTTTTTAATTTTAACGCTAGCTCTAATTAACCAAAATGTTTAAAAAGCACCGAAAAGTGTCTTTTTATCTACATTTTTGGCGAAGAACAGCGCTACTTTGTTCGTTCAAATAGCAAAACAAAACGGTCCGTTTTACGACGTAATTCAGGGGAGAAAACAGATGTGTTGCGCGTGTCATTTTTATTTTCCAAAAACGTGGCTTGTTTAACTAAAGTAAAACCATATTTTTTTAAGTCATTAATAACAAACTTAGCTTCAATTCTGTGTAAGGTTTTCGTGTCTTGTGCACCGCGCTTGTTTGCAGCACTGTGATCGACAACTAACAATTTACCACCAACTTTCAATGACGCTAACACTTGTGGCATCACCACGTCAGCTGGAAAATTCCAACCTTGATCTTTGAAAAACATATCATGGTAGCCTAAGACTAAAAATGCACTGTCAAAATGGTTGTTTTGTAGTTGTAAATCTGGCGCTTCACTTAGCAGATAATTAACATTTTTAAGTCGGTCATTAGCTAGGCGCTGTTCTAATTCTTTCCCAACAAACCCTAAATACGCTTTAGGTATTTGCAAAACAACTTCGCCTTCATTGCCAACTACGCGTGACAGTAGCTCCGAGTAATAACCGCCACCAGCCAATAAGTCGAGCACTTTATCACCATGCTCTACACCGACAAAGTCGATTATTTCTGCCGGTTTACGAGAAGAGTCGAGTTGGATATCACTTTTTGTTCTATTGGCTAAATCAAGTGCCAAGGTTGCCGTAGAATTTATTGCGATAGCAATTACGGCAGTAAATTGAATTAAACGAAGCGTAAAGTTAGTCATTGGTAAATATTCCTAGCGTATTATTATTTTTACTAAAACTGAGTTTAAGCTAATAACAGAAAGTTTTAAAATTAATGATTCGATTGTGGTTAATGGTTTTGCAAAAGCTTTTTCTGGCGCAAATATTACCGATGCAAATGTTGTTTATAGAGTACTAAGAAAAACACAATTTCCGTCTTGGTATTCTTGGAGAAGACCTTACTTCAGCTCAGAATCACGAGAAATCACTAACGGAGAAGTTGTTACAGATAGTTCTGGAGATTTCTCTATCAAATTTAAAGCAATACCAGATAAAAGTACTTCTGAAGAAAATTTACCAATTTTTACGTATCAAATTACTGCAGATGTAACTGATATTAATGGAGAAACTAGAAGTGCCACAACCACTGTAAAAGTTGGTTATCATAGTTTATTGGCTTCTATTTCTATGGATAGTAATATTGATAAGAATCAGCAGAAAACAATAATTAATATTGAAACCAATAACTTAAACAATCAGTTTGTGCGGACACACATGGTTAACATACAATAAGAGGCAGTGAAGGTAATTTCCAAGAGTGAATA
>CAKZON010000122.1 GCA_937136425.1 uncultured Crocinitomix sp.
GTCTTACTCATAGGTTCAACTGGGTTTCCAAATATTTCAATATGTGCTAAATGACCTCCTTCTGATAGGAGCATAACACCAACTATGAGTAATACAAATAGTCCTAATACTTCATACATTCGGTTGCGCTGCAAGAAATCAGCAACTTTGTCCGCTAAAACAATCATTAAAATACCACTAAAAACAATTGCTAATGACATTAGGATCAGTTCTGTGCTGGCATCTCCAATGTGATTGGTAAGGGCCATTGCACTTAATATTGAGTCAAAAGAAAAGACAAGGTTCATAACCACAATCATTGTAATAACTTGAGAAGCTGATTTTTTCTTGTTATCGTCTGACTTGTCAGCGCTTAAATGTTCATGCGAAATCATATGCCATATTTCTTTTATGGCAGTGTATATAATAAAGCCACCTCCAATTAATACGATTAAGCTGTGAATATTAAAAGATGAATCTAAAATTCCATGAATCATATGTGTTTCATTATGGCTATTGGTTACGGAAGTTAATTCTCCTAAATTAAGACCAAAGATTGGTTCTTGAAATACACCTATTATAGAGGTTAAAATGAAAAGCAAGGCAATACGTAATACAATTGCAAGTCCAATTCCTAATTTGCGTACATAAGATCTTTTGTCTTGAGGTGCCTTTTTAGATTCTAGTGAAATATATAATAAGTTATCGAAACCTAAAACAGCTTGCAGTAGCACAAGCATTACTAATGTAAAGAGGTTTTCTATGGTAAAAAGGTCTGTCATTATTGTTGTTGTTATTTTATTTTCGGAATAAAAATAGTTAGTTTTTCAATTCTAAGGTTAAGGTTTGGGTTTAATTGCGCGAGTCATTTCACGTTTGCCCGGAGGTCCAGGTAAGTTTTCTACCAAAAAACCGAGTGATTTAAGGTTTCGTTTAAATTGTCCCTGGGCACAGTAAGTCACAAGAATACCACCAGGAACTAGTAGTTCGTACATTTTTCTCAAACTTTCTATTGTCCATAGATCAGGTTGTACACGTGGGCCAAAAGCATCATAAAAAACAATGTCAAAACTATTCATGTCTAGATTGAAGCTCGCTAAATCTTCTTTTAACTTATTTAAAGTAAAGTGTGGGTTTATTTTATTCTCTTTTCCCCAAGAAGAGGAATGTAGAAGCGTGAATAGTGACTCGGCCTCTTTATTATCAATTAATTGAGGGTAATTCAATTCTTGAACCAATTCCATATCTAATGGATACTTTTCAATGCTGGTATAGTTTATTTGAAGTTGATTATTTAATGCGTAATTTGAAGAGAGTAGGGCGTTTAACCCTGTTCCAAAGCCCATTTCAAATATTTTTAAGTTTTCTTTTTTAGGAAAAAATTGAATTCCTGCATTTATAAAAACATGGATGGCTTCATTATAAGCGCCATTTGTTGAATGGTATGTTTCATTCAATTCAGAAATTAACAAAGTTTTAGAATTGTCTTGCGTTACAATAATTTTTCTATCCATTAGTTTTATATCTTTGAAGAAAATTACAAAGCTATGTCACGTTTATTAGTGTTCGCACTTTTTGGAGTATTATTTATTAACATCAGTTGCGAAAGGTGTAAAAGTTGCCGTTATGGTCATACCGAAACAATTATTGTTGAAACACCTGATGGGGAAGTGGAACAAAAGATTCAACGTGAAAATTTAATTCTCTTAAATGAAGATGGGTCGGAAAACGGGCAAGAATGCATAAAACGATCAGATTATAAAGCTTATGATGACCCAAATGATGCCTTTACAATCGAAAATGATTATTTGATTGAACAAGAGACTACATTGCTAGACAGTTTTCGATACGAATGTGTCGATAATTAGGTCTGAAATAGGATAGTTTTAAGAGTTATTTTTCAGTAGTTTAGATGTCAAAGCCGTAACTAATTCTTGAGGCGGTTGTGTCGGTCTCATATTCTCTTTTTTTACGAAAACTAAAGTTGTTTTTGCACTTGTTAATAAGTGGTTGCTTTCGTTATAAATTTCATAGTTGAATTTTATTTTCACAGAAGGTATTTCTTCTATTATAGTTCTGATGGTAATGAGGTCATCATAATATGCAGGTTTAATATATTTTACACTATAATCTACAACCGGCAGCATTATACCTTGTTTCTCCATAGATGCATAGCTAACCCCCAAGGAGCGTAGCATTTCGACTCTTCCAATTTCAAAAAATTGCGCGTAATTTCCGTAATATACGTAACCCATTTGGTCAGTTTCTCCGTATCTTATTCGGATTTTTGTTTCATGTAAATACATTTTCCGTATATTCGTAATTCGATCTATTAGTTCCCGCAATAAATTAGTTTAAATTTCCGAATTAAGGAGAAAAAAATCGAGAAAAATTTCAAAAAAAACTACCAGTAAAAAAAAGTGAAAAAACAATATCAATTTCATTTTTTTTATAACTTTTTTATGTGAATATTTGTTGACAAGTTTATTGAGGAGCTGATGGAAATGTGAAGAAGAAGCAGTAAGAGAGAAAAAAACCAGTTTTTATTATAATATACCCCTACCTGAATGAAGAATAAGAAGAACCATGAATTGATTTGGGAAGATTGCTTAAAAGTGATCAAGGACAATATCAGCTTACAAAGTTTTAAAACTTGGTTTGAGCCGATAGTTCCCATTCGATTTAAATCAAAGGTTTTGACATTGCAGGTGCCGTCTCATTTTTTTTATGAGTGGTTAGAAGAACATTACATTGATTTATTAAAGAAGGTAATTAAAAAAGAGATTGGCGCGGACGCGAAGTTGGAGTATTCCATTATTATGGATAAGAGTGTAGATAAGAAAACGCCATATACAGTAAATTTACCTACTTCTAGTAAGAAGAATTTATCAAACACACCTGTTTCAATGCCTTTGAACATTGGTGAAAATCCTATTCGAAATCCATTTGTTATTCCTGGATTGAAAAAGGTGAATGTTGATTCTAATTTGAATCCAACTTATTCGTTTGATAATTTTGTAGAAGGAGATTGTAATCGTCTAGCACGCTCAGCAGCTTTCGCGGTTTCTAATAAACCAGGCGGAACAGCATTTAATCCACTTCTTATATATGGAGGAGTTGGATTAGGAAAAACACATTTGGCGCATGCAATTGGTATTGGCATTAAAAACCAATTTCCAAACAAAACAGTCCTTTATACGCAGGCAGAAACATTCACCAGACAATTTATTGATTCAATTAAGAATAATACAACAAATGACTTTATCAATTTTTATAAATTGATGGACGTGTTGATTATTGATGATGTTCAGTTTTTTGCCGGAAAAGAGAAAACTCAGGATGCTTTCTTCCATATTTTCAATCACTTACACCAAACTGGAAAACAATTGGTTTTAACGGCTGATAAAGCTCCTGTTGAGATGAAAGGAATTGAACAGCGTTTATTGTCTCGATTTAAATGGGGATTATCTGCAGATGTTCAGCCTCCAGGATTGGAAACAAGAATTGCTATTCTTGAAAAGAAAATCTATGGAAATGGTGTAAACTTACCGGCAGATGTGTTAGAGTATTTAGCTTATAGTATAAATACGAACATTAGAGAGATGGAAGGTGCCCTAACTTCGCTAATTGCGCAAGGGTCTTTAAATAAAAAATCAATTACGATTGAACTCGCTAAAAAAATGATTGACAAATTTGTCAAGAATACAGCTCGCGAGGTATCAATGGACTATATTCACAAAATTGTTTGTGACTACTTTAATCTTCCGATTGAATTATTAAAATCGAAGACTAGAAAAAGAGAAGTGGTGCAAGCCCGACAAATAGCTATGTATTTTGCTAAGAAAATGACAAAATGGTCATTGGCAAGTATTGGGGCTCAATGTGGAGGTAAGGATCACGCAACTGTATTGCACGCATGCCGTACGGTTAACAATCTAGCCGAAACAGATAAGCAGTTTAGAGGTTATCTGGAAGATTTAGAGAAAAAATTAAACGTAAATTAAATTTAAAAATGCTTTCAATAATTTGAAAGCATTTTTTTTGAATAAAAGAATACTGCTATGAAAGTATTAATGGTTTGTTTAGGGAATATTTGTCGTTCTCCAATTGCCGAAGGAATTTTAAGACATAAGGCTGCCGAAAAAGGACTGGATATTATTACTGATTCAGCCGGAACTTCTGCATTTCATGTTGGAGAATCACCTGATCACCGTATGATCCTAACAGCAAGTAAAAATGGAATTGATATTTCAGATTTAAGTGCACGACAATTTGTAAGTGCTGATTATCAAAATTTTGATTTAATCTATGCTATGGATGAATCAAATTATGAAAATATGATTCGTCTTGCAAATAATGATAGCGATCGAGAAAAGGTTAGATTAATTTTGAATGAATCAACTCCAGGCTCAAATGCCGAAGTGCCTGACCCTTATTATGGAGGTGATCAAGGTTTTCAGCATGTGATTGACTTATTGGATGTAGCAGTGGATAAAGTAATTGAAAGAATTGAGACAAATGGCTAAGCTTTATATCATTCCAATTCCAATTAGTGAAAACACGATTGAACAAGTGTTGCCAACTCATAATCATGCTATTGTAAAAGAATTACGCCATTTTGTGGTTGAGCGTGTGAAAACAGCTCGCCAGTTTTTACGGAAAATGGATCGTGAATTTCCAATTGACGCATCTGAATTTTATGAATTGAATAAACATGACGGTTATACTTTTCAAGTAGAAGCAATTGAAGCTTTAAAGAAGGGGAATGACGTTGGGCTGATGTCAGAAGCCGGGTATCCTGGCATAGCCGACCCTGGAAGTGAATTTGTTGCAATGGCTCACCGCAATAATATAGAAGTGGTTCCTTTAACGGGGCCAAGTTCGCTTTTGTTGGCGCTTGCTGCAAGTGGAATGAATGGACAAGGGTTTACATTTAATGGTTATTTGCCTAAAAAAGATCCTGAGCGGGCTGCAAAAATTAAACAAATTAACCAAACTGTTATAAAAACAGGATTTGCGCAATTGTTTATTGAAACACCTTATCGTAATGAGATAATGTTAAAAGATATAATTAGCTATTGTCATGATGAGCTATTGTTAACAATTGCATATGACGTAACTGGTGAAAAACAAAAAATAAAAACTAAAACAATTCGAGAATGGAGTAAATCACCTTTTAAGTTTGATAAAACTCCGTGCGTTTTTGTAGTAGGAAAGTAATAAAAAATTCAAATTATCATTAAAATGAAAACAGCAATAAGTTTATTCCGAACATCAAGAGAAAACTGTATCCGAATCATTAAAGATTTGACATTGGAGCAGGTTAATGAAATTCCTGAAGGGTCAAATAATAACTTGGCTTGGCATTTAGGTCATTTAGTGGCTACTACCAAAGGTTTGGTGTATTCACTTGGCGGAGTAGATGGCGGTTTAGAAAAGGAATTCATTCTAAAATATAAAAAAGGTTCGAAACCAGAAAGCCCAATTTCGCAAGAAGAGTATGAGTTTATTACTGAAGCAATTTTAAATCAAGTGGATGAATTAGAGGCTGATCTGGAGAAAGGTATATTTAAAAGTTATACAGAATATCCTACTTCTTATAATTTCGTAATTACTAATGTTGAAGAAGCTGTGCAATTTAATAACCTCCACCAAGCTTTGCACATTTCTAGCATGATGGCAATTAAAAGAAAATTAGTGTAAACTATTGGTTTAGCTAAGCACTAATCATGGATAAATACAAAATCACCTTTGAAACCTGGAATAAGATAGCAGATATCTATCAAGATAAATTCATGGATATTGATTTGTATGATGATACCTATGATATTTTTTGTGAATTGCTCAATGATCAGGCAGAAGTTTTAGAATTGGCTTGTGGCCCTGGTAGTATTACAAAGTACCTTTTGTCAAAAAGACCTGATTTGCAAATTTTGGCAACAGATATTGCTCCAAACATGTTGGAGCTGGCAAAGAAAAATAATCCTGCAGCAAAATTCCAGTTGCTCGATTGTCGAAAGATTAATGAGTTAAATCAATCTTTTGATGCTGTTCTTTGCGGTTTTTGTTTGCCTTATTTGTCATTTGAAGATTGCGATAAATTAATTGCTGACTCATTTCAACTATTGAATGACCGTGGTCTTTTATATTTGAGTGCAATTGAAGGTGATTACGCTAAGTCAGGTTTTGAAACTGGTGGCACTGGAGATCAATGTTATGTTTATTATCATAGTGAAAAAGCAATAATAGATCAAATGAATAAATATGGTTTTGAAGCAGTGTCTTCAATTAAGAAGAAATATAAAAAAGGAGAAAAGATTGATACACATCTGATAATCATTGGGAAAAAGCGATAAAACGGCAGTGATTTTATAATTGACTTCTACTATTGGAATTCTAAACGTGAAAAAAAGAATGTTTTGGATTGTTGGTCAGTTGTTTAGGAATCTTATTATCGTATGAAGAAAGATTTTTCTTTATGAGTGGAATAAAATAACTTGAAGTAATGATTCCTACACATAATCTTGAACATAAAAAATCTATACCAAGCGTTAGAATTGTAAAGTTAGATGAGCTAACCAATTATGATACAACTAAGCCGCACAGACATAATTATATTGAGCTGTTTTACTTTGATTTAGGTTCAGGAAGTCATGATATTGATTTTAATACCTTTCCCATTGAATCTGAATCAGTTCATTTGGTTTCAAGTGGACGCGTACATAAAGTAAAGCGCGATTTAAAAACACATGGATTCGTAATTTTATTTGAGGCATCTGCCTTTGAAGCTAACAGTAGAATTTCAAATTTTTTGTTTGATCATACCTGTTATGATGTTAATGAATTTTCACCTATATATAAGTTTGACGAGGATTCGTTTAAGGCGCTTTCGGCAATTATTCAAAACATTTGGAAGGATTATAATTCAGATAATGAATTGAAGAATGAGTTTATTTTTTCAAACCTAAGTTTGTTGTTAATAAATTGTATGCGAACGGTGGAACAGGTGGATGCTGTGCCAAATAAAAATCAAGAGATATATGTGAGTTTTCGTAAGTTATTACATCAAAAATATAGAACAGAAAGAAGTGTAAAAGCATACGCTACTGAACTCAATATTAGCGAAAAACAATTACATAAAATTGTAAAAACAAAAACAGGTTTATCAACAAGTGAGCTTATATATGGGCAAGTGATTTTAGAAGCAAAGCGCTTGTTAAATGCGGGGCATTCATCCAAGGAAATTGCGTACGATCTTAATTTTAGCGACCCAGCTCACTTCAGTAAATTTTTTAAGCTCAAAACAGGAATCTCACCAAAGGACTTCCGAAAAATACAATTTTAAGGAGTAATTGTACATTAATCTCAGGGAGGGTATCATCTAATTTCGTAGTAAAATTATTTACTATGAAAAAAATATTTATTCTGATGGGCCTAGGCCTAAGCGCGACATTCTCTAATGCGCAACTATTAAATGAAAATTTTGATGACGGTATTCCTGGGGATTGGACTCAATGGACGGGAGAGGAAATTTTTTGGGAAGCAAACGCTGAATTAGGAACAGAAGGTTCTGGTTGTGTAATGTCTGAAAGACCAATGGCCCTTTTTGGTCCTACAAGTGGATGGATTCAAACTCCAGTGCTTGATTTAACGACAATTATTGATCCTGAGTTAACCTTTAGTACTGCGCTAGTATCAAATTCGAATGAAGGGCCTGGAATTCCAAGTGTTTCCCTATGGTATGACATAGGAGATGGCTGGGTTTATATTGTAAATTGGGGAAATGTTGATGCTTTTGGTATTGACAACGAAATCACTACTACTACAGAAACCGACGGAGAATTGAATGAAGAAAATATTACTTGGGTTGAATTGACTTATGATCTATCAGCGTTTGCAGATGAAAGTTCTATTCGTTTTTCATTTGGTGGAGATTTCCCCATTTATGCTGCTGGCTGGGTACTTGTTGATGATGTTCAAATTACAGGAGAGGGTGATGTCGACAATGTTGGACTGGATGATTCACAAGTCAATTCAAATGTTTCGATATATCCGAATCCTTCAAATGGAACCGTTTATCTCATTAACGCAGGTATTCAAATAGATCAAATTAAGATTTTTAGTATAACTGGACAAGAGGTAAAAGATTTTACACTGATTAATAATAGTGATATAGTTGAATTGGATCTTACCGATTTAGAAAAAGGAGTTTATTTAATTTCCATAGTTGACGATTTTGACCAAGAAGAAATTCAACGCCTCGTAATAGATTAAACATTTTGTTACTCAATTTTTTAAAGATTACTTCTACAATCTTAAACTTAAAAAATTTAATTATGAAAAATTACTTTGTACTAGCAGCAGTATTTATGTTGCCATTAATGTCTTGCAAAAAAGATAAGCCTACTGAACCTGATCCTGAAAATACAGCACCAAGTGTGCCTGCATTTATTGAGGCACCAGATGATGGAGAGGTAGGGACCGAAACATCCTTTGAAGTAACGTGGAGTACCTCAATAGATGCAGATAATGATCCAGTGAAATACAACCTTTATTTAGGTACAAATGCTGACGATATAGTAGGTGTAGCCGCAGCATTAACAGTTACTAATTATACCGTTTCTGGTTTGTCTTTAGGAACAACTTACTTTCTAAAAGTTGAAGCGTATGATGGAGTGAATACTGCTGTTGCAAGTGAAGTTCGTGAATTTACTACTAGTAATACTGGAAGCTTTACGGATAGCCGTGATGGAACGGTTTATGGAACTGAATTAATTGGAGGTCAAATATGGATGAAGGAAAACTTACAATATAATTCAGGATCATCTTATAGTTATGATGATAATGCTGCAAATGATGATTCTTATGGTAGACTGTATGAATGGAGTAGTGTTTCTGGAGCAATTCCTGATGGATGGCATTTGCCAACAGATGATGAATGGAAAACGTTAGAAACAACTTTGGGAATGCCTACTGGAGATTTAAATATCAATGGGTACAGTTTACCAAGAGGTACAGATCAAGGAACGAAACTAAAAGAAGGAGGAGGCTCGGGGCTTGATTTTCCGCTTGCAGGTTTTAGAAGCGGAGGAACCTATAGCGCTAAGGATAACAGAACCTATTTGTGGGTCAACTCAACGGAAGGGAGTAATATTTTCCGAAGAAGATTGGTAACTGCCGACCCATCAGTTTATCGTTTTACAAACCCCGCAGGAGATTTTGCAATAAGTATAAGATTGGTTAAAGACTAAAATAAACTCAATTCTTTGAAAAACCGGTAGATCTAGCTATCGGTTTTTTTATTTTAACTCAAAACCCCAATAGGCCATATAGCCCACCTGCGATTTATCTACTTGCACGCGGTATTCCAAGCCTGTAAAACAATCACAGTCTTGATAAGTTGCAATACGGTCGCCAACAATTTTAATTTTTAAAGGAATTATGCCTTCTGACTTTAAGAAGGTCTCTAAAGTGTTTTTAGATTTCCGATTACTAGATTCATGCGCCCAAAAAGGAAGCTGCGTTGATTCTTTATAAATTACCCATTTACCATCCGTAGTTTTTGAACAGCTTTGCAGCCCAGTAAAAGTAAGCAGCATCACGCTAATTGAAAGTAGTATAAATCGCATAGTTGTCTTTTGGAATAAATCCAAGCAAATTTCATTCCAAAAGGGCTTAAATTGCTATATTTGTGCTGCTATAAAACGACGAATCTGATGGAAAAAATCGAACCATATAAGCCAAATAATAAAGTACGTATTGTTACTGCAGCCTCTCTTTTTGATGGGCATGATGCAGCAATAAATATCATGCGCCGAATCATTCAATCAACTGGGTGTGAGGTTATTCATTTAGGACACGATAGAAGTGTAGAAGAGGTAGTTAATTGTGCTATTCAAGAGGATGTACAAGCAATTGCAATGACTTCATATCAAGGTGGACATACAGAGTATTTAAAGTACATGTACGACCTTTTAAATGAGAAAGGTGCTGGACAAATAAAGATTTTTGCCGGAGGTGGAGGAACTATTCTGCCAGAAGAGATTAAAGAATTAGAGGCATACGGTATCGAACGCATTTACCATCCAGACGACGGTCGTGAAATGGGATTGCAAGGAATGATTAACGATTTAGTACAACGTGCTGATTTTTCGGTAGGAGATAAACTAAATGGTGAGGTTAATCATTTAGAAGAGAAAGAAGTAACAGCAATTGCTAGAATGATTAGTGCGGCTGAAAACTTTCCTGACACCGCAGAAGAGCACATGCAAAAAGTGCGTGAAATGGCTGCTGCTGTTGATACTCCTATATTAGGAATTACAGGAACTGGTGGAGCTGGTAAGTCTTCTTTAGTGGATGAATTAGTACGTCGTTTTTTAATAGATTTTAAGGATAAAACAATTGCTATTGTTTCGGTTGATCCAAGTAAAAGAAAAACTGGAGGGGCTTTATTAGGAGATAGAATTCGAATGAATGCCATTAAAAATGAACGTGTTTACATGCGATCATTGGCAACTAGACAAAGTAATTTAGCTTTAAGTAAGCATGTTTCTGAGGCCTTATTGGTTTTAAAAGCTGCGCAATTTGATTTAATCATTTTAGAAACTTCTGGAATTGGTCAGTCGGATACAGAGATAATGGACCATTCAGATGTTTCTTTATACGTTATGACACCTGAATTTGGTGCAGCAACGCAGTTAGAGAAAATTGATATGTTGGATTTTGCTGATATTGTGGCAATAAATAAATTTGACAAAAGAGGGGCTTTGGATGCAGTAAGAGATGTGAAAAAGCAATACGTTCGTAACCACCAATTGTGGGAGGTTGATCATAATGATTTACCCGTTTATGGTACAATTGCTTCTCAGTTCAATGATCCTGGAATGAATACGTTGTATAAATCAATCATGGATAAAGTGGTTGAAAAAACTGCAGCAAAACAGTTGGTTTCTGATATGGTTATAACGGCAGAAATGTCGGAGAAGATATTTATCATTCCACCTGCTCGTTCACGTTATTTATCTGAAATTTCAGAAAATAATAGAGGATATGATGAGGTGGCATTGACGCAAACAGAGGTTGCTCAAAAACTTTACGGAATTTATAAAACAATAGAGTCAGTTTCTGGACAAAAGGTTGAATTAAATACCGTAGGAATTGATGATGAAGGATTAACTGCCGAAAATCAAGAGTTTTTAGGATTGTTGTTAAAAGAATTTGCGCGTGCAAAAATGGATTTGGATCCCTATAATTGGGAACATATTTTAACTTGGAATGCAAAAGTTAAACGTTATAAAGATCCTGTTTATTCATTTAAAGTAAGAGATAAGGAAATTAATATTGAAACACATACGAAATCACTTTCACAGTCTGATATTCCTAAAATAGCGTTGCCAAAATATTCGGCTTGGGGAGATTTGTTGAGATGGATTTTGCAAGAAAATGTTCCAGGTGAATTTCCATACACTGCAGGTTTGTATCCTTTCAAAAGAACGGGAGAAGATCCTACAAGAATGTTTGCAGGTGAAGGTGGACCAGAGAGAACAAATAAACGTTTTCACTATGTGAGTTTAGGAATGCCAGCAAAAAGATTGTCTACAGCATTTGATTCTGTAACGCTTTATGGAAATGATCCAGCTATACGACCAGATATTTATGGTAAAGTTGGAAATTCAGGAGTTTCAATTTGTTGTTTAGATGACGCCAAGAAGTTATACTCAGGTTTCGATTTATCGCACTCATTGACTTCAGTTTCTATGACAATTAATGGACCAGCGCCAATGTTGTTAGGCTTTTTCATGAATGCGGCTATTGATCAAAATTGTGAGAAATACATTACGGAAAATGGCTTAGAAGCAGAGGTTGAGGCTAAAATTGCTAAAATCTATAAAGAAAAGGGCGTAACTCGTCCAGCTTATCAAGGTGATTTACCTGAAGGAAATAATGGTTTAGGTTTAATGCTACTCGGTGTTACTGGAGATCAAGTTTTACCTGCTGATATTTATGGTAAAATTAAAATAGACACCTTGGCTCAGGTACGTGGAACTGTTCAAGCAGATATTTTAAAAGAAGATCAAGCACAAAACACTTGTATTTTCTCAACTGAATTTGCGTTGAGATTAATGGGAGATGTGCAAGAGTATTTCATTGATAACGGTGTACGTAATTTTTATTCTGTTTCTATATCAGGATACCACATTGCAGAGGCTGGAGCAAACCCAATTACACAATTGGCATTGACTTTGGCTAATGGGTTTACATATGTTGAGTATTATTTGAGTAGAGGAATGGATATCAATAAATTTGGTCCTAACCTTTCGTTCTTTTTCTCTAATGGAATTGATCCAGAATATGCTGTAATTGGTAGAGTTGCTCGAAGAATTTGGGCAAAAGCCATGAAAAATAAGTATAAGGCAAACGCTCGAGCGCAAATGTTAAAATATCACATTCAAACTTCCGGAAGATCGCTTCATGCGCAGGAAATTGATTTTAATGATATTAGAACAACCTTGCAAGCCCTGTATGCTATTTACGATAACTGTAATTCATTGCATACAAATGCTTATGACGAAGCCATTACAACACCTACAGAAGAATCTGTAAGACGTGCCATGGCCATTCAGTTAATTATTAATAAAGAGTTAGGTTTAGCCAAAAATGAAAACCCAATTCAAGGAGCTTTTATTATTGAAGAACTAACTGATTTGGTTGAAGAAGCTGTTTTAACAGAGTTTGATAGAATTACTGAGCGTGGAGGAGTGCTTGGAGCAATGGAAACAATGTATCAACGTAGTAAAATACAAGAAGAGAGTTTGTATTATGAAACGTTGAAGCATAATGGAGACTTCCCAATTATTGGAGTGAATACTTTCCTGAATAAAAAAGGCTCGCCAACTGTTGTTCCGGCAGAGGTTATTCGAGCAACTGAAGATGAAAAGCAATACCAAATCTCAATGCTTAATGAATTACAAAAAGCACATGAAGATAAAGTTGCTGAAACTTTAGCAACAATTCAAAAAGCAGCCGTGCAAAACGAAAACATCTTTGCATACTTAATGGAGGCAACGAAATTTTGCTCATTGGGTCAAATTACGCAAGCGTTGTTTGAAGTTGGAGGACAGTATAGACGTAATATGTAAGAGACTAGTCTCTTGTACTGAAGTTGATTGAATTAATAAAGTTCATTAACTTTGAATGAACACAAAAACAAATGCAAGCAAAATTTATTGTAAAAAATTTCGGACCCATTGAACACGCAGAATTAGATTTGCGTAATGTGAATGTATTCATTGGACCACAATCTAGTGGTAAAAGTACATTGGCTAAGTTGTATACGATTTGTAAGTCTCCATTGAGTTTTTTAGAAAAGGATGATCTTGAGTGGAAGAAGTATTTAGAAAGATCTGAAACTGGAAAGAGTTTTGAGGCTTTGAAATTTGAAGATGCTCTAAGGGATTTAAATATTCATAATTTCATAAGTTCAAAATCAATAATTGAATTTGACTCAGAATTACACTCTTTTAAATATGCGAGGGGTAAAATTCTATTCAATAGAAAATTTGAAATTAAATTTAGACAATTAGAGTCTAGTATTGAGGCTTTAGAATTGGAAAGATCACATGAAATTATTTTAGAGTTTAGTCGAAAACTTTCTTTTTTTAGAATGCAGGCGGCATTTTCACTGTTAGATTTTAGAAATCCGAATAACAAATTTAATATTAAAGAATATCTAGATTTTGGGGGAAGTTTTTCCCTAGAAAGTGATGTTTTTTCCAAAGAGGAGCTACATCTGCTATTAGTTGTACTGCAAAGAACAGAAATAGATTTGCTGTCTTCAGCTACGAATTACATCCCTGCTGAAAGGATTATTGTACCAATATTAAGTGGAGCATTATTTGGGTTGATGAACAATAATGTTCCGATACCAAAGCATATATTGACTTTTGCGTCTGAATATGAAAAACATTTTGAAAACCTTGATGAATTAGATCTTGGATTTATAAAAAAAGGAACACAATTTAAAAAGGTTAATGGACAGGCGAGATTATTCTATTCTGCAAAGAAGAGTGTTGCATTATCAGAATCTGCTACTGGGTTTCAAAGTTTGATACCTTTGATACTAACAATAGTAGGACGCTCGTCATGGCATGCCAATGGATCATATGTTATTGAAGAACCTGAGATTAACTTATTTCCAAAAGCGCAATATAGTTTGGTGAAATATTTAGAGCAAGAAAGAAAGGATGGTAATTTAGATAATACTTATATTCATACCTATACAACTCATAGTCCATATATCCTGTCAGCATTTAACAATATGCTGTATGCATTCAAAATTTCTGTAAGAGAAGGAGTCACTGCTGGTGATTTTGATAAAATAGCAAGCGTGCTAAAAGATGAAAATTGGCTTAATCCAGAAAGTTTTAACGCCTACTCAATTCAAAATGGCACAGCTATTCAAATTTTAGATCGTGAAACTGGATTAATTGGTGATAATGTGATCGACGAAATTTCAGATGAAATGAGTGATGATTTTGATCGATTGATGGATATCTAATGAAAGGAGAAATAATAAAGCATATTGGAAATTGTACGAATCGTAAATGTGCATGTGATCCATTAAAATTGCCTTTTGTAGATTGTATCGATCGAGAAGCATTTATTTATGATGATGACAAAAAAGATAAATCTCAACCTTGTCAACTAGTTGGTAAAAATGACAAATATCAAATCGTAATCCTTAATAAATCGAAAAAGCCATTTACATTTGTAAAATTTGATGCTTGTATTATCAATGATTCCGGTAAACGTTGTGATGCCTTGGTTTATAATGATCATCAATTTTACTACGTGGAAATAAAGGACACAACTGCAGGTGGTAGAAGTAAAGCAAGAAAGAGGGCGGTCCTTCAATTACAATCAAGTTTAGAGAGGTTTGAAAAAATTGATTTTGGGAATCGTGAATTGTTTGCAATTGTTGGTTTTTCAAGTCCAAAAAGCCGAATTGTAAATACATCTAGTGACTCGAATAAAGCTCGTTTTAAAGAAAAATATGGTGTTAAATTAATGGAGGGACACGCAATTCCACTAGAATATTAAAGTAGATTCACCTTTTTTGGAATTTCCTCAGAATGGTCAAAATTATCTACTATTAAACTTTTTCCCTATCAAACCGTTACAATAAAGTTGGGTTTTCTTCTTGTCATGCCTTGGGCACTTCGAACTTTAATATCTCCAACTTCTATTTGATCACCTTTTTGCAATGTCTTGATTGTTTCTAAGTGCTCTTTAGTGAGTGTTACGCCATTGGTTATTGGAAAGATCTTAATTACTTCTCCATCTGCATTCATAGTTTTTATTTGAAAACTTTTAATGATTTCATAGTCTTTGTATAAGCTTTCAGTAATTAAGTTAAGGTTGATATTGTTTAAAATTGTATCTATGCTAGCTTGTTCAGAAGCAATGTTTCCTAACTGTACAGAAGAAACGGGTGGGTGCATGACTAGAAAAAGTTCTTTTTGCACAAATTCATCATTGATAAATAGCCGGAGCGTGTCCATATGCGTTCTATATCTTGGTTTTAACCTATAAGTACTGTCATTTAGTTGTGTAACAGCAGACGCCGAAGAGGTTAGGTAGGCATGATGAATGTTAGATAAACCTGATATTATAATTTGGTTTTTGCATCCAGCATAAACGAGTTGATACTGTTGATCAATGAGATCATGATTTTCAAAATTATATTGAGCATAATTTTCTTTAGCTGAAAAAGCGATTATCGCCAGAACAATTATCAATTTTAGTTTACCCAAATAGCAGTAGTTTATATTATTAACGAACCTAAAGTAGGAAAAGCAGTCTATGCAGACAAGATTATAACAGATTTATAACAATTGCCTTTAATTCTTGATAATAATAGAGTTGAAGATATTCCACGTTTTTAACACTTAAAAAAGACTTGTTGAGGTGTTTTATTTAATTTAAGAATCCATTTATGAAATAGCATTTACGACTGATTATTATCATTTTTAATAAAATTGATCGATCATGTGCTATGAAATACGGTTATTTTTGAATAAATTAATAGAACGTGGCTTCCACTTAACACATTTTATTTTTGACAATTAAGAGACCTATACAAGATAGATTTAAAGAAGTATTGTTCCCAGCATTAATAATGGGCTTGCTAACTAATGTTTATATTTCTTTGATTCTTTTGATTTCAGGAGCTTATGGCGTCTTGATTAGTCCAATAGTTGGGTCGATTATTTTCATTGCTCTCTATGTGTTTTTGAAAAAGGGACGATTGAAAACTAAGCCTACTTTTTTTATAACTGCATATGTTGTCTTAATAGAAATTGTAATTCATACACATTATTTAGGTTGGAGTGCAGGGTTTTATTATTTCATGTTTTTGCTTCCCATTGTATTTTTAATAAATCCAGTTTGGAACTTTGTTGTAGTTGTTTTATTCAACAGTTCAATTGTTGCAGTTTCTGTTCTAATTTGGTATGTGTATCATAACAATACTGGAATCTATCAATTGTCAAGTGAATATACAGATTATGTAAATTTTATTAATGCAACAGGAACAGCAGGAATTGTATTGGTGATAATGATTTACTATAGCCGCACAATTTATAAAAAAGAAGAGGCTTTAATCATTGCCAATTATGAATTAGAGATTCAAAATAAAGAGATTTCTGCACAACATAATAATTCGCAAATATTGATTAAAGAGATACATCACCGTGTAAAAAATAACTTGCAAATCATTTCTTCATTAATGTCTTTACAAAGCAGGTCTGTTGAAGGGGATGAGGTTGCGGAGGTTTTAAATGAAAGTAAACGAAGGGTGGAGGCTATCGCTTTGATTCATCAAAAATTGTATCAAGAAGATAAATTAAATCGAGTTGATTTTAAATCTTACTTGGAGGATTTTATGAATTCTCAACAGTTGATGACAACGCATTTAAAATCTAGTGTAGAATCAGAGGAGGTAACATTGAATTTAGATGTTGCAGTTCCGCTTGGGTTAATTATTTCTGAGTTAATAACCAACTCTGTTAAACACGCATTTGAAGGGGTGTTGAATCCAGAGTTGAGTGTAACCTTAAAAAGTGATGCAGATGGGTATGAACTAATAGTAAAGGATAATGGAATTGGATTGCCGGCAGAATTTAATTTGACCAGTTCAGGATCCTTAGGAACTGAAATTATTACCGCATTGACGGAGCAAATTTCTGCTCAAATTTCATATCGAAATAATAATGGAGCAGAATTTACAATCCTATTTCAAGATATTCCTTTAGAAATTAATTAGAAGCTCAAAAATAATTGTGAACTAACGCCGCACAAGCTTTAAAAGAATGTCATCTTTTGGCCGTAGTGTCATCAATGGTCCCATTTCAACGTAATAATTCTCGTTTGTTTCTATTTTGAATCGTTGCACAGCTTTTGCTAAAATCAATACCATTTCCATCATTGCAAAATTCCGCCCGGCACATAAACGCGGCCCACCACCAAATGGTATAAATGAAAAAGGTTTTTGGTGATCCATGTTTGCTTTAGAAAAACGTTCTGGGTCAAAATCATTAGGGTTTTCCCAGTAATCAGGATGGCGGTGCAAAACGAGCGGGCTAATGCGCACATGTGAACCTGTAGGCAATTCATAATCTCCAATTTTGTCAGGAGCTAAATTTTGACGGCCCATATGCCAAACAGGTGGATAAAGTCGCATCACTTCATTTAAAACCTGAGCTGTATATTCAAGGTGATATAAGTCCTTATAATTGAGTTCGCGATCACCTAATTGAGTAACTTCATCATAAAGTTTCTTTTCTATCGCAGGATGACGGCACAATTCGTAAAACGTCCACATTAAAACATTGGCAGAAGTTTCGTGACCAGCAATGAAAATGGTCATTACTTCATCTCTTAGCTCTTGAGCATTTAAGCCTTCCAAATCACCACCAGGATTCATAAATCTCGAAAGCAAATCATTTGGATTGTTGTTTTGCGCTTTTTTCTCCTCAATAATTTTATAAACTAAGGCGTTTAATTCTGCCGCGGCGGCATGAAATTTTTTATTTTTTGGAGTGGGCCAATTAGCCGGTAATACAAATGGATTTTTTAAGGCTCTATCATTAATCCATCCTAAAGCATAGCTCACAGCATCCCACAGGTTAGATTGATAATCAATTTTGGTAGAAAAAAGTGTTTCACTAATGATGGCCATTGTAACTTTCATCATTTCGCGAGACATATTTATCGATTCGCCTTTCTCCATTTGCAAGGTCCAGTCATCTAAAATATCATTGGTGTTTTTAATAACTGAATGCGAATATGTTTCAATGCTTTTATGACTAAAAGCAGGTTGGTACAACTTTCGTTGTTTTAGCCATTGCTCTCCGTCACTAGTAAAAATTCCCATGCCGCCCAATAAACGTAACGGCTTATACCCTGGACTTTTATGGTAGTTTTTATGGTTGTTGTGTAAAACGTGTCTAATGTATTCAGGATTATTTAGGAAGTAAATCTTCTTATTTAATAATTTGAATAGTAAAATATCTCCATGCTCTGCAGCAGAGTTCATCATGAAATTAATGGGGTCATTTTTAAAACCCATTAAATGCCCTATAATTGGATGCCCTTTTGGCTGTGGAGGTAATTTCATTGCTTCAATTTTTAATAAATTCAATGCTTTTATAGAACTAAATCTTCTATTTGCAATTTGCTTTTATGGCGTGCATCACGGCGGAGTGGCTTTTTTGTTTTTATGATTTTATCAATAGGATAACTAGAACCTTCTATTGCTAATTTAATTTCAGACTCATCAAAGTCTTTATGGCTGAAATAGAAAAGACAAAAATCACCGTCAATATTTTGAATATAGCCTAAATCTGAAATACCAAATTTAAGTTCTAAAAACTGTTCAATTGGATAGGGGTGATAATCTTTATCTGTATCATGCATAATGCGGTGGTCACGGCCAACCAAATATAAAACGTCCTCTTCAAGGTAGCCAATATCACCTGTCCTATGCCATATTTCTCCGTCTTTATCAACAATTTTATTTAGCTTAAATGCTTTTGGGTTTTTGTAGTAGTTTTTGTTTACATGGTCGCCTGTAACAACAATTTCCCCAATATATCCAGGAGGTAATTGACGTTTAATAAAATCATTGGCATCAATTATTCCGTCTTTATAATCACTTGGCTTCTCCAAGGTGTAATCAACAATTTTTACTTGTACTTCTTTAACAGGAGCACCTACATAAACACCTTTTAAAGGTTGCTCAAGTTGATTGTTGATTTCAGTAAACGTTGTGATACAAATTGGTTCTGCTTCGGTTGAGCCATAAATCGCTTCGAAATAAATAGTGGGGCATTTTTCAAGAGCTGTTTTTACCAATTGAATGGATATGGGCGCACCACCAGTCATCACTGTTTTAATAGAATGATTATTGCTAATTGTTTCTAAAACTTTTCTTAAAAGAGAGGGAGAAACAATTAGTCTGTCTACTTCTTGTTTTGTTATTTGCTCAATCACCTCTTGCGAATTGGATTGATGCAATTTCATAAGATTTATTTGAGGAATTGCTACGCTATTTCCTAGAGCAAAGGCTGCTAAGCCAACAATAGGAAAATTAGTATAGTCAATAGAGGGAGGAGCGTTTGTGCCAAGGTGGGCTTTTAAAGTCTCTGCTTGTGCATATAAAAATGAAAAGGTTCGGTTTGCTCCTTTTGGTTCTCCACTCGTTCCACTTGTAAATGTAATTAAAGCATTGTCCTCATCTTTAACGTCAAGTGCTTTATAAATGCTAGCTAATTCGAGTGATTGATCTGAATTTTTTGTTGCTCCATTTACCTTCCATTTATCTAATGCCCATGTTGCTGGTAACAGCCACGTAATTCTGCTCAGTTTTTTTGTAACTATAAATAAATCAGGTTTTACTTGATTGATAACGCTTCCCATCTTCTTTCCTTTCATCCAAGGGTCTAAAAAAATAGCTGTTGCTCCAAAGGCAAATAATGCTTCTAATATAGCGTAAAGCTCCATTGACATAGGAACGGCAACCAATACTTTACTCCCTTTTTTTATTCCTTTTTCTAACAGATTTTGATAAGCACCTAAAATAAACTGCTCAAATTCTGCATAAGTATATTTACAACCATCTTTATCAATAACGGCTATACGATCTGCATAATGTTCAAAAGAATATTGCAGGTCATGAAAAACAGGATGTGATAAAGATTCTATCATATGTCCATTGTGTAAATGGCGTATTCTCTTACTTTTTTTGTCACAAATTTTTCTTTACCCTTTGTGGCAGATAAGTTGTTGTTAAACATCAATAAATGGTAAATCTCCTCATAGCCTGACTCATTTGCAAGGTTATGAACTAAGTTAATCATTAAGGTGCCAATTTGTTTTCCTTGCCAATCAGGATGCGTGGCAATTGTTTTTATTAATAAGCGACTTTTAGCGTGTAATTGATCTTTGATTTTTCCTTCTTCGTATAAGGCATGGTATACGTCATTATAAGTAAGTGTTACCGCAATGGGGTTATCTTCTTTGTCCGTAACCAGTAGTGAATGTTCTGCATTTAATATTTGTGCAAACTTATTTGATAGTTTGTGATATGCTTCTTTATCTATAGGGTGAAACAAAGGATTTGATTGAAAGCAAGCATGATAAAAATCGTACATCTTGTCCAAAAAATCAGAACTTGGTTCTGTTGGGTAGAATACAACCTTTAAATTGAACTGTTGCGCTAATTCCTGTCCCTCATCCATTGTCATAGGTTCAAAAAGATCATTTGGAGCAAGAGTAGTTTCATAAGTTGAATACTCGTTAAAACCATATTTTTCCCATAATCGAATATAATAAAGCGGTTGAAAAGGTTCTCCAGGTAAAATAGGTTGTTCGGCTGTTTTATTAAATCGATAATTGTTCCAAGTACTTCCATTTATTGGCCCAATAACTTTTTTACAGCCACAGGTTTTTAAAAAATCTATGGCTGCCTTCATTAATGAATCACTCAGCGATTGCGAGTCGGCACTTTCATACCAGCCAATAATTCCTTCTTCTTGATTGTCAAACTTAATGGCAGCAATTCTACCAATACCTTCGTTTGATTTTGCTGTAAACAATTGCAAACTCAAATTGCTTTCTCCAATAATTTGATCCAAACCATGGTCGTCGTTCCAACCAATTTCTTGAAAGGCGATACTGTTGCGCACGGCTTTTCCTACAGCATAAAAGTGCTCTAAATCAGCATTAACTTCAGGATTGATTATTCTAATTTCTGTCATCATTAAAAATGAAATAAATATTGACTGAGTAGTAATGAGGCCGTAACACTTAAAGGGATAAACAGGTTGTCCCATCCTTTTTGTGACACTGCTTCAACCAGCGTTGTTATAAAACTAATGAAAAACGTAACGCAAACAATTTCAATCCAATTGTCTCTTAAAGGAATTACAAAGGACGTAGTTAAAATTACGCAGCTAACAAAAAAACAAGAGGAGCCCATTAATGTCTTTGTTTCTTTGAATATTTTGTATTTACCAATGGGCCACTTTTTTCCTGTTAAGGCCGCAATTGGATCACATATTGCTAATATTAAAATGGGCAAATAGAAAAATAGCACATCATCAAAAATGGTAAATATCCAATAGGTTAAGTAAATGATAATTGGGTAAAGGATTGATCCTCTAGAACTGCGACTTATGCCGTTTATTGATTTTAATAAATCAAATTTTTTGCTAATTCCTAAAATGGCAACAAAAGATACTGTTAATATCAAAACAGACCAATGTGTGGTTAGAAAAATGGGGAAACTTAATGTAATTAACCCTGTGCCAATGTGCACAGTTTTTCGAGTTATTTCAACATATACTTTTGCGTAATGATACAAAAGCTCGGCAATTCCAAACAACGCAAGAAAAAGTCCTGCATAAATGGCCATATTGATTAGCTCTTGTTGTGTCATTTTTTTTGATCGAAAATAAGATTCGCATAAAAATATCCGAGATCCTTTTCTTTTAACGTTTCAGATTGTTCTTTTAAATAATCCACCTCATTAGAAAATGCAGAAGAAATATAACGAGGAATCATTAAGTTCCAATAAGCAATAATGGCTTTATCAGCTGATCGTTTGATTAAATCTTTTGATACTTTTCTAAAGAGGTCAGTATCCATATACTCGAAAATATCACTTAAGTTAAAATGCGTACAATTGGGATGATTGTCCAATGCTGTGTCTAATAAACCATGGTGTAATTCTAACCGATCAATATTAGTTTTTATGTTGTAAAAATTTTCTTCTCTTAAATAATGAGGCAAAAAAGCTTCGTTAAACTCATTGTATAAAATGTAATAAAGAAAGTAGTTGCGCTGGCATTCTTCTTTGCGCAAATGTTCCATTTCTCTGCTTAAAATTAAATCTGGAACAGAACCTTTTACATGTTTTAAAAATTCAGGATCTCTGCCATGAGTTCCCATCATTTCAACACCAAAAAACTGACGATACATTTTCTCCCAAGCTGGTGTATGCCATATTTGATCGTGGAAATCAGTTTGGGCAGCAGTATTTTTTTTAGCAAATAATTGATTAACAATTGTGCGGTTATGAACAGTTGGCAAAACTTCGTTTTTAAATAATTGAAAGTATTTTTCAAATTTGCCTTGATGAATTAAACCTTGTTCTATTTGTGACAACTGATTCTCCCAATATTGACGACAGTTCGCACTTAAATTTGATTTAATTAATGCAAAAATAGAGCGTCTTTTTTTCGATTTTCGAATGCCAATAAACTCTAAGAAATCACTATAATCAAGTCGTTTAATAGCTGTTTTTTTGAGTTCAACCAAAAAAAGCTGTACTTCACTTATGTCAACTGCAATTACTTTTTGAGGAGCTTTGCTTAGTAGGGAAAAGCAATTGTCTCCGGCAGATGCTATTGACATAATTTTAGAATTATGATTGAGATTCAATCCTTCTATAAGCACATCAGCATCCTCCCAACAGTTGGCATACCTAATGAATTCAAAATTGACTTTATCTAAGTGTGTCTCACTCATTTTCAATTCTTTTTATGGTTCCTGTACTTCCGTTCATTTCAATTAAATCTCCTGTTTTAAGCTGTTTTAATAAACCTGTTACTCCAACAATGCACGGAATTCCCATTTCGCGCGAAACGATTGCAGAATGACTTAATAAGCTGCCACGTTCAACTATTATTGCAGATGCAGTTGGAAACAATGTAACCCATCCTGGATCTGTGCTTGAAGTTACAAGGATGTCTCCGTCCAAACTTTCAACCTCGTCTGGATGTTTAACTAAGCGAACCCTTGCTTTAATTACTCCTGGGCAACATCCCAATCCTTTTAAATCTGCGTCAGGATCAATTTCTAGAGAGTTATTAAAAAAGTCATTGCCATAGTTAACGGTTTCAAAAGTTGTAATACGTTCAGCAGGTACTTCTTGGTTTTTATAATTTTCAAATTCTTTTTTACGAATCTCAATGTGAGACTTTAAATCCCTCATGACAGAAGTACCATCAATGAATGCAAAAATTTCTTCTTTAGTGAGATAAAAAATATCGCGGTGATGTGAAATGGCTTTATTGGATTCAAAACGCTTACCAATTGCTGTGAAAATTTCACGAGTAATTCCAAAAACGCGAGTACGCTCATATCTTAAATTCTCCCGATTGCTTACGAAGTAACGTGTTTTTTTCAATCCTTTATTAAACTTATAACGTTTGTAAGGCTTATTTTTTAACGCTTGTTTGACTTCTTTCTCGGCTGCGTTTCTCAAATCTTGATCTATGGTAGATGCTGTGCTTTTAGTTGTAACATTTTGCTTAACAAATGCTTTTAGAGTTCCTAAAAATAACGTAGGGTCTTGTTTAAAAGAAACTGTTTCTAGTTTTAATTCTCCAACACAACGGTCGCCAAACTTGTCAATATAAGCTTGAATTTTTGTTTTAAACGGATGTCCATTTAGTTGTTCCCATATGTCAACCGTGTTCTTTTCTAAAAACAACTGTTTTAATTCACGGTCTTTGCTAATAGCGGTTGCAAGTTCAATACTTCTGTGAATGGGTTCTACAGAAATAATGTCTTTACTACCGCACAATAAATCATTTTGCAAGTTTGGATTATCACTAATACCATACTTCTCAATCATTTTTTGCAAGCGCCCAAAATAAATCATAGCAAAACTATCATTGATTACCGGAGCTTTCCATTTTGCCGTTAGTTCAGCGTCAAGCTTAATCCAAGCAGATTTAAGTTCGTAAGCGGTCATATTGTCTAAATCCATTGCTTTCAATCGGTCTAGAGCAGCGTTTACATCCTCTAAAAACAAACGAGAAGTTTTTTTTATGGTGAACGAATGACCAACGATTTTAAAAAGCATAATGCCCGTACGATAAAGGGCGCTCAATTTCGAAGTGGTTGTGTCCTTTTCCAATTCAAATCGCTCTTTTACACCCATCATGTTTTCCATGAACTGTGCATTAAGCGAATAACCAGGAAACAAGGCAAGTACTTTGTACCACGATAGCAAGTTATAATAAACGCGCCCATTTATTAAGCCAAGCATATTTGCAAAAACAGCATTGTTTTCGCTTACTGTTTTTTTACTTGCTCCCATCAACAAGGCTAATTGTCTATAAACGCTTTCGTATGCCGTTTTTATATATGAAAAGGTGAGGGGAGTAGTTACACCAGGATAGGATTCAACAATATTACTATTGTCCCAAATAATTCTGTTTTTACCAGTAGCAGTTGTTGGTTTTTGAATAATTGCTGTTATTGGTCGGGTTTGCAATAAATAAATGATGTCATTTTTTACTGCAAATTCAATATCTTGTGGGGCGCCTAATTTTTTTTCTAAGAGGGTTAATTGAGCCGCTATAAATAAGATTTGATCTGAATTTAATGTCGCTTTTTCTTGTTGATCAGAATCCACATTGATGAATTCAATTTGACCGGATGAAGCACGCACGGCTTTTTGTTCTTTTAAAACAATGTCAGAACTTATGTTTGATCCATCTAAGTTAAACGTATCAGCATTTAATTCACCAGATACTAAACCTTCTCCTACACCATAAACAGAACAGATTACTTTAGAATCTTCAGCTCCGGTATTGGGATTAAGTCCAAAAGCAACACCAGAAACATCTGGGTCGATCATTTCTTGAATTACAACAGCAATACCAAATTGCGCCTCTAGTTTGTTCGTGTTTAAATAAGTGGATACGCGATCTGAGAAATTAGACTTCCAAATGTTTTTTACAAATGTTGGAATGTCTTCCCATTGCACATATAAATGTGTTTCAAATTGACCTGCAAATGAAAATTGTTTTCCATCCTCCATTAGGGCTGATGAGCGTATCGCAAATAACTTGTCTTTATAGTCTGTAAAGCAATGGCCCAGTTGTTCTAAAAAATTAGAAGGAAATTCATAAGCATCTATCGTCTCAATTATTTCAGGGTAACTGTCAATGTTTTGAATTTCTGCAGGAATTAAATCCACTAAATTGATTTGATCTAACACCGCAAAATTGGGGACATTTAATCCTAAAGCCAATAAACGGTAAAGGTTTAGACCTTTTCCTCCTACAGCTGAAACAGTTAAATTTTTATGTTGTGAATCGTAAATTTTCATGATTAGCCTTGAATTAAGTTCATGAGCATTGGAATTCCGCCCAATGTTAAATACATGCCAATTGTCCAAATACCTGACATGGTTTCAACGCCTTTAGCCACTTTTTTAGAAGGGTTTCTGACAAACATGAATCCAGGAATAACAGTCAATAAAGCTATACTTGTGAGAATAATAAAAGCAGGTAAGCCGTATTGAGCGTAGTTAGCTGCAACGGTTGCCAATGCTAAGGTTACCAAAACTGAGAGCATCCATATATAGGTTGCTCGTTTAGTTCCCCACATTTTAGTGTAAGATACAACGCCTTCTTCTTCGTCTGCAGGCGCTTTTAATTTACGACCAAATTCTACTACAATTCCATTCATAAATGAAACTGCAAAAAAGAATAGTAATCCAAAATGGGGTTGCTCTCCTGATAAATGCCAATCTAACCCGCTCGAGTAAATATCTAACAACGGAATTATAATCATGTGCGAAGTGATGTATAAAATTTGTCTTTTCTTTAAAAAGGTAGGGACAAAAAACTCTACTCCCATCAAACACAAATAAGCAATTACAATTAAATAAAGCAATAGCATTGGTAATTGAAAAACAGCAATTGATAAGATTTGTAAAACTCCTACTACAATTCCAATATTTCTCAACTCTTTCAACGAAACTAATCCTCTTGGTACAGGGAGGTATTTTCTATAAAGTGCATCATCTTCTTTGTCCTTAAACTCATCAAATATGCGTACTAACAAAAAGAGTGTGAAAGTGGCAAAGCAACCAATTAAATAAGTGTCCCATGGCACAAAACCTTCAGCTCCTCTGCATATTCTTGAAAAAGAAATAGCAGAAAATGTGAATACCATTACGGCGATCAGATTCATGAGAATCGGAAATCGCTCTTTTTGGTAAATATAAAAGCGCTTTAAATATGGAGCATCATTTTCAGACATATCAAATTATTTGCGCCCTAATTTTTGATGGGCAGAAGCAAAATGACCAGCAGACATAGCGGCAATAATTGAAATTTCACCAGATAAACAAACTCCTGCACAAATTTCTGCGAATTTTTTAGCATTACCTGCGCCGTAACAATCCATTAATTCTAAACATTCGCGTTGGGTAGGCAATGAGGTTCCTCCTCCAACGGTTCCAACTATTAAGTTAGGCATGGTAACAGCGCAATACAAACTGCCGTCTTCCATAATTTCCATTCTCGTTATTCCTACTGATGCTTCAGAGACACATGCTGCATCTTGTCCACAAGCAATAAATAACGCTGCCAATCCGTTTGAAAAGTGACCTTGGGCACCCATGGCACCGCATTTAACAGCTCCCATAAATGAAGTCCGCCAATAATCATACATTTTGGCAGGAGTGGTTTTTAATACGTTGTTGACAATCTCTTCTGGTAATTTTATTTCGGCGGTTACATTTTTTCCACGTACAGATGTATAGGAAATAGATGTGGCTTTTTTATCGCCAGAGAAGTTACTTTCGATATACCATGCTTTAGGTGTTACAGGAGTGTTTTCAACAATATATTGGCAAATTTCGTTGGTACAAATGGTAACCATATTTTGCCCTGCTGCATCTCCAGTCATAAATTCAAAGGTGACAATAACTTGGTTTCCTTCAATATTCATTTCCATGTCAATCAACTCCGCATAATTACTGGATGCATTTGTGATTTTTTTGAATTCCTCTTTTTGCTCCATTAACCAAACCACAAATTGTCCAATCTCTAAAAGTTCATTAAACTTAAAAACAGGACAACGTTGCACCCCTTCCATTAAACAAACAGAAACAATTGCTCCGGCATCTTTGCAAGCTTTTGCTCCTCTAGCATAAGATGCCACTAATGCACCTTCGCTAGTTGCTAAAGGTATATAGAATGCTCCCGAAGCGTTAACTCCATTGATCACTAAAGGACCAAATACACCTGTTGGTAATTGGGTCATTCCTATATAGTTTTCTATATTTCCTTTGAGCATGTCATTGTCCTCAAATTTTTTATCACCTGATAAATAGGGGAGTTGATGACCTAAATTCTCTTTAATATATTTTAATCTTCCTTCAACACCTTCTTTAGAAAAAGGGTGTCGCATTGAAATGCCTTGAATTTTTTTAGTTTCTTCAGTGTCGAATTGTGAGATACGTTCAATGGCCGATTCGTTCTTAATTGCATCAACGACCTTGTTTAATTTGTCTTTAGTAATACTCATATATGTAGGATTTTCGCTCTTAAACTATGTGTTCAAAGATATAAAGGTTGTATAATATACGCATTATTGAATTGTGCAATGACTTATATGGATTTGCATTTTTCGCAAATAAACGAATGATTATTAAAATTAATCATCTCAAAACCACCTTTGGTCTAAGAATTTTAGCATTTGAATAATTCACTTACTTAATTGAAAATAAAATTAGTAACTTCCAATTCAAACAATCACTGGTATAGATTAATGAGTTCATTAATTAATAGAATTTTAGGAAATCTCGCTACACGAATAATGTTGATCATATACGTATGCATTATTTTCATTACAACATTTTTTATTGTTTTTTCTTATTTCAATGCTCTTGCTTTGCAAGAACAAAGACAATATGATAAGCTAACGGCGATTGTAACTTCTATGGCTGTAAATATTGATGGAGATGAGCATGAGAATCTGATGGCCAGTTATGGAGTTAATACAAATCAGGATACTATAAAGAATGATCCTTTATACAAAGCAATAAGCAGTCGATTGCAAATTGTGGTAGAGGAGAATAATTTAAGTCCTATGTACACATTGGTGTATGATAAAGAAACTGATGGATTTGTTTATGGTATTCGGTCTGATGATTTTGTAGATTATAAAAACAGTTACAAACAGCCACCTAAGGAATTACGCGACAATATGGAATCTGGTGGAGTAATACCTATGTACGAGTCGGAAAATGGTTCGTGGTTATCGTCATTTTATCCAATAAGGAATAGTAGTGGAGAGGTTGTTGCTGTTTTAGAGGCGGACATTGAGTTTTCGGAATTCAAAACTTTGGTTAACGAGCGTTTTTTTAAAGAACTATTAATTGCATTAGGTGTAATTGTTGTTCTTGCTTTGTTTTTAATTCCTTATGCACGAAAAGTCTTAAATACAGATGAAGTTCAGCGAAAATTAACGCTTTCTCAAAAGCTGCTAATTGAGTCTAAAAATAGAGATATAATGGATTCGATTCGTTATGCTTTAAAAATTCAAACGGCCATGCTGCCCCCTAAAAGTTCGTTTAAAGATAATGGGGTTGATGGTTTTATTTTACATCAGGCAAAGGATGTAGTTGCAGGAGATTTTTATTGGATAGAACGGCATGGAGATGAATTGTTTTTTGCGGTTGCAGATTGCACAGGGCATGGTGTG